>CAJTWA010000036.1 GCA_910580195.1 uncultured Lachnospiraceae bacterium
TTTTGTTCAATGTTAGGTATATCATAATCCCTTATGGTATCTATCTGAAAGGCTCTGGTATTGGCGTACCGGGGCATTTTGAAATTAATGGTTGCAAAATCCATGGGGTGGTTTATAATATGTTTAACAAGGGCGCCGGAAGGTGAAGCCACTCACCCGACCCGGCGTTATAAAGTAATTGGCTAAGAATGGCCGTTCCTAAACTTTGCAGAGCGCAGGACGGCTATTTCTTATATCTGTGGTTATCTATGTAAGTCAGTATTGCCACCAGCATAATGACAAAGGGGGATCTGATTAGACCCTTCCCCGAAATTTCCGGGTAGGTATCCCTTAATTTGCAGTATGCCGTGTGACGCTTTTAGCCGTCCATATACAGGCAAAATGGCTGTTTAGATAATTCTATCAATGGTTGCATTAAACGCCTGTATGGGGCGAATAGAACCGCAGCCATTTGCCTGTGGCTAAGCCCATTTGGGTTTGGGGTGAGGGACATTTGGCTTTTACCCCGCCTCATAATTAGCAGCACCCATGCATCTGATTAGATGCACCTGGAGCCTATTAAGAGTACCTTGCGCCCTGCTGGGCTTTTTATTCCCCGAATAGATCGGAATGTGTGCCGGTACGGTCAAGATATACTTCGTTTTTGTCTACTCGGTATATAAGCAGCCAATCTGGGGATATGTGACATTCCCGCCGCCCAGTATAATTCCCCTTTAAAGAGTGGTCTTTATTTTTCGGGGGAAGTGCCGCTGGTATTCTTAATGTATTCACTATGGTATTTAACAGATTGATGTTATAGCCCCGCTTCTTGCATAGTTTTAAGTCGCGCTTGAATTGCGTGGTAAGGTTTAATTTTAACATGGGCTATTCCTCCAGAATTTGGGAAAACAGTTCTTCCGTTGTCCCCTCGAAATGCTGCCCGCTGCCTGTCCTTATCATTTCGTCCGTTTCTGCCATTGCCGCTATTGTCGTTGCATTTGGCTGAAAATCTGGGTATATGTCAAGCCCAGACATTTCCCCAAGGCCTTCCAGCATATTGATAACGAAAATCATTTTATCATCTGGCAGGCGGTCAATCATATTCTTTGCTATTTCCTGATAACTCATAAATATGCACTTCCTTTCCTGATTATTGTATGTGGTTTTTGCTATATTATTGCGGCATCCTTGCATCTGGTTAGATGCCCTGGTTTGGATTGTCCGTTTTCCGAACAGACCTCGGACAAAATGGGCTTGGTTAGTCTTGGGGTGGCCTTTTTAAAAGTTTTATATCTTCTAACATTTTTTCATATTCTTCTGGTTCATCTGCATGGTCATTATGTGCTGCTATTACGTTGTCGGGGATTGGCTAATAGGTTCGTCTGGCCGGGTATATCTGGGGAGTTCGGTTAGTTCATTTATCCTCTTTCTGGCTTCTGACTGCCCGATTTCATTTAATTTTCTATAATCGGTGAGTAAGATATTTTCCCCAAGTTCTTCAATTATATTTTTTATGCTTTCAACAGATTCATGAAAATGGGAAAAACTTTCTGTTGTACGTTCTACGTAGTCAAAGATTTTTTTTTGTTCGAATTCTGTAAGGCTTTTGCCCGATGCCTGCTTAATGAGTTCCTCTGCTTCAATGTCTTGCTTAATTCTTTCAGAGTTTATATTAATGCGAATACTGCCATCATATTCACGAATATCGGAAACATCACAATCAAGGGCGTTGGCTATTTTTTGTATGGTTTCTATTTTGGGAATACGTTTCCCATTTTCATATTGTGCGAGATTTTGGGGAGTTGTTACTAATTTTTCAGCCAATTGCTTTTGGGAATATCCCTTTTCTTTGCGGATTCTTTTAATATTTTCTCCTATACTAGACATAATTTTATTCCTGCTTTTTTATTTTATTAATTTAAGAATACCATACACATAGATAAAAATCAATCAAAAGATTAAAAATAATTTTAGGAAAAAGCATTGATATAAATCAAATGACTGGATATAATAAATCAGAAGATTTAGAAAGGAGGTGGAATAAGTGAACAGAATAAGAATCGACAGAATAAAACTTGTGACAGATCTTGCAAAGCGCGACATGGCACAAAAACGCCTTGCAGAACTGGCAGGCGTATCAAGAGCCACAATCAATGATGTACGTGCTGGAAAATCCTGTTCTGATGAAGCCGGGCAGAAAATTGCAAAAGCCCTTGAGTGTGATGTAACTGAAATTTTGGAGGACTAAGAAAGGCGAGAAAGACAATGGCAAAGAAAGTATCGGAGATTATGCAGAGGTAAATAAAAGTATGATGGAGGGATTTACGGTAGCAAAGGTTTTTACTGGAATCAATCACATGGACAGCGGCATAATGCTAGAGTTAAAATGGTGGGTTGACAATGTAATTATCGGTATTGATATGTTTTACAATCCCAAATTTGGAGAAGGGGAAACACCATTCATGATATCAGAGGAGTATGTGAAGGATATGATTCAGATTCCAGAAGAACCGGAAAAGGGAATTAAGATTACAAGCGCACTGGAAAATAACAATGGAAGTTGGCCTGCTATCAATGTACAGAGGTAACTTTATGACGGAGAAAGAGCTTAAGGTAATGGCAGAAGGGAAACGCCTTGGCATAGGCAGCAAAGAGTTCCTGCAACGCCACAATGATATTATGCGTATGGCTGATGGGGCGCAGCAGAATGGAGGGAAACCAGATGGGACAGGAAGTGAAGATGGTAACGCTTAAGGAGGCATCCAGCAGGACAGGGGTAAGTTATGGCTGGCTGCGGAAGATGTGCATTAACGGCAAAATTGTGCATATCAGGACGGGGAACAAGGACCTGCTTAACTGGGACAGGCTGGTGGATTACCTGAAATGTAAACCATCCGTCCGCAGGAAGGGGTGGTACATGGATTACCACAGTGGCATACCCGGCGTTTCGATTTGCCGGCAGGATTGTATTCCCATTTCATTTTGGGACATACAAATTTCATGGTAGGCGTCCTGCTTTTTAAATGGGATTTGCTCCCTTCCCGTTTCATGGGAAGGGCCGGATCATGCGGGCAGCAAGGGATACCATTTTCGTTAATGGTGCAGCCCATTCCTTCCATGGAAAGAGTTACTCTGAGAGGGATAAAGGCCTTATGGAATCTGATCTCTCCGAAAAGAGATTTGTAGATTTTAATGGTATCAAAGGCTGCATCCCCAAGAAAAGACTTTGGCTCAGTCAGAGGATGCTTCTGGAAAAAATCAATTAAAACCGGAAGCAAGGGCAGGGTCAAGTCAGGCATGGCTGTGATTACGCTAAATGTAATTGGGGATGCGGCAACGAATGTGATTGTGAATTTTAAAGAAGGTGTTTTGGATAAGGATACCTATAATAAGTAAAAAATTTTCCCCGTTAAAATGATTCCTCTTTACCAAACCAGATTTTTTTTGTACAATAGGAAAGGAAAACACAAATTTAAGAAAGGAAGTAAAAGTATGAGGGAACCTATCTGTCACAAAAGAAATTTTCACTTTACAATTACTTGCATGGCGCTGCTGCTGTTGCTGGCACTTGTAGGATGTGGGAATAAGAATACGCAGAAGGATGGCTCTTTACAAGGAAACAATACTACGCAAAACCAAGAAACCCAAGGCGAAGCCGGGCAGGATGCCCAAGGGACCGGAAATCAAGACAGCCAAGGCGGAGCTGGGCAGGATACCCAAGGGACCGGGAATTTGGATAGCCAAAGCACAGCCGGGCAGGATACCCAAGGGTCTGGGAATCCGGGCAGCCAAGGAACCAGCAGCCAAGACGGCCAAAACACAGCCAATCAGGACGGCCAAAACATAGCCAATCAGGGCGGGCAACCAGGGTTGGCAAACCAGCCGAAAATAGCCTTGGAGGAGGCTCAGGAAGCAGCCTTGAAGCATGCAGGCCTGCCTAGGGAAGAGGTTACTTTTATTAGGGGGGAACTGGATTACGAGGATGGAAAGGCAGAATATGATATTGAATTTGTAACAGCCGCTACGAAGTATGAATATGAGATAAGCGCAGAAGATGGCGCTGTCCTTAGTACCTCCCAAGAGCCCGTGGAACAGCTTTCCGGGAATACACAGGTGCAGGGGGCTATCTCAGCGGAAGAGGCCAAAGAAGCCGTACTGAACCATGCAGGGTTTACTGCGGACCAAGTGAATTTCACTAAGGTTGAGCTGGAGCTGGATGATGGCGTGGCAGAATATGAAATTGAATTTTATGCTGATGGCAAGGAATACAGCAGCAAAGTAAATGCTTCCACAGGGGCAATTCTGGAATATGAAATAGATTAACCCCCATATGGCAGGCAGTGGAAGCTACTGGGCATAGATGAAATCCCATACGGCAGGCAGCGGAAGATACTGGGCATGGGAAGCGGGATGGAGGGACCTAAGATGGCAAAAGAGGAACTGCCGCAGGAAATAATGGCAAAAGAGGAACTGCCGCAGGAAATAACGGCAAAAAAGGAACTGCCGCGGGGAATAATGGCAAAAAGGGAACTGCCGCAGGAAATAATGGCAAAAGAGGAACTGCCGCGGGAACTGGCGGCAAAAGAAGAACTGGCACGGGAAACCATTGTGCGGCTGAAACGGGAATACCCAGACGCAGGCTGTACCCTAGACTACAATCAGGCATGGAAACTTTTGGTAAGCGTCCGCTTGGCAGCCCAGTGCACAGACGCTAGGGTAAATGTGGTGGTACAGGACCTTTATGCTAAATATCCAGACGTGCAGTCGCTGGCGGCTGCGCCAGTAGAGGAAATAGAAGCCATTGTCAGGCCTTGCGGGTTAGGGCGGAGCAAAGCCCGGGATATCAGCGGATGCATGAAAATGCTTCAGGAGGAGTATGGCGGGAATGTCCCGGATGATTTTAACGCCCTGCTGAAGCTGCCCGGCGTAGGCAGGAAAAGCGCCAACCTGATTATGGGCGACGTGTTTGGGAAACCCGCCATTGTAACGGATACCCACTGCATACGTTTAGTGAACCGGATTGGGCTGGTAGACAATATTAAGGAACCCAAAAAAGTAGAAATGGCGCTGTGGGAGCTGATACCGCCGGAAGAAGGCAGCGGGTTCTGCCACCGGCTGGTATTCCACGGCAGGGACGTCTGCACAGCAAGGACCAGCCCCCGTTGCAGTTCCTGCTGCCTGAATGATATATGTGCAAAGAACGGCGTATAAAAGGGGAAACATGCAAGGAAATCCAAGTGCAGGTATCATCTTTTGCGTTTATGCAGTTCAGGGAAACAGACTGCCCCGATGAAAGCAATGGGATATCCCTTCTTAGTTCCGTTTCCAGAACGCTGCAGGCAGCGGGGGATGGAATTAAGAAGGTATAAAAAACAGGGAATCGCAGCTTTATTTCCCAGAACGCTGCAAGAAGCGGGGGACGGAACCTATGAAGGCATAAGAAACGGGGAATCTCATTTACAGAAGGCCATAGGCGGATGTGCCTAAAAATACTGCTGCAGACAGCAGACAGAGAAAGCGAGGAATACAGATGGCAGTAATCAGACCTTTTTCCGCAATCAGGCCCGCCGAGGGACGGGCAGAGAAAATAGCGGCGCTCCCTTACGATGTGTACAACCGTAAGGAGGCCAAAGCAGCCGTGGAACGAAACCCAGAGAGTTTTTTGCGGGTTGACCGGGCAGAAACCCAGCTGGCAGATACTGTGGATACATACGACCCTGCGGTTTACCAGAAAGCCCATGATACCCTGTGGGGGATGGTGGAGGACGGCTCCTTTGTCACAGAGAAGAAACGGTGTTATTATATTTATGAGCTGACAATGGATGGCAGGGCGCAGACTGGGATTGTGGCCTGTGCCTCCATTGACGATTATGAAACAGGCGTAATCAAGAAGCATGAAAATACAAGGGCAGAAAAAGAACAGGACCGGATCCGCCATGTGGACGCCTGCAATGCCCAGACAGGGCCGATTTTCTTGGCTTACCGTTCCAACCCCAGCATCAATGAGGAAGTGGGCCGTGCAAAAAAGGAAAGCCCCCTGTATGATTTCACGGCAGAAGACGGAATCAGCCACAGGGTATGGGCGGTTTCCGAAGAAAAGCAGATTGCAGCCATACAGCAGGCATTTGCAGGGATTGGGGAAATCTATATTGCGGACGGCCATCACCGGGCGGCTTCGGCAGTGCGCGTAGGCCAGATGCGGCGGGAGCAGAATCCGGGTTATACCGGGGAAGAGGAATTCAATTATTTCCTCTCTGTGCTGTTCCCGGATGAGCAGCTTATGATTATGGATTATAACCGGGTAATCAAGGATTTCGGCGGCTTAAGCCAAGCGGAATTTTTAAGGCAGGTATCGGAACGGTTTGAGGTGGAAAAAGCCGGCCAAGGATCCGTAAAACCGGGGAGAAAAGGCTGTTTTTCCATGTATTTAGGCGGGGACTGGTACCGTTGCGCCATCCGCCCGGAGGATATCCCGGACGACCCGGTGGCGGGGCTGGACGTGTCCATATTGCAGGACCGGCTGTTTGCCCCTGTCCTTGGGATTAAAGACCCTAAAACAGACAGCAGGATAGACTTTGTAGGGGGCATCCGGGGCATGGAAGGGCTGGAAGAGCGGTGCCGTACCGATTGCGTGGCAGCATTTGCCATGTTCCCTACCTCCATTCAGGAGCTTTTTGCAGTGGCGGACGCAGGACTTTTAATGCCGCCGAAATCCACATGGTTTGAGCCAAAGCTGCGGAGCGGCCTTTTTATCCATTCCTTAGGGTTGCCCAAGGGGTAAGGGGGAAAATTTCCCCAATGGCTGATTTGCAGCATGTAACGGCAAAGGCGTCCAGAGCTTTGGGATTGGAAGAATAGGCCCCCAAGCTTGGGAATTTGCAAATGGAAGCCAAAGTTTTAAGGCAGGAAGGCGGAACGCAGGAATGGAAGGATGACCAAAATTTGCTGGCGCCCGCAAGCCTGCCTTATCTTACGCCAAATGCTTGGCAGAGCCGTGCAATGGCTTCTTCCATATGCGCTGGGTGGATGGAGGAATAATTCATAATAAAAATATGTTCCGTGGCGCTATGCTCCTCTCTAGGGCAGTTTTCACGCCCATTCCCTGCCGTTTCCTGCTTTGCTGCATGTCCCTTCTCATAATAATATTGGGAAAGGGAAGTAAGGCGGAGCCCAAGGGACTTGGCCTTTTGCAGCACCGCCCCGTCCGGCACGGAAGTATCTACGCACATCAGGAAATGCAGCCCTGCGTCCTCTTCCATAATTGTAATGTGGGGGGACAAGGGGCTGTTCTTTAAATATCCCAAAAGTAAATCCCGCTGCCCGTGGTAAAAGTTCCGCATCCGGTTAATATGGCGCTCGAAATGCCCATCTGCCAGGAAACGGGCCAGGGTATACTGCTCAAAATTCGATACGGTACAGGAATAAAACCCCATTGTTTCACGGAACTGTTCCGCCAGGCGCCCCGGCAGGACCATATAGCTAATGCGGATGGTGGAGGCAAGGGTTTTCGTAAAGGTATTCATGTAAATCACTTTTTCCATAACGTCAATGCTTTGGAGGGAAGGGATGGGTTTTCCCATAAAGCGGAATTCACAGTCGTAGTCATCCTCAATAATATATCTGGCGTCCGAAGCAGCCGCCCAGCCAAGCAGCTCGTACCTGCGGCTGATGGGGGTGACAATCCCGGTGGGGAAATGGTGGGAGGGGGAAATATGCACAATATCCGCCCCCAGCTCTTCCAGCTTTCCAATGCAGATGCCGTGCTTATCCATGGGGATATGGCGGCAGGCCACATGGTTGCTTTTATAAATGGCAGAGATTTTCTGGTAGCCCGGGTCTTCTACCCCATAGACTTTCCCATGGCCCAGAAGCTGGATTAAGAGCCCATAGAGGTATTCCGTCCCCGCACCCACAATAATCTGCTGGGGCTTTACATCCATGCCCCGGAATTCTTTTAAATGCCCGGCAATGGCTTGGCGCAGGGGGAAAATGCCTCCGCTGGGGGGATTTTTCATTAAGTCAGGGCTGCGGCTCCCAATCACTTCCCGCATCAATTTTGCCCAAATGGAAAAAGGGAAGGTGTCAGGATGGGTCTGGCTGCTGGTGAAATCTGCAAAATATGTTTCTTCCCCCTGCTCCGGCACAGGCTCTTGGGAAGGGCTGGCAGGGGCAGGGGCTGGCCCTGCGGCAATGTCCGCGGCATAATAGCCCTTTTTAGGGATAGAATAAATATAGCCCTCTGCCAGGAGCTGGGCATATGCATTTTCAATGGTAATGGTACTGATGTTCAAGTGCTTGGCAAAGCTGCGTTTGGAGGGGAGCCGGTCCCCGGGGGAAAGCACCCCTGCCAGAATGTCATTTTTAATGCATTTATATAAATATTCATACAGGCTGTCGGAGCCGATATCGGAAAAGGAATAGGTAAGCATGGCAAAAGCCTCCAATCTAGCGCTCCATCCGGCCAGGGCCCACGCTTGTTCCCTGCCTGCTTGGCGCCATTGTGGCGTTAAAAGTTCTAGCCCATGGAACCGTACCGCCATCGAAATTTTGCCTTGCACTGGCACACGCCATGCAAAGCACAGGGGAGTTTTTGGCCGATGGGGCACTGGGCAATTTTTCGCATTTTTAATATTATAAAAAGTAAGGGACGCTTTGTAAAGGGAAAATTGGGCGCGGTGGGGGCATATTGCGACAAGATTTTCCGGGGCGGCATGGTAGAATAGCAACAGCCATACTACTGCCAGAGCGGAGCATAGCGGCATAGGCATCCAAAGTTTACGCAAAGTGGCTATGGGATAGCGGCAGTTCTTTATGTGCCGGAGCGGAGCATAGCAGCATAGGCAGCTATAGTTTACGCAAAGTGGCTATGGGATAGTGGCAGCTCTTTTTGTGCCGGAGCGGAGCATAGCAGCATAGGCAGCTATAGTTTACGCAAAGTGGCTATGGGATAGCGGCAGCTCTTTTTGTGCCGGAGCGGGAAAAGGTACCAGACAATTTTGTTTTGGAGGAAATTATGGATTTAAAAGATTTTTTGCAGCAGGAAGATTTTTTTGTAAAATGCCAGTGGGGCATCAGCCTGATGAATGCCAAACTGCAAATGATAAATGCAGAACTGGGCATGCGGTGCGGAAGGAAAGTCATACACAGTTATTCCAGCAGGATTAAATCTTATGACAGCATAGCGGCTAAGCTGCGCAAAAAAGGGTGCCCGGAGAGCATCCGCGCCATGGAAGAACATGTCAACGACGTGGTAGGGGTCCGGGCAGTCTGCACCTACACAGATGATTTGTACCAGATAGGGGAAATGCTGTGCGCCCAGCGGGACATGCGCCTGATTAAGAGGAAGGATTATATTAAAAACCCAAAGAAAAGCGGGTACCGCAGCCTGCACCTGATTTTCCAAGTGCCTGTGTCCCTTCAGGAAGAAATGCGGTGGATGAAAATAGAAGTGCAGCTTAGGACCGGGGCCATGGATTACTGGGCCGGCTTGGATTACCAGCTGCAGTACAAGAAGGAAAACCGGGAGGCCAAGAATATCAGCCGGGAACTGAAAGAATATGCAAACGCCATTGAGCAGATTGACAGTAAGGTACTGGAATTAAGGAAACGGATAGAGGCGATATGACTGCCAAGGCAAGGCCATTGGGCAGGGAATAGCCCGCCGAAAGAGCAGTGCCTGAGTGAAAAGACGGGGAGCGTACGCTGGCAGTGTATGACAGTTTTACACAAATTTTTATAAAAAATGCGCAAAATACGGAATTGGCAGTTGAACCGGAACCCCTGAAACGCTATAATGGTGGGTAGAAAAATGCCATGGCTTTGCTGTGCCTAAGGGATAAAACGCCGCATCAGGCAGGTTTCCGGGCATGCAGCATTATGGGCGGTAATGCCATGGAAAAATTAGGGAGGGAACACGGGTGAAAGAAGGAACGGTGCAAAAGAAAAGGGCAAAATTCGGCATTATGCTGAAAATCGTAGCAATCGGGTTTGTCCCTATGCTGATACTTGCAGTTTCTGAGGCTGCATTTTCCGCAAAGACAATCCGCGGAGGCATGAGGGATGAGGCCATCAAGCGGCTGGAGGATATTACGGTTGGGATGCAGGAAGCGCTTGGGGTAGCAGGGGAAGGGGATTACCATGCAGAGGGGGATATCATGTACAAAGGGGAGCACAATATCTCCGAAGACCTGCAGGCATTTCAGGCATTTGCTGATTTTTCCGAGATTGACCTTACCGTCTGCTGGGGAGATACCCGTATGGTGACTACATTGGCAGACCCTGATACCGGGGAAAGCATGGCTGGGACGCAGGTGGCGGAAACGGTAGCAAAAAATGTTTTGCAGGACGGCATGGAGTACACCGATACGGATATGATGATTAATGGGGAGCCATATTTTTGCTGTTACATACCCCTGAAAAATAGTGACGGATCAATTGTAGGGATGATTTTTGCTGGGGAACACAGCAATGGGATTGAAGAATATATTGATAAGCAGCTGGTGCAGATTACCATGCTGAATGTAACCATTATCCTTTTAGCCAGCGCTGTTATTTTCTATTTTTCACGGACCCTTGCAAAGGCCATCCGCAAGGAGGAAGAAGTGCTCCGCCAGCTTGCAGACGGCAGCCTGAACGTGGAAGTGGACCAGAAGCTGTTAGGGCGCAGGGATGAGCTTGGCGGCATTGCTTCTGCCTTGCAGAACTTGGTAGAGAAGCTGTCCGCAATTATCAAGCATATCCAGCAGTCCTCCGGGGAACTGATGGAGTCGGGCCAGTCGTTGGATGAAATGGCAGAGCGTGTCAACGAAAATGCTGTGGAAATCAGCAGGGCTGTGGAGGAGATTTCTTCAGGCGCGGCTACCCAGTCCGAGGAAATTGAAACGGCCTCCGGGCAGATTATGGATATGGGATCTGTCATTGAAAGCATTGTAAAAGACGTAGGCCACCTGAACAACACATCCAAGGCCATGAAACAAGCCGGCGATACTTCTGCAGAAATCATGAGGAACTTGGCAGCGTCTACTGACCGCACCAATGAAGCTATCCAGAAAATCGGGGCACAGGTATACGCCACCAACGAATCTGCACAGAAAATCCGTGCTGCCGTGGACATTATCTCATCCATTGCCAGCCAGACGTCGCTCCTGTCCTTAAATGCCAGCATTGAGGCTGCAAGGGCTGGGGAATTCGGCAAAGGCTTTGCAGTGGTAGCTTCTGAAATCCAGAAGCTGGCAGATGAATCCAGCAATTCTGCACAGACCATTACGGACGTGATCAATTCGTTGCTGGCGGATGCGGAAATGACTGTGGAAATCATGAAGGAAGTGGAAGAAATCATTATCGACCAGAGGGAAAAATTAGTTGCTACACAGAGCCACTTTGTGGAGGTGGAAACTGGAATTAATAATTCACGGGAAGGCGCGTCTATGATAGAGCAGCGGACGCATGTCTGTGATGAGTCCAGGAAGACGGTGGTGGAGGTTATCAGCAATTTGTCTGCGCTTTCACAGGAAAATGCGGCTTCTGCACAGCAGACGACGGCTTCGATGGAGGAATTGAATGATACCATCCAGCTGCTAGCGGGGGCGGCGAATAGCTTGCGGAGCATGTCGGATCGGATGGAGGAGGAGATGAGGTTCTTTAAGTTGTAGGGGAGAGCGGTTTAAGGGGTGGGGAATAAGACATTGAGAATGTTTGTTTGGACTGGAGGGGAGATGGGTGAAGAGTGAAGAGGGGGACGTTAAGGGGTGCGGACGGCAATTCAGGGCTGCCCTCCCTCACACAAACTGGGCAACGTTCCGGCGAACTAACTGCTAACTCCGACTACGGAAGAATCCCAAAATAGCTTTGCCACCTTGCTTGTCTATTCCTCCGGTTGCACGGGGCAAAAATACTCAACATAGCCCGCTATGCCTCCGTTTTTTGCCCCGCACACCCGAAGAAATATCCGGCGCAATTTGGCAAAGATATTTTGGGATTCTTCCTCGGGATTTCAGGAAAGCCTTCATCCCTAAGTCTGCGTAAGCAGTGGATTTCGCCTCCACTAAGGGCGCCCATGAATCGTTTGCTTAGAGGGAGGGCAGCCCTGAATTGCCTGTGTATTGCGGTGTTTTAGCCAAATGTGCGGGGGAATGTAATGGTTTGGGATGGAGTTCTTCACTTATATGATGGAAGGCTTTGTAATGTAAGGGGTTAAGGTTTGTGGTTAGTTTTTTTATGGGTTTTGTATCCTGCTGCTTTCAGGGTTCTGGGAGAAGGAACTAGTGTACTGCCTGGATTATATTCAGGTAAAACCACGCCGGATATCTGTTCATCTGCAAGGTGGATTTTCGATGGCGTAGCGGTGGCTATTACTAGAAAATTCAACGCGGCAGATAGACAAATGAGTTTGCCTGAATATAATCCAGACAGTACACTAGGAAGGGGATACCCTGTAGCTTGCAGCATGACGTATTATTTGATGGGTATCCCAATGGTATAACTTAAGGTGTTTTGCAGTGTACTGGAAAATTATATCAGCAAAATGCATAAGGCTAGGGGTATCCATAGCTATTATCCTAAAGAGTTCCCATAGTAGAACAGATAAAGTGATTGCCCAATACGGCCAAAACACCCCTAAAAAATTTCCGCATTGGAACAGGCAAAAGCGATTGTCTAATACAAGGGAAACACTTACGAAAAATAACCAAGAAACCTTCCTCCTATAAACATAATTATATCCAATATTCTGGAAGTTTTCCACAGCACCATTCCCTCAAATTGCCAACATCCAGCAGTTCTGGACCGGCACCTGCCCCCTGCAAACCATTCAGGGACGCCCTTAATGGAGGTGAAATCCACTGCTTACGAAGACTTAGGGATGAAGGCTTTCCTGAAATCCCTTAGTCGCAGTTAGCAGTTAGTTCACCGGAATGTTGTCCCGTTTGCAGGGGGCAGGTGCCGGTCCAGAACTGCGTCCGCGTAGCCAATTCCAACACAAAATAGCCAGCCCCCTTACATGAGAAGGTTCACCCCAGAACTGCGTCCGCACAACCAATTCCAACACAAAATAGCCAGCCCCCTTACATGAGAAGGTTCACCCCAGAACTGCACCCGCACAACCAATCCCACCCCAGAATACCCACCCAAAAAGAAACGGAGGAACACCCAATGAATACATTCACAACCATGGAAATCAAACAAAGCATTTTCGCCGACAACGACCAAGACGCAGAACGGCTCCGCCAAGAACTAAAGCAGGAAAAAACCTTCCTCTTAAACCTCATGTCTTCCCCCGGCGCAGGGAAAACCACCACCCTCACCCAGACCATAGCAGCCCTGCAGGACGAATTCCGCATCGGCATCATGGAGGCAGACATAGATTCAGACGTAGATGCCCGGGCAATTTCAAAAACCGGGGCAAAAGTCATCCAGCTTCACACCGGGGGCATGTGCCATTTAGACGCGGATATGGCACGGCAGGGCATCCGCGGCCTTGGCACCAAAGACATTGATTTAGCAATCCTAGAAAATGTAGGGAACCTTGTCTGCCCGGCAGAGTTTGACACAGGGGCGGTGAAAAACGCCATGATTTTAAGCGTGCCGGAAGGGGACGACAAGCCCTTGAAGTACCCGCTGATGTTCCAAGTCTGCGATGTGCTCCTGATTAATAAAATGGATGTGCTGGAATATTTTGATTTTGATTTGGAGGCATGTAAGGAACGGGCGAAGAAGCTGAACCCTGACATTTCGGTAATCCCCATTTCCGCAAAAACCGGGGAAGGGATTGGGGCATGGGCAGATTGGCTGCGGCAGGAAGTAAAGCGCTGGTGCGCGGGGGAATGAGATGGTAAAAGTATTTTTAGTAGAAGATGAAATTGTTATCCGGGAGAATATCTGCCAGATGGTCCCATGGGCAGAGTACGGGTTTGCATTATGCGGCGAGGCAGGGGATGGGGAGATGGCTCTTCCCCTGATTTTAAAGGAAAAGCCGGACGTGCTGATAACGGATATCCGTATGCCCTTTATGGACGGGCTAGAGTTAAGCCAGATTGTAAGGAAGGAACTGCCAGATACGAAGATTGTGATTATCAGCGGCTACGATGATTTTAACTATGCTAAGACAGCCATTACCATTGGGGTAGAAGAATACCTCCTTAAGCCGGTCAGCAGGCAGGATTTTGTAGAAGTGCTGGAGAAAATCCGGGGACGTTTCGAGGAAGAGAACGCCCAGCGGGATTATTATGAGAAATTTGAACAGGACATGCAGCAGTATGAGCAGTATTCCCGGAGGGATTTTTTTGAAAAGCTGGTTTCTGGGAATGTAGGCTTAAATGAAATTTACGGGCAGGCAGAGCAATTGCAGATAGACCTTACTGCGTCAGCCTACAATATTATTTTGTTCAGCATGAACCGGAAGGAGAAGCGGGAGTCTTGGACGGACACTTATTCCCAGAAGGAAACAGAGGTATGGGAGCAGGTGGAGCGGTTTATCCAAGACCGGGAGGAATTCTTAATGTTCCGCCATCAGGCCTTCAGCTATGCCATTTTGGTAAAGGGGGCAGAAGGGCAGATTGACGCACTGACGGAAGAATGTGCCTTGCATTTAAAAGGCCTGTTTGAAAAGAGCGGTGAGCGGTTTTACTGGTTTTTGGCGTCTGGGAAATCGGTTGGGCGGCTCAGCATGGTTTCGGAAAGCTATGAAAATGCCCTCAAAGTATTTACCCAGCGCCACCTTAGGCCAGACCATTATATCCATTACAACCAAACAGCTTTTGAGGCAGAGGAAGATGGGAAAGTGGATTTGCAGGACGTGGATGCGGCAGCCATGGACACGGAAGTGGTGCACACCTTCCTGAGCAATGGGCTGCTGGAGGAAACGGGCAGCTTTGTGGAGGACTATTTTTCCATGATAGGGGAATCCGCGCTGGAATCAAGGATGTTCCGGCAGTACGTGGTATTAAATATCCATTTCTGCACCGTGTCTTTTATCCAGAAGCTGGGGTACGGCAAGGAGCAGCTCCGCACGGATTTAGGCTTGGAAGCGGGGCACAAGGACCCGGTGGCGGCTGCAAAGCGCACGGCAGAGGGAATTTTGAAAAAAGGCATAGAGCTGCGGGATGAAAGCAGCAAAAACCGGTACCGGACCGTACTGGAAGTGGCATTGGATTTTATTGGGAAGAATTATATGGATGCAGATATGTCCCTGAACAAGGCAGCACGGGCAGCGAACGTCAGCGCAAACCATTTCAGCGCGCTGTTCAGCCAAGGGATGAACCAGACCTTCATTGAATACCTGACAGAGCTCCGTATGAAGAAGGCTAAAGAGCTTTTGCGCTGCACCGATATGCGTTCCGGGCAGATTGCGCTGGAAATTGGCTATAAGGATTCCCATTATTTTAGCTTTCTGTTTAAGAAAACCCAAGGCTGCACCCCCAGCGACTACCGGAACCAGAGAGGGGATGCGAAGTGAAAAAGAAGGTAGGGCGGACAAACTTAAACCAAAAGCTTAGGTACATTATTTTAAGCGTCATGGTTCCATTGGCAGCCTGCATTGTCCTTTCCTTAGGGCTGCTTTGGGCGTATTCCATGGAGTATCAGGAAATCTCCCACAACATCCAAGTGGCTTGCGAGTTCGACTTGGAATTTAAGTCCAACGTGGATTTAAAGATGTATTATTACAGCGTCCGCAGCAGCTATCAGGAGGAATTCCCGCCAGAGGAAGTGGCGGACGCCTTACGGGTCACAAGCCTGCTGACTGAAACCACTCAGGACAAGGATGGCGCAGAAAGTATTCAGAGCGTGGCTGCATACTGCCATACCTTGCAGCAGAAAATCAACCAAATGTCGGAAACGGAAAGCTACGACCAGCGGCAGGAGCAGCTTGAGAAAAACATTTACCTCTTAACAAAGCTGATTCAGGAGGAAATGCGCCGCTATATTTATTATGAAGGGAAATATATGTCCCGCCTGCAAGCCCAGATGAGCCAGAACATTTTGGTTGTCATTGTGATTGTGGCGGCGTCTGTCACCATCTTGGTAGGGCTGCTTTTGTACGGGGCGTTCCGTTTTTCCAACCGGATTTCCAATTCGGTAGGGAACCTGTGCAAAAATGTAGAGCTGGTGGGGCAGGGGCATTTTGACATACCCTTAATTGAAGAAGAGGATTACGAGCTCCAGCAGCTTTCCCAAGGGATTACCCAGATGGCCGGCCAGATTGGGAATTTATTGGAAGACGTGAAGCGGGAGGAACAGCTCCAGCACATGACCCAGCTCCAGCTTCTGCAGGCTCAGGTGAACCCGCATTTTCTGTATAATACCTTGGACACAATTATGTGGCTGGTGGAGGCAAGGAAGACAAAAGAAGCCGTCTACATGCTGGACCGGCTCTCTATTTTTTTCCGTATCGCCCTATCTACCGGGCAGGATATTATCCGGCTGAAGGAGGAAATCGCCCATACAAGGAGCTATATGGAAATCCAGCAGATCCGTTACCGGGATATTTTAGACTACAGGATTTCCCTTCCGGAAGAACTGGAGGAATTCCATCTGCCGAAACTTACCATCCAGCCCTTGGTAGAAAATGCATTGTACCATGGGGTGAAGGAAAAACGGGGAAAAAGCACCATACAGATTTCCTGCGGAAAAGAAGACGGGGGCGTGCTGATTGTGGTGGAGGACAATGGGATTGGCATGAAGCCGGAACGGAAGGAAGAGCTTAAGGCTGCACTGGAAAGCGGGGAACGGGCTGGGTTTGGCCTTGCTGCAGTCCATGAGCGGATAAGATTATACTGTGGAAAAGGATACGGGGTAAAAATCTTCTCTGAATATGGGGAGGGTACCCGGATTGAGGTGCGCATTTCGGAAGAAATCCAACCGCAACCATAAAATAATCCATTGACATGCGCAGAAATCGGAAACACCGTAAGAAATCTAACTGTATTCCGAAAAATCTTTATGGAAAATCTAAGTAATTCATTTATAATAATAAATGTAAACGGCAAACGTTCATGCAGCCCATGAATTGCCAAAAAAATGCAGAGATGCAGAATACAGGAGGTTTCTTATGAAAAAGAAAATTATTTCTATGTTACTCGTAGCTTGTATGGGCTTAAGCCTTGTTGCATGTGGGGGAGGGAATAATAAGCCTGCATCCAATGAAGGAAGTACCACAGAAGAAGGCAGCGAAGCAACACAGCCTTCCGATGAAGGCGGCTCGGATGAAAGCGCATCTAATGAAGGCTCCGATGAAGGCGGCTCTTCTGATGGGGTGATTACCGTTGGGTTCTCACAGGTAGGCGCTGAGTCTGACTGGCGTACTGCAAACTCTGAATCCATGAAATCCACATTTTCCGAAGAAAACGGATACAAACTGATTTTTGACGACGCACAGCAGAAGCAGGAGAACCAGCTTACCGCAATCCGTAACTTTATCAATCAGGAAGTAGATTATATCGTGCTTGCACCTACCACAGAAACAGGTTGGGACACCGTACTTCAGGAAGCAAAAGACGCTGGGATCCCAGTGATTATCGTTGACCGTATGGTAGACGTATCGGATGATACCCTGTATAACTGCTATGTAGGCGGCAACTTCAAGCTGGAAGGCCAGAAGGCTTGCGAATGGCTGAAAGCTTATGCAGATGCAAAAGGCATCAAGGAACTGAACATTGCCCATATCCAAGGGAATATCGGCGCTTCTGCACAGATTGGCCGTACCGAAGGCTTGGAAGAAGCAGCAGAAAAATATGGATGGAACATCGTTGCACAGCAGTCTGGTGAATTTACACAGGCAAAAGGGCAGGAAGTTATGGAATCCATGCTGAAAAGCAATGATAACATTAACGTAGTATACTGCGAGAACGACAATGAAGCATTTGGCGCAATTGATGCAATTAAGGCAGCAGGCAAGACCGTAGGGCCAGATGGGGATATCCTCGTTATGTCCTTCGATACTGTAAAAGCTGGGATTGAAATGACAATGGCAGGGGACATTATCTGCAATACAGAGTGCAACCCGCTCCATGGCCCACGTGTAGAAGAACTGATTAAAAAGATGGAAGCTGGCGAAGAGCCAGAAAAGATTGCATACGTAGACGAAGGGATCTTCACCTATGGGGATGAAGTAGCAAAAGTTACCGTTGACGGGCAGGATTATGATGTGACAAAGGTTACGCAGGAAGTTATCGACGGACGTATGTACTAGGATATAGGAAAACTTATCTGAGCTATAGCAAAGCCCAAAAAGAGGCAGACGCCTGAAGGGGCGCGGCTAGCTTAGGTGTGAATAAAAGCGCGGCAGAGCAGAGAGGTACAGCCTTGATATGCTGCCGTGCTTTTTTTACCCAAAATCTGGGTAAATAGTGGCAGAAAAGCAAATGTAGCAGGGAACCCTTACCCCTGTTACGGAGGAAAAGAGAAAGCAGGTGGGATGATTTATGGGAGAAAATGTAGTATTGACCATGCGGGATATCTCCAAGACATTTCCCGGAGTGAAGGCCCTGCAGCATGTGGACTTTACCCTGAGGAAAAGTGAAATCCATGCCCTGATGGGGGAAAATGGAGCAGGGAAATCGACGCTGATTAAGGTGCTGACCGGAGTCCATGATTTCCAGAGCGGGGAAATTAAAATAGAGGGCAGGGCGGTAGTGAACAAATCCCCGCAGGATGCCCAAGACAATGGGATCAGCACCGTGTACCAAGAAGTCAACCTGTGCCCGAACCTGACGGTTGCAGAGAACTTGTTCATTGGCCGGGAGCCCCGGAAAATGGGGATGATTGACTGGAAAACCATGAACCGGAAATCAGAAGAACTGCTGCGGGAGTTAGATATTGACGTATCCGCCACCCAGTCGCTGGAAGAATGTTCCATTGCCATCCAGCAGATGATTGCCATTGCAAGGGCAGTGGATATGAAGTGTAAGGTGCTGATTCTGGATGAACCGACTTCTTCCTTGGACGACGAGGAAGTAGAGAAGCTCTTTAAGCTGATGAACCGGCTGAAATCAGAAGGCGTAGGCATTATCTTTGTCACCCATTTCTTGGAGCAGGTTTATGCAGTCTGCGACCGGATCACCGTTTTGCGCAACGGGGAACTGGTGGGGGAGTATAAGATTGAGAAGCTCCCAAGGGTTATGCTGGTAGCCAAGATGATGGGGAAGGATTTCGACGATTTGGCAGACATCAAGGGCGAGCACAACATGCAGAAGGATATGTCCTCTGCCCCAGTCATTGACGCCAAGGGGCTGGGCCATAAAGGGACCATTAAGCCCTTCGATTTCGATATCCGCCGCGGGGAGGTGGTAGGCCTCACCGGATTGCTTGGCTCCGGGCGTTCCGAGCTTGTCCGTGCCATTTACGGCGCAGACAAGGCAGACAGCGGGACTTTAAAAGTAAATGGGCAGGACGTGAAAATCAACACGCCTTTGGAGGCAATGAAGGTTGGCATGGCATACCTGCCGGAAGACCGGAAGAAAGAAGGGATTATCGCAGATTTGTCTGTCCGTGAAAATATTATCATTGCCATGCAGGCAAAACGCGGGATGTTTAAGCTGATGAGCCGCAAGGAAATGGAAGAGGCGGCAGATAAATTTATTGAAATGCTGCAGGTAAAGACAGCTAGCCGTGAAACCCCGATTAAGAGCCTTTCCGGCGGGAACCAGCAGAAAGTCATTATCGGCCGCTGGCTCCTTACCAACCCAGATTTCCTGATTCTGGATGAACCGACCCGGGGGATTGACATTGGGACTAAGACAGAAATCCAGAAACTTGTGCTGAACCTTGCAGATGAGGGGAAGGCAGTGACTTTTATTTCCTCCGAGGTAGAGGAGATGCTTCGTACCTGTTCCCGGATGAACGTGCTCCGTGACGGCGCAAAAGTCGGGGAAATCGAAGGGGAAGACTTGACGCAGGAAAACATTATGAAGACCATTGCCGGAGGTGAAAGTGCACATGAGTAAGGAAAAAGGATTTAATTGGAAGAAAATTACAAGCCATCACCTGTTCATGCCAGTTGTGTGCCTGATTGTGGTATGCTTGGCAAATGTGATTAAGTCACCGGATTTCTTTAAAATATCCATCAGTGACAATGGGGTATTGTATGGCTCTGTCATTGATATTATCAATAGGGCTTCTGAGCTTGTCATCCTTGCCATTGGCATGACGCTGGTAACGGCGGCTTCTGGCGGGCAGGATATCAGCGTAGGCGCAATTATGGCAGTTGCAGCGGCAGTCTGCTGCCAGATTTTATCCGGCGGCGCAGCATCTACCAGCGACTTCCAGAACCCATTTATCTTGGCAGTCCTTGCTGGGCTTGCGGCAGCTATGTTATGCGGGGTATTTAACGGCTTCTTGGTAGCAAAGCTGAATATACAGCCTATGGTTGCCACCTTAATCCTGTATACTGCAGGCCGGGGGATAGCCCAGCTTGTGACGCAGGGGCAGATTACCTACATCCGTGTGGATTCCTATAAGGTGCTGGGCGGCTATATTGGGAAATGCCCAATCCCCACCCCGATTTTTGCAGCAATCATCAGTGTGGTAATTGCGTACCTTGTACTGAATAAAACAGCCCTCGGGCTCTATATTGAAAGCGTCGGCATCAACGGGGAGGCGTCCCGCCTAGTAGGCTTGAATTCCACCCGGATTAAGTGGATGGCATACGTCATCTGCGGGTTCCTGGCAGGGTTTGCAGGGCTTGTAAACTCCAGCCGTATCTATTCTGCAGACGCTAACAACATCGGCCTGAACCTTGAGATGGACGCCATCCTTGCAGTTGCATTGGGCGGGAACCTGTTAAGCGGCGGTAAATTCAGCCTTGCAGGGTCCATTATCGGGGCATTTACCATTCAGGCCCTTACCACGACACTGCTTTCCATGGACGTATCCGCGGACCAAGTCCCCGTTTACAAGGCTATCGTGGTTGTGGTTATCGTAGTGCTGCAAAGCCCGGTTTTCAAAAGGCAGATGGCAGTATGGAAGGCAAGGAAAGGCAGTAACTCAACAGAAGGAGGGCGTGCATAATGGAAAAGATGAAAGCTAAGAAAATAAGCAGCAGTACGTTCTTGTTGTTGACTACCATCATTCTTTTTGTGGTAATGTATGCTGCCGGGATGATTATATTTTACGACAAAGGCTTTGCAAAGCCCCAGATGTTCTTAAACCTGTTTGTGTCCAATGCAGGGCTCCTAGTCATTGGGTGCGGCATGACGATTGTCATGATTACCGGGGGGATTGATATTTCCGTTGGTTCCGTGACTGCGCTGGTCTGCATGGTGTGCGCATATTCCATGGAACGGATGGGGATGAACGCTTACATGGCAGTGCTGGTTGCCCTTGCCATCGGCCTTGCCTTTGGCGTGGTGCAGGGATATTTGGTAGCTTACTTAGATATCCAGCCCTTTATCGTAACCCTTGCCGGGATGTTCTTTGGGCGGGGCATGACAGCCATTGTCAGCACCGACATGATTGCCATAACCAATGAAACATTTTTGAAATGGGCGAAGTTCCACATCAACCTGCCCTTTGGGACCCATAACCAGAAAGGGGAATACCTCCCCGCTTATATTTACCCATCCGTAGTGGTTGCCATTATCGTAGTAATCCTTGTGAGCATTATGCTGAAATACTCTAAGTTCGGCCGTAAGCTTTATGCCATCGGCGGCAACCAGCAAAGCGCATTGATGATGGGCCTGAATGTAAAGAGGACGAAATTCCAAGCCTATGTGCTGGCAGGTTTCTTATCCGGCTTAGGCGGGTTCCTGTTCTGCTTAAATAGCTGCGCAGGGTTCGTAGAGCAGGCCAAAGGCCTTGAAATGGACGCAATTTCCTCCGCTGTTATCGGCGGCACCCTCTTAAGCGGCGGCGTCGGCACGGCAACAGGCACGTTGTTCGGCGTACTGATTAAAGGGACGATTTCCAGCCTGATTACTACGCAGGGTACCTTGTCAAGCTGGTGGGTAAGGATTACCTTGTCTGCATTGCTGTGCTTCTTTATTGTATTGCAGGCAGTGATTGCAGCAGTGAAGAAAAAAGGAAAATAAAAGGTTTTTTGCAAAGGCAAAATGCTGTAAGGCTTGGGAGGCATCTTCTGCATGGGGGATGCCTCCTGCCCATTGGGTGCGTTAGCTGTAGGGATGCTGTATCAAAACGAAGGAAAATGGGCGGCTCAAGGGGGTACATTTCCCGGTTTTGGGCATATTGGCAAACATCTGGTTTTTCAGGAGGGCTTTAACAGAAAATCCCTAATATTAAGATGCTGGTATCCATCCCTGCTGAAATCGAACTCGTCCAGTGAAAGCACAAATTTCGGAAAATTGTCATCAATCCCCCGGAACGCCCCAAATTCCCGCTGCACGGTTTCCTCCGAAGCGAGCAGGTATGCTACTTGGTAATATTCCTTTTTGCTGCCTTTCTTGGCAACAAAATCAACTTCAAAAGAGCGGTTTTTTCCTACAGCAACCTCATACCCGCGCCGTAACAGCTCCATATAAACAATGTTTTCAAGCGTCTGGTTCACATCCCGGAGGTTGTTCCCATAGATTGCCTCACGGATTCCATGGTCAGTCAGGTAAATCTTATCCTGAAACTGCAGAAGTTTTTTCCCAATCAAATCGTGCCTTGGGACAAGGTGCAGAAGGCAGGCATTTTTGCAGTAATCCATATAATTATAAAGCGTTTCTGTGGAAATTCCCCGGAATTCACTTTTCATATACTTTGTAATATTAGCCGCAGAAAATATATTTCCAATATTTGAAATCAGGTACATCAGCATACGTTTGAATTGCTCCACGTCGCGGATCCTATATCTGGTGACAATATCTTTTAAAATAATGGAATCATAAATGTCCCCCAAATACTGCTTCACGCTCTCTTCCTCCATAGGGAACTGATACAGGAACGGCATGCCCCCTCGGCGCAGGTAAAGCTGGAAAGCATCCGCGTTGGAGTATCCCGGCAGCAATTCGAAAGCCTCCTGAAAGGAAAAGGGATAAACTTTAAACTCAACATACCGCCCTGCAAGGTAAGTCGCCAATTCCCCGGAAAGCAGCTTTGCGTTGGAGCCGGTAATATAGATATCGCAGTCAAAATCAATCATGCAGGAATTGATAAATGTTTCCCATCCTTCCAGCTCCTGAATCTCATCTAGGAACAGGTACAGTTTCCCTTCATGGCTCTTTGCATATTCCCGGATATACCCATAGGCCGCATCCGCAGATTTCGTAAAAGCCAATGCCCTTGATTCAAAATTGATTGATAAAAACATCGTTTTTGGAATCCCGGCCTTCTTCAATTCTCTCTGGATCAATTCCAACATCACAGACTTTCCGCACCTGCGTATGCCAGTCAGCACCTTCACAATGTCTTTCCCAATAAAAGGGCGTATTTTAGACAAATACAATTCCCGTTCAATCATCCCAGCACATCCTTCCATATTTATCATAATCACAGTATCTCACATTTATACCAGAATAACAATAGGGAATAGAAAAAGGTTTCGGTATACCGAAACCTTACTGTAAAGTCATTTTATATCACATTCCTCCTCTTCGGCGTAATATCATAAACATTACTTGCCGTCACAGCCTTAGAATCCCGCTCCCTTACAATATAAATTGGCCTATCCTTATTTTCCAAATAATCTTTCGCAAGGTACTGCCCTAAAATAAATACCATAAGCATCTGCAGGCTGCTAAAGAACGCCGCAATACAAGCCACATAATATACCGTCCCAACACTGTGGTGGAATACCGCCTGCTGCACCAAAGCATTTCCCAAAAGAACGAAAGAAACCATCATCAGCAGCGCCCCAAGCACCCCAGGCAGCTTCAAGGGCACGGTAGAAAAGGAAAGAATCCCGTCAAAAGCATAGGAAAACAAGCTCTTTAAATTCCATTTCGAATTCCCGGCAGCACGCTCAATATTGTGGAATTCCAGCCATTTCGTTTCAAAGCCCACAAAGGAGAAAATCCCCTTCGTATAGCGGTTATATTCCTTCATGGAAAGGATGGCCTCCACCATGGTACGGTTCATCATGCGGAAATCCCCTGCCCCGTCGCCCATATCCATGTGCGTCATGTTCTGGATGACTTTGTAAAAGCTGCGGGAAAGGATGCCGCGGACCATACCGTCCCCTTCCCGGCCAACCCGTTTCCCGGCGCAGCAGTCATAGCCCTCTTGGCTGACGGCTTGGTACATGGGGGCTAAAAGCGTAGGCGGATGCTGCAAATCTGCGTCCATAATCACGCAGTAATCCCCCTGGGCCTGTTCCAGCCCGGCATACATGGCAGCCTCTTTCCCGAAGTTCCGGGAAAAGGAGAAGTAGTGGCAGTGCTTATCTTGGCAGCAGAGCACCCGCAGGATATCCAGCGTATGGTCCTTGCTTCCATCATCTATAAACAGGAATTCATAGTCTAAATCCGGGATGGAAGTAACAGCCTTTAAGGTTTCCCGGTAAAACATGGAAACAACTTCTTCTTCGTTATAACACGGTACTATAATGCTCAGTTTATTCATGGATTTCCTCTCCTTTCACAGCGGCAGTGGTTGGCAGGGATTCCGCGGGCTTGCGGAAAATCTGGCATTTGCAGACGGCATAATTGGCAATTACTGTGGCGAAGCTGACAGCAATTTTGGACAATGCCGGATGGAACTTAAGGTACTGGATGAAAAGAGCTAGGAGTGCATTTTCCATAAGGAGGGTCAAAAAGCGCATGGACACAAACGACGCCAGCTCTTTCCAGATTTGGTTCTCGGAGTGGAACACAAAAGTGCGGTTTGTGACGTAAGCAAATGCCACTGCGAACACCCATGCAATGGTATTGGCAGCCAAGTAACCCACGTTGAAATGCAAAAGCGCCAAGTACACAACGTAGTTGACAAGGGTAGTGGCTCCCCCAGTCAGCAGGTAGCTGACGGCTTCTTGGACGGAATCTTTAGAGCCGTGGGACAACGCCTGAAATTTTGATGCCAGCGGATTGCGTGTAAGGGGCTTTGGAGTTTCCACTGTAAATGGGGTGGTTGCTGCAAGCTGCGGATGCCCCCCTGTGAGCGGAGTGGCCGCTGCAAGCTGCGGATGCCCCTTTGTGAGCGGGGTGGCCGCTGCAAGCTGTGGGTTCTCCCTTGCCTGCAGCCCAGAGGGCAGCGCAGAAGGCTGAAGTTCTGGTTGTAGGTTCTTTTTCATAGTGTTTCCTCTTTTCTTGTTAAATTTATTTATGTAGAAGGGGCTGCGGCGTTTGTGGTTTGCAGCCCTACGGAAAATCATCCGTAATTTCTGTAAATTTCATATCTTTCCCAAAACAGGCTAATGGAAAACAGGAGCAATGATGCCATGCTGATTGCCACAGCAGCTGTTTTTCCGGGCGGCTGGTAGGAAAGCGCAATTTCATGGCTGCCTGCAGTGAGGGGGAATCCCACAAAGCTGGTATTTACTTTCTGGATAGGGACAGGTTCTCCGTCCACTTTGGCCTGATACCCATTGCGGTAGGGGAAGGAGGTAACAAAATAGCTGCCCTCCCTGCAGGAAACAGTGCCTTCCAAGAGATGCCCGCCTGCCCCCTGCGAGAAATCGCCGGCTGCTGCCGTGGGGTTGCCCCACTGGGCGGTGCCCATGGTCCAGAACTGGAATTCCGACAGCAGGTATTTACCCGGTTTTAAGCTGATTTCCAAGGATTCTGTCCTTTGGCTGGAGGAAATCAGGTACGTAAACACATGGTTTTCGTTCGGGTAAGGCGCATGTTTATCGGAAAGTTTGTTCCGTATGCCGTTGATATCTATGGTAACCTCGTGCCCCTTGGGGGAATCTGCCTGAAAGGAGCAAATCAGGATTTGGCTGCCCAAAGGCTCTTTCAGGGGAAGGGAAAGGTGCATTTCTTCCTTTAAGGATACCGACAGCAGGTTGCCATCCTTTTCCTGCTGGAAAGAAATATCCGGAGTATCCGGCAATAATTCCGCCAGATTTTTCCCAGTAAGGGTTTCTAGGGAAATGGGTGTAATTTGCGTGGTTTCCATAAAAGTTTTTGCGCTAATATCCGTTTTTCCCCCTAGCCTAACATCTGTGTTTCCTTTCAAGTTAACGTCTGTGTTCCCTTCTGGGCCAGCGTCTGTGTTTCCTTTTGTGCCAGTATCTGTTTCCCTCCCTAAGCCAGGGCCTGTGCTCTTTTCTGGGCTGGCATCAGGCGTAATGGTATACCGGGACAGCGCTTCCAGCGTATAGGGGAATTCCAGCTTTTCAAATTCCTCTTGCGCCATGGTGGCCGTGCTGGTGTAGGTAATAGGCAGCACCCCGCTGTTTTCCGCAATTACTATGCCGTCTTTTTCGGCAATGGGCTGGTAACCCAGCGGCAGGCTGGATTCCTTGGCTTGGATATACCGTATGCCCATCAGGTAGGCGAAAAAGGGGTTGGCATCCGTCATTAATGCCACACGGTTGCGGACACGGATGGGGTTCCTTGCAATATTGTAAAAAAAGCCTGCGTACCCGCTGTCTGTCACGGAGGAATACATGTCAGTGCTCCCGATGCCCGCCACGGGCAGGACATTGACGTTGGCATAAGGCTCCGTCAGGCAGTCAAAACGGTAATTTTCGCTTAAGCCCAGCATTTCCAGCTCTGCTTTGGAAAAGGCTGCCTGGCGGCTATCCGAAGCAGAAATGAACTGGTCGTTGCTGCTTACCGTTATGGAGGTAATCGCCGGGGGCAGGCACAGCAGGAGGTAAAGGGGCAGCAGCTTTTTGTTTGGGAAAGCTGGCGTATGCTGTGTTTGCCTGTTGCGGTTCGCCGCAATTCCAGCTATGGTATGCTTATTACGGTTTGCTGCACTGCCAACAATGGCAACAGCTCCAAAGGCTGTGGCCGTCATCGCCGCATCCGCAAGGACCGTTTCTGGCAAGACAAAGAAATGCGCCGGAACCAAGCACAGCAGCCCGCAGAGTAAGCTGTGGCGTTCCCTTCTGGAAAACAGCATTTCCAAGGTCTGCGTACACAGCAGCAGGAGCAAGGGAATCAGCGGGATGAGCACCTTGTAACGGATATACAGCAGGCCGCTTAACAAGTAAGGGAATGTATTTACTGTCAGGCAGGCGAGCAGGGCAGCGCTTAAAATCCGCACGCCCTTCCGCCGCAGGCTTAACAGCAGCGTATACAGGCAGAGCAAGGTCAGCCCGCACCCGCCCGGATGGTATAGCAGTGATTCCATGGAAAGCTGGATGGAAAAAATTTCGGAAAGTTCCGGCGGTATGCCCGCATCTTTTTTCGTAGAAAGCAAATCCAGCCCAGTCGGCAGCAGCAGCACAGCCGTTATCCCAACGGAAATCCCAATGGAAAAAATCAGGCGCAGCCAAGCATGGCATATCCTGCGGCGCTGCATTTGCCGGGAGCCCGCATCCCCAGAATATTTCTGGCCTTGCATCAGCCGGGAGTCCGTATTCCCGGAATAATTCTGACTTTGCATTTGCCCGGAGGCCGCGTCCTCGGAATATTTCTGGCCTTGCACCCGCTCGGAGGCCGCGTCCCCAGAATAAAGCCGGTACAAGAAATACAGGAGAACTACAGCAAGGATCGACGGCGCAAAATAATAACTATGTAAATAAGCCATCACCAAAGAAAAAACCAGCAGCCCATGCCGCCCCTTAACAAGCATCCGGTCAATCCCCAGCAGCGCAAGCAGCAAAAAGGGCAGGTAATTTACAAACATCAACTGATGGTGGGACTGGTAAAAGCATCCAGCACAGGAATAAAGGATTCCCCCCAGAAAAGCGAAGAAGGGAAGTTCCAGATGCCTTTTCAGCCAGCAGTAACAAAGGATGCTCCCTGCCGCAATTTCCAATATTGCATAAGCCGAAAGGACCCATGCCATAGGCACGCCTGGCAGCAAAAAGGAAATCAGGACGTCTGGCCGCAGCAACCCATAATAGGAAAAATCATAAATATTGCTGCCTGCCCCGGCAAGGGAATAGTCCGGCAGGATCCGCCCGGTTTCATAGAATATCGCCCGGAACTGTTCTGCCACTGCTAAATGCTGGCTGAACCAGTCCCCTTCGGAACCCCAGACAGAGTTTTCCGGCAGAATCAGCAGGACGCAGAAGAATGTAAAGAAAGCCAATATCAATGGGTAAAAAAGTTTTTTATATAAGTTCCTGTCCATGATGCCCTCCTAGTGTGCTGCCTGGATGATATAATATAGAAAATAAAGTTCTTACTTTTATATAGAAACGATTCAAATGCATTTCCGACTGCAAGAAAAAGTATAAAAGCATTTTCTTAAAATTTCACCAAAGAAAATCTTAAAGATTCTTAAGAATTTTTGAAAGAAAGAAGATTTGTGCTAAAATGGCTGTGAAGAAAAGTGAATTTCAGGGCAGGAGAGAGGACGTATGGACACGAACAACATGCCGCGGATTTTAATGGCCGACGACAACCATGAAATCCGGGAAGTGGTAAATATCTTGTTGTCAGGGGAAGGCTATCGGGTGGACGAAGCAGCAGACGGCAGGGAGGCTTTGGAAAAAATCCGCAGCAACCCATATGATTTGGTAATACTGGATGTGATGATGCCAAATATGAATGGGTATCAGGCTTGTATGGAAATCCGGAAAAGCAGCAATACGCCGATTTTATTTTTAAGCGCGAAATCCCAAGTGGAGGATAAGACGCTGGGGTTTTCCAGCGGCGGGGACGATTACCTGCCGAAGCCTTTTTCTTATCAGGAACTGTTAAGCAGGGTGAAGGCATTAATCCGCAGGTATCAGGTATATAAGGGAAAGGATGAAGCTACAGGGGAACATGGGCCGGAAGCCAGCCCCCAGCAGGAAATGCCCGGCGAAGGCAATGGGCAGGGCAGCAGCGGAATCGTGCCAAGCGCAGACGGCAGGGGCACAGGCTTTGGGCAGTACCAAAGGGGCAGGGAAGAGCCGGAAAAAGCCATCCTTCTCCCGGGCATCCAGATTTATGAAAACCAAGGCAGGGTCCTGCTGGAAGGGGAGGAAGTGGAACTGACAGATATTGAGTTTTCCATCCTGTGCCTTCTGGGCAAGCACCGGGGGCAGATTTTCCCCATCCAGCACCTGTACGAATGTATCTGGGAAGAAGAGTATTATTATGGGGCCTCCAACACTGTGATGGTGCACATCCGCAACCTCCGGGGGAAAATTGAAAAAGACCCCCACAATCCCAAAATCATAAAAAATGTCTGGGGGAAGGGATACCGCTGTGAGTAAAAGCAAGCAAAAAGGAAAGGCCAAAAAAGGGGACAGGCACATAAAAAGGAGCTGGAAAGACCGTATCTTCCGGTTCCCTGAAAAAATGACAGGGAGGATGTCGCTTCTCCTTGTCCTTTGTGCAGTCATGAGCATCTGCTGTTTCCGGTCTATGATGCAGCGCCAGTCACAGGTATATATTGAACTGCTCAAGAGCGGGCTGATAGACTTTGACGCAAGTAAAATTGCAGGGGAACTGCAGGAAAAGGCAAAAGATATTGCCTTTGGGGAGGTGGACGAAGCAACGCTGAAAAAGCTTCTGGAGGTTGATAAATACAATGACGGGTATACTTACATATCACTTTATGGGGAGGACAGCCTATTCCTATTTAACCTTATTCAGGCCCCTACATGGGATGGTATGCTGACAGGCTTATTTTGGTATGGAGAGGCAGTTTCATATGCTGGGGCAGATTATTTTGGGGAACTGAATTTTAAAGATATGGAAGGCCAGGTGATGATTTATTCCATGCACCAAGTAAAGATGGCCGTACCCTATTTTTTTGTTACGCTGGCAGCCAGTATGCTGTTTTTTGTCCCAGTGCTTTTGTATGTGTGGAACAGGATGCGGTATGTGGGAAGGCTCAAGGATGAAATCCTTGTGATGGCGGAAGGGGATTTGGAACACCCCATTACCAGAAAGGGCGGGGATGAGATTGGGATCCTCGCAAGGAACCTTGACGGGATGCGCCTTGCCTTAGAGGAAAATATCCGTAAGGAGCAAGAAGGGAAACAAGCAAACCGCGACTTGATAAGTTCCATTTCCCATGATTTACGGACGCCCATGACAACCTTATATGGATATTTGGAAATTATGGCGCAGAAAAAATGCTCCCAGCAAAAGCAAGAAGAATATATCGGCAGATGCATTGAAAAGGTAGAGGAAATCCGTGCACTGTCCGATAAAATGTTTGAGTATGCCTTGGTCTATGAAACAGACGAGCAGGCAGAGATGTCTGAAATGGCCGTATGGGAGCTGTTAGAGGAAATGGAGAGCAGCCAAGAATTTTTAAAGCTGAAAGGGTTTGGGGTACAGGCCGAGTTCCATGCGCCCGAAACAGCCAAAATCAACGGGAACCGCGTCTTTTTCCAACGGGTATTCAATAACCTGTTTTCCAATATTTTAAAATATGGGGAAAAGGGCCAGCCCGTGTGCCTGACGTCCGCCGTAAATAAAGGCTGCTTGGAGCTTGTGTTCTTAAACTGGAAAAAACAGCAGTCCGGGCAGGTGGAAAGCAGCCGGATAGGCCTAAAAAGCGTACAGAAAATGGTGGAACTGCAGCAGGGCAGCTTTTTTGTGGCAGAGGAAGAAGGGACATTTGCAGTTACCATCCGGCTGCCTTTGGTGTAAGGCGCTGCATATTTGGGATTAAGCGGTTTGGGAATACCGTATGTTTATGTACTTTAAGCACCCAATCCCCGGGGACTGAGGGGATTGGGCGTTGGCGCGGGTTTGCCCGCCTTATTTTAGTTGGGAGGATTCAGGGAATGAGAGAGCAATTGACGAAAAGCGATGTAAAGAAAATAGAAGAGGAAATTGAGTACCGGAAGCTGGTAGTCCGCAAAGAAGCCATTGAAGCAGTCAAAGAAGCAAGGGCGCATGGGGACTTAAGCGAAAATTTTGAATACCATGCGGCAAAAAAGGACAAGAACAAAAACGAAAGCCGCATCCGCTATCTGGAACGGATGCTGAAAACAGCAGTGATTGTGTCCGATTCCTCTAAAGAGGATGAGGTAGGCATTAACAATACTGTAACTGTATATTTCGAGGAAGATGAGGAAGAACAGACCTTCCGCCTAGTGACTTCTATCCGGGGAAATTCTATGAAGAACTTAATCAGCACGGAATCCCCCATCGGGAAAGCTATCTTGGGGCATAAAGCAGGGGACCGTGTCCGGGTAAAAGTCAGCGATGATTACAGTTATGATATCGTAATCCGGAAGATTGAGAACACCGCGGAAGATGAAAATGATGCCATCCGTGGATTTTAAGGGATAAGCAGGCGGAGTGAACGAGAAGGTCCCTGCTGTATTTCCTGAGAAGCCCTAATACAACAGCGAATTCGTTCTTTATTCAATACACAGGCAGTTTTGGATAGCCCTTCCCCTAAGCAAACACTCCATGGGCGTTCTTAGTGGAGGCGAAATCCACTGCTTACGAAGGCTTAGGGATGAAGGCTTTCCTGAAATCCCTTAGCCGCAGTTAGCAGTTAGTTCGCCGGAACGCTGCCCAGTTTGCGTGGGGAAGGGCTATCCAAAACTGCCGTCCGGTTCCAAAAATTTCATGGTTACCTTGTTCACCCCAATGCTCCATCCAGTTAGAATTATTTCACAAATTTATCTATGGCATTTTTTAAGTCTTCCAATGCCTGCCCGTCCCCATGCTCCACCGCATCCACAATACAGTGGGAAATATGGTCCTCCAAAATGATTTTCCCAATATTGTTGATGGCGGAACGGACAGCGGCAATCTGGATCAGCACTTCGCTGCAGTCCCGCCCGTCCTCCACCATGCGCTTGACAGCTTCCATATGGCCGATGGCCCGGGACATCCGGTTTAAGACGGCTTGGGTCTGCGTGTGGCTGTGGGTGTGCCCGTGGGGGTGGGGATGTGCCTGGCTGTGCTGGCCGTGTTGGTTCTGCGTATGTTTAGGCTGGGGAGCGGGGCATCCTGTGCCTGCTTCTGGTTCTTGGATTGCCATGTCCGCGGGCAGCCCAGCTTCTGCTAAGCCTGTGGGCAGCCCAGCTTCTGCCAAGCCTGTGGGCAGCCCAGCCTTTGCCACGTCCGCAGGCAGTTCTGCCTCTGCCATGCCAGCCGTTTGGTTATCTGCAAGGGTGTTGCCTGCTATTTTATTTTCTGTATCAGTTCTGTTTTTTTCAGTCATAGGCAAGATTTTTCTCCTGTATGGGCCAAATATTTTCGCTGGTGGAAGAAATATGTTTTTTTTCAGTCATAGGAAAGGCTTTTCTCCTGTATGGGCCAAATATTTTCGCTGGTGGAAGAAATGCAGGAAGCCCCGGCGGAAAGCATGGTATCCACGTCTTCTTTTTCAGAAATCAGCCCCCCGGAAATTACCGGCACATGGGAAATACTGCAAATCCTTGTCAAAATCCTAGGCATCAGCAGGGGGAGCACTTCCACCACGTCCGGCTTCACAGACTGAAGCTGTTTTTCAATATTGGAGAGCGCAAGGGAGTCGATTACAAAAAAACGGAGCACGGTAAACAGGGATAACTTTGTGGCATATTTGACAAGGGCAGGCTTAGCGGAAATAATCCCGTCGGCATCCGTGCACTGATGGATGAAATCCACCGCAATCTCCTTGGAGGCCAGCCCGGTAATCAGGTCAATATGTACGACGGCAAGTTTCCCAGCCCCTTTCACTTTTGCAGCAATATCGGAAATATTGCAGATATCGCCGAACAGGATGAATATAATGCGGCTTTCACAAGCTAAGGCTTTCTCAAGGCTTTCAAAGTTCTTTACAGCGGCAATTACAGGGGAGCCATCGATAGCCTCCCGGTATTCCTTTTTCATTGTCCCACTCCTTTGTATCGTCAGATTTCAAGTCCAATTTGCATTATTATAACATGAAATTCTCTGTTTTACACTATTTATCGGCAAAATCCAATTTTCTTGGAAATATATGCCGGATAGCGGTTCCCCAGCATTTTACAGTAAAGGGTTGGGCATTTCCGGCCGAGAAAATATATGCTTATGTAAATGGATACGGCATTGCTTGCGGATAGGCAATAAGGAAAAATTTGGGCGTGCGGAGGAGGAATGAAAATGATTATCCATACAGGAGGGCGGACAGATACCGTCCAATATTACACAGAATGGCTTCTCAACCGCTTTTCGGAAGGGTATGTGCTTTCGCGCAACCCCTTGTTCCAAAATAAAGTTATGCGCTATGAGCTGAACCCTCAGAAGGTAGACTGCGTGGTATTCTGCTCGAAAAATTATAAGCCCATATTGCCCCGGCTCCATGAAATTACGGACCGTTTCCGTACATATTTCTACTATACCATCACTGCTTATGGAAAAGAGGTTGAGCCGGGGGTGCCAAGCATTGAGGAAAGCATGGAAACCTTGGCGGAATTGTCGGGATTAGTGGGAAAACAGCGGGTTGCGTGGCGGTATGACCCTGTCTTGCTGACAAAAGATTATACGGTGCAGCGCCATTTAGAAACTTTTGGGAGGATGGCAAAACAGCTGTCCCCTTATATCAGCCGCTGCATTTTCAACTTTGCGGGACTATATGCCCACGGGGCGCGGTATAAAAAATTGAAAACTAACATGCCGGAACTGATCCCTATGATGGTGCAGGATATGGATGCGCTGGCGCAGGGGTTTGGGGAGATTGCAGGAAAGAATGGCATATTCCTCCAGACTTGCGGGAAAAATAGGGAGTTTGCCCATTATGGCATCCATCCTTCCGGGTGCATGGCCCTTGGCGTCTTGGGGGAGGCAAATAACACCGTGTTTAAAAACCTGAAGCATAAGGGCCCGCGGAAGGGCTGCCAATGCATTGAGAGCCGGGACATCGGGGCTTACGGTACCTGCATGAATGGCTGTAAATACTGCTATGCCAACAAAAATCACCAGAAAGCCATTGAAAATTACAAATGCCATGACAAGGGTTCCCCCCTGCTGCTTGGGGAGGTGAAGCCGGGGGACTGCGTGGTGCAGGGGGTGCAGAAATCTTTCCTTGCACCTGTGGGACAGGGAAGTGGGGCCTGAAAGGAAGGGTTTCAGAATCCTTGAAGGGCAATTTTCCGGTTATGCGTAAGGTCTGGCGTGCCTTAAGGGAGGATTGCGGAAAGCCGCGTTCAGATTTTGCAGGCTGCTTATCTTGCTGCAGGGCAGCCCATTGCAGTATATTTAACCAGATTGAGAAGGGGTTATTTTAGGGTAACTTTAATAAACCATGCCTTCCAGCCCATGCTGGCAGGTACAGCTAAAATATTTCCCAGCCTATTGCCATGGCATGGTTTTCCGTCTGGCAATAGGCCAGATGGAAGTATTTCCCACGGTTATCTAACCGTAAAAGTTACACCCAGACACCCTCAATGATTTTCCAATGGTAAAAGTTACACCCGAATACCCTCAATGATTTCCTGATGGCAAAAGTTACACCTGAACACCCTCAATGATTTTCTGATGGTAAAAGTTACACCCGAACACCCTCAATGATTTTCCAATGGTAAAGGTTACACCCAACAACTCCCAGTTGGTTTACCCAACCATAAAAGTTATACCAAAAACTTACTCTTTCCTTTTTACTCTCCCTTGTTTTTGCTCAAGGCACTGATAGAACCTGGCCTGTTCTACAAGCAATTCCTGCCGTTCCGCCGGCAAAGACCGGTATAGATGGATCAATGCCCCTTCTGCAGGGCTTAGGGAAGAAGGGGCAGGCTTCTTCTCATTGCTTATTCCCAGAAGGTAATCCGTGGACACGCTGAAATATTTTGCAAATCGGACTAAAGTGGCAAAATCCGGTTCCCGGTTATTATTGACATATCCGTTTAACGTGGATGATGCAATGTGAAGGTCCAGAGATAATTGCTTCTGGGTTAAATTTCTTTCTTCAATCAGATTTTCCAGACGGATGTAGAAATCCATGCAAGCGCCTCCATTCGTATAGATTCTGTATCTTTATAGTAATAGAATCTGCTTGCCAGAAAAAAGAAATGCGCAGAACGAGGATGCAAATACTCATTCTGCGGTTTTATTTCCCATGAGGGAGGCTAAAATCACGATGGCAGTAAATATGGGCCTGCTTGATTAAATAGGTCTGTTCTTGCGGGCCGAGGGAACGGAAGGTATCCAGCAAATCTTCCTCGTTATCATCATAGCAATTTCCGGGAGCATAAGGGCGGCGGATGTTAGTCACGCCTAAGAGATAGTCAATTGACACTTTAAAATACCTAGCCAGCTTGATTAAGGTGGCAAAATCTGGTTCCCGGTTCCTTCTTAGGTAGCCATTCAGGGTGGAGGGTGCGATGTGGAGTTCCGTAGATAACCGCCTTTGGGTAAGGTTGTTTTCCTCTAATAAATTTTCCAGCCTTCTGGAGAATTCCATGTGATACTCCTCATTCATAAAACATTTCTCATTTGTAAAAGCTACTATCTGATGGAAATATTTTACGAAAAAATGAATGGAATATTATGGAAATATTCGAAACGCGAACATAATTCACGAACGCGAATCTTTTTGGCGGTATTTTCCACTGCCACCCAGCCTGTGGGACTGGCTCTCCTATTTCTAAGCAGAGGCTTGGGGCGGCAGCCTTTACTGCCACCCTCCGTCCAAGGCAATTACCTGCCCGGTCAGGTAGGAGGGGGCATTAGCTAGGGAATATGCAAGCCTTGCGGCCTCCGTGGGGGAACCGAACCTCCCGGCAGGGATTTCTTCGCAAAGCCCTCTGCGTTCTTCTTCGGAAAAGCATTGGTTCATCTGCGTGTCAATGACGCCGCAGGCAATGGCATTGACTGTAATGCCGCTGGGGGCAAGTTCCTTTGCCAAAGCCTTGGTAAAAGCGTTTACGCCTCCCTTAGAAGCAGAATATGCCACCTCGCAGGATGCCCCCACGCTGCCCCAGACGGAGGAAATATTGATGATTGTGCCGGATTTTTTCCGCACCATGGCCGGGATTGCATGTTTGCAGCAGCAGAACATGGAAGTGAGGTTCGTATCCATGACTTTGTGCCATTCCTCTAATGCCATATCAGAAAGCAGCCCGATATGGGAAATCCCAGCATTGTTTACTAGGACGTCTGCCATGCCGAAATGATTTTCTATTTGTTGGAACGCACCTATGGCAAAGGGCTCTTCGCTGGCGTCCCCTACTAAGGGCAGGCAGGGGACATGGAAGGCGTCAGTAAGGTATGCGGCAAAAGATTCCAGCTCCTTTCCGGAAGCGCGGCAGTTAATGGCAAGGGAATAGCCGTGCCGGGCAAATTCTTCTGCAATGGCCCGGCCAATCCCGCGGGATGCGCCGGTGATAAAGGCGGTTTTTTGTTTCATAAGATTTCTCTCCTTTTATGGCTGATGCAATATAGCGCTGCAGGGCGGCCCGCCTATTGATTGGGTTCCTGAGCCCTGCTGTTGCTATATCCTATCCTGCCAGATGAAAAATGTCAAGAATTCCCAGAGTATTGTTGTATTCAGATTTTAGGTGTGGTATAATAACAATATCTATTATACTGCCCGAAGCGGAGCATATGGTATAATAGCAACAGCTATTATACTGCCCGTAGCAAAGCGGAGTGGCATAGGTTGCCATACCATGATGCGGAGCATATGGTATAATGAAGCCTAAGAAGGAGCCGGCATGTTTTTCCCAAAAGCGGGCATGGCCTTCTATATAATGTATGCAAGATATCTAAAAAACGGAAAAGGGGTTGGACACCATGCGTATTACAATCAGTGGAAAAAATATTGACATTACCGATGGGTTAAGGAAGGCAGTGGAGGACAAGCTATCGAAGCTGGAACGGTATTTTACGCCGGAAACAGATATTGCCGTAACCCTCAGCGTGGAAAAGGAGCGGCAGAAGATTGAAGTTACCATCCCGGTAAAAGGCAGCATCATCCGTTCCGAGCAAGTCAGCAACGATATGTATGTTTCCATAGATTTAGTCGAGGAAGTGATTGAGCGGCAGCTCAAGAAATACAAGAACAAGATTATAGACCAGAAACAGTCCGCAGGCAATTTCCAGCAGGAATTTATCGAGAAGGAAATTGAGGACGAAGAGGAAGTCAAGATTATCCGTACCAAACGGTTCGGGATGAAGCCCATGTACCCGGAAGACGCCTGCATCCAGATGGAGCTGCTGGGGCATAATTTCTTTGTATTCCAGAACGCGGAAACAGAGGAAGTGAACGTAGTGTATAAGCGGAAAGGGAATACCTATGGCTTGATTGAGCCGGAATTTTAAACTGCCAGCCTTAAGGCCTGCTGCAAAGGGAGAATTTGCAGCAGGCTTTTTTCCTCGTAAGAAATTGCATCTAATCAGGCAAAACTTTGGGGATGCACAGGGGTTTCCCAATTTGTGCTTTTTTAGGAAAATAAAATTTTAGAGTACTGTTGATAATGGAAAGCGGGATGCGTATAATATGAGGGAACAGACAGAGATGGAAATGGAAGAAGCAAGGAGGTGCATCCATGGCAACATCAAGTATTTTCACAAATGTGGTAATAAAAGATAAAAAAGAAGCGGAATTATTTTTTGAGGCGCTTGAGCAATCCAGCCATGACCCTGAATGGGAGCCGTCTGCTCCGGTAAAGCCTCCACTTAGGAATATAGAAGCGATACAAAAGCTAATGGCAAAGAGAGAGTGCAGGACGAATGGGCAAATTTGAAACCATAAATATTCTGGATATGCAAAGAGCAGTTGGGGAGGAGGATTTAGAATCCATCCTTTCTGGTTTTTCGTGCCCGATGAACCAAGAAGTACAATTTTTTGTGAGAAAAAACGCATTAGAATTTGCAAAAAAGAGGATGTCCATTACGTATCTTGTGGTAGATGAGAGAAGCCGGGTGGCAGCGATTTTTACATTAGCCCATAAACCGGTACAGGTAACGAATATGGATTTGTCACGCAATATGCAAAAGAAAGCACAAAGACATGCACAATTAGACGAAGGTACGAATACTTATATGATGTCAGCTTTTTTGCTTGCACAGTTCGGGAAAAATTATCAATATGGGGTTTCCTTGATTACTGGGCAGGAACTGATGGATTTGACAATATTTACGTTAAAGGAAATCCAAACTTTAATTGGGGGCGGGATGGTTTATCTTGAATGTGAGGAGAAACCGCAGTTACTAAATTTTTATCAAGGGGAAAAGAATAATTTCCGTAAATTTGGGGAACGGTATTCCAATAAGGATGCCACAAAGTACATACAATTATTAAAGTTTTTCTGACATAGGATAGAATTTCCAAGTATTAGGCTGCAAGGACAGCAAAAAATGCCCTCTCCCCGGTAAAAAGTGCCAAAATAAGCAGAGATTATTGCCAGCATGAATAAAATAGTATAAGATATCCGCAGAGCATTGAGTACAAGGAGGTTAATAAGATGGATATTGTAGTGTTGGCGGGGGGCTTAAGCACGGAACGGGACGTGTCCTTTAGTACAGGGAGCAATGTGGCCGAGGCTTTGCGGGAGCTGGGGCACCGGGTAATCCTGCTGGATGTGTTTATGGGCTACAGCGACAAGCCCGAAGATTTGACAGGGATTTTTGGCAGGTCCAAGGAGGCCAGCGCATCCGTAGCAGCCATATCCTCCGAAGCGCCGGACTTGGAGGCCATAAGAAAAAGCAGGAAGGACCAGAGCAGCAGCTTTTTCGGCCCTAATGTGGTTGAGCTGTGCCGGATGGCAGATATTGTTTTCATGGCGCTCCATGGGGAAAATGGGGAGGACGGCAGGATTCAGGCGGCATTTGACTTGTATGGGATAAAATACACCGGGACCGGCTATTTAAGCAGCGCCATTGCCATGGACAAAGACCTCTCCAAGCGCCTGTTTGCAGCAAATGGGATTCCCACTCCGGCCGGGATTTCCATGGAAAAAGGGAATTGCCAGTGGGATTTTGCAGCCACAGGCCTGACGCTCCCCTGCGTGGTAAAGCCTTGCTGCGGCGGTTCCAGCATCGGGGTTTCCATTGTCAGGACCAAGGAGGAATACCAGCAGGCGCTGAAAGAGGCTTTCCGCTGGGAAGAAAAAGTTATTATTGAAAATTACATCCAAGGGCGGGAATTTTCCGTAGGGGTCATGGATTTTAAGGCTTTGCCGGTGATTGAAATTGCCCCGCTCCAAGGGTTTTACGATTATAAAAATAAATACGCAGCCGGGAGCGCAGTGGAAACCTGCCCCGCAGACCTGCCGCAGCACATTACGGAGGAAATGCAGCATTATGCCGAGGAAGTGGCAAAGGCTCTTGGCCTTGAAACTTACGCACGGATGGACTTCTTGCTGGACGGGCAGGGGCAGGTTTATTGCTTGGAGGCCAATACCCTTCCGGGCATGACAAAAGTCAGCCTGCTGCCGCAGGAGGCACAGGCCGTTGGCATGGATTTTGGCAGCCTTTGCGAAGAAATCATACGGATTTCCATGAAAAAATATGAACATACGGAACATATGGAACTGGAAGGCATGACATTAGAAAATATTGCAAAAGCATGCAAAGGGACTTATTTTGGCGGGGAGCAGGAAAAGCAGAAGGCAATCCGCGGGGCGGTGACGGACAGCCGCCAAGTGGAGGAAGGCTTTTTGTTTATCCCCATCAAAGGGGCAAAAGCAGACGGCCATGATTTTATCCCAGACGTTTTTGCAAAAGGCGTAGCGGCGGTTCTTTCAGAGAAAAAATTAGAGGGCTGCAAGGGGCCTTACATTCTTGTAGAGTCCAGCGAACAGGCCTTGAAGGACATTGCAGAATTTTACCGGGGCCAGCTTTCCATCCCTGTGGTGGGCATCACCGGGAGCGTGGGGAAGACCAGCACCAAGGAAATGATAGCTTCTGTCCTTTCCCAAAAGTATCAGGTGCTGAAAACGGCGGGGAATTTTAACAATGAAATCGGCCTGCCCCTGACGCTTTTGCGTATCCAAAAAGGGCACGAAGCCGCAGTAGTGGAAATGGGGATTTCTGATTTTGGGGAAATGCACCGCTTGGCGAAAATGGCAAGGCCGGATATCTGCGTTATTACGAATATCGGAATCTGCCATCTGGAGAATTTGAAGACGAGGGATGGAATCCTGAAGGCAAAAAGCGAAATTTTTGATTTCCTGAAGCCGGAAGGGCGCATTATTTTAAACGGGGAAGATGATAAGCTGTCCACCCTGGAGGAAGTGAAAGGCATAAAGCCAGTATTTTACGGATTTGGCGGAGCAGGGAATGGGGACGGTTACGGCGCCCAAAGCGTGCAAGGCGCAGCTGCCCAGCAAGAGATAGGCGTAGGCAGCAGCGGGGACTTGGATATCCAGCAAGAAGGGACGGAAGGGTATGGGAGCGGTACAAATGCGCGTACAATCTTGCCGGTGGGCATCCAGCAAGAAGGGACGGAAGGGTATGGGGGCAGAATCCAAGGCGCCCAGCAGGATATTTATGCAGATAATGTCAAGAACTGCGGCTTAAAGGGCATGGATGCCGATATCCACACCCCGGCAGGCACAATTTCCGTCCATATCCCCATCCCGGGGCAGCACAATATTTATAACGCCATGGCTGCCGCAGGGGTTGGCCTGGCTTTAGGCATGGGGCTGGAAGAAATCAAGGCTGGCATTGAGTCCGTGGAAACCATAGGCGGCCGCACCAACCTGATAGAAATTGGCGGGCTTACGATCATTGACGACTGCTATAACGCCAACCCCGTTTCCATGCGGGCGTCCTTAGATGTGCTCAGCAACGGCCTGGCCCGTACCGTGGCAGTCCTAGGGGATATGGGGGAACTTGGGGAAAATGAAAAGCAGCTCCACTACGAAGTGGGCGCTTATGCAGCCGGAAAACAGATTGATACCTTATTCTGCGCAGGCCCCCTTTCCGAAGAAATTGCCCGGGGCGCAAGGGAGGCGAACGACTGGTGCGAGGTCTTTTATTTCCCCGCCCGGGAGGAAATGGTTTCCCAGCTTCTGGACTACTTGCAGGAAGGGGACACGGTGCTGGTGAAGGCGTCCCATTTTATGGATTACCCGAAAGTGATAGAAGCAATTAAGGAGCGGATAGGCGTATAAACAGGGCCATGCGTGGTTGTATGCTGATTAGGAAACAGATCCCTGCTTTCTCAGGGATGGGATTGCTAAGGCATTTTTAGATGCTTGAAACTGGATGAAAAGGGACCCCTGCTTTCTCAGGTATGAGATTGCAGGGGTTCTTCCTTTTTGTAGATATTCGGAAAATGCCAGTCTATATATAAATATAGCATGTTCTCAGGCTGGTTTACTGCCTATCCTGCCTTTTTCCCCAATTCCTTGGCCTGGGTTACGCATTTCACCCACATCCTTCTCATTTTGAAATTACTTATCCCCTTCTATTCATAAAGTATGAAACCGATTTCAATAGATTGCACAAAAAATAAAATATATATTGTAAATCCTGCCAATTTACAAATTTTATTTCCTATATTATCATAATCATGAATGAAAACGATAACATACCATATACGGAAAATAGAAAGGAGCAAAGGCATGCAGGCCGTAAACATAAAGTTTCAGGATGTCAGCCAAATCTGCCAGTTTATTAACATCATTGACAAATGTGATGCCAGCTTTGACTTAAGCTCTGGCTCAAAATCCGTGGATGCAAAAGCAGCCATTAGCGTACTGGCATTGGATTTTTCTAAGCCATTATGCTTGAAATACGATTCCCGGGATTCTGCCATCCGGGAAAAAATCCAGCCGTTTATCTGCTGAAAGTAACGAAAGGGATGGGTGATGAATATGGGACAGAAAGTCATTTTTCTGGACATTGACGGCACGCTGACGGAACCCGGCCGCAATGATCCGCCGGAATCTGCCGTCTGGGCAGTAAAGAAGGCGCAGGAGGAAGGCCATTACGTAGTACTTTGCACAGGCAGGAATTATGCCATGCTGTCCCCGCTTCTGGCCTATGGGTTTGACGGGGTGGTGGCAAGTTCCGGGGGTTATATTGAATGTCAGGGGGATGTGGTTTATGACTGCCCCATGACGGGGCGGCAGCAACAGGCCGTGATGGATATTTTAAAGGAAAACGGCGTTTACCGCACCGTGGAATGTATGGAAGGCGCCTATACCGACGAAGGGTTTAAGGAATTCCTGCGGGCACATGCCGGGGAAGGCAGCAACAGCGAGCTGCTGCGCTGGCGGGAACAGGTAGAAGCATCCTTAAACATCCTCCCTATGAAAGAATACAAGGGGCAGCCCATTTACAAGGTTGTGGTGATGAGCCCTTCCATGGAGCAGTTAGAGCAGCCCCGGAAACTTCTGGAACTTGAATTTGCATTTTGTATTCAGGATGGGAATATGGGAGGGTTTATCAACGGGGAAGTGGTAAACCGGAAATTTGACAAGGGAAGGGCAGTGGAGCGGGTTTGCGGATATTTCGGGATTCCTATTGAGGATTCCGTAGCCATCGGGGACAGCATGAACGACAAGGAAATGTTAGAAGCCGCAGGCTTTAGCATCTGCATGGAAAATGGCAGTGCAGGACTGAAGGAATTGGCGGACGATGTCTGCCCTTCCGTTCTTAGGGATGGCGTCCGGGCAGCTTTTTTAAAGCACTGCTTAGCCCATCCATAACAGGGGCGTATGCCCGGAATTTCAGGAAAAAATATTTCCTATTGAAAAAATTAGAAAGTAGGGATAGTATATTGTTGGCGGATATTGGAAGGCAGGGTACGCCCCAAAGCCAAAGCATATCCAGATATGATATAGGGTAAGTATGATAAAAAGCAGGGAAGGTGATAACATGCGAAAAACAGGAAAGAAGAAATTAGTAAGCCCCAAAACCAAAGAAAAAGAAATGAAGGCGCAGGCGCCGGCAGAAGCAGAGAAAGAAATGGAGCCGCAAGTAACGGAAGGGGCAGAAAAAGAGGCAATGCTGCAGGTTCCGGAAACAGCAGAAGAAAAGGAAGTGCCGGCACAGGCAAAAGAAGCAGCAGGAAAAGAAGCAATGCTGCAGGTTCCGGAAACAGCAGAAGAAAAGGAAATGCCGGCACAGGCAAAAGAAGCAGCAGGAAAAGAAGCAATGATGCAGGTTCCGGAAACGGCAGAAGAAAAGGAAATGCCGGCACAGGCGAAAGAAGCGGCAGAAAAAGAAGTACCCATACAGGCAGAAAAAGCAGAGGGGGAAAAAGAGTGCCCGCCGGAAGCACCCAAGGCATCTCAGGAAGAAGCCCCAGCGCCGCAGGATGCGGATGCTGACAAGATATTCCAAGAAAGGATGTCGCGCCACCACGACGAACTCCGCTGGCTCTACATGGAATTATATGAAAACGATTCCATGTTTGCAGAGCTCTGCGAAAACATGCACCGGTTCTATCTGGAGAGGAACCAAGAATTAAAAACCCGGGATGCCGGACGCGAAACCGACAGGGGCTGGTACAAGCAGAACGACATGCTGGGGATGATGCTCTATATTGACAATTTTGCAGGGAATATGAAGGGCGTGGAATCCAAGCTGGATTACATGGAAAAGTGCAATGTGAATTACATCCATCTGATGCCGTTCCTGGATACCACCGAAGGCCGTTCCGACGGCGGGTATGCCGTGTCTGATTTCCGGAAAGTGCAGGAAAAGCTGGGGACGATGGAAGATTTGGAAAGCCTGGCTGCTGCCTGCCATAAGAAAGAAATCAATGTCTGCATGGATTTTGTCATGAACCACACCTCCGAAGACCATGAATGGGCAAAAAAAGCCCGCCAAGGGGACGGGGAATACATGAGCCGTTACTTTTTCTTTTCCAATGAAGAGCAGCCAGCGGAATATGAAAAAACTGTGCCGCAGGTATTCCCGACTACGGCTCCCGGCAATTTTACATGGCTTCCCGATATCGGCCATTTTGTCATGACGACATTTTACCCTTACCAATGGGATTTGAATTACAGGAACCCGAGGGTGTTCAATGAAATGATGTATAATTTCCTATACCTTGCCAACCGGGGGATTGACATTATCCGTATTGACGCTGTGCCATATATCTGGAAGGAACTTGGCACCTCCTGCCGGAACCTTCCGCAAGTACATACCATTGTCCGCATGATGCGCATTATCAGCGAGATTGTGTGCCCAGCCGTATTGCTGCTGGGGGAAGTCGTGATGGAACCGGAAAAGGTTGTGCCTTATTTTGGGACAGTGGAAAAACCGGAGTGCCATATGCTTTACAATGTTACCACAATGGCAACCACATGGCATACTGTAGCCACCGGGGAAGTGAAACTGCTGAAAAAGCAGCTTGACATTGTGAATTCCCTGCCTAAAGATTATGTTTTCTTAAATTACCTCCGCTGCCATGACGATATTGGCTGGGGCCTTGACTTTGGTACGCTGATGCTGGACGGGATTGGGGAACGCTCCCACAAGCAGTACTTAAACGACTATTTCCAAGGCCATGTCTGGGGCAGCAGCAGCCGCGGGGAGCTTTACAACGCAGACCCAGTGACAGGGGACGCCCGGTTCTGCGGCACGACTGCATCTATGTGCGGGGTAGAAAAGGCTGGCTTTGAACAGGACGCCCAAGGGATGGAACGCGCCATCCGCTTAGACCTCATGCTCCACGCCTATATGTTCATGCAGTCGGGAATCCCGGTGCTCTACAGCGGTGACGAGATTGGGCAGGTCAACGACTACACTTACAAGGAAAATCCCAATAAAGCCGCAGATTCCCGTTACATCCACCGGGGCGCCATGAACTGGGAGCTGGCAGAAAATATTACCGACAGCAGTACCGTAGAAGGGAAAATGTTCCAAGGCCTGAAACGCTTGGAGGAAATCCGCAAGTCAGAAAAAGTATTTGTTTCAACGGCCGACACTTGGACCATTGAAACTTGGGATCCGTCTATCCTGTGCATCGGCAGGTATTATGAAGGGGAAAAAATTATCGGCCTGTTTAATTTCAGCGGAGAGGATAAGACAGCATGGATCAATGAAACAGACGGCGGGTATGTGGAATTGATTTCTGGAAGGGAAATGAAGGCAGCCGGGGTGGATATCCCCGCCTATGGCTACTATTACCTCAAGAAGCAGTAAAATGCTGGGGCAGGTTTGGAAGATGGAAAATTCATAAGAACTAATTAGAGAGCCCTGCAAGGACCGGAGCGTGGCAAGCGCCCGGATTTTTGCAGGGTGTTTTTTCTTCTGGAATATCTTGAGCATGGGATATATCTATGTTAAAATAAACAGAAAACCAAAAACATGGAGTGGAAAATATGCGGGAAGATATTTTAGAAGGCTTGAAGAAGGAAGTGTATGGAAGATGCCAAAAAGAAACAAACAAATTTGGCATGGGCTGCTACTACCATATTGAAGCGGTAGTGAAAAACGCAGGAATCCTTGCAGGCCACTATGGCGCGGACAAGGAAATTGTAATGATTGCGGCTTGGCTGCATGATATTGCCTCCGTCACAGATTACAGCATGTACAGGCAGCACCATATTTACGGCGCAGAGATGGCCTATCACATGTTAAAAGAATACCACTACGAAGATGAAAAAACCGCATTGGTGCAGAAGTGTATTAAGAACCACCGCGGGAGCGTCCCATTGGAAAAATGCAGCTTGGAAGAAACCTGCGTGGCTGATGCTGACGCAATCTCACATTTTGACAGCGTCCCCAGCCTATTGCATTTGGCGTATGTTGGCAAAGGGATGGGCATAGAAGAGGGCAGGGAATTTGTAATAAATAAGCTGAAAAGAAGTTTCCAGAAGCTATCTCCGGAAAGCGCAGGATATTATAAAAATAAATTTGAGAATGTCATGGAAGTTTTGGGGGCATAGCAGTTCTGGCTGAAAGTGAAAAGAACTGCAGAAATGTTGCCCATCTTGCGTGGGGAGGGGTATCTTGCATTGGCGCCCGGCCCCAATCCCTCCCCTTCTTTTTGCTTCACATGGGAGTGCCAGAATTTACCCTAGAGCATTTTTCAAACACGCTCTAAGGCCCACAGCTATGGAAGTTATCATTGCTTTTTTGGTCGCTGTTGCGGCTGGCGTAGCTTGTCACTACATCATCAAATGGTTAGATGGAGGCCATAAAGACAACAAATAGCCTACTGGGGGCTTTGCCAGTATAAAAGAAGAATCCCCGAACTGTACGGCAATACAGTTCGGGGATTCGTTTCTTGTCTTATAGGAAATACCGTGCTACTGTGAAGTGATGAAGTTTATGAATTTCCTATAAGATAAAACCCTCCGGGGGATGCGCACTCGCACGAAGGGTATTATGTCGCCAAGGCGACCGTGCTCGGCGCGCAAAGTGAACAAGCCCCTCAAGATTGAGGGGTTAGGGGAGTTGAAGTGGGCTTGCAGGGAATTGCAGTTGGATGATAATGAAGCTGCCTTGGGCTTACCATGAATCCTGTATTTGTGGTTACAGGAAAAGTGCCAACAGTTAGGCCTTAGGCTAAACTGTTGCGGAAAAGGTATTTTGGGTTACAAGGCGTATGGAAAAAGAACCTGCCCTATGTTATAATATTAGAAACTTTTTTACCCCCCTATAAGGAGCAATACAGATGAACATAGCAGAAATCGCAAAATTAGCCGGCGTTTCCCCGGCAGCCGTTTCCCGTTACTTCAACAACGGCTACATTTCCGGCGAAAAGCGGGAGGCAATCCGCAAGGTAGTGGAGGAAACGGGCTACCGCCCTTCCGTCCAAGCCCAGACCCTCCGCACCAAGAAAACAAAAATGGTCGGCGTCATCGTCCCAAAAGTGGCGTCCGCATCCATTGGGAAAATCGTGGAAGGGCTGCTTTCCCATCTGGAAGGGAATGGCTATCAGGCATTGCTTGCCGTCACCCAGAACAACCCCAAGAAGGAACTGGAATACCTCTTTGCCTTCCACGAAAAACAGGTGGACGGCGTGATCCTGTTGGCAACCATCCTTTCCCCGGAACACAAGCGGATGTTAAAGAAAATATCCGTCCCTGTGGTAATTATCGGGCAGCAGTTAAAGGGTTACTGCTGCGTGTACCACGACGATTACCATGCCTCTTATGATTTAACGAAATTGTTTCTGGAACAAGGCAGGAAGAAGCTGGGCTATCTTAGCGCCATCCAGCAGGACAAGGCAGTAGGCGCAGAACGCCTGCGGGGCTTTCAGGATGCAGTGGGCGATTTCGGCCTTGGGGAACTGGCGGGGAATTTCGTGACGGCTTCTTTTTCCGTTGCATCCGGTTACCAGAAAGCAGGGGAATTGCTGGAAAAATGCGGGAAGCTGAATGGCATCCTCTGCGCCACGGACACCATGGCCGCAGGGGTTATGCAGTACCTGCGGGAGCATCAGGTAAAAGTTCCCGGGCAGGTCCTTGTGGCAGGGCATGGGGACTCAGATATGGCAAAAGTAACCGACCCGCCCTTGGTAACAGTCCATTACTCCTATGAAAAAAGCGGGGAAATCGGGGCGCAGATGTTAGTAGGGCTGCTGGGGCAGGGGGAAACTGGGATAAAAGAAGTGAAATTGGGATATAAAATTATTGGGTAAATATTGCTCTGGCGGGGGAAAACAGGGTTTTTGCCCGATCGCAAAAAAACATGGGCCTGCCAAGCGCAAGCCCATGCCTTTCACCCTATCCGTTATCCCAGCAGCATTTTCTTATGCTGTTCCATCATTTCCTCAATCTTGGACTGTGTATAAGCCCCCAAAAACTTCCGCTGCTCCTTCTCCAATTCCTTTACCAGAATCGGTTCCCCATATTCCACAATTACGCTGCACTTTTTAATAAAAGGCATATGGCTTTCGAAAATCTGGTTGGTATTGGAAATGGCAATGGGGATGATGGGGCATCCGGTTTTTTCCGCCATTTTCAGGCTCCCTTCTTTAAAAGGCAGCATCCCGTTTTCCGGGTGGGGGTTCCTTGTGCCCTCTGGGAAAATGCAGACGGAAATGCCGTGCTTAATCTGGTCAATCCCTGTCAGGACCATTTTCATCCCCGCCCGCATGTCGTTCCGGTCCAAAAACAGGCAGTAGAGCCGTTCCATCCAAGTGGAAAGCAGGGGGTAACGGCGCATTTTGTCCTTGGCAATGTAGCCAGTCAGCCCCGGGCAGCGGGAATACGTAATTACAATGTCGAAATAGCTTAGGTGGTTGGGGATGTAAAGCACGGCCTGGTCCTTTGGCACATGTTCTTCCCCAAGCACCGTAATGTCCGTCCCTGCAAGCTTAAGGACCACCCGGAAGGCCCATTGGACAATCCTTAGGCTGCTTAAGTCCGCAGCGTGGGGATCCACTTTTTTATAAATCCATTCTGCAATCAGGACTGGGATAGAAAAAACCAAGAAACTAATTAAAAAAACTGCCACTAAAATTATCCGTATCATGAAACTTTTTTCCTCCATAAAACTTTTCCCATGCCGCGGGATGCCCGTTTCCCTGAAAATAGGTTTCCTGCCCCATAGCCGGTTGCTCCCAAATCTAACTGCCGCAGGCAGGTACGCCAGCAAGTTGCTTGGATATCATCCGGGCCGTATGCTAGGCATAGTAAATTCAAATGTATATGATGCATCCCCAGTAGCATGGGAAGATTTTGGTTCCATGCCAGGCATAGTAAATTCACATGTATCTATAAATGAGCAAATTTGAATTTTTACCAAAATTGCCTTAAATACTTTAAAACT
>CAJTWA010000037.1 GCA_910580195.1 uncultured Lachnospiraceae bacterium
GGAGGGAGGGGAAGCGAGTCCTTTTCGGAGGATAAGCTAAACCTTACCTCATGATTTTAGGTATTACAGGGATTTTTTTAATTTACATTGTATATGAACGTAAGGACTATACAATCTGGGAAATACTTGCACTGGTTCCTCTGGGGTTGAACCCATATTTTTTAGAGTGCCTATCCTATAAGTTTGATGCTCCATTTATGGCGTTGTCGATTCTTGGGGCAATTGCCCCCCTTTTATATAGGAAAAGAACAGCGTGGGAGTATGTTTTAGCTGTCAGCATTGGGACAGTAGTAGTGTGTACCAGCTATCAGGCTTCTTCTGGGATTTTTCCAATGTGTGTTATTTTATTGGCATTTAGGATGTGGATGGAGAACATGCCATGTAAGCAGATTTTTGCATTTTGCTTAAAATCTGTATTGGGATTTGGTATAGGCCTGATATTTTTTCGGATTGTTATTATGGTTCCGATTAGTGACAATGGTTATGTGTCGAATTCGATTCCTGCAATTTCCGAGTTACTGCCCACAGCTATTAAAAATTTTAAGAAGTATTTTAGCCTAATCAAATCAGATTTCAAGGCAATATGGAAAGGAGTGTTTCTGTTACTGTGTGCAGGGTTTGTAGTATCCGGGGTTGTCCGGTCACAGCAGAAGAAATGTGTTACTATGTTTATGGCCATATTATCGGGAGTATTGATGCTCCTGCTTTGTTTTGGTTTATACCCGATATTGATAGCACCACTTTTCCTTCCGCGGGGAATGTATGGATTTGGGGTATTAATAACAATATTAGGCCTTAGCGTTGCAGAATATCGCCAAAGCGTAGTAATACGGATTCCTGCACTTGCATTTGCATGGATATTTTTTGTGTTTTCCCTGACGTATGGAAATGCGCTATATGTTCAGAAAGAATATACAGATTTTAGGATGGTGCAGGTTGTCACAGATTTGAATGGTATGGAAGTATTTCTTGAAGATAAACCTGTGGTGGTACAGATATCTGGGAGTACTGGACATTCACCGATTATTTGTTCTATGGCTCAAAGTTATAATATGTTAAGCAGATTGATTTATGTTACATTTCAGGAATGGTGGTGGGGGCAAAAACAGCTTTTGGAATATTATGGCATGAAAAATGTAGTGACAGATACCAAACAAGATTTGACTGTGTATGGACTGCCTGTAGTGAAGGATAGCATGTACCATACAATCTATGGAAATGGCAATTATGTGTTAATAGAATTAAAATGACAGATGGTTAGATATATAATTACAATTTTTTCTCCTACTACAAGGAATAGGAAGAGATGTGGCTGTGTTGCTTGTGGAGATTAGGTGCCCGGAGGTAGGGAGAGGTTGGAAAGGAGGAGGAACAGCCATTACTCTAAAATAGTTTTCTGTCCGATAGAGAAACTCATGGAAAAGTACTAGAATGGATAGGTTACAATAAACTGAACAGATTTTTTAAGGTCATATAATATAAAACCAATAAGTAAAGGAGTAGCCAATATGACCGAAACAAAACAGAAAAGAAAACCACGCAAATACACAGATGAATTCAAGCAGCAGTTGGTAGATTTATACTGTTCTGGTAAACGCAGGTGTGATATCTGCAGTGAATATGATATTGCCCATTCCTTGTTTGACAAATGGGTAAAACAGGCCGAAAACTCCGGTTCATTCCATGAAAAGGACAACCGCACGCCTGAACAGGAAGAACTGATAAAACTCCGCAAGGATAACTAGCAGCTGAAGATGGAGAACGACATTTTAAAACAGGCGGCGCTGATCTTGGGACGAAGGTAAATGTGGTCAAAGCAAACGCACACAAGTACCCTGTACCAGCAATGTGCCGCGTCCTGTAGGTAAACAGAAGCACTTATTATGAATCAAAACAGCCGCCGGATGAACCGGGGCTGACATCTGAAATCAAAGAAATCTTTCGGGCAAACCGCAATAATTGCAATACGCGCAAAATAAAAAAGGAGCTGATGAAAACAGGGAAACAGGTATCCAGACGCCGTATTGGACGGATCATGAAGTAGGAGGGGCTGGTTTCCAATTACACAACCGCACAGTTTAAACCACAAAAAGACACCTGTAACAAATCAAAAACGGAAAATATCCTGAACGGCAGTTTGACGGGCAGGGATGTTGTGATAAGCGTTTTAACGTATGTAAGGGTAGGGATGCGCTGGAATTACATATGTGTCCTTGTCGGCCTCTATAACCGGGAAATCATAGGATATAGTGCGGGTGAACATAATAACGGCGGAACTTGTAAAAGGAGCATTCCAACGCGTGGAAGGAAGTCTGAAAGAGATCCGTCTGTTCCATACGGATTGTGGAAATAAATTCAAAAATAAAGCAATTGAAGAACTGCCGGAAACATTTAATATAGAGCGTTCCCTGAGTCATAAAGGATGCCCTTGCGATAATGCAGTGGCAGAAGCAACATTTAAGGCTATAAAAACGGAGTTCATATGGAATGAAACATTTGCAGATTTGAAGGACTTGAAATTGAAGTTATGGGATTATGTAAACTGGTATAACCACCACAGAATCCATTCTTCTTTAGGATATCAAACCCCAGTACAATACAGGGAAAACAACCTTAAAAAAGTTGTCTAAAAAAGTGTTGACAATCTAAAAATTAGCGGAAATAGCCATATATACTGAGAATCAGGATGCTCTTATAATAGAAACACAAGATGTGCTACAGGAAGAGATTTATATTAATAAGGGTCAAGTTCACAGCTATCTATGGAGTACAGTGTAAGGAGGGGAATTTTTGTCATCAAAGATACCATATGATGAGGGATGGCATGTGCATACTGAAAGCAAGAAAGTGTTTACGAAAAAATATGAGTTCATTTTTAGCATTTGATTCTCCAGAAGGACAACGCAAAATTAAATTTGTATATGAGCCAAAAGGATTTAAGGTTGGAGGCATAGTATCAGGTGTTGCATTCATTCTGATGTTTTTATGACAAAGCAGAATGATATGGATACTAGGAAGGAGGGTAGTGTCAAGTAATCTATGAAAAACCAAGCCAAAAAAATAGGCTCAAATGAACCTTGAAAATTGTAGACATTAATCCCGATAAGCTCTCCGAGGGCTTAGGGCGTTGCCCTAAGAACCCACAAGGGGCCAGTCCCTTGACCCGTTTTCGGGCGTTGCCCGAACCTATCCTCGCCGGAAGGCAGGAAAAGGGCGCAATGCCCCCTTTTCTGCCTGACAGGATTATCCGTGGGCTTTATGTCAACAGACTTTCGCGGCATATCCTCACAGACGGCGCTGCCGCCTGCTGCGGTATTCCACGGTTCTATTGACAACAGCCCCGCTCCGCCTGTGCAGTGTTGTTTTTCTGCATGTTCAGGATGGCCTGCTGTCCAAGGAAGATGAGGGGCTGCCATTTGCCGGGCATGTTATCCGCGCCATGAAGCATCTCCACGTCATTGAGGGCTTTGCATTTATTGTGTTTGTGTGGACGCAGGAAGTTGTAGTAAGCAACCCAGAGCGCCAGGTCGTAGTTGGCGCCGTCAATGCTGCCAAAGCCGTTTGTATGCCGGTAAGAAGCTTTATAGGTACGGTTCAGCCGCTCGATTATCTGCTTGAATGGGAGGTGTTCCGTGGAGACAGCGTCATCGTTGGTAAGCCCGGTCACCTGGGTGATTTTAAAGGTAAAACCTTCTCCCAGCTTCTTGGCAAACTCCATTGCAGCAAGGGGATAGGCGCTGTAGCCGTCAGCGATAAACTTAAAGTTTTCCGGCAGTTTTGTCAGCCCCTGGAAAGCCATACGCATGGCGAGGATACATGGGCCGACGCCACGGTTGCCTGACACCTGATAGCCGATGACGGAGCGGGTAGCGGCGTTCATGATGAGCCAGACGTAGGCCTTAATGCCACGGATCTTGATGTAGGTCTCGTCAGCCGTGAACACGGCCCCTTTTTCGTAGGGATACTGGTCGACAAAGGGTTTGACGCAGATGGCGGCAGTTTTACAGTAGTTGGCAATCTGCTGGTGGGAGATGCTGATGTTATAAAGGTCTTTCAGGGCCTGTGAAGTCTTGCGCAGGGAAAGGCCGAGATTCACATGGAGTGTGAGGCACAGGGACATGACATGGGCGTTATGCTTACTAAATTTCAGGGAAGACGCATTCTTCGGGAGCGTATTTAAGTCCATGCTGAAAAAATCCATCGTGAACTCACGGTAGATGTAATGGAGCTTATATTTATTTTTGCCGTAGTTTTCTTTGAGGTCGTCCTTATCGACTTTCTTAAGGTTATGAAGGTAGTATGGACATTTGGGGTTTACGCATTTATGGACGGTAAAGTGCTTCCGGCCTTTCTTGGGTACAAGTGTATTGCCGCAATGGGGGCAGCGCAGCTCCACGGAAGAGAAGCGGCTTTCCTGTGGGGAGAACCTTGCAGAGCAGACTTTGCACAGGAGCTGTCCTTTTGAACCATTGTTCTTGTACAGGAAAGGTTTTGGGGCGTCACAGCGCGGGCAGGAGCAGCTGCCAGGGATGTCACACTCCGAGCGCCTGCTGACAGGGCGGACCTTCTTCCCATAGCGTTTTTCGATGTAGGGAATGAATTCTTTGTAAGTCCAGCCCTGTCGGAAGTCGGTGATGAGAGGGAGTTCATCAATCTTAAACTTCTGGTACTTTGGGGAATGGGAACCATCAAAAGCCCATTGTCTGAGAGGGATATATCTGCAGATGAAGTTGATCAGCCAGCAGTTTTGCTGGTAAAGGTATTGAATAACAGAAAGTAAGTATTGTATAATGTCCATGAGCATTGTTTCCTTTTGGATAATGGTGTTTGTGGTGGACTCATTATACATCAAAAAGGGAGGTCAATGCTCTTTTTCTTTGCAACCTCCTATAAATCAAGGTTTTAGTAACAAAAAATCAGGTAGGATTTGACACTACCGCAAGGAGCATAGGAGAAACAGAAATGGGAAAACAAAATAGGGAAAAACTATCCTTAGTAATACCTTGTTTTAATGAAGAACAGGCAGTGCCGATTTTTTATAAAGAAGCAACAAAGGTACTTACAGCAATGGATTGTGAATATGAATTTCTGTTTGTAGATGATGGTTCAATGGATAGTACTTTGGGCATTCTTGTAAATTTAGCAGATAAGGATGATAAGGTATATTATTTGTCTTTTTCAAGGAATTTTGGAAAAGAATCAGCTATTTATGCTGGGTTTTGTAATGCAGATGGGGATTATGTCGCTGTAATGGATGCCGATATGCAGGATCCCCCAGCACTGTTGCCAGAGATGGTTAGGATTCTACAAGAGGAGGAATATGATAGCGTTGCAACAAGAAGGATGGACAGAAAAGGCGAGCCGCCAATACGTTCTTGGTTTGCCAGAAGGTTTTATCAGTTCATCAATAAAGTTTCAGATGCAGATATTGTAGATGGAGCTCGGGATTTCAGGATGATGAAAAAGGAAATGGTGGACGCTATTGTGAGGATGGACGAGTACAACCGGTTCTCGAAGGGAATTTTTGGCTGGATTGGGTTTCAGACGTATTGGTTGCCTTATGAAAATGTGGAACGAGTTGCTGGTGAAACAAAGTGGAATTTTTGGAAGTTGTTTAAATATGCGGTAGGTGGGATTATTAATTTTTCAGAGATTCCTTTGAATATTGCGTCTTGGTTTGGCGTTATCATGACTTTCGTATCATTTATGTTTTTGTTGCTTGTAATATTCAGGAAGGTTTGCTTTGGCGATCCAGTTGCAGGATGGGCATCTACCATATGCGTCGTTGTATTTATTGGCGGGATTCAGTTGTTTTGTATGGGGATTATGGGGCAATATATTGCCAAAACATATACGGAAAGTAAGCATCGGCCACATTATATTATTTCAACAACCAATAAAGATGGCATAGGAAGAATAGGATAATACCTTTGGATTTTCTAGGATTGCATAGTTTGATAATATGGAAATACCGATACCTTGGGGTAGATACTGAGGCATCGGTTATTTTATTGCTAAAAAGTTGTTTATATATTTAAGAGTTAAGCCAAAAAATAAAAATATTTATAAAAATACATATATTTTGTGAAATAATTATAATTTTCTCCCACAAATTTATATCATAGGTCAGTAACCTTTTGACACCCTAATCCTATGATATAATTAATTCGTCAAATCAAACATATCAAAACAGGATAAGATTATGGATGAAATTATTTTGCCATTTTTTATGACATTGACAACTTTTGAAAAGAATTAAAAACATTTTATGAACACAGCCTTTTGCCTTGCGATAGAAAGATTGCGTCTTTTGAGTTGCATTCCCTCTACTATGTTATATTTATCTGTTTTTATGAATAAAGTTTGTAAAATCCCTTTTAATTTCATAACCCAATCTGTTATAATTAATCATGCAAAAACACTCCTTTGTTTTATTATTTTGTGGTGATTTAATTATAACACACCACTTTACAACTTTTTGAAAATGAAAAATAAAATAACGCACAAGGCACTTTCTAATGTATAATAAGTTTGCACACAAAACTATACGAAAGATGGTGACCTTGTACGTCAGACTTATTATACAATGAAAACAATCTAATTGGTAGACTGTACCGTTATTTTTATATTTATTTTAAAACTTTTTCCTTACCAACTATTGAAACCTTGTCCCTGCTGGTGTTATCTATCCTTGCTATGGAGTCAGCAGGTTCCATCCGTTCGCTGTACAGACATTTTTTATCAGGGATTACAGAAAAATCCCTGAATGCATTTTACTATGCATGTTCTTATGCAAAAGCTGATTATTCCAGATTTATGAATGCCACTGCTGGTATGGCTTTAAAGCTCATACCAGAAAAATTGCCCTCCCAGCCTGTCTTCCTGTGTATTGATGATACAATGGTTGCAAAATCCGGCAAAAAATTTGAGTATGCTTCAAAGCTTTTCGACCATGCTGCGCATAATGGCCCTAATTACCTGAATGGGCACTGTTTTGTGAGCGTAATGCTCTGTGTCCCTGTATGAAATAAGGACAGGATCCATTATCTGTGCGTACCGCTTGGATACTGCATGTGGCAGAAAAAGGAATCCAAACTGGAACTGGCTGCATCTATGGTGCGGCATGTAATGCCTGTCCTGCGTACAAAGAAAAACGTCCTCCTCCTTTGTGGCAGCTGGTATGTAAAAAAGAGCCTCGTTTCTATCGTGGACGAATATGGAAACCTTGGCCTTATAGGGAATGCAAGGCTTGATTCCGTCATTTATGACTTGCCGCCACAGCGGACGGGGAAAAGAGGACGTCCTGCAACGCATGGCGGCAGGCTCTCCATCCAGGATGATTTTACTCTGTCAGATGAAAAAATTGGAGGCTATTACATGGCTGTGCGCCGTGTCCTTACAAACATTTTTGGAAAAAGGACAGTCTTGGCATATGTTACATCAGCGGACAAGGAAAATGGCGGCAGGCGTTTATATTTCAGCACAGTTTTTCCAGAACAGCTGCAGATATTCTGTGCCTGGCAGGAAAAATCCCCCCTGAACCAGACGGGAAGCAGCCATATGCAGTTCATCCCTTTGCTGCTTTATGCTTTTCGGTGGAACATTGAAGTAAGTTATTATGAACAGAAAACCTTCTGGTCCTTATGCAGCTACATGGTACGGAGCCGCAAAGGGATAGAAATGCTTGTCAATCTAATCAAAATAGCGTATTGTGCAATGAAACTTTTGCCGTATCAGGACAAGACGTTTTCCAAATACCAGACAGAAAGCGTCCAGGAATTTCGTTTCGTGCTGAGCGAACAAATCCGCCAGCAGGTATTTTATGCCATTTTCGTGAAAAAAGCCGAAACACACATAAAATCAAAAGCTATAATTAAGGTTTTAAAACAACTGATTCAGCATCAGGGATATTATTTATAAAGTTGTAAAGTGGTGTTATAACATTTAGGATGTGTTTTTGCATTTCTTATTTTTGAGATGAAATCAGATGCCAGAAAAAATGGGGAAACTCAAAAAAATTTCTTTGTTGACAAAAAGTAAGGGGAGGGGGTAAAATAATTAAGATATCAAAAAGGTAGTTAAGGTGATAAAAGAGGAAAAGTAAAAATTTTTCTATATTGCACATGTAAAGTTTGAACCTGCTAATATGAGTTATCATTCATCTTACTATAAAAGATTTATATAAATTTTCTTATACGCAATTTTGTAACAAAAAGGATCCCGTATTTATGTGAGTTCTGATGTTTTGCAAATGCCTATTGCAAAATGTATTTTACAGTTAAATTGCAAAATTCGGAAGAAGTGCATGCTGTTTATAGCGTTCGGCTTTTGGGAAAAATAGTGCTCCAGTCTTGAAAAAAGCGTTTTTTGTCCGTTATTTATGATAAGCTTTTGGAAATAAAGAACAGGAGAAAGAAGATATCAACAGAGCAGTAGGCTAAGATAGTTTCTGCTAACATTGCACTCTTCTGTAAACAGAAAGGGTTCAGAATGCGTCAATATGACAGGAAGTGAATTTGAAAATGTGGAGCCAACAATTTTATAGATGTTGAAGAAAGAATTACCGGTGTAGGGTGTGAAGGCAAAAGAGGGCGGAAATATTTTCTATGATGCAGAATCTTTAAAAGAAGGGACGAAAATAGGAAATATATTCTTTGTAGAACAGCGTGGTCAGTCTATTTATGGTGAGATTTCTAATGGGCTGAATCTTGCAAAGGAACAGAATAATACCATTTTGGGAATTGTTGTATTATATAATACCGGAATCTGTGAACTTCATTTAAAATAATGTTTTGGCATACCTTTAAGTAGTATTATATTAATATTACTGCAAAGAATATTTGATTTATTGAGTTTGTCCTGAAATTTATCCAATTCTCCTATAATCTTCTGTGGGTGATTGGACAAGCATCACTCGGAAATGTTAATCGCCGTAGGTTGTGCGTGGCAGCGCAGAGGGCATAAGCGGCTGAGAGTTTTCGAGTGAGAGCTAAAAATTCATGGAGGTGTAATGCAATGTGGCTGACAATTGGCAGAATTATTCTTTTTATGCTTTCTAGCATAGGATATTGGGAATGGTTCAGAAGAAAAGCAAAAATAAACCTATATTTTCTGCCTGCTTTTACTGTATCTTTCCAAATTACTATATTATTTGTTGCTGGATTATTAAACTGTCTAAAAAGTACAGCATTTTTGATGTTTGCAATAGGGTTGGTATTAACCGCTTATTATGCATATACAGATCATAAAGTTTTTCTGGAGTATTGTACGATTGGATATATTTTTTTCTTTCTGGTTCTAGTGATAATTTTATTTGCTGTCAGGGGGCATATATTTTCTGGTTATGACAATTTTTCCCATTGGGCTATAGTAGTAAAAAATATGTTGCAGACGGATCGGTATCCTAATTTTGAAGATGCGCTGATAATGTTTCAGGAGTATCCGCTTGGAAGTGCTACTTTTATCTATTATTTTAGTAAAATTATTTCAAAAGTTGAGAGTATTCAGATGTTCGCCCAGGGATATATGATGGTAAGTTTTTTGTTGCCTGTTTTTAGGTATGCAAAAAAGCAGAAGGGAACCGTTTTGCTGTATATGTTTTTATTTACTAATTTTCTTTTCTGTTACAATATATGGATTAATGATCTGTTAGTAGATACACTTCTTCCGTTACAGGGAGCAGCAACTATCTTGTTTATTTGTTCAGAGTATTTATTGTACGATAATGCAAAAAAGGAAAAAGTTTCTGTTTTGTGTGCCATTCCTTTCTTGTGTACGGCTGTGCAAATAAAGAATTCCGGTATTTATTTTGCAGTAATTGGTTGTATGATTATTCTTGCAAAGTGTTTGAAAAGAAAAAATAAGATTGGATGGAAACAAGTATTTACTGTTCTAAGCCCGTTTCTCTCCCTTTATTTTTGGAAAGCGCATTGCAGTTACGTTTTTTCTACTGCTGCTTTATCAAAACATGCTATGACAGCAGAAAACTATAATCAAATGTATTCATCAAAAACTGTGGAGGATATCAAATTAATTGTCCGTGAGATGTTTCGTTTTTCCATTTCAGGGAAAGAACTCTATTGTATGATAGCACTTATGGCATTTGCAGGAGTATGGGTTATTTGTTTGAATAGAGATATTGGGAAAAAGTATGTCCAGTTTTTGATAATAATTGCTTTTTTGTATTTTATATACATAATAGGTATGGTTTTTATGTATATTTTTTCTATGCCAACGGAAGAGGCTGTAAGGCTTGCCAGTGCACTAAGATACCGCAAAACAGTGTTTATTTTGGTATTTTATTTGCTAACGGTTTTTGTGGTACAGTGTATTTCGGATATTGAGGAAAATCTGTCGGGGCGGGTATATGGCGTAGCTTTTGTTTTCGCGTTGGTAATTTTCTGGAGAGTACAGTGTGGACAGTTTAGCACTATTTTTTCCACAAATAGTACTGAGAAAGATCGTCTTTGGTTTGAAGAACGCCTTTGGTTCGAAAATGCAATTTATGAAAATTCTGTAGGGATGAACCAGTCTTATATGGTCTGTATACCTACAGAGGATGCCGGGTACGCATATTATTTATGTAAATATCTTCTTCATTCCGCTAATGTTTCAACAAGAATAGTTACGGATAGATCACAGACAGATGATTTGGAAAATTATAACTACGTTTTTTTCTACGATAGCAATAATGAAATTTTAAATAACTGGGTCGAAACACAATATCCAGAGCAGGTCGGAAAAACAGTTATTACAACAGCGAGGTAGAAAAATGAAGATACCAATATACAGACTTGTGAGAATACAAAAAGTTTTTTCAGGCTATCCGGGATAGGGGTGATAAAGATGGAGCAAATATTAATCATTATTCCGGCTTATGAACCGGATGAGCGTTTGCTTAAATTGCTTACAGGTATACAAGAAGATAGTGTAGGGTTTGTAATTATCGTAAATGATGGGAGTGGTTCTGAATATGCAGGAATATTTAGCAGGGCGGCAGACATTTTAAAAGATCAGGGCACGTTTCTTGTCCATGAGACGAATAAGGGAAAGGGAAGAGCACTCAAGACAGCGTTTCGTTATGTTTTGGATAATTACAAGGAGGCAGTTGGCGTTGTCACTGCTGATTCAGATGGACAGCACACAGCAGAGGCAATAAAGAAAATAAAGGGTGTTTTGTCAGAAAAGCCAGAGAATTTGGTGCTGGGGGTAAGAGATTTTAGCAGCAAAGGGATACCATGGAAAAGCAGATTTGGGAATAAACTTACGGAAAAAGTGTTTGAATATCTTTCAGGTGTTCATGTTAGCGATACGCAGACTGGCCTGCGCGGGATTCCTAAGTCATTTATGCAACAGTTATTGGATGTAAAAGGCGAGCGGTTTGAATTTGAGATGCGTATGCTGCTAGAATGTGCAGGAAAATATACGGTTACAGAAATGCCTATTGAAACTATTTATGATTCAAAGGAAAATCATCGGACACATTTTAATCCCATTATGGATTCCATAAGGATATACAGAATTTTGGGAGAAAAATTTATAAGGTACATTTGTGCTTCTATTTCATCCAGTATCGTTGATGTTGTAATATTTTCAATATTATGTATTTTATTGAAGTCCCGTTATCCATGCATTTATATTGTGCTGGCGACAGTGATGGCAAGGATTATTTCGGCGATTTATAATTACATTATGAATTATAAGCTAGTGTTCCACAGTAAGGAACCAGTAAAAACTGCAGGGGTAAAATATGCGGCTTTAGTAGTAGTACAGATGGGTTTGAGTGCAGCATTAGTAACATTCGTCGTAAATATTCTTTTATTTGTTCCTGAATTCGTCATAAAAATGTTGGTTGATATAGCTTTATTTTTTATTAGCTACTATGTTCAGCAAAGATATATATTTGTATAAGGGTACAATTTTTGTGACATGATGGGTATTATTTCTGTGTAATTTTGTTGATGTTTTATTTGTCGCTCCTACCATAACTGAATGCCTATTAATCCCCATCGGAGATGGGCAGAATGCAGTAAGCAGTAGCGTTGTTCAGGGTATCAAATAAAAAACCTCTGCTGTATAATAGATAATTGTCTAGGCAGCCAAATCTAAGAATTAGGGAGTATAGCATATGAATATTCGCAAGTACAATACAAATCCCGAAGTTTTGTTGAAACAGAGAAAAGCCATTATGTCGTCAACAGATGAGGCTAGGTTTCATTTCAAAGTCTTTGCAGTAAATATGGTCTGTCCGGGTGCCCCGTTTCTTAGGTAAGCACCATGGTAGGCGTGAGCAAAGTTACCGTTATCGGTTGGGTAAACAACCGTCGATGAACGGGGTTTTGATGCCTTAAGGTCAAGGCATCGTTCCGGCAGACCATCAAAACTCTCCACAGAGCAGTGTGTGGCTATTGATTCCACCATACAGTCCGACCCGAAGGATTTTGGCTTCAAAGTACGGGACAGTTCGAGTCTGTATTCCTATTATAAGCAATACCTTTGGTGCCCAAATCTCTGTCAGGCAGTGCCAGCGTCTGTTTCATGCTCTGGGCTATTCCCACATCCGTCCCCAGCCATACCCAAGCAAGGAGTATGAGGATTCCGAGGCTCGGGAAACGTTAAAAAAACGAACCGAAATAGAGAACGACGATTCCTTAATCCTTATATATCAGAACGAGGTTCATTTCCAAATCCAAACAGCTGTGATTTCCGCATGGTCTAAAAAAGGAAGTGCCCCGACAGTAAAGTTGTTTCCCAGTCGTTTTAAGACTCCATACAGCGGCTTTATCATTCTGGAAACGGGGGAATCGTTTGTAGCCAGACCGGAAAAATTCAACTATGAGATCACGATCTCATCTATCCGCAATTTTTTGGAAGCCCATCCTGCCCCTGAAGGGAAGAAGTATGCCCTCGTTATGGACAATGTGCGCCATGGCACAAGAAACCATGCGCTTAATTGAGGATGAAAATACCATGTAATATTCCGATATCTCTGCAAGTGTAACTTTTATCAAACTTCCTTCCGTACTCCCCTGATCTCAGTCTGATAGAACAAGTATAGAGAATTACACGCAGAGAGAATGCCCATAATGTGTTTTTCTTGGCTCTGGCGATGCTGAAAGATGACGTTAATAGAGCATTTCATGCAGAGGCTGTGTCAAATGCACAATTAAGGTTTCTTTGTAGCCTTTCGTAAAGTTAATTTTGTGGTTTACTATAGTTGTTCTAAAAGATTGACATTTCCCCAATTATTCGTTATTATTAAAAAAGATTCCATCCAAAAACACGGATATTTCCTCCCATCTACACCAGTAATAAGAGAAACAACACTAACACAAAAACAGGAGAATCCCCATGTATATAGACACACCAACCATCAACATAGCAGCCCTTTTCCTCCTATTGTTAGCCGTCCCATGGGCGACCGGCCTGCTATACACAGGCTTCTTACCAGAGGAAAGAAGAGGATGCCTATTAAGCTGGGTATCCGGCTACATCATCCTATGGGGCTTATTTGAAATCATCGCATTGCCCTTAATCTTCCAGAGGAAAAGCCTTAGCCTTTTGTGCATCATTTATGGAGGCGCAACCTGCCTATTGGTGGCTGCCGCCCTAATATTGAACTGGCGGAACCTAGCCCCGGCAGCAAAAGGCGCAGCACGTTCCTTGAAAAGAATTACCCCAGTAGGCTGGGGCAATATTCTGCTGGTTTTGGGACAAGCCTATATGTATGCGAAATATATGCACATTGATGAGGATGATGCGTTTTATGTGGGGGCTGCGTCGACTGCGGTTGCCACCGATACCATTTTTTCTGTCAACCCTTATACAGGGGCGGAGTATGGTAATCTGCCGTCCCGCTATGTGCTGTCGCCTTTCTTTTCCTTCGTGGCTTTCTTAAGCAGGATGGGCAAGGTACACCCGGCTATTACAGCCCATGTGGTTTTGGCTGCGGCTCTCGTATTGGTGTCGTATGGCATTTATGCATTGATTGCAAAAAAACTATTCCCAGATAACCGGAAATATGCGGAGTATTTCTTGTTTTTCCTGATTTTAATTATTATGTTTTCGGGATATACCGTGTATACGCAGGGGATGTTTACCTTAGTGCGGATTTGGCAGGGGAAGGCAGTGTTCTGCGGGATTTTGGTGCCGATGGTATGCCTGATGGCGCTCCAGCTGTTCTCGGGGCAGGCGGCCTGGGCAGACTGGTGCCTGACGTTTCTTTTGATGTGCGCTTGCTGCATGGTTTCTTCCATGGGAATCATGCTGGGGGCAATTATGCTGGGGACATTTGGCATAGTGTATGCTGCCCGTGAGCGGAACTTGAAGCTGCTGGCCTATACGGTATTATGTTGCCTGCCGAACCTAGTATGTGCTGGGATATATTTATTGGTGCGTTGAAAGTGATGTAGTTATCGAAAATTCCCGTCACGGATATGAGCTAGGATATGTCTATTGGTGTGTTGGAGGTAATTGGCGGTGTTACATTCCGTGCCAAGGTGTGCGGTGGGAGTTGTTCAGGGACTGTCCGAAAATAACTTTTATTTATTGCTTGTCTTTTTCTCCGATGGCATCGCTTAGAAATCACTTATATAGCCCGCTATGCGCCTGATTTTTTGAGCGGCACTCCTGAAGAAAAAGCCTACGCGCTATTTAAAGTATTATTTCTTAACGGTTCCTTACGAGAGCGTTGAAAGCAGGTATAATATAAAAACGGAGGAAATCCATGAGGGAAATTATTACAAATACATGGGAAACCTTTTTACAATTTAAGGGCATGGGAATGCATTTGGGGCTGTATTTTGCGGCAGCCCTGTTCCTGAATTCTTTAAGCAAAACGAAAAGGGAGAAGGACAGCAGTTCCTTGCTGTCCGGCTATTCCTTGGTGTTCTGGGGAATTTTTTTCTTCCCGGTTACGGCGAAAATTATTATAGATTACTGCATTGGCGACAGCGTATACTGGCGGATGTTCTGGATCCTGCCATTCCCGGTTGTGATTGCGTATGCATTTGCCCTGTCCTTAAAACAGGTACAGGTAGCGTGGAAAAGGTATGTGCTGGTGCTTTGCATGGCGGCGGTGATTTTAGTGACAGGGACGCCTGTGTACACCCCGGAACAATTCAGGGCTTCAGAGAACCGTTACCGGATTCCGCAAGTGGCCGTGGATGTATGCCAGATTGTCAATGAGGATGCCCGGGAAAATAATCTTAAGGTGCGCAAGGTAATTGCGGTAAACGATCTTTTGCCCTATATCCGCCAGTATGACGGGAGCATTTTGATGCCATATGGGCGGAATGGCCCAAAGGAAGGGAAGTTCCAGAACAAAAACTGCAAGCGGATTTACAATGCCATCAATAGCCCAGAGGTGGATTTTAAGAAGCTTTTGAAATTTGCGGAAAAGGAAAATTGCAATTATTTGGTGTATTTTTCCACGGAGGAGGCGGATGCCGCATTGGGCAGGTTAGGCTGCGAAGCAGTGGGGGATACGGGGCAGTACCGGGTTTTTGCCCTGCGTTAAATCCTGTATGCTGCCCAGTTTGTGTGGGAAAGAGCTGGCTGAACTGCCGTCCGGTTCCAAAGGCTTTCTTTTTCGCATATTCACTGTTTTCTTACAGAATCCGGCAAAATGGGGATACAGGCGGCAAGAATGAATCTTCAGATACGTGTTCATACGACAGGGAGTATAATCTTTTTCAATACACAGGCAATTCAGGACGGCCCTTTCCCTAAGCAAACGGTTTATGGGCGTCCTTAGTGGAGGCGAAATTCACTGCTTACGAAGACTTAGGAAGGAAGGTATTCCTGACTTCCTTAGTCGCAGTTAGCAGTTAGTTCGCCGGAACGTTGCCCAGTTTGTGTGGGGAAGGGCCGTCCTGAATTGCCGTCCGGTTCCAAAGGCTTTCTTTTTCCCATATCCGCAATTTTCCTATGGCGTCCCGCAAAGTGGAGAATACAGGCAGTAAGAGTAGGTTTAAACAGGCTCTAGGCACTATGCCCAATACATTCTGCCCTAACCCCCATATTTCTGGCAAAAATTTAACCCTATGTAGTGTAGAAAAAAATTTGCCATTGTGTTATACTCACGGAGATAGTACAGAAACTAACAAGGAGGATACGGAATGGCAAGAAATACAAGGAACGAAGCAGATTACCCGAGGAAGAAAAAGAAGAAAACCAACCGGAAAAGACGCCGCCAACGCAGGTTTTTCCTATCAATTTTGTTGATTTTCCTGGCATTGGCTGCCTTGGTTGTGGCATATGGATGGAGCAAATATGGAAAAATGAGCAGAATTCCAATCCGGGATAAGGATGTTAAGATAAATGATTTGTCCATAGACACCCAGAAAACGCTGGAAGGGTTTGACAGCATTGCGCTGTTTGGGCTGGACAACCGTTCTACCGGGAATTTTGAGCGGGGGAACAGCGATACGATTATTGTAGTCAGCATTAACCGGAAATCTGGGGAAATCAGGATGGCTTCGGTATACCGCGACACTTATCTGGACATCGGGGAGGATAAATACCGGAAAGCCAATGCGGCCTATGCCAATGGGGGGCCGAAACAGGCAATCGAAATGCTGAACAAAAATTTGGATTTGGACATTACAGACTATGTCAGCGTGGATTTCAGCGCATTGGTGGATGCTATTGACGCATTAGGGGGCATTGAGCTGGACATTACGCCGGAAGAAGCGGAATGGCTGAACGGCTATATTGTGGAAACCAATGAAGTGACTGGGCACAACAGCGGTCCCGTATCCCCGGGAACGGGTGTGCATGTGGACGGGGTACAGGCTACTTCTTACGCAAGGATCCGCTATGTGGGGCTGGATTACCAGAGGACAGAGCGGCAGAGGACAGTCATTACCAAAATGTTTGAAAAGGCAAAGCAGTGCGACATCCTGACGTTAAACAGCCTTTTGGATAAAATGCTGCCGCAGATTTCCACCAGCTTGGGCATGACAGAGATTTTGGGGCTGGCTGGGAATGTGATGAAGTACCATATGGGGGAAAATACAGGGTTCCCCTTTGACAAGGTAACGCCCGGGAATGTAGGGAGCGCCGGGGATGCGGTGGTGCCGGTGGATTTGGCAAATAATGTGGCGCAGCTCCATAAGTTCCTGTATGACAGCGACAGCTACACCCCTTCGGAAACGGTGAAAAGCATTAGCGAAACAATCCGGGCAGCTACTGGCTATTAAGGCGTGTTTGGAAAGCCGGCCAAGTAGATTGTGAAGTGCATTTTCAGATATGCTTGGGAAAACCAAATATTTCCAATTGGATGCGGGGCAGGTAGCTGCCCCGCATTTTAATTGCAGGGGTGTAAGAAGCCCAAAAAAGTTGACACCGCGGGGTAAATACTGGTATCATGGAAACAGGAACTTTTATCGTGTTACTGGGTTTTTTGCACGAGGGGGATACACTCCCTGAAATGCACTGGATCCAAGCAAGGAAGGAGAAGGAAAGTATGAAAAAATTATGGAGCGCAGCTAGAATCAGTACATTGATGCTTATGTTTGCGATGCTGTTTGGAGTGGGCGGGAGTAAGGCAGAGGCGGCACCGCCTTCTGGGCAGGTCAGCAGCCTAAAACAGACGGAGGCAGGCAAAAATTCTGTAACCGTCACGTTCAGCGCGTTGCTGGACAATCAGGCGGAATACGAAATCCAGTTAAGCGACAGTAAATCTGGCACATATAAGGCTTGGAAGGAAGTTTCCAACGGGGAGGCTGACCTTTATGACATTCCAAGCGCCGGGACATCTTATTTCCTGCGGGTAGTCCCTTTTTATGAAGAATATATCAGCGGCACCGGTTTAGTTAAGGAATATGGCACTCCGTCAGAACCCATTGAGGTAGTGACTGCGCCCAGCGCGAAGCCGGGGAATTTGAAACATACAGGTTCCACAGAAACAAGCGTCAGCCTGTCGTGGAGCCCAGTGGATGGGGCCAACGGCTATGAGGTACGGTATAAGGACAGTTCCGCTAGGGACGATATCGTAATTCCGGTTGTAGATACAAAAGTAACCTTAAGCAAACTTGGGAAAAATTCAGAATACGAGGTTGACGTCTACCCAGTCAGGAAGAGCGGGGCAGGGTTTGCAGCAGTAGGGAGCGATTATGCCCATCTTTATGGCGTCCCAGTCCTTCCGGGAAAAGCCCAGAAGCCAGCCTGCGAATATTACTGGCAGAACTTAGGCGAAATCCGGGCAGATTTTGAATCCATGAAATGCTCAGACGGGTTCCAGTGGGAGGTTTGGACAGCGTACCAGCCGAAAGATAAGAAAGTGAAATCGAAAGACCAAGGGTCAGGCGCAGCGTTTATCAGCTACAAGGGCTTTAAGAAATACAGTTTTTTCAAAATCAGGGTACGTGCATACTGCATCACCGGCGAGGGGAAGAAGCTGTCAGGGAAATGGTCTGACTGGACTTATTTCTGCCCGCAGCCGGAAATTATCAAGCTGAAATCCACAAAATCCGGAATCAGCCTGAAATGGAGCACCATCAAGGGGGCGGACCGTTATGAGGTATATGCGTCCACCAAGCAGAAATCAGGGTTTAAGAAATGCGCCAGCACCAAAAAGACCAGCTTGACGGTAAAGAAATTTGGGAAATCTTCTTTTAAAAATGGGAAGAAATACTATTTCTATGTAGACGCCTACAACAAGGCTGGCAAGAAAATGTATTCTGGCTTGGCTGGCAACGCCACAGACAGGTGGGACATAAAATATAAGAAGTAAAAGGGACAAAATCATGTCAGGGATGATAAAGCAGGCAATTTTAATTGTAAAAGGGAAAGCAAGGATGGCAGGCGGCGACCATTTCCGCTTTTTGGCAGCGTTCATGTCTGCGGTGCATTTGGCGCTGACAGGGATTGGGGCGCTGCTGGGCTGCCATATGCTGGCAGGCGTGAGTTTTGCGGCAGCGGCGGCAGAGCTTTCTATGTTCTATGCGGTAAAGCGGAATGGGAATTTTTTTGCGGGGATTACCGTTGTATATTTTGCTACTTGCCTCCATGGGTTAGCCGCCTGTGTGCTCATGGGATGGACCTATGGGTTTTTCCTTTACAATCTGGTGATGATACCAATCCTGTTTTATATGGTCTGCATGACGGAAGATTTATTAAAACCCAAGAAATATGTGATTTTCTGTACAGGGGCAAACTGCATTGCAACATTGCTTTTGCGCAGGTATGTCTATCTGGGGGAACCTTGGTATGTTTACACAAAAGAAACGGCATTTTGGGTTTCCTTTTTTAACCATCTGGTATGCTTTTTTTTCATTACCATGTTTTCGGAAATGTTTATTTTGGAACTGAGGGCGAGCCGCAGGGAATTGCGGAGGCAGACAGAGGAATTGAAGCGTTTGGCAGACTACGACGGGCTGACGAAACTTCGGAACCGCAGGAGCATGCTGGCGGCGTGGGAGGGAATTACCCGGGAGGATTACTGCGTGGTCATGGGGGACATTGATGATTTCAAGAAAGTCAATGATACCTATGGCCATGAAGCCGGGGATGAGGTCTTAAAAATGGTAGCTGCCAGTATGCAGGGGGCGGTAGACAAGGAGGATTATGTCAGCCGCTGGGGCGGGGAAGAGTTCCTGATGATTGTGTTCGGCAGCCTTGCCTACGCCCTCAAAGTCGTTGACAAGGTGCAGCGGGAACTGCAAAATGCAGACCTTGTGGTAGAGGGGAAAAAGATTGCAGTGACGATGACATTTGGGCTATCGGAACGCGGGGAAGCTGTAGGGGAGGATGTGGATGAATTGATCCGCAGGGCAGACCGCAGGCTTTATATAGGAAAGAACAGCGGGAAAAACTGCGTTAAAATTAAGGACGAATGATGGAAATGCCTGTGGGTGAGGAGAGCCGCAGGTATTTTTTGGCATACAGGGAATGTTTTCCTCCATGTGGTAAGCCCTCCGGGAAGGTTGCTGCAGCCAGCCTAGGCAGCCATGTAAAATATTTGTAAGTTTTTGGCAGGTAGTTGTGCTGGAAGAAAAATTGTGCTACGATAAAAAGCAGACCTGCTAAGGAATTGTTGGGAAATCATTTGGCTCACGGGTATATCCCGACGGCAGTTTCCAAACATACTCAAAAAGCATGGGAAGAAATGGAGTGTACAAGATGAGAGCATCGAAAAGGATAGTAGCGCTGATGTTATCCGTATGCATGGCCTTCGGATCTATGGGTATGCAGGTGCAGGCATACGGTGAGGATGGCAGCCAGCAGGAATTCACAGGGCTTCAGGAACTGCCGGAACAGGCAGGGCAGGATAAGGGAGAAAATATTGCAGGGGAAACCGGGGAAGGAAATGCAGAAGACCCCGGGCAGGATAGGGAAGAAAATATTGCAGGGGAAACCGGGGAAGAAAATGTGGAAAATCCCGGAACTGCAGCGGGAGTTGAATCAGCGGAACCGGCAGAAGCCCAAACCGCGGCAGAAGTCCCAAGGCAGGAAGAACAGCCAGAGAAAGGGCAATTGAACTTTATCATGCAGGAAATGGACAAGCTGGAGATACCAAGCGTCCAAAATGTGGCGGCAAGCCTTGGGGAAGACGGAATCCCCGTAGAAGGCGCGGCCTTAAAATACCACAATGATGCAGGGCAGGAATTTACAGAAGAAGCTGCAGGCATTGCAGGGAATATGGTAAAGTTTTCCATGGAATATACCGAAGAAGGACAAGTAGGGATTTACCGGCTGGACATGATTTCTTGGCAGCAGGGCGGGAAACAGTATCAGGCGGATTTGAAAGAACTTGGCATGGAAATCGAATACGGCGTCAACAAAGAGGCAGAGGCGGAGCCAGATGAAGTGCTTCTGGACCAAGGGTTGCTGGAAGAAGTAGAGGCAAATGTTGTGACTTTGGATGAAAATGGCAATCCTGTTTCTGAAAGCACGATAGGCAGCGTTTTGGATGAAGCAGGCGCGCTCCCGCCCAAAGCAAAGGGCAGGATGGCGCGGGGGGCAGCGGGGAAAATGGTGATTGTCCTAGATCCGGGCCATGACAGCACCCATTCCGGGGCGTCTTATTATGGATATAAAGAGCAGGATTTGGTGCTGAAAATTGCCCAGTACTGCAAAGCCGAACTGCAGAAATACGCTGGCATCACCATATATATGACCCGGGAAACCCAAGGCTGCGCCAATGGAGGCAGCAGCGTGGACACCGGGACGTGCAATGCCAGGAGGGTGGAATTTGCCGCAGCCAAAAAAGCGGATGTCTATGTCAGTTTCCATTTAAACGCCAGCCCCAGCACAGCAGCCAAAGGGGTAGGGGTCTATTACCCCAATGGCAGTTACCGGCCGGATATCGGTGAAACAGGGAAAGGCTTGGCAACGGAGATTTACCAGAAGCTGGCGGCTTTAGGGCTTTCCACATGGGCATCCGGCATTTTAATCCGCAATTCGGAAACGAATACCCAATACCCAGACGGTTCCTTGGCAGATTATTTAGCGGTGATACGCAGGAGCAAGCTGGCAGGGTTCCCGGCAGTCCTGATTGAACATGCATTTTTAAGCAATTCCGGCGACGTGAGCCAGTTTTTGAATTCTGATGCGAAACTTAAGAACCTTGGGGTAGCCGATGCCCAAGGGATTGCAAAATATTATGGCTTGTCCTTGGCGGGCAGCGGAGGGGACAGTGAAGAACCAGAGCCAGAACCGGTTGGGCCGCCCCCAGAGATTTCTTCCATCCAGTCCAGAAGCAGCACAAGGCTGAGGCTTTCTTGGAATTTAGTCCCAGAAGCAGTTTCCTATGAAGTTTACCGGAGCAGCGCTTTGGACGGGAATTATTCCAAAACCGCAACGGTGGCCGGGACCAAGGCTTCTTATGATGATAGCACGGTACAGGCGGGGACAGCTTATTATTATAAAGTGCGCACGGTATTCAAGGACGGGAAGCTGTCTGGGTTTTCCAATGCCCATTCCGGGAAAACACTAGCCAGCCCCAAAATTACCAAGACAATCTCCAAAAATAGCAGCCAGCTTGAGATTACTTGGAACAGCGTGCCTGACGCGGCAAAATATGAGCTGTACCGGTGCGAAATCGAGGACGGCACTTATGAGAAAATCAAGACCTTAAAGGCAGGGCAGGTTTCCTATTTAGATGGGGATGTAGAATCCCAGACTACATATTATTATAAAGTGCGGGCAAGAGGCGGTGAGAAGAACGGTTATAGCAGTTATTCCGAGCCATACTCGGGATGGGCGGTGAAAAAGACGAAGGTTTTGAGCGTCAGCTCTAAGACGAAAACCTCCCTTGAAATCAAGTGGCGGAAGGTTTCTAACGCCTATGGCTACCGCATCCAGCGGAGCACGTCTAAGACAAAGGGCTTCAAGACCATCGCAACCGTTAAGTCAGGCACGTCTGTCAGCTATGTAGACAAGAAGCTGAAAACCGGGCAGAAATATTATTACCGGGTACAGGCTCTAAACCGGGTCAACAAGAGGATGGGCTACAGCGGCTACAGCAGCGCATCTTCAGGTTCAACCATCACAGGCACAACCATGGTGTATGCAAGGTCCAAAAACAGCGCCAGCATGGAGGTGGCATGGAAGAAAGACCCCAAGGCCACCGGCTACCGGGTAAAGCGGAGCACGTCCGAAAAAGGGACTTACCAAGTAGTGGCAACCATAAATAAGAACAGCACCGTGAAATACATTGACAAAACCATTTCCACCGGAAAAAAATATTACTATGCCGTCGAAAGCGTAGTGACAAAAAACGGCGTGCCCAATTACAGCGGAAATTCCAAGCCAGCCATGGCAAGGAACATCAAAAGGGTGTCCGTAACCTCCATGACGACTGGGGAAAAAGGCGTGACACTGAATTGGGAGAAAGTTGCCGGGGCAAACAGCTACCATATTACCCGCAGCGATACGGCAAATGGGAAATTCATCAAGATTGCCGAACTTTCAGGGAGCAGCAATACTTCCTACACGGACGCCAACACGGCAGCCCGGAAACGGTATTACTACAAAATTAGGGCGGTTAAGGCCGGAAAAAACACCGGATATGGCACATATACCAAGGCGTTGGAGAAATGTACGCTGGCAGCCCCGGAAGATTTAGCAGTCATTTCCGACCAGCCAGGGCAGGTAGAGCTGTCTTGGGAAAAGGTGCCAAAATCGGTAGGCTATGTGGTGTACCGCAGCACGAAGCAGGGCAGCGGCTATCAAAGCATTGCAACATTGGAGGGGATTGGGACAGTTTCCTATATTGACACCAATGTTACAGCAGGGAAAACGTATTATTATAAGGTAGCAGCTCTTTTGGAATATCAGGGTGAAACAGGGCCAGGGGACACTACGGAGCCGATTTTGGTCCAAGTAGCTACATAAAGCAGGAATAAAAAGGTTTCAGGATTAGAGAGGAAGGAAAATGAAGATAAAAAAGGGAAGGAAAATTGCAGCTATCCTATTGGCAGCAGCGGTTATTTCCGCGGATTTCCAAGGGGCAGGCAACTTGGTATATGCCAGCCAGCAGGAACTCCAAGGGGAAGGGGCGGAAGATGCGGCAAGCACAGAGCCCCAAGGTGGAGAAGCTGGGAAAACAGAGGGAATGGAAGAGCCCGAAGAGGAAGATGCGGCAAGCACAGAGCTCCAAGGGGCAGAAGCTGGAAATGCGGCTAGTGTAGAGCCCCAAGGCGGAGAAGCCGGAAGTGCAGCGAACGTAGAAGCCCAAGGGGAAGATGCTGGAACTGAGGAAGGCAACATAGAAGCCCAAGAGGAAGATGCTGGAATTGAGGAAGGCATAGAAACCCAAGGGGAAGATACTGAAAATGCGGAAGGCATAGAAGCCCAAGGCAGAAGGGCAGATAGTTTAAAAAGCCTTGAAGGGGAGAAAAAGGACGCACAGGAGAAAGAACCAGCACAGGAAAAAGAGCTACCAGAAAGCACAGAACCGCTTTTCCAGCAAGAAACCAATGAAAAAGGCGCTGGCAGCATAGAGGAGTTTGCCGGAAACGAAGAAGAATTTGATTTCTCCCAAGCAGAAGCAGCCTTTGCAGGGCTTTTACAGGCATACGACATGTATGGGGTGCTGGCAAACGACGTGGAATTCCCAGTTTATCAAGAGCCATCCCCAGAAGCAGCGGTGGTAAAATCCCTCACCAGCGGCTATCAGGTGAAACTGTCAGGGGTTGCATGGAAGGAAACCGGCCTGTGGTTCCAGATTCACTTTGCAGCCAATGACGTAGAATACAGCGGCTATATCCAGAGTGAGTATGTGGTGACGGCAGATGGCAGGCTGGAAGAATGGATGGCCCAGTACCTGCCGGTGCGTGCAGCGCAAACATTCAGCAGGGGGGCAGCCCGGGGCGCAACCCAGCTTTCTGCTTTCCCAAGCAGCTACCAGTCCCTGATCCAGAAGCTAATCCAAGCACATCCCAACTGGACATTTGTTCCCATGGATACAGGGCTGGAATGGGCGGATGTACTGGAAGCCGAAATGAAAAACGGCGTAAACTTAGTGGAAACCTACCAGCCAGACACTTGGAAATCCACAGCCCCGGAAGATTACAATATGGAAACCGGGGAATGGGTCATTAAGAACGGGACCAACTGGGTACAAGCCTCCGAATCCGTGGTGAAATATTTCCTTGACCCCCGGAATTTTTTGCGGGAAGAGTATGTATTCCAGTTTGAGCAGCTAGTCTATGGCGCCCACCATACCGAGGACGGTGTGGAAAAAATTTTAAGCAACACATTTATGTCCCATAAGAAGCTGGAGGACGGCTCTGCAGGGGGGATTACATACGCACAGGCATTTATGAAGATTGGGAAGGATTTGAAGGTAAGCCCCTATTTCCTTGCTAGCCGCGTCCGCCAAGAACAAGGGGTGGATGGGACTTCCTCCCTGATTTCCGGCACTTACCCCGGCTATGAAGGGTACTACAATTATTTTAACCGGCGCGCCACAGGGATTGGGGAGGAGGTAATCCGAAGCGGCTTGCAGGAGGCCAAGGAAAACGGATGGAATACCCGCTATAAGGCCTTGGAAGGCGGCGCAAAATCCGTATCTTCCGATTATATTTTCAAAGGCCAAGACACCTTATATTTGCAGAAATTTGACGTAGATGATTCGTATAACGGCCTGTACTGGCACCAGTATATGCAGAACCTGCTAGGGCCATACAGCGAAGGCCAGAGCGTGCGGAAAGGCTATGAGCAAATGGGAATCTTAAACAATGGCTTTGTGTTCAAGGTCCCAGTGTACAACAATATGCCAGCCTCCCCTTGCCCCAAGCCGGAAGAAGGCCTAAACGCACCAACCGTAACTGCCAAAAAGAACGGCTATGTTTCCGTGAAATTGTCATGGAATGAGGTAGCCGCTGCCCAAGGCTACCAGATTTACCGTGCAGAAGGGGCAGACGGCAAATTTACAAGGATCAAATCCACAAATGCAGCGACGCGTTCCTTCGAGGATACAACCATTGTCCCCGGAAAGCTGTACCGTTACAAAGTGCGCGCCTACATGACATTGAGCAGCGGGAAAAAGTATTCCTTCTACTGCCCGGAAAAAACCATGGATTTCACCATCCCGGCCACCGCATGGAACACTTTAAAAATCAAAAATTACCGCACCATAGAACTGTCTTGGGCAAAGAAATCCGTAGACGGCTACAAGGTTTACCGGAAAACCGGGACGGGAAAATATAGCTGCATCCAAACCATAAAAAACAAATCAACCATCAGCTTTAAAGATACCACAGTAAAGCCAAACAACACTTACGCATACCGGATCCGCGGTTATGTTACGGTGAACGGCAAAAATTATTATTCCAAATACACTCCGGGAAAAACGGCAGAGCTTAAGATGGCAAAGCCCCAGCTAAAAAAAGCATACGTTTCCGGCGGCAAGAAAATAAGGGTAACTTGGAAACGCGACTCCAAGGCAGACGGCTATTACATTTACCGTGCCACCTCCAAAAAAGGGACATACAAAAAGATAAAAACCATCACCAAAAATAAAACCGTAAGCTGGTCCGACACCAGCATCAAGACCGGGAAAACCTACTATTATAAGATACGTTCCTTCGTGAAAGCATCCACAGGGACAAAATCCTCCAGCTATTCCACGGTGTTCAGCGTAAAAACAGCCCTCAAAGCCCCGGCGGTAACCTCCGTTACCGCCTCCAAAGGCAGGGTAAAGATAAAATGGCAAAAAGACAGCAACGCCGCAGGCTACAAAATTTACCGCGCCACCTCCAAGAACGGCAAATACAAAGAAGTAAAAAAAATCACCAAAAACGCCACCCTCTCATGGACGGATAAAACGGTAAAAACCGGGAAAAATTACTACTATAAAATTAGGTCATATTCCATCAACCAAGGGCAGGAAAAACATTCCGTTTATTCCCCCAGAAAAAGCATAAAAGTGAAATAAGCCCGGCAACTCCCTCATAGCCATCCATCGAAAGGGCACCCTTAGGAAAAGCCCCAAAGAAAGGCAATAAACCTGTTGTTTATCCAATACACAGGCAAACCCGGACGGTTTTCCAAAGCCAACCATCCAAAGGCATCTTTAGGCAGAGCCCCAAAGAAAGGCAATAAACCTGTTGTTTATCCAATACACAGGCAAACCCGGGCGGCCCTCCCTCAAAGCAAACCATTCATGGGCGCCCTTAGTGCAGGCGAAATCCACTGCTTACGGAAACTTAGGGATGAAGGCTCTCCTGAAATCCCTTAGCTGCAGTTAGCAGTTAGTTTGCCGGAACGTTGCCCAGTTTGCGTGAGGGAGGGCCGCCCGGGTTTGCCGTCCGCCCCCAAAGCCCCCGTAATCTACAATTACCAGCTTGCATAAATAAGAGCCGCCCGGGTTTGCCGTCCGCCCCCAAAGCCCCCGTAATCTACAACTACCAGCTTGCATAAATAAGAGCCGCTCAGCATTGCCCCTCCAAATCCCATATAGCCTATTATTGCCAGCACGCACCAAGGATTGCTGCCCATTATTGCCGTCCCCTCTCAAAGACGTTTAATCTACACTACTATTGATACCATGTAAGGAAGGAACCCAAATGAAAATCACACCCTACAAAATAAAAAAAGGCATCCGCTACTTCAAACATTACGGCCCCAAAGCCTTCTTCAACCGCCTGCGCGACAAAATGGAACCAGACCAAGTCCCCTACGCCCCATGGTTCGAACGCCATAAGCCCACCCCAGAGGAACTGGAACGCCAAAGGAAGCAAGCCAAGAAGCTCATGTGCCAGCCCTTAATCAGCATCGTAGTCCCCTGCTATAAAACCCCAGAAAAATACCTGCTGGAAATGATGGATTCCGTCCGCGCCCAGACATATGGCAACTGGCAGCTATGCTTAATGGACGCAACCCCCACCGGGGAAGTAGGAAAGTCCGTCCAAAGCTACTGCAGCAAATATCAGGAAAAACGGATTCTCTACCGCCATCTGGAACAGAACCTAGGCATTTCCGGCAACACCAATAAAGGCCTAGAAGCGGCAAAAGGGGAATGGGTAGGCTTTTTAGACCACGATGACCTGCTTGCCCCAGAAGCCTTATATGAAGTGGCGTCTTTAGCAAACCGGGAACCAGAAACAGAAGTCATTTATACCGACGAGGATCAAGTGGAGTGGGAAAAGCAGGGCCTAAAGCACAAAAAGCCCCATTTTAAGCCGGATTTCAGCCCAGATTTATTGTGCTCCAACAACTATATCACCCATTTCCTCTGCGTAAAAAGCAGCATTTTGGAACAGGCAGGCGGGTTCCGGGAGGAATTTGACGGCGCACAGGACTACGACTTCATCCTCCGTTGCACGGAAATCGCCAGAAAAACCGGGCATATCCCAAAAGTGCTCTACCACTGGCGCGTCCACAGCAATTCTACCGCAGACAACCCCTTAAGCAAAACCTATGCTTACGATGCAGGCCAAAGAGCCATTCAGGAGCATCTGGCACGGACGGGGAAGGAAGGTAAAGCCGTAAAGCTCCCCCATTTTGGCTTCTACCGGGTAAAATACCAAGTACAAGGGAATCCCCTTGTTTCCATCCTGATCCCAAATAAAGACCAATCCTCCATGCTCCGCCGCTGCCTAGGTTCCATCCAGAAGTCCTCCTACCAGAATTATGAAATCATAATTATTGAAAATAACAGCGTAGAGCCAGAAACTTTTGCTTATTACCAAGAACTTTTAGGAGAAAACCGTGATACCGCGGCAGACGTTATGGCAAAAAGAAAGCAGTGCCAAGGGGAATCCCATCTTCCCGGCGGCCAGCGCATCCAAATCGTGGTCTGGGAAGAAGGCTTCAGCTATTCCGCCATCAATAATTTTGGCACATCCTTCGCCAAAGGCAGCTACTATATCCTGCTCAACAACGACATAGAACTCATAACCCAAGGCTGGATAGAAGAATTCCTCGGCAACTGCCAGCGTCCGGAAGTAGGCATTGTAGGCGCCCGCCTCTACTACCCCGACAACACCGTCCAGCACGCCGGGATTGTAGTAGGCATAGACGGAATCGCCGCCAACATGTTCCCCGGCCTAAGGCGCGGCCAAGAAGGCTATTACCATAAAGCAGCCATCCAGCTAAACTACAGCGCCGTCACCGCAGCCTGCATGATGGTATCCAAAGAGCTCTACGACGAACTGGGCGGCCTAGAAGAAAAACTCACCGTAGCCTTTAACGACTTAGACTTCTGCCTCCGCGCCATTGCAGCAGGCCGCCTAGTGGTGTACAACCCCTTCGTAGAAGCCTACCACTACGAATCCAAAACCCGCGGCGCAGAGGACACCCAAGAAAAAGTACGCAGGTTCGGCGAAGAAATCGAGTTCATCCGCACCCGCTGGATTACCCTCCTGAAAAAAGGCGACCCCTACTACAACCCAAATTTCTCCTTAAAAAAATGTAACTATGCCCTAAAACCATAAACCCTGCCTCTTTGTATAATAGCCTCCGCCCGCCCCCCGCCATATCCCCCAAGAACCATCCACCTGCCCCTCCCACCCATCGTCCCCGAGAACCATCCCTACCCGCATCTAGCCATATCCTCCAAGACCCCCCACCCATCCCGCCTATCTGCATATAAAAATTAAATCCAAATTTTATTAATAATAAAATCACTTTAAATCGGGGAACATAAGAAAAAATTGAAGCAAACATCCAACAAGTGCAGGAAAAGGCTTTCCCACCAGTTCCATACAGCATGCTAAAGGAATATTAAAAGAGGTTTAACTAGAGGAAACAGAACCATCCCGCCAAATTGCCCCATACTCCAGAACCACCAATAGCCAGAACTAATACCCTCTGGGAGAAACAAGGGAAGATATGTTAGAAGAAGCAATACCCCCCCAAAAAGCTAGGGCTAATCCTCCACCAAAAGCTAGAAGCAATCCGCCCCAAAAGCTAGGGCTAATCCTCCACCAAAAGCCAGAAGCAATACCCCCAAAAAGCTAGAGCCAATACCCAGCAGAAGCGGAGCGGGGCCTGCCCCCTGCAAACCATTCAGGGACGCCCTTAATGGAGGTGAAATCCACTGCTTACGGAAACTTAGGGATGAGGGCTTTCCCGAAATCCCTTAGTTGCAGTTAGCAGTTAGTTCACCGGAATGTTGTCCCGTTTGCAGGGGGCAGGCCCCGCTCCGCTTCTGCGTCCGCCCGCACACCCCCTATTTTAGAAGCCCCATATCCCCCGCATTTTGGGCAATCCCGTTAACCTCCGCCCGCACACCCCCTATTTTAGAGGCCCCATATCCCCCACCCACAAATAATCAGGCAAATATTTTGCCCTCCTCCCCCCACTTGCCCTTTTCCAAATTCAATGCTACAATAGAATGAATCAAAATTACAAAGTTGGATGTGAGAGAAACATATGATGAAAGTATTTATCTGCCCAGAATGTGGCAGCATTACAACTGTATCCCGAAGGAAAGAAATCTACTGCCACAAATGCGGCGGCACCAAAATGCTCCCCTCCAAGCTGACTTTTTCACAATACAGCGAAATGGACGAGCAGCAGAGGAAAGACTATTCAGAAAGCTGGCTGTACATACGGAATAAGACGAAAAATTAGCGTCCTATCATAAATTAATGAAAATTTAAGATATTTCCCATTGTTTTCCCATAGGGAAATCATGTATGATGATTCCGTACAACTACTTAGGGGACAGAAGACTATGTATAAGAAAGAGAAAAAGAGCTGGGTAAAGCATCTGGATTTCTTGCTGTTAGATATTATATGCTTGGAATTAGCCTTTTATGGCTCCTGCCTCATCCGCCTTGGGGACATCAGGAAGCTGCCCATGCTGCTGGATTACTATAACCGGCTGGCCGTAGTGGTGCTGCTGGTGGACATCTGCATTGTATTCTTTTTTGAGGCATATACTGGAATCCTGCGGAGGAACCGGGTGCAGGAGCTGAAAGTCGTGATTGTGCACTGCAGCCTAGTGTTTGCATTTATCACGGTTTACCTGTGGGCGACAAAGCAGTCGGAAATTTATTCCCGGCAGGTTATTTTTGTATTTTGGTGCATGGCAGTGGTTGTAGAATATTTTTCCAGATGCCTATGGAAAATTTATATCCGCCAGCGCATGATACGGGGAAAGAAATTTGCCCAGCTGCTGGTAGTGACAGAAAATCGGTACGCGGAAGAATGTGTGTCTGATTTCCAGCATGACAGGTACAAGGAATTTGAAGTGACGGGCGTCGTAATCGTGGACGTGGACCGGATTGGCGATGAAGTCTGCGGCGTCCCGGTGGTGGCTTCGGCAGACAGTTTTTTGGAATATGCCCGCATCAATGTGGTGGATGAAATATTTATCAATGGGAATACAAGGGAGAGCAGCGAGGCATTGGCAAACGAGCTGCTGGAGCTGGGCCTGACGGTACATTTCAACCTTGTGCGCGAATCCCAGCTGATGCCCAACAAAATGGTGGAACGGTGCGGGAAATACATGGTGCTGACTACCAGCATGAAAATTGCGACGACAAGGCAGGTGTTTATCAAGCGGTGCATGGATATTTTTGGGAGCTTAGTGGGCCTGCTGCTGACAGGGATTGCCTTCCTTGTGTTTGCGCCCATTATTAAAATACAGTCCCCGGGGCCGATTTTTTACGAGCAGACCAGAATCGGGAAAAACGGCAGGCGGTTTAAGTTTTACAAGTTCCGCACCATGGTCGTGGGGGCGGACCGGATGCAGCAGGATTTGATGGAGCAGAACGAAATGGACGGGCTGATGTTTAAGATGGAGAACGACCCAAGGATTTTCGGCATTGGGAAGGTGATGCGGAAATTTTCCATTGATGAGCTCCCGCAATTTTGGAACGTGCTGAAGGGGGACATGAGCCTTGTTGGGACAAGGCCCCCTACAGAGGAAGAATTTGAGCAATATGAGCTCCACCACAAGGCAAGGCTTGGCATAAAGCCGGGCCTGACAGGGATGTGGCAGGTCAGCGGGAGGAGCGATATTAAAAATTTTGAGGAGATTGTGGCGCTGGATACCCAGTATATTTCCAACTGGTCCTTGGGGATGGACATACGGATTTTGTTCCGCACGGTCTGGGTAGTGCTGACAGGAAAAGGATCGTCATGACAGAGATTTCAATTACAATTGTTGCATATAATGATGAGGAAGATGTGAGGGCTGCGGTACGTTCCATTCTGGGATGTACCGCTGCCGCGCTTTCTAAGAAGCTGTACCTTGTGGACAACAGCACCCAGAAAAATGGGCTGCAGGCATTGGAGGAGGAATATGGAGAGGTGGAATACCTTGCCCCCGGGAAGAACTTGGGGTTTGGGGGCGGGCACAATTATGTGCTGCCGAAGCTGGATTCTGAATTCCACGCCATTGTAAACCCGGACATCCTGCTGACAGAGGACAGTTTTTCGGTGCTGGTGGATTTCATGCGGGAGCGGGGAGGCATTGGGATGGCAGTCCCGCGGCTGGAAGACGGGCAGGGGAAACTGCAGGCCGTCTACCGGCGGGAATTGACAGTGGCAGACATGGGAATCCGCATGTTCCTGCCTTCCCACTTTAAGAAGCGCCAGGCGTACCACACCATGCAGGAGATGGATTATGGGAAACCATTCCCCGTGCCCTTTGCCCAAGGCAGCTTTCTTGTTATCCGCACGGAGCTGTTCCGAAAGCTTGGGGGCTTTGACAGGCGTTATTTCATGTATATGGAGGATGCAGATTTGTGCAGGCAGGTGAACCGTGAGAGCAGCCTGTGGTACTGCCCTTACACCACAGTAATCCACAAGTGGGAGCGCGGTTCCCACAAGGACAAGAAACTTAGGAACATGCATATTGCATCCATGGTGCGGTATTTCCAGAAATGGGGGTGGAAGTTATGGTAGGGCAGATAACCAAACATCGGGCATTTTATGCCTATGGGGAACTTTTGGAAATGGGGTGGAAGTTATGGTAAAGAAACCCAAAATTTCCGTAGCGATGGTTTCCTACAATGGGGGGCGGTATATCGGGGAGCAGATTGCGTCTATCCTGCCCCAGCTTGGGGAATCTGACGAGCTAGTCATTTCCGACGACGGCTCCACAGACCAGACCCTTCCGGTAATCCGGGAATATCAGGGGCGGGACGCCCGGATCCGCCTTGTGGAAGGCCCGCGCAAGGGGATTAAGAAAAATGTGGAACATGCCTTAAGGCATACAAAAGGGGATTATATTTTCCTTGCAGACCAAGACGATATCTGGGCGCCGGATAAGGTAAAGGAGGTCATGGGGGCTTTTGCAGGGCAAAAAGCCATGGCAGTTATCCACGATGCCGCCGTATTTGAGGAAAAAGACGGCGTGCGCAATGTTACCATAGATTCTTTTTTCCAGTTCCGCGGCTCAAGGGCAGGCGTTTTCAAAAATATGCTGAAAAACAGCTACATCGGCTGCTGCATGGCTTTCCGGCGGGAGCTCCTTTCCATAGCCCTCCCCATTCCCGGCAGGATTGAAATGCATGACCAGTGGATTGGGGTTTTGGGGGATTACATTGCTGGAAAATCTTGTTTTTTGCAAAAAAAGCTGTTATTATACCGCAGGCATGGGGAGAATAATTCCAGCATGGAACACTATGGAATTGGTAAAATGTTACGAAACCGCCTCGTGTTTTTCAGTTATTTTTTTGTCAGAATTCTACAATTTCAACAGAAAAGACGAAGGTTTTTTGGAAATTTCAAGAAAAATAACGGTTGATAAATGGCCTGAAATATTATAATATAGACCATATGTATTAATTGTGCCCAAAAATGCGGGTTGGGTAAAACTAAAACAGTAAGCGAAAACAGATAGGGTGAAGGTATGGCAAAAGAAAGTAAAATACAGGGGCAGAAGCCTGACAGTAAGAAAAGCAAGGATAGGAAACGGAGAAAACGGAAAGTCATCATAGTCGTGATAGAACTTCTTTTTTTGTTAGGGGTACTGATCTGGGTCTGGGTGAACAGTAAAATGGATAAGCTGAATACGGACGTTACCTTCCGGGGGCAGGACGTCAGGGTAGAACTTCCCAAGGAAACCCAAGACGTGCTGGGGGAATATACTACCATTGCGCTGTTCGGGCTGGATAACCGGGACGAAGGCTCCTACGAGAGCGGCAATTCCGACGTGATTATGGTAGCGAGGATTGACAAAGGGACAAAGGAAGTCAGGCTGGTATCCGTCTACCGGGACACATTCCTGAAAATGGCTGACTTGGATAACCCCAATGCCTACAGCAAGGCAAATGCAGCTTACGCAAAGGGAGGCCCCAAGCAGGCAGTGCGTATGCTGAACACGAACCTTGATTTGGATATCCAAGAGTATGTTTCCTTCGATTTTTCTGCGGTGGCAGAAGCGGTAGACATCCTTGGCGGCGTGGAAATTGAAGTGAATGGCGCAGAGGTTGACCACCTGAATAATTATTGTATTGAAACCTCCAAGGTGACTGGGAAGGATTACAGCCCCCTGCCGGGAGCCGGGACCTATAACTTGAATGGGGTGCAGGCAGTATCTTATGGGAGAATCCGTTACACCGCCGGGGATGATTTTAAACGTACAGAACGCCAGCGCCTTGTAGTGGAAAAAATGGTGGAAAAAGCTTTGGCCTCCGATATGGGGACGATCAATGAGCTGATTGACGCCGTGTTCCCCAAAATTAAGACCAGCTTGGACAAAGGGCAGATTGTAAGCCTTGCCACGGATGCATTTAATTATAAGCTGGGGGAAAATGCAGGATTTCCGTTTGACATTGGAAGCGCGGTGGTGGACATTGCATACCAGAGAAGCAGGCAGGACTGTGTCATTCCGGCAGATTTGGCGTCTAATGTAAAAGAACTCCATGATTTCCTGTTTGGGACGGACAGCTATCAGGTGACAGACAGCGTGCAGGGCATCAGCGACGAGATTGAATACCGGACAGGCGTGCATGCAAAGAGCAAAGAATGACAAGCAGTGTATAAAGAGCGAAGAATGGCAGACAGGAGGCTGGGCATATGTGTGGGATTGTAGGGTATATTGGTGAGTCACAGGCGGCGCCTATCTTATTGGATGGGCTGTCGAAGCTGGAATACAGAGGATACGATTCGGCGGGGATTGCCGTATATGACGGGGAACAGATCCGCGTGCAGAAGGCAGTGGGCAGGCTGAAGGTTCTCAGTGAGCTGACCCACGACGGGGCTACCATGCCGGGGACTTCCGGGATTGGGCACACCCGCTGGGCAACCCATGGGGCTCCTTCCAGCAGCAATGCCCACCCCCATTACAACCAGTCGGAAACCATCGCGGTGGTGCACAACGGGATTATTGAAAATTATTTAAAGCTGCGGAAACGGCTGGAGGAAAAGGGATACCAGTTCCGTTCTGACACGGATACAGAAGTAGTGGCGCATCTTTTGGACCGGTATTATAAGGGCGACCCGGTGGAGGCCATTACCAAAATTATGCACCGAGTAGAGGGCTCTTATGCGCTGGGGATTATTTTTAAGGAGCATCCGGGGAACGTTTATGCGGTGCGCAAGGACAGCCCGCTGATTGTAGGCCATGGGAAAGACGGCAACCTGATTGCCTCCGACGTGCCTGCCGTCTTAAAATACACAAGGAATGTATATTTTATCCAGAATGAGGAAATTGCGGTATTGTCTGGGGAAGCCATTGCGTTTTACAATGTGGACGGGGAAGAAATCCAGAAGGAACCCACCACCATAGACTGGGATATCAACGCAGCGGAAAAAGGCGGCTATGAGCATTTTATGCTAAAGGAGATGTATGAGCAGCCCCAGACGGTGCGGGATACCTTGAGCCCAAGGATTAAGGAGGGTTCCATCGTGATTGAGGAATTGGGGATGGATGAGGAGGAAATCCGCGCCATCCGCAAAATACATATTGTGGCCTGCGGCTCCGCCTACCATGCAGGGGTGACGGGCAAATATGTGTTTGAAGGCATGGCGAGGATTCCGGTGGAGGTAGATCTGGCCTCAGAATTCCGTTACCGGAACCCGATTTTACAGGAGGGCGACCTGGTTATTGTCATCAGCCAGTCCGGGGAAACGGCAGATTCCCTTGCCGCGTTGCGCGAAGCAAAGAAAAGGGGGATAAAGACCCTTGGCATTGTAAATGTAGTGGGCAGCTCCATTGCAAGGGAGGCCGATAAAGTCATGTATACTTGGGCAGGGCCGGAAATCGCCGTGGCAACCACCAAGGCATACACTGCCCAGCTGATTGCAGAATACCTGCTTGCCGTGAAATTTGCGCAGGTGCGCGGGGAGATTGGCGGGACGGAAGTGGCTTTATACTTAAAGGATTTGCAGCGGCTGCCAGACCAGATTGAAATGCTTCTGAGCAATAAGGAAAGGATCCAGCATTTCGCCAACCGCTATATTGCGGCAAAAGATGTATTTTTTGTAGGGAGAGGGATTGACTATGCCATCTCCTTGGAAGGTTCCTTGAAGTTAAAGGAGATTTCCTATATCCATTCCGAGGCTTATGCAGCGGGGGAACTGAAGCATGGCACTATTTCCCTGATTGAAGAGGGGACGCTGGTAGCCGCCGTGCTGACGCAGGAAGACCTATATAAAAAGACCATCAGCAATATTGTGGAGCTGACGAGCCGGGGAGCATTTGTCCTTGCCGTGACAAATACAGGGAACCGGGAGATTGAGAAGGCGGCGGATTATGTGATATATATTCCCCAGACCAATAAATATTTTACCAATTCACTGGCGATTATCCCATTGCAGCTCTTCAGCTATTATGTAGCGGTAGGAAAGGGATGTGATGTGGATAAGCCGAGGAACTTGGCGAAATCTGTGACGGTAGAATAAACTTCCCCGCAGCAGGGCAGCGGGGTATTAGCCCGAACCTCGCTCTGCTCGGTAAAACTCTGATTGCAGCAAGCTACGGGGTATCTGGCTCTAGCTTCTTCCTTCAGGACGCTGCAAGCAGCGGGATATTAGGCCCGTGAAGGAATCAATATTACTCCGGCGGTATTTTACTGCCGGAGTAATACTATTGCTGGAAAACTTTTTTATCACGTTTTTTTAAAATTGTTGTCACATTTTTATCACAAATTTTCCGTAAACTGCTTAATAGAAACAAGGCAAGAGCAAATAAAGCATAAGGAAAACGAAAGGAGAAAATGTTATGGAAGGCAATTTTAACGGCAGCCAGAATAAGGAAAACGGCAATCATTCAGATTCTTTATATTCATACAGCTATCTCAATCAGGAGAACCAAGAGCGCAACCCCAATTACTATGAACGGCAGGAGGAGCAAGGCCAAGGGGCTGCCGGCGGGGCGGGCAGCAGCGAGAGGACTTATGTTGCAGGAGGCGGCGCACCCGCGCATGGGCAGGAAGCTGCTGGGAACGGCCAGCAATTCTATACCGCAGGGCAGCCTTCCCAGAATAATGGGGAAACTTATGGCAGCAGCCAAGATAATGGGAATGGGTACGGCAGCCCAAATGGCGGCATGTATGGCAATTCCCAGAATGGCGGGAATACCTACAGCAGCCAGTGGAACCCTGTGCCGGAGGATGGCAAGAAAAAGAAGAAGGGCAGGAAAAAGGCCGCAGGGGAGAAGAAGCCCCATGGCTTTGGCGTCACAGTTGCAAAATGCGCTGCCCTTGCCTTGGTATTCGGGCTGGTGTCCGGGACCGTGTTTTACGGGACAGGGCTTGCCTTTGAACTGACAGGCAAAAAGAATTCCGCCCAGCTGGAAACCACCACTGGGGGGAGCGGGAAAACAGACGGGACAACTACCAGCGGCATTTCCGGGACTGGCGTAAGCACTGCGACTACCATTAATGATGTGGCGGACATTGTGGACAACGTCATCCCCTCCATTGTTTCCATCACGAATATGGGGGTACAGGATTTTGGCATGGATTTCTTTGGGCGTTCTTATTCTCGGGAAACAGAGAGCGCAGGGAGCGGCATTATCATCAGCCAGACAGAGGAAGAAATTTATATTGCCACCAATAACCATGTCATTGCAGATTCCAACCAGCTTATGGTGAATTTTGTAGATAACCAGTCCGTAGCGGCAGAGGTAAAGGGGGCAGACCCCAGCACGGATTTGGCAGTGATTTCTGTTGCAATTAAGGATATTCCGGCAGAAACTATGGAAAAAATAAAAGTAGCCACCTTAGGGAATTCAGATGATATCCGGGTAGGCCAAGGCGCAGTGGCAATCGGGAATGCATTAGGCTACGGGCAGTCTGTCACCACAGGGGTAATCAGCGCCTTAGACCGGGAAGTGACGGTGGAAGATGAAAGAGGGGGCTCCATTACAAACAGCCTGCTCCAGACCAGCGCGGCAATCAACCCTGGGAACAGCGGCGGCCCCTTAGTGAACATGAAAGGGGAAGTGATTGGGATTAACTCTGTAAAATACAATGACACCCAAGTAGAAGGCATGGGCTTTGCCATCCCGATTTCCGCAGCGGAGCCCATTATCAACGACCTGATTACAAGGCAGGTGGTGGATGAGTCCAATTCCTCCTACCTTGGCGTGAACGGCCAAGACGTAACAGAAGATATGTCAGAGAATTTTGGCATCCCCGAAGGCCTGTACGTAACCTATGTGGAGGAAAACAGCGCTGCAGAACAGTGCGGCATTAAAAAAGGAGATGTCATATCCAAATTTGAAGGGCGGAATATCCAGTCTAAGAGTAACTTGGAGGAGATTTTGCAGTACTATGCCGCAGGGACGGAAGTAAAAATCACAATCCAGACCAACCAGAACGGGGAATGGCAGGAGCAGGAGCTTACCGCCACCCTTGGAAAGCGGAATAACTAAAAGCTCCAAAAGACGGAAAGCGCCATAGGTTTTCAGGAGTATTTTCCTTTCCTGAATAAAAGAAATGACGAAAAGCGCCAGAAAATTTTAGGGAGTATTATCCTTCCATAATACTGGAAAGTATGGTAAAATCATAAGAAAGAAAACGGAAATGCCAATCTGGATAAAATCTGGATTGGCGTTTCGGCTTGCAGGGGTTACGGCAGGATTGGGAAATTCCGCGCCATAGGAAAGCCCGTGCCAACAGCAGTGCAGATTCAGGAAGATGGGAGGTTATAAACATTGAGGAAGAAAAAGATTGTGATTGCCCTAGGCCACGACGCCTTGGGGACTACGCTGCCAGAACAGAAAAGCGCCACCAAAAGAACGGCAAAGGCCGTGGTGGATTTCATCAAGGACGATTACCAAGTAGCCATTTCCCACAGCAATGGGCCGCAGGTGGGGATGATACACACGGCAATGGCGGAATTCTGCAGGATTTACCCGGAATACACGGCAACGCCTATGTCCGTCTGCTCCGCCATGAGCCAAGGGTATATCGGCTATGATTTGCAGAACGCAATCCGCACGGAACTTTTAGGCCGGGGAATTTACAAGCCGGTTTCCACAGTCTTAACGCAGGTGTGCGTAGACCCTTATGATGATGCATTTTACCATCCCACCAAGGAAATTGGCCGGGTGATGACGGAAGAAGAAGCCGAGGCGGAAGAGAAGAAGGGGAACCATGTGGTAAAGACGGAGCGTGGGTACCGCAGGATTGTGGCAGCCCCCAAGCCAGTGGACATTGTGGAAATTGACGCAATCCGGGCGCTTCTGGAGGCAGACCAGATTGTGATTGCCTGCGGCGGCGGTGGAATCCCAGTCCTTGCCCAAGGGCATAAGCTCAAAGGCGCAAGCGCAGTCATTGAAAAAGATTCTGCAGCCGGGAAACTGGCCGATCTTATAGATGCAGACCGCTTGGTGATTTTAACCGGAGTGGAAAAGGTCTGCCTGAATTTCGGCACAGGGCAGGAAACCCCTATTGATGAAATGACGGTGGCCCAAGCCAAGGCGTATATGGAGGAAGGGCAGTTTGGGGAAGGGACCATGCTGCCTAAGATTGAAGCAGCCATTGATTTTATCGGGAATTCGGCCGTGCGCAGCGTACTGATTACAAGGCTGGATACCTCCGGCGGGGAGCTGAAAAAAATCAATGGGACAATTGTGCATAAATAAATGCATCAAAAAGTCTGCTTAGAACTTATACGGATAAGGCTGCACAATTTGAAGATTATTGTCTGGGCAGAGCAGCAGGGCGTGCAAGGGAAAACATACGCAGGCTTTGGAAACCGCATGTTGGCATTTTGGAAATATGTACAGCTAGAATGGAAAGAATAAAAAGTAGAAACCATAAGGGAAATTACTGTAAAGAATAAGTTTTCATTACTATTTGTGCCTAAGTAAAAGGAAAGGAATGGGAGATTACTATGAAAAATTTAAGGAAAACAAAAATTATCTGCACCCTGGGCCCGTCTACCGATAAAGGCGATGTATTAAAGCAGCTGATGTCGGAAGGGATGAACGTAGCCCGGTTTAATTTTTCCCACGGCACCCACGAGGAACAGGGGGAGCGGCTGAAAAAAGTAAAGGAGCTGCGGGAAGAACTGAACCTGCCTGTGGCAACCTTATTAGATACGAAAGGGCCGGAAATCCGCCTGCGGGATATGGAAGGCGGCAAGGTGCAGCTGGAGGCAGGCCAGAAATTCACCTTGACAACTGAGGAGATTCTGGGGAACAAGGAACGTGTATCCATTACGTACCGGGATTTGGTAAAGGATGTAGCCCCGGGCTGCCGGATTTTGATTGACGACGGCCTGATTGAGCTTGGCGTGGATGAAGTCACAGACACGGACATTGCCTGCCATGTAGTAAACGGCGGCATGATTTCCAATAAAAAAGGCGTGAATGTCCCCAATGTGGAGCTTTCCATGCCCTATATCAGCGACAAGGATTATGAGGATATTGTATTCGGCATTGAAAATGATTTTGACTTTGTGGCCGCATCTTTTGTGCGCACTGCAGACGACGTGCTGGAGATACGGAAAATTTTTGAGGAAAAGGGCTGCCATAACATCAACATTATTTCCAAGATAGAAAATATGCAGGGCGTGGATAATATTGATGAAATTATCCGGGTTTCTGACGGGATTATGGTGGCAAGGGGGGACATGGGCGTGGAAATCCCCTTGGAGGATGTGCCGGTCATCCAGAAAATGATTATCAAAAAGGTGATTGAAGCAGGGAAACAGGTCATAACTGCGACCCAAATGCTGGATTCCATGATGAAGAACCCAAGGCCTACCCGTGCGGAGGCTACCGACGTGGCAAATGCTATTTATGACGGGACAAGCGCAATCATGCTTTCCGGGGAAACTGCGGCAGGGCTGTACCCGGCAGAGGCTTTGAAAACCATGGTAAAAATTGCAGTCCGCACGGAGCAGGACATCAATTATACGGCAAGGTTTAAGGCAAGGCAGAACTTGAGCAACCCGGATATTACCAATGCCATTTCCCATGCAACTTGTACGACAGCAAATGACTTGAATGCGGCAGCCATTATTACCGTTACCCAGTCGGGGCGGACGGCGCGGATGATTTCGAAATACCGCCCGGACTGCATGATTATTGGCGGGAGCATGTCGCCGAAGGTGTGCCGCCAGCTGAACCTTTCTTGGGGCGTGATACCGCTTTTGATGGTTGAGAAGGATGATGCGGACGAGCTGTTTGAGTACGCTGTGGACGTGGTGGAAAAGGCTGGGCTGATTTCCATGGGGGATATCACGGTCATTACCGGGGGCGTGCCGTTAGGGGTCCCGGGGACGACCAATATCCTGAAAGTGCATATTGCTGGGCATATTTTGCTGACAGGGGAAGGGATTAATGAGAAATCTGTGTCTGCCAGCCTTTGCGTCTGCAAGGATGTGGAGGATTTGCAGCAGCATTTTAAGGCGGGGGACATTATTGTGGCGAAGGATACCACCAATGAGATGATGGAACAAATCCGGGAGGCTTCTGGGCTGGTTGTGGAGAGCAGCGGGGCCGGGGCCCATGCGGTGATTGTAGGGCTGAGCCTTGATATCCCTGTGATTACAAACGCGGCAAATGCTACGACTGTGCTGAAAACAGGGGCTTATGTTACGCTGGATGCGAAAGAAGGGATTGTTAGGTGTAACCAGTAAGTGGTAAGCAGCGCACAGGAGGATTTGGGAAGGGATCTTGCTGGGGGAGATAATGGAAGTGCAGGAAAAAGGGAATTGTTGGTGGGAAGATGTATTTTATAGCGGAAAGAGGAAATAAATGAAAGCATATAAGAAATGGATGGCCTGTTTGCTGATTCTGGGATTGGTGGTAAGCGGCTGCGGGAATTCTGGGAAGGATGCAGAGGGAAGGCAGCCGGCAGGGAGCCAGAAGGCAGAGGTGCAGGATCCTGAAAATAGCGCTGGAAATGAGGAAGCCTTGGCGGATGGAAATGCGCAAGGGACTGGAACAAGTTCTCAGGATGGAAGTGAAGAAAAGAGCGGGGGAGAGGCTCAAGATGGGGATTCAAAAAGCAGTGCGGATGGTTCCCAAGATGAGGATTCGCAAGGCGATGCGGATGGTTCCCAAAATGGAGATTTGCAAGCCGGTGCGGATAGCAGCTCCCAAAATGGGGAAACCCAGAAAGATGGAAATACAAAAGGGGATACTGCTGGTCCTTCCGGGAAGGATGGGAAAACTGAAGAACCAGGGAAGCAAGCGCCTGTATTAAATCAGGAAACTGTGGTATACAACCGGGAAGAGGTAGTCACCACGGCTTCTGTCAATGTCCGGACAGCGCCATCTACGGAAAGCGAAGTGTACCAGACGGCAGCCCGCAGGAAGGAATTTGTGCGGACGGCGGACGACGGGACCTGGAGTGCGGTGGAACTGGATGGGAAAGAGTATTATGTGGCGTCGGAGTATTTGATGCTGAAATCGGAAATGAAAGACAATGGCTATTTGGTAGTCATTGACGCGGGGCATCAGGGAAAAGGGAACAGTGAGCAGGAGCCTATCGGGCCTGGGGCGTCGGAAATGAAGGCAAAGGTTTCCAGCGGGACGTCGGGGTGCGTTACCGGGCTGAATGAGTATGAACTGACTCTGGCGGTTTCACTGAAACTGCAGGCGGAATTGGAGGCGAGGGGCTATCAGGTGGTGATGGTCCGTACCAGCCATGACGTCAATATCAGCAACAGTGAACGGGCGGCGGTGGCGAATAATGCCGGGGCGGATGCGTTTATCCGGGTTCATGCCAATGGGGCGGATGACAGCAGCGAGCACGGCATCCTGACGATTTGCCCCACTTCCGGCAACCCCTATATGGGCAGCCTGTACAGCCAGTGCAGGAGCCTTTCCGAATGTGTGCTGGATGGGGCGGTAAACGCTACTGGGGCCAATAAGAAATACATCTGGGAAACGGACTCCATGAGCGGCATTAACTGGTGCACTGTCCCGGTTACCATTGTGGAGATGGGCTTTATGACGAACCCTACGGAAGACCAGAATATGGCAACGGACAGTTACCAAAACCAGCTTGCAGCAGGGATTGCGGATGGGGTGGATGCGTATTTTGGAAGATAAATGAAGTTTTTTGAAACAGAGATTGTGGATGAGAGGGAAAAATCCTGCCCCACCAGAGGATTCTGCTGGGGCAGGATTTTTCATTCTGAAAGGATTGTCAGTGGATGGCTCTTGTCTTTTTCACGCTCAGCTTGGTTACAGCATAGTGATGGTTGCCTTCTTTCTTTTCATTTTTTCCATACAGAAAGTACATGGACCCGCTGCAAAGCAAAGACAGATAGAACCCATAATGCATTGCTTCTAAGGACAAGAGCACATGGAAATCTGTTACCAGAGGGACGTACCAAAAGAGGCCAGAAATGAGGTATACAGCAATATGCAGGAGCAATAATAGCTTGGTTATGAATTTTCCAGCTTGGCTTTTGGCGGACAGGAGGCAGAAAAGCGTAATGCAGCCCAAGGCCAGAAGCAATTTGGTGTTTATGATATCAATTCCGGTCTTTATGCCGTCTGCTTCTTTGTCAAAATAGCACCATGGCAAAAATAGCGGCAGTAAGGATATGAAGTAGCAGAAAACGAAAGCATACCGTGTTTTGGGTTTTGGTGCGCGCATGTTCCTTTCCCTCCTATTTTTCTTCGGGTTCCTGACAGAGGGAATAAGTGGTATAAAAGCTCCCGTCTGGTTCCACAGATGCTACTGCTTCTATGCAGGTATCTGTATTGGTGATGATATCTCCCTCCTCCACGAGCCAAGCAAAGGAAAGTGGGGCGGCATCTTCTGCAGAAGCAAGTTTTTCTTCTTCCCGTTCTTGGGCTTCAAGGTTGGCTTTATAATACAATGTTTTGTAGGAACCATCCTCTTCTGCTACAGAAATATGGTAAAATTCCTGTTTCTTGAGCCAAGTGCCCAAATCCTCTGCAAGGAAACTTCCATTCCCAAAGGATTCTGTAACAATTTTCTTCACGCCAAAGTTCTCATTGTCAGGAAAAAGGGAGTTTTTGAGGATTTTATATTGCTTATTGGTACTTTCGCTATCTGGTGGAATCAAACTTTCCGGGCTTGTTGGAGCGGGGGCGGCAGGAGTATCTTCTGCGGGGAGGCCTTCTGGAGTTTCTTCCTGTGTCTGGTCTGTGAACTCTCCCTGTGTATCGTCCGCGGCGTTTGCAGGTATGTTTTCAGGGGCCTTTGTATGGGCATGGTTATTTCTGTCCGGTGCATTTTCAGGGTCTTTTGCCTGCCCGCCATCTTTCGCCCCAGCTGCATCTTGGGGTGTGCAGATGGGTGTGCCTGCTGATTTTGGCCTTTCTGCCAGAGCAGGTTTATCTGGTTCCTCTTCAGTTTCCTGCCCTGAAGGCTGGTTTGTGGGGCTTGCTGCATATAGGGATGCGGTGGCTGTCCCAAATAAAATAGCTGCGAGTAAGGCTATCGTAATTTTTTTCATGGTTTATCATTCCTTCCAGTTTTCAATTTTAACAGGTTTTTTGGTTGATAATTCTTTGGAAATAATTTATAATGTGGGTAATCCATATGAATCGTTTGCCGTTTTACGGCAGGTTGCCAGCCTTTGATTTGTATGGATTTTTTATGCAACCATAAGCATCACCGCCTTTCTGGGGAGGGGAAATAGCTGTTACTTGCCTTCTGTTTTTTGTAAGTTCTTGATGATAGCGGCAATCTGTTCTGGCAAAAGGTCGGATTCTAGGACATATAGGATATCTTCATATACAAAAGCTGCCGTATATGCTTTCTTGCCGTCTGTCTGAATCTGGTAAAAAGAAACTTTTTTGTCCCCTATGGGCACGTGTTCCTCGACAGCCGTAAGCCCTTGGGCGTTGAAGTCTACGGTACCTTCCCCAACTGGCAGGAATACTTCCCAGATGGCATACGAACCCTCGCCTTGGTACGCGGCAGCAAAGCTGTCGGAAAATTCATTGTATTCTATGCTTTCCAGATGAAAGCCTTCTGGCATCCCGCCTTCTGGTATGAAGAAGCTGCATCCCAGCGCTTTGGACAGGCTTTCATAGTCACGGTAGCTGCCCGAGGGAAGGGGTTCCCTGTCTGGGTCTGGGCCGTCTATTTCAAAAACAAACCGGTTGGCCGTAATGCGTAAAAATTGGATGATGGAAAAATCAAAGGCTTTTACAGCAATAAATTCCGTTCCGCAAAATAGGGACAAAAATAGCAGGAAACATGCTGCCATTTTTAGGAAACGTGCGGTAAAGGCGCGCTTTTTGGGCGGATGGGGCGCTTTCACAGAGGTTTGGTAACGGGCATTAAAATGCTCTGCAAAAGTTTCCATATTATCGGCTGCCGTGTGGCCGCTGCACAAATCAATCAGTTCAAGGATCCTGCCCACTTTTTGGGTGTCAATCTGTTCCGCAGGGCGGCTGGTTTCTGCATCCAGCAAAATATTGAGATGGTGTTTTAATTTTTCTACATCGTTATTAAAATTTTCTGCCATATTTCTAGCCCCCTTATCTTATATAATCCTTGCAGAGAGAAAAAAGTAACCCAAAAAGAAAAAATTTTAGTTTTTTTCTTGCTTCTTTTTTTGCCCTCTTCAGCCTCATCTTGCAGGCACCGTCGGTAATGTTAAGCTGTTTTGCCAATTCTTCGATAGAATACCCTTCGATATACTTTTTTACCAGCAGGAAATAATCGTTGTCCGATAGGATTTTTTTGAGCTCTTCCAGATAGAGGGGATCATAGTTGTCTGTGGTGGGGATATTCTGCAAAATGTCGTTGGCATCCCCCGGAAAAGTGGCGCCAAAATGTTTTTGCAGTTTGCCAAGACGCTTTTTCAGCAGGTTTTTACAGGTGAGCATCAGCCATCCAGCCGGGTTTGGATGGCTTTTTAAAAGGGTAATGTTCCGGTATGCCTGATAATAGGTTTCCTGTAAGGCGTCTTCCGCTTCGTTGGTTCCGATTTTGCTGACGGCGTATTTTTTTAGCAAAGGATAGGATTCGGTATAGAGTTGGTTGAAAAATTCTTCTTCTTTTTTTGTCATGGCGTTGGGTTCAATTCTTTTACTGTAACAATTATTTTATTTGCACGCTCAAACTTTTTCCCAATGATTCAGCTACTTTTACCAGAAAATCTAAGCTAGGGTTATAATTGCCGCTTTCAAGTCGGGAAATATTGCTTTTTTGTGTTCCAACCCTTTTCGCAAGTTCAGATTGTGTGATATTCTGTTCTTTTCTGGCTTTTATAATCTGTTCAATGGCTTCATAACGGGGCTTTAGTTTTTCATATTCGTTTTTAAACTCTTCATCTTTCATCATATCGGCTTTCATTTCTTCAAAAGATATACTTGCTTTTGTCATATACCCGTCCTCCTTTTATAATCTTCCATATATTTTCTTGCTCTCTTGATTTCAGCTTCAGGCGTTTTCATAGTTTTTTTGATAAATCCATGTAGCAAGACAAACTTGTTGTTAAGATATGTAAAATAAAATATTCTTGCTATGTCACTTGAGAATTTTATCCGCAGTTCATACAAACCTTTATTTTCTTTCCCTTTTACTATAAATGAGCAAATTTAGAAAATTGCACAATAAACTTATGCCACTAAAGCA
>CAJTWA010000038.1 GCA_910580195.1 uncultured Lachnospiraceae bacterium
GCATCTGCCTTACAAGCAGAGGGTCACAGGTTCGAGCCCTGTAGGTCCCATTTTTGCGGAAAACGCAAAGCATAACAGAATATGGCGGAATAGCTCAGTTGGCGAGAGCACACGGTTCATACCCGTGGTGTCGGGGGTTCAAATCCCTCTTCCGCTATTCCATATTATTTTGGAACCATCATCAGTAGGAAGAGAATTGATGATGAGTTTTTGTATTTCCAAATTATTGCTCACAGATGTATGTTGCTGCCATATCTTTTTGTTTCTGTTCCAGAAGGTTTTCACAGGATATTGAGGTTCAAAAATCTATAATTTTCACATTTCTTATCAATTTAAAATAGTATCGCCCAATTATCATTTCAATATTTACCCGCACGTTTCACTTTTTTAGAAGAGCCGGCATAAATTGCCATTTTCCTGCGCATACTATCATCAGGCTATGCCTTAAAATGTCCAGCAAGGACGAAAAAGCAGGCAGGAGGGAAATTCCAATGGTAACAATCGAAACGGGCTATCTGAAAGAAAAAATAGAGCAAAAGCTGCAGGAAGGCAGCCAGAACCGGAACAGGCGGGAAGACCTGTATGAATTAGGCCAGCAAATTACTGGCCTGCACAGCACCTTTGCATTAATCAGCAGCGCACAGGAGCAGGAACTGCGCCGCCCTGTCATGGAGGCTATGGCGAAGCTGGATAACAGCGTGACAATTAAAGATTAAAGGGCTGAGGGGGCAAGGAAGGTTAAGGGATTCAGGGGTAGGGAACAAGAAGCAGGGGGCACAAACCATGCACCCCCTGCTTTGTGGAACTGTTCCAGTTTCCCCATCCCATGCGCTTTATGGAATTCGCATAGAGGAATCTTGTGGCTAAGCCAACCCTTCCCCTTCCCGGACGATTTCCTCCAGTACGCGGATTAAGTCTGGGAGGGTATTGAGCTTCACGTTCCGGGCCAGGATGCAGTCTTTCAGTTCCGTTGACAGAGATTCAAATTTGTCCCGTAAGCCGGGCGCTACATAAGATGCCATATCATCACCTCAGTAACAGTATGGGGCAAAAGGGGAAAAGTTATTCTTTCTTTGCAGGTATGGTTGTTTCTGCCAGCAGAAAGTATTATAATGGAGAGCGGAAAGCAAAGAGAGGAGAGGAAACATGGACAATGAAAAGAAATTTGCTTTGCTGATTGATGCAGATAATGTATCATCCAAGTACATTGAAATTGTCACAAAAGAAGCACAGACTTTAGGGAATGTCACCATCCGGCGGATTTACGGGGATTGGACCTCCAGCTCCAAGAATTCTTGGAAGGATTCGCTCCTTGAAAATTCCCTGACCCCAATCCAGCAGTACAATTATACCGTGGGGAAGAATTCTTCGGATTCTGCCATGATAATTGACGCCATGGACGTGCTTTATACCGGCAATGTGGACGGGTTCATTATTGTATCGTCAGACAGCGATTTTACCAAGCTGGCCGTGCGGCTTAGGGAGTCCGGCAAGCGGGTGATTGGGATGGGGGAGAGCAAGACGCCGACCCCGTTTGTAAGGGCCTGCGAGCAGTTCAAGACGCTGGATGTGCTCTACAAGAACAATAGCCAGCAGCCGAAGCATAATGCACAGGAGCACAGGAGCGCGCCGCCCGAGCGGGGCAGGCGGCAGAGCCAGAAGAGCCCGGAACCGGAAAAGGCGCCGGTGAAAGATGCGGAGCCTATCACCAACCTGAAATCCATAAAAGCCACCATCATATCCCTTTTGGATGAGAATTCTGACGAAGATGGCTGGATGTACCTGTCGGAATTGGGGAATATGATACAGAAAATGTATTCTGACTTTGACTGCCGGAATTACGGGTACCATAAATTCGGCAAGCTGATAGAATCTTTCCCGGAACTGCAGACAAGGAAGGACGATTCCAGCAATGGGATCACAAAGATTGTATTGGTGAAAAAAAGGGACGATTAGCTGTTCCCAAAAAGAATGGCTCCCACCGGGCCATGGATATTGGCAGAAGGCGGGAGCGGGGGGTTAGCTTTCGGTACGCTGTGTACGGACAAGACGCCAGATCATATCGTGCATCCAGCCCACAGTATCGTTCAGTTTTTTATTTTCTTCCATGAGAAGCCGGTTTTCGGTTTGTAACTTTTCTAACAGTTTTACATTATCTGATGAGTTAAGCATATTAGTAACTGCCATTTGAATCACCTCGACGCTATTATAACAGAAAATAGACGGCCTGTGTGTTAAAATATTGGAAAGAAATGGAAGAATTTCCGGTTATTTTGCAGAAAAATACCTTGTAGAAACCAATTGATTATACTATACTGTTATAGAAAAAGGAGTTTTTATGGGAAAATATGATTTTTTGATTGTAGGCGCTGGGCTTTTTGGCGCGGTGTTTGCGCAGGAGGCGAAACGGGCGGGGAAAAGCTGCCTCGTGATTGACAGGCGCAGCCACATTGCAGGGAATATTTACACAAAAGAGGTTGAGGGGATCCAAGTCCATGCCTATGGGGCGCATATTTTCCATACTTCCAACAAGGAGGTCTGGGATTATGTGAACCAGTTTGCGGAGTTTAACCGCTATACCAACGCCCCGGTGGCAAATTATCAGGGCGAGGTTTACAACATGCCTTTTAATATGAATACATTCCATAAATTGTGGGGAGTTGTCACCCCGAAAGAGGCGCGGGAAAAGATTGAGGAACAGAAGCGTTCCTGCGCAGTGGAGCATCCAAAGAACTTAGAGGAGCAGGCCATCAGCCTCGTGGGCCCGGATGTGTATACGAAGCTGGTGAAGGGCTACACGGAAAAGCAATGGGGCAAGCGGGCTACGGAGCTCCCGGCTTTTATCATCAAGCGGCTCCCGGTGCGCTTTACGTATGACAACAATTATTTTGACGATAAGTTCCAAGGCATCCCCATCGGCGGCTACACCAAGATGGTGGAACAAATGCTGGAGGGGGCCGAGGTCAGGCTCAATGAGAATTTTCTGGAAAACCGCAGCCAATACGAAGGGCTTGCGGATACCATTGTGTATACCGGCATGATTGATGAATATTTCGGCTATTGCTACGGGGAGTTGGAATACCGCTCCCTGCAGTTTGAAACAGAGATATTGGACGAGGAAAATTATCAGGGGAACGCCGTGGTGAATTATACGGAATACGAGGTGCCCTATACCCGCATCATTGAGCATAAGCATTTCGAGTATGGGACCCAGCCCAAAACCGTGGTGACAAAAGAATACCCGCAGGTTTGGAAGAAAGGGGACGAGCCCTACTACCCCATGAATGATGGGAAAAATACAGAGCTTTACGGCAAGTACCAAGCCCTTGCCCAAAAGGAAGGGAACGTCGTGTTTGGCGGAAGGCTTGGGCAGTACAAATACTATGACATGGACGATACCATAGAAGCCGCCTTGAAATGTGCAAGGGAGTATATTCCGGCAGTATAGCAGGATAGGAAAGCGGCAATAGGGCATAGAAGAAATAAAGGAAAGCTTGCATGGAGATAGCGAAAGAGAAGGTTTAGGAGGACGATTATGAAAAAATTAGAAGATTATGTGAGAAGCATCCCAGATTTCCCGGAGCCGGGGATTATTTTCCGTGACGTAACCAGCATTTTGCAGGATGCCGACGGGCTGCACCTTGCCATTGACAGCCTGCTGGAGGCTTTAAAGGGCGTGGACTATGACGTAGTGGTAGGGCCCGAATCCAGAGGCTTTATTTTCGGCGTACCGGTAGCTTACATGGCTCATAAAAGCTTTGTGCCGGTCCGCAAGAAAGGAAAGCTGCCCTGTGAAACCATTTCCGCAGAATACGATTTGGAATACGGCAGTGCAGTCATTGAAATCCACAAAGATGCCATCAAGCCCGGCCAGAAAGTTGTGATTATCGACGATTTGATTGCCACTGGCGGGACCATCGAAGCTATTACTGGCCTGATTGAAAAGCTGGGCGGGCAGGTTGTGAAAATCTGCTTTGTCATGGAGCTGGCTGGCTTAAAAGGCAGGGAAAAACTGTCCGGCTACGAGGTGGAAAGCATTATTACATATGAAGGGAAATAAGAGGGAACCAGATGAGGATAGGGACAGGCTATGACGTGCACAGGCTCACAGAGGGCAGGAAACTGATTTTAGGCGGCGTGGAAATTCCCCATAGCATGGGGCTTTTGGGCCATTCGGATGCAGATGTTTTGGTACATGCCATTATGGATGCCCTGCTTGGGGCGGCAGCCCTTGGGGATATTGGGAAACATTTCCCGGATACGGAAGAAGCCTACAAGGGGATTTCCAGCTTGAAGCTTCTTTCCCATGTGGGGGAGCTGCTGGAGCAGGAGGGCTATGCAGTGGAAAATATTGACGCCACCGTGATTGCCCAGCAGCCTAAGCTGCGGCCTTTTATCGGCCAGATGGAAGAGCATGTGGCTAAGGCCCTGCACCTTGCGAAGAATCAGGTCAACATTAAGGCCACCACGGAAGAAGGGCTGGGATTTACCGGGAGCCAAGAGGGGATCGCAGCCCAAGCAGCCTGCCTGCTGACTGGGTTTTACGAGGGCAGCGCGGCTGTGTATGGCAGCGGGAAGGATTGCCAAGGCTGCGGAGGGTGCGGGGGCACATCCGCTTAAGGCAAGATGGCAAACTATTTGGCTCGCGGAAGAAGCGGGATGAAAGGAAATTATGGAAACGGTACGTTATTTGGCGCCGCAGGAAAAGCAGGGCACAAGGGCCATGTATGAGGAAATGTTTCCCGAAGACCCTGCTTCCTTTGTGGACTATTATTATCAGTGGAAAACAAAAGAAAATGAAATCCTTGCCATGGAAGAGGATGGCGTGTGCCAAGTGATGCTGCATTTAAACCCATACACCTTGTGGCTCAACGGGAACCTTAGGGAACTCCCATATATTGTGGCCGTTGCAACACGCCCGGACTGCCGCAAGAAGGGAAAAATGGGCCGTGTGATGGGGCGGGCATTGCAGGATTTGGAACGCCGGGAAGCGCCCTTTGCCTTCCTCCTGCCCGCAGACCCTGCCTATTACCGGGGGCAGGGATTTGTGTTTTTTCCCAGCCAAGAGGAAGGGGGATCTGCAGCGGGGCAGGAAGTGGAGAAAGATGCGGCCTCTGCGGAAGAAGCAGGAAAAGAGGAAAATGGGCAAAATCTGCGCGCCGCAGGTGCAGAGGAAGTATGCCAAGAAAAGGCAGGGCAGGGGTGCGGCAGCCAGAATCCATGTGCCGTAGATGCAAAAGGAATTTTTATAGAAAATAACATGCAGGGATGGGAAAACCAGAATTTTTGCGCCCAAGATACGGGAAGTTCCAAGAGGGCTTTTTACTGGGAAAAGGCAGGCGAGGAAGATATCCCAGCGCTTGTGGCTTTTTCCAATCATATCTTACAGGAAAAATATCATATATTTATAAGGCGGGATGCCAAGTATTATCACCGGCTTTTGGCAGAAACAAAGGCGGAGCAAGGGGGCATCTTGCTGTTAAAAGCATCAGGGCCTGAAAATGGAACAAGGGATTTTCAGGTAAGGGAGCCGGGGCAGGATGCAGTTGCAGCAGGTTCCCGGCAGGAGCCTGCATTAAAAGGAATTTTAGTTTACGGGACAGACCGGCAGGAGAACCGGGCAGAAATACAGGAGTTTCTGTTAGCGGAAGATGCTAAAGCCCGGCCAGAAATGATTCTGCAAAGTGGGCAGGAAAGCGTGCCAGAGAAGATTTTGGAAGAGGGGCAGGAAAGCCAGCCAGAATTGGTTTTGCAAAAAGGCATCCAAGGCTGGCAGGAATTGCTGTTAAGAAGCGCATTTCCGGGGATGGGCATAGAATTCAGTGAATTCCGTATGATGCTGCGCATTGCTAGCCTGAAGGATTTCGTTTCTGTATTAAAGCGGGAAATCCCCTGCTCTTACCGGGTGAAAGTAACAGACCGCATCATCCCCAGAAACTGCGGATGCTACCAGATTGACATTTGCAGGGACGGCGGCAGGATGCAGGAGATACCGGAAGGGGATGCAGGCGAAGAGCTGGAAATCGGGGAACTGGCGCAGCTTTTGCTGGCAGATGCCCGGGTTTCCTTGCGGGAATGGGTGTAATTTAGGGCAGCCCAGGTCTGCCGGAAAGGAAATGGCATTGATGGGATTTTGGAAACATATCAAGGAAGAATTTGAAGTGATAAAGGAGCGCGACCCGGCCATCAAATCCCCGCTGGAAGTGCTGCTGTACCCTAGTTTCCGCGTCATGTTAAGCTACCGGAAGGCCCACAGGCAGTATCTGAAGGGCCATTATTTCCGGGCAAGGCGGATTTCCCAGAAAGCAGCCCGCAAAACCGGAATTGAAATCCATCCGGGGGCGTCCATCGGGAAAGGCTTTTTCATCGACCACGGCAGCGGGGTCATCATTGGCGAAACTACCATTATCGGCGACAACGTGACGCTGTACCAAGGGGTGACGCTGGGCGGGACAGGGAAGGAAACAGGCAAACGCCACCCCACCCTGTGCGATAATGTGATGGTAAGCGCGGGGGCCAAGGTGATTGGCTCATTTACGGTGGGGGAAAACAGCAAAATTGGTGCGGGGAGCGTGGTATTGGAAGAAGTCCCGCCAAACTGCACAGTCGTAGGCGTGCCGGGAAGGATTGTCAAACGCGGCAACATCAAGGTGCCAAGGAGCGACATGGACCAGGTGCACCTGCCGGACCCAGTGATGGAGGACATTACACTTTTGCAGCGTGAGAATTCCGCGCTCTGCAACCGGGTCATTGATTTGGAAAAAGAATTGCGGGAGCTGAAAAGCAAGGTGCAGCCGGGCCATTGATTTGGAAAAAGAATTGCGGGAGCTGAAAAGCAAAGGTTAAGGGATTACAGGATCCAGAGGGCGGCAAAACACCGCCCATGCGGCAGGGGAACGGTTGCGCGGCAGAGGGCAGCGGGAAACTGCCCATGGGGCGGGGAATGGCTAGATGGCGGAAGAGAGGAAAAAGAGCAGGAGGGCTTATGAAAGTTTACAATACATTGAGCAGGAAAAAAGAGGAATTTGTCCCTTTGGAGGAAGGGAAGGTAAAAATGTATGTATGCGGGCCGACCGTGTACAACTTGATCCATATCGGCAATGCAAGGCCTATGATTGTGTTTGACACTGTCAGGCGTTACTTGGAATACAAAGGCTACGACGTGAATTTCGTGTCGAATTTCACCGATGTGGACGATAAAATCATTAAAAAGGCTATGGAAGAAGGGGTTTCGGCCCAAGAAATTTCTAAGCGTTACATTGCGGAATGTAAAAAAGACATGGCTGCCATGAATGTGGAGCCGGCCACTGCCCACCCTTTGGCAACTGAGGAAATTGACGGGATGCTTGACATGATTTCCACCCTGATTGAAAAAGGCTATGCCTACCCGGCAGCGGACGGGACCGTGTATTTCCGCACCCGGAAATTTCAGGGATACGGCAAGCTGTCCCACAAAAATCTAGACGATTTGCAGGCAGGCCACCGGGAAATTAAAGTGTCTGGGGAGGAAAAGGAGGACCCATTGGATTTCGTCCTCTGGAAACCGAAAAAAGAAGGGGAGCCTTACTGGGAATCCCCATGGTGCCAAGGGCGCCCGGGGTGGCATATTGAGTGCTCGGTGATGTCCAAAAAATATTTAGGGGAAGAAATCGACATCCATGCCGGGGGCGAGGACCTGATTTTCCCGCACCATGAAAATGAGATTGCCCAGAGCGAAGCATGCAATGGGAAAGCGTTTGCAAAATATTGGCTCCACAATGGCTTTTTGAACATTGACAACAAGAAAATGTCAAAGTCGCTGGGGAATTTTTTCACTGTCCGGGAAATCAGCGAAAAATATGATTTGCAGGTACTGCGGTTTTTCATGCTGGGCGCCCATTACCGGAGCCCCCTGAATTTCAGCGCGGAATTGATGGAGTCTGCAAAGAGCGGCTTGGAACGCATCCGGAACGGAGCCCAAAATTTAAAGCACCTGTCGGAAAATGCCAAGGAGGAGAGGATGTCCGGGCAGGAACAGGAGATTTGGGAAGGGAGCCAAGCGTTTGTTACGAAATTTGAAGCAGCCATGGATGATGATTTCAACACGGCAGACGCCATCTCCGCTATTTTTGAGCTGGTAAAATATAGTAACACCAATGTAGGCGGGGATTCCTCCAAGGAGCTGATTGGGAACCTGCGCCAAAGGCTTTGCCAGCTTTGCGGCATTTTAGGGATTATTGCAGAAGGAAAAGAAGAAATTTTAGACGGGGAAATTGAAAAGCTGATTGCAGAGCGGCAGGCGGCAAGGAAAGAAAAGAATTTTGCCCGGGCAGATGAAATCCGGGGAATCCTTTTGGAACAGGGAATTATTTTAGAAGATACCAGAGAAGGGGTAAAATGGAAAAGGGCATAAACCATTATATTTTGCAGAAGTTTGGCATGGGGCAGGGGGATATCCGCCAGTATTCCCCGTTGGTGCTGGCTTATATCGGCGATGGGATCTATGATTTAGTCATCCGTTCCATGCTGGTGGGGAAGGGCAACGCCCACGTCAACGACTTGCACAAAAAGGCCAGCCGCCTTGTGAAAGCCCATGCCCAGTCGGAAATGGCAAAACTGCTCCAGCCGGAACTGACGGAGGAAGAGTTTGATATCTACCGGCGGGGCAGGAATACCAAGACATTTACTACGGCCAAAAATGCAACTGTTGCAGATTACCACAGGGCTACTGGCTTTGAAGCGTTAATGGGCTACCTGTACCTTCAGGATAACATGGACAGGATGATGGAATTGATTTTAAAAGGCTTGGAAGGGACGGCAGGCGACGCCCGCCAAGGGAACCATCCTCCGGGGGCGGGGGACGGCAGCAGGGAACCGATGGTTAGCCAAGGAACTGAGCAGGGAAAGGAAAAAGGATGAGATACGAGGAACTTACAATGGAAGGAAGGAATACCGTTCTGGAGGCATTCCGTTCCGGGAAAACCATAGACAAGCTGTTTGTGCTGGACGGCTGCCAAGACGGGCCGGTGCGCACCATTGTCCGGGAGGCAAAGAAACAGGGCACAATCCTGAATTTTGTGCCAAAAGAAAGGCTGGACCAGCTTTCCGAAGCGAAGAAGCACCAAGGGGTAATTGCTTTTGCAGCAGCCTATGAATACGCCAAGGTGGAGGACATGCTAAAGCTGGCCGAAGAAAAAGGGGAACCGCCTTTTTTGATTTTGCTTGACAATATTGAGGATCCCCACAACTTAGGGGCTATTATCCGTACCGCCAATTTAGCTGGGGCGCATGGGGTCATTATCCCCAAACGCCGCGCCGTGGGGCTTACCGCCACCGTGGCAAAGACCTCTGCCGGGGCGATTAACTACACCCCGGTGGCAAAAGTTACAAACCTTTCCAATACCATCCGGGAACTGAAGGAGCAGGGCATGTGGTTTGCCTGCGCCGATATGGGCGGCACATTGATGTACCAGCTGGACTTGAAAGGCCCCATTGGGCTGGTCATTGGAAATGAAGGGGAAGGGGTTGGCAAGCGGGTGAAGGAAAGCTGTGATTTTTCAGCGGCCATCCCCATGGCTGGGGATATTGGTTCCCTGAACGCCTCCGTTGCGGCTGGGGTGCTGTCCTATGAAATTGTGCGGCAGAGGCTTCAGGGCTGAAAATGATAGGCGCCAGCCTATTGCTGGAAGGCAGGTGCCAGCCCAATCTTTTTGCCACGGGGGAAAGGGTTTCGTTCCAAGGGGATTGGGCAGGTTGCCAGAAGGCAGCAATTACCAGCCGTTATTGTAAACTTTAGAGGGAAAATAAGTGCAGAATAATAAGGAATACCAAGGCCAGCCAGATGAAATGCTGATTGAGCTTTTGCGTAGCGGCCAGCCGGAGCTTATGGATTACATTATGGAGAAATACAAGTTTCTGGTACGCAAACGCGCCAAGGCTATGTTCCTCATTGGCGGCGACACGGACGATTTAATCCAGGAAGGGATGATTGGGCTTTTTAAGGCAATCCGGGATTACCAGAAGGGAAAGGATGCTTCTTTTTTCCACTTTGCGGACCTTTGCATCACAAGGCAGATTTACCATGCCGTAGAGGCGTCAAAGCGTAAGAAGCACCAGCCCCTGAACACCTATGTTTCCCTGAACACAGGCATGGGGGAGGACGGGGGAGGGGCTTTCTTGGACGCGCCGGGAGGCTTGGGCGCGGACCCGGAACAGCTCCTGATTGACAGGGAAAATGTGGCGGCAATCCAAGAAAAAATGAAGCGCAGCTTAAGCGCCATGGAGCAGCAGGTGCTGGGGCTTTATCTGGGCGGGATGAATTACCGGCAGATTGCCGAGGTGACGGAAAAGGAGCCAAAGGCAATTGACAATGCCTTGCAGCGCATCCGGGGAAAATTTGCAAAAATTTTGTAAAAAATCTTGACAAGTTATGGAGAATATAGTATACTAGATAAGTCGGTTGGGTAGCCAGCCGGCAGAGATAGCGTTGCTGCTGTGGCTCAGTCGGTAGAGCGTCGCATTGGTAGTGCGGAGGCCACGGGTTCGATTCCCGTCAGCAGCTTTAAAGAACCTTGAGGGATCAGGGTTTTTTATTATATTTAGGAAACTGCAGAAGATCCATACGAAGGCGAAAGGGAGGAACAGGCATGGACTTGAAAGAAAAAATCAATAAGGTTGTAGAGGAAATTTCCAAAAACCCGAATATTAAGGAACAGTTTGAAAAGGAGCCCGTAAAAGTAATCGAGGGGATCATTGGCATTGATTTGCCGGATGACATTGTTATGAAAATCATTGATGGCGTAAAGGGAAAATTGACGGTAGAAGGCGTATCGAAAGTTGCCGATACGATAAAGGGGATTTTCCAGTAACCCTGGCGGCCTATGATAAGGAAAGACAGGTATATGGGATGGAAAATCATTTTGGCTGCCTCTGGGCATTAACCTTACAGAACTTGGTAATATAAACAGCGAAATTACAGGCTTAGGCTGCCTAAGGTGCAAAGCTTTTATGGAATGATACAGGCTTTGCACCTTTTTTTTGCGCTTTTTCATGGCAGCGTAACGAAGCATGGCCTGTAAGTATTCCCGGGCTGCACAGATTATGGAATATTTCGTTAAATTTCCTTGAAAATGTAGCAGTTGCTAGGTATAATGGAACTAATGGCACTTGTGCCGTTTCCAAAGACATTCAGACAGGCATAGCATTAACAGCAGAGAGGAAAGTATCATGAAGAAAATTTTCACCAAACGGCTATTTATTTACATGCTGGCAGCGCTCTTTATCACAATAGCAGCGATTTTTACGCTACAGACTTTTACAAACCAAGGGAAAAATTCATCTTCCAGCCAAGATAAGCTGGCAGACGTAAAAGAAAAGCTGGCCAGCAACGAGGAGGTTATCAGGAACCTGACAGAAAATCTTGGGCAGGAGAACTTGGCAAAGGCGCGGGCATTTGCAGATATGCTGTCCATGGACAGTTCTATTTTGGGCAATGCAAAAAGGCTCGATGAGATTCAGGAAAGGCTGGGCGTAACGGAGTTACATATTATTGACGAGGACGGCATTATCGTCAGCAGCAGCGTCAAGGAAAATATTGGGTTTGACATGAAAAGCGGCGAGCAGTCCGCGGCATTTATGCCCATTGTGGACGACCCATCCCTTGAAATTGTGCAGGAGCCCCAAATGAACGCTTCAAGGGGGATTGTCATGCAGTATATCGGAGTGGCCCGCAAGGATGCCGAAGGGTTTGTGCAGGTAGGCGTGCACCCGGAGGTCTTGGAAAATATGCTGGCTGGGACAGGGATTGACGTAGTGTTGAAGGGGATTGAATTTGGGGAAAAAGGGTATGTCTATGCCATTGACAGTGAGGAAGGGCTGATACTGGCGCACCAGAACCCGGATTTGATTGGCACCCCAGCGGCAGATGCAGGGTTCCCGGAAAATTTTTCTGGGAAAGGCAAAGCTACCATTGACGGGGTGAAAGGCTATTATCAGGCGGAAGAATACGAAGGCCAAGTGATTGGGACGTTTATGCCGGCAAATGAATATTATCAGGAACGGCGGAGCCAGACATTGGTAGTGTCCTTTAGCATGCTGGTGATTTTTGGGCTGCTGCTCCTTATGATTAATCACCTAGTGGACAGGAAGGTTGTCCAAGGGATTGGCCGGATTACCAATTCCATGAAGGAAATCGCAGACGGGAACTTCGGGGTTTCCGTAGATGAGCAAGGGAACCCAGAATTTGCCATGCTTTCCGACAGCATCAATAAAATGGTGGAGAATATTTGCAGCAACATGGATGAAAATGCAAGGCTTTTGGAGCGGCAGAAGGAGGACATGGCACAGAACCAAGTCTTAATCCAGAATGTCAAAGACGCCTGCATGGACCTAAACAGCGTGTCCGGGGAAACCTTGGAACATGCAGACAGTATCCACCATGGTACCGGGGAGCAGGAAAAAGCAGTAGAAGACTTAAAACAGACGTTGGATGACCTGATGCGTGAGTTAAGCAGCAGCGTGGAGGTTTCTGCCAATGTAACTGCGGAAACAGAAGGCACTGCGGAGCGGATTGTGCAGACCCAGTCCCGCATGGAGCAGCTTAAGGGCTCTATGCAGAAAATTAGCGAGATGTCCATGGCAATTGAAAAGATTATTGATGAAATCAATTCCATTGCCCAGCAGACCAATATGCTTTCCTTAAATGCCTCCATTGAAGCTGCCCGGGCTGGGGAAATGGGAAAAGGCTTTGCAGTGGTGGCGACCCAAGTCGGGGAGCTTGCAGCAAGGAGCGCCCAAGCGGCAAGGGAAACCAACGAATTGATTACGAATTCTATTTTAGCCGTAGAGGATGGGCAGGCAATCACTGACCAGACGGTAGAAGCCTTCGGCATTGTGGTGGAAAATATTGAAAAAGCCAACCGGGACGTGGAAAAAATCACGGAAATGGTAAGGGCGAACGTAGATACAGTAGCCCATGCAGTCAGCCAGATTGGGAGGATTTCCAGCGTGGTAGAAGAAAATGTGCAGATTTCGGAAAATACAAAGCAGGTTTCTTCCAATATGGCAGACATTACGGGAAAATTACTGGAAATGGTAGAGTCTTAAAAAATGCAGAAAACCGCAATACAAGAACAAGGGGACGTTCCTTCGGGAACCAGCCTTCAGCCCGGGGAACAAAAAGGAAAGAAACGGTAACATAGGTTTTTCGGGAGCCAGCCGCCAAACCCGGGCACCAAAGGATAACAAGGCTTGCTGCGTGGAAAGGATATGGGATAACCAGCCTTTCAGCAGCAGGCCTTTTCATTTTAGGCAGTTAGTGCCCTGTCACTTGGATAACAACTGTCCCATTGTCGAACACCACATCCCCGAAGCTTTTGAGCATCCCAAGGTTTAAGGCAGGGTAGCTTTCCCATTCCATCTGCCCCACAAAAATATATTCTACGTGGTATTTTGACAATAGTCCCCACACTTCTTCCTCATCCGTTGAGGTATAAATTGTTTCAATTTCTGCTTTTTTCTGATTCAAGTCATCGGTGTCCCCCCGCCAGAGCCATTCATGGACATACCAGCCTTCTACAGTGGGCAGGCCAGTCATGGCGGATACCCGGCAGTACCTGCTGTAGCTGTCCCCGGGGGCTTCTAAGAGAACGGGGACTTTATCTTCCTGCCCCGGCGGCCAGTAGCTGGCGGGGGTTTCTGCGTCTGGCGTCTGGGCGCTGCTTGCTTCTGCCTTCTCCGGGGCTGAGTGGCTGGCGGGGTTTTCTGTGGCTGGCGTCTGGGCGCTGCTTGTTTCTGCCTTCTCTGGGGCTGAGTGTCCGGCGGGGGTTTCTGCGTCTGGCGTAGGGGAGGCTCCGGCTGCGTTTGCCTGCAGCCAGCGGATGGCTGGGGCGTCTGCTGGGTATTCTTTTTCCAGAAATGCGGTGGCGTCGAGCCCTTGGTAGCCGCTGCGGTTCCAGAGTTCCCCGAACCACTGCTTGGAGGCGGTGGCAGTGTAGCCGGAGGTTAGGAGCAGGCAGAGAAGGCCCAGCAAGCCCGCAAAGCGTATCCATTTACAGCTTTTGTCTGCAAGGAACCGGACCAGCAGGAACCCCATGTTGATGCCAAAGAGGATAAATGCCTGATAAGACAGCTTGAACATGGTATTGGACCGGGCGGAAGTTTCCTCGTAGATGTCCCGTAAGTAAACAAGTTCCGGCATCAGCACCAGCCCAATGGCGCATAGGCTTAAAACGGCGATGTACAAATCAGGGAATTTGGTATGTGCCAGCCAAGCGCCGCGCTTGCCAAGGAGTTTTTTTTGGCTTTCCCCAAATAGCTTCAGCAGGTAAACTATTACCAGCGAAACGGGAAGCCCCCAGAGGATGCAGAGCTGGTAAAAGGCGGAATGGTTTTGGGCAAGGCGGATGCCTTGGGCCATGCCGCTGTCAAACTGCAGGGTAAAGGGCAGCGCCACAAGGAAACTGATGGCAAGGGCCCACAGCCATTGTTTTATGCTGGCAGAGAAGCCTTTTTTCCAGCTTTGCAGGTTGGCAAGGTTGCAAAAGAAGCAGGTGCCGCAGAGCACCACATAGTAGATGGCAAAATCCCATGCATTGCTCCACTGGAAAATCCCAAGGAATACGCTGCAGGCGATCAGCGGCATCTGGGGCAGGAGCCGGCCTTTGGGAAAAGGCTTATTTTTTTGCGCCTTTTTGCCATGGCGGGTGCGCGGGGCTTTTTGCGCAGCTTCTGGGCGCAGCATTTGGCTGGGTGGATGTTGGGCGTATCCTTTCCATCTGTGGTTTTCCTGCTTGGCCCAGGCATACAAAAGGCCAAGTACCGTCAGCACAAAGAAAACATTCACCACATGGGCGTGGAGGTCCCCTTGCAGGAAGGAATAGGAAGGGAATTCGTGGATGGTTTCATCTGCGGTAGGCGGGTTGTGGCCAATGTAGCGGGTGGAATCTGGGAACCAATAGCTTTGCCCAGTAACCAAGGGCAGGATAATCCCATAAATGACGTAATGCATGTTCCCAGCCAAGGAAACGGCAATGCCAGCCAAAAGCCCGGAGCAGAGGGCAAGGGACCCCTGCTTTTTCCAAGGAGGGATGGGTTTGCCCGCAGCAGGTGCTTGGGAAATGGTGCCATGGGCAGGGCGCCTTACGCTGCAAAACCGGGTTTTCCTAAAATAGTCCTGCGCAGCCTGCCGGACAAGGGAAAAGGGCAGGGCAAATGCCATGCCGGCCACAAAGGTGCGCATCAGGTGGTAGGTGGCCGAAATCTGCGTCCCAGTCAATTTTGTTAAGAATACCGCATAATACTGCCCGCCGTAATAGTAGTTGATGGGGGAGGAACTGTACCAAATGTCGGTGGCAGGCAGCGTTGTACTGCGCATCATGGCCGCCATAAAGCCGAAATCCATGAATTTTTCCTCCCCAAAGGCCTGCGGCCGGAATCCGGCAGCATAGGTCCACAGCAGGAAAGCTAAGAACAGGATGGCTTCCTCCCAGAACACGAGGCTGCCCTCCTTGGCAGGGAACACGCGAAGGCCCGCCCGCCGCTGCCAGAAGGCCAAGGCAAAATTTGCCCCAATGCACAGGGAAGTAACAACAAAACAGGAAAGGGGGGTGAACCTGATTAGGCCTAAGGACACCAGCAGCCAAGTGGAATAGCCGGCAATGGCGATGGCGATGGCTTTCGAAAACATCCAGCCCTTGTCGCGGAACCCGGAAAACAGCATCCCTGTCAAGGGCATAAAGGAGCAGCCTAAAATCCAGATAGCCGCCCACCATGTCAAAAAAGGCCTGCTGTCTTCCCCCAGCAGCCAGATTGCAAGGAGGGTGAATAAGATGGATATTGTAATTTTTTCTTTTTGCTGCCAGAGGGCTTTTGTAAGGGAAGTTTTTTTTAAGGTTTGCATTTTTTGTTCCATGGGGTGCCTTTCTGATTTTTTTCATGTATTTCTTTTTTCCATGTGCGCTGGAGGGCGGAAAACTGCCGGAGGGACGTCAGGCCGATTTTGAAAATCTTCTTTATATTAATAGAATTTTCCCCTCCTTGGCGCGGTAAAAAGGAAATGGGGTAATTGCAGACACCAAGGTTTTTCTTGGCGTAAACCACGCTGATGATTACGTTGGACAGGAAAAAGTGTTTCGGTATGTACCTAAGGACTTCTTGTAGCTGGGTGCAGCCCATCAGCCGGTAGGGGGAGTTGGCGTCTTTGATCCAGACGTGGAAGGCGGCCAGCAATGCCAAGCGGAGGGTTTTGGTGACGAGAATCCGGGAAAGGCCGTCCTGCCGGAAGGTACGACAGCCAACTAAAAGCCCGCAGTCCTTCCGGTGTTCCCAGAAGATGGGGAATTCGCTTGGCAGGGTCTGCCCGTCGGAATCGGTCTGGAACACGTAATCCGCCCCTTTGCAGATGGCATATTTGTACCCGTAAAGCACGGTAGCCCCATGGCCTTGGTTTTCCTTGGTAAGTACCGTAAGGTTTGGGTATTGCTTTTTTAAGCTGTATGCTATTTCTAAGGTGCGGTCTTGGCTGCCGTCGTCGATAATGACAAGGCGGCTGCCCGCCCCGGCCTGTTCTGTGATAGGGTGCCATTGGGCGATTACGGCGGCAACTGTTTCCTCTTCGTTGTATGCAGGGATGATAATGTAAAGTTTATCCATAAATATATTCTTTCCTTTCGCTCAGGCACAAAACGTTATGAAAATGGCTGCCAACCCTATTTTTCATTTTCAGCCTTTTCTCCTAAGCAGCGTCCGCCTTCCCTGGCAGCTTACTGTGCTGGGCAAGGCAAATATGAAAACGGGGCTTTCCCGGCAGTTTCCTGCGCTGGGCAAGGCAAAAGGGCAAAGCTGCACTGGCTGGCGGCAATGTAGCAGGCGGCGGGCAAGTGGGACGCTTCGGTATTTCAGAGCCAGTACCATATCATAGGGAAATCATAACATAAAGGGGCGCTGCATTGCAAGGGCATCCGGCTCCGATGGAAAATTGGATGGAAAATCTGAAATATTTTTCTGGTATTTTCCGTAGTTTTCTGGTAAAATAAAAGCAATTATGCAATGCATAGCCAATCTATGGTAAAAAGGAGTGTTGATTATGGCAGAAACAATGGAAGACTACAAGGAAGAACTGGAGGCGTCCTTCCGTAAAATTAATGAAGGGGATATGGTTTCCGGCACCGTCATTGGGGTAAGCGAGGAAGAAGTGACGCTGGATTTAAAATATTATGCACAGGGAATTATCAAGAAAGAAGATTTGAGCAATGACCCGGGGTTCCAGATGATGGAAGAAATCCATCCGGGGGACGTGATTACGGCAACCGTGGTAAAGACGGACGATGGGGAAGGGAATATCAAGCTTTCCAAGAAAGAGGCAAACGACATCCTTGCATGGGAGAAGCTTAAGGCTTACATGGAGGATGGGACGGCAATTTCCGTCAAGGTGGCAGGGATTGTGCCCAGCGGCGTCGTGGCATATGTGGAAGGCATCCGGGGCTTTATCCCCGCATCCCAGCTTGCCCTTTCCTATGTGGAGGCAACGGAGGAATGGCTTGGCCGGGAAGTACGGGTCCGGGCTATCACGGTGGATGAATCTAAGAAGAAGCTGGTGCTCTCCGCCAAGGTGATTTTGAAAGAAGAAGAGCAGGAGGAGCACAACCGTAAGGTTGCGGCCATGGTCCCGGGGACTGTGATGGAAGGCACGGTGGAATCCTTAATGCCTTACGGCGCATTTGTAGATTTGGGCGACGGCATCAGCGGCCTTGTGCATATTTCCCAGATTTCCCAGCGGCGGATTGGCAAGCCTTCCGAGGTATTAAGCGTAGGGCAGAAGGTGAAAGTGAAGGTGCTTAACACCAATGACAACAAAGTCAGCCTCAGCATGAAGGCCTTGGAGGAAGAGATGGTAGATACGGACAGGCCGAAACAGGTGGAAGAATATATTTCCCATGAAAATGCCTCTACGAATTTAGGGGATTTGCTGGCGAATATAAAACTCTAAACAGAAGGGAGCCAATGCTACATGAAAGTAAATGGGATACAGGGTACGGACAGTACCGGGACACAGGCAGTCGCAGCCACAACGGCGCAGAAGGAAGATTTTTCTTCCTATTTGCAGACGACAGCATCCTTGGATAAAATTTTTGAAGAAGCAGCACAGAAATACAATGTGCCCAAGGACTTGATTAAGGCCATTGCTAAAGCAGAGTCGGATTTCAGGCCGGACGCTACATCCAAGGCCGGGGCGCAGGGCATCATGCAGCTCATGCCCGCTACGGCAAGGGAGCTGGGGGTGTCGGATTCCTATGACCCCTACCAGAACATTATGGGCGGGACCAAGTACATCAGCCAGATGCTGGAAAAGTATGGCGGCGACATCAGCCTTGCGCTGGCCGCTTACAATGCAGGGAGCAACAACGTGGCAAAATACGGCGGCATCCCCCCCTTTAAGGAAACCCAGAATTATGTGGTAAAAGTGACCCAGTACATGAACGAGGGCGTGGCAGTTCCCAATGCATCCTATGCAGTCAGCGGGGCTTCTAAGGGCAATGTCCAAGCGGCTACTGTGGAAGAAGCAACGGAAAGCTATTACCAGAGCATTTTAGAGCAGCTGTTCTCCTATGAAGATTACCTGAAATTCATTGATTTGTATACCAAGATTCAGGAATCCCAGCAGGAAAAGGAGAAGGAAGAAGCCCAGAAGCAGGAAGAGCAGTCCGATTCTTACCGGGCATACCAAGATTTCAGCTACAGCCCGGTAGCCATGAACCTGTTAGGGGGCATAATCTGACGGGCAGCGGCGCTGGTTCAGTTTAAGGGCTCAGCAGTTTGTGGCAGCGGAAAACGTTTTTTTTAAGAAGGGCAAAAGGCAAGTGGGAGGAAAGGGCTGGATGGAAACCATTAAGATAAAATATTTCGGGCAGGATCTGCAGAAGCTGGAATACATAGGCGGGAAATCCGACTGGATTGATTTGCGTGCCAGCGAAACCGTAGAACTGAAAACTGGGGACTTCAAATTAATCCCCCTTGGGGTTGCCATGGAACTCCCGGCAGGCTATGAGGCCCATGTGGTGCCAAGGAGCTCCACTTTTCAAAATTATGGCATTTTGCAGACGAATAGCTGCGGCGTCATTGACGGCAGCTACTGCGGGGACCAGGACATGTGGAAAATGCCCGTGTATGCCACAAGGGACACCGTGATAGAAAAAGGGGACAGGATCTGCCAGTTCCGCATTATGGAGAACCAGCCGGAAATTGTGTTTGAGGAAACAGAGTCCTTGGAAAATGGGGACAGGGGCGGCTTCGGCACCACTGGGGTGCAGTAAATCCGTCAAATTGCATATATAATTTGAAAAATTTCGTTACTATGACGAAGGGGCAGGGCAGGGATATCCATTCTTGGCAAATTAGACAGGAATGGATATCCCTTTTTGTGTAGTTGGCGGGTGGTAATTTCCCCGGAAGTCTGGTAGTATATTCCCATAAAGAATTCTGCTTGGACAGAAAAATACAGGAGGAAATTGAAAAATGGCAAGTTTATCATTAAAGAACATTTGTAAGAAATATCCCAACGGATTTGAAGCTGTTAAGGATTTTAACCTTGAAATTGCAGACAAAGAATTTATTATTTTCGTAGGCCCGTCAGGATGCGGAAAATCTACGACGCTTCGTATGGTAGCAGGCTTGGAAGAGATTTCCTCCGGCGAACTTTCCATTGACGGAAGGGTTGTAAACGACGTAGAGCCCAAGGACAGGGACATTGCGATGGTATTCCAGAACTACGCCCTGTATCCCCATATGACAGTATTTGACAACATGGCATTTGGCCTGAAATTAAGGAAAGTGCCGAAGGAAGAAATCAAGCAGAAGGTAGAAGAAGCAGCAAGGATCCTTGATTTGGAGAAATTATTAGACCGTAAGCCAAAGGCTTTATCCGGTGGGCAGAGGCAGCGTGTTGCTATGGGCCGTGCAATTGTCCGTGAGCCGAAGGTATTCCTGATGGACGAACCGCTGTCCAACTTGGATGCAAAGCTCCGTGTGCAGATGCGTGCTGAGATTGCTTCCCTGCACCATAGGCTTGGCGCAACCATCATCTATGTAACCCATGACCAGACAGAAGCTATGACGCTGGGGACAAGGATTGTGGTACTGAAAGACGGCATTATCATGCAGGTAGATTCCCCGCAGAAATTATACAACGAGCCGAACAACCTGTTCGTAGCAGGGTTTATCGGTTCCCCGCAGATGAACTTCTTGGATGCAGTCTGCAAGGTAGAAGGCGATAAGGTATCCTTGAAGGTTGGCGACAGCTCCATCGTATTGCCGCCTGCAAAAGGGAAGAAACTCATTGACGGCCACTACAATGGCAAGACCGTGGTAATCGGCATCCGCCCAGAGGACGTAGACGATTCCAAGGCAGCCCTTGAAGCGCATAAGGACAGCATTTTCAAGACAAAGGTAACAGGCTACGAATTGCTTGGCTCCGAAGTATTGCTATACTACACCATCAACGGCACCAGCATGACTGCAAAGGTTGATTCCAGCACGCCGGCACGCCTTGGGGATCCGATTACTTTGGCAATGGATGTTGACAAATTGCATGTATTTGACAAAGAAACGGAATTGACAATTACCCACTAATTCGGTAATATAATTTCATAACACAAATGTTCGGAAGCGATGCAGGAATGTGTTGCTTCCGTTTTTTATCTTATAGGAAATACCGTGCCACTGTGAAGTGATGAAGTTCATGAATTTCCTATAAGATAAAACCCTCCGGGGGATGCGCACTCGCACGAAGGGTATTATGTCGCCAAGGCGACCGTGCTCGGCGCGCAAAGTGAGCAAACCCCTCAAGATTGAGGGGATAGGGGAGTTGAAGTGGGCTTGCCCACTTTGTTCTTCCATAAGGAGAAGCAAATTGACGGGGCTTGCACGCTTTGTTTTACGGAAAATATAATGGAAAGCCCTGTGAGGAAAAGAATAGGAGAGGGAAATTATGCTGTCAAACCATAAGTTGCAGGTTACATTGGAAGAAATTAAAGAAATCTCCCGGATAGACCTTGCCCTTTACAGCGACAAGGGGAAATTGCTGGCCTCCACATACCAGCCCAAGGAAGACATGGAAGATGCCATCCGCCTGTTTGCAGATTCTATGGCGGAGAGCCAGATGCTTTCCGGATGCCATTTTTTCAAGATTGTCATCGAGCACGAATTGGAATATATCCTGCTTGCCAGGGCCAGCAGCGAGGAGGCGTATATGATTGGCCGCCTAGCTGCCTGCCAAGTGCGGAATATGGTAGGGGCGTTCCGGGAGCAGTTTGACCGGAACAGCTTTATGCAGAATGTGGTGCTGGGCAACATGCTGGTGGTGGATATGTACAACAAGGCCAAGAAGCTCCATATTGAGCCGGCTCAGCGGGTGGTATTTATTATAGAGGTGTCGGGGAAAAAAGACGGTGCCGTGATAGAAACCGTGAAAAACCTCTTTGCCTCCACCACCCGGGATTTCATCACAGAGGTGGATGAGAAATCCGTGATTCTGGTAAAAGACGTCCGGGACATGGAATCGGAAAAGGAGCTGGAAAACCTTGCGGAAGTCATTGTAGACAATTTGCAGACAGAAGCCATGGTCCGGGTCCGGGTTAGCTATGGCAACCGGGTAGATTTGCTGCAGGACATTGCCCGTTCCTACCAAGAAGCGAAAATGGCCTTGGAGGTAGGGAGCATTTTCTATGTGGAGGACAATACCATTTCCTATGCGAAGCTGGGGATTGGGCGGCTGATTTACCAGATTCCCATTAGTTTATGCGAAATGTTTTTGCGGGAAGTGTTCGGGGAGCAGATCCCAGATATTTTCGATGAGGAAACAACCATTACCATCAATAAATTTTTTGAAAATAACCTGAATATTTCCGAAACCGCAAGGCAGCTTTATGTGCACCGGAATACGTTGGTGTACCGTTTGGAACGGATTGAAAAGGCCTTAGGGCTTGATATCCGTACCTTTGAGGATGCCATGCTCTTTAAAATTGCGCTGATGGTAATTTCCCATATGAATTACCAGAAACGCTTGCTGCAGCGGGACAAGGAGGAGCAGGAGTAGGCAGAAGAAAGGAATGGCTGGACTATGAAAATTTCTACAAAAGGCCGGTATGCCCTGCGCCTGATGCTGGATTTGGCAATGGAGGAGCCGCAGGTTGTCAGGCTCAAAGACGTGGCTGGGCGGCAGGAAATTTCCATCAAATACTTAGAGCAGATTATTTCCATCCTGCAAAAATGCGGCTATGTGAAAAGCACCCGGGGGCCGGGCGGCGGCTATGCCCTTGCAAAAAAGCCGGAGGAATATACGGCAGGCATGATACTGCGCCAGATTGAGGGGAGCCTTGCCCCAGTTTCCTGCCTAGAGGGCAGTGAGAACACTTGCAGCCGCAGCAGTTCCTGCGCGACGCTGCGCCTGTGGCAGAGGATGCATGACGCCATCAATGAAGTGGCGGACAGCGTGACGCTGGCGGATTTGGTGGAGTGGGAAAAGGAACTGCGCGGGAATATGGACTATGTAATCTGAAGATGGACGCATCTTAAGGCGTGCCTGAAAATGGGTTCCTATTATATAGGCTATGTAATCTGAAGGCGGCAGGAATGGGTTTTGTGCCATTCATTCCATAAAATGGCCTTTTGGCGCCAATTCCAGCGGGAAAATTAAGGAAATTCCCCGAGTGGCCGATATAATTTACAGAGCAGTTGTAAAACACAGGCGCTTATCCCGCCAAAGGATGGGCAGGCGCCGCCTTCCACAACAGCAAAAGTTGTATGGCAGAAAGGGGAAGAGAAATGAAAATTGGAAGCGCAGAAGAATCAATGGTAAAGTCCAGCTATGGGAATGGCCGTTTGGAGAATAAGGCTGGGAAAGAGCAGCAGGAAAATGAGAAAAAGGGCGCAAGCATCCAAGCATCGGAACTGAACCTGTTCCAAGACGGGATAGAGGACAAGAAGAAAAAGGCAATGCAGGATGCCATGGATTTTGTGAAGAAGCAGTTTGAGTCGGATTCGGAAATAGACGGCTTGATGGACGAGTGCCGGGAGGAGATTTCAAAAGGCAAAGAACAGGCAATGGCAGCCTCCAAGGAGCTGAGCTACATCAAGGAGCAGAAGGAAAAGCTGCGGGAAGAATACCCGGACGGCGGCGAAGAGTACGACGCTTACATGAAGGATTTGGATGGTATGGCCGGCTATTGGAGAGGGGAAATGGAGAACGGCAAGCTGATGATATCCGATTCTACCGCGGCAATCAAGTCCATCAAGCAGGAGTCCCTTAAGCACCATGGCATGGTGGACGCTGCCAAAGCGGCTGAAGAAACCTTGAAGGCCGCCAGCAAGGAAGTCATCGGCATGCTGGTGGACGAATCCAAGGAAACGGTAGACGAAAAGATAGAGGAAACCGTTGAAAAGGCCGAGGAATCCAAGGAAGAGCAGAAAGAGCAGGAAGAAGAACTGAAAGAATCCCAATTGGAACGTGAGAAACAGGCACAGGAAGTAGAAGAAGAGCTGGAAAAGCGCAGGCAGGCACGGGAAAACAGGGCGCGCGCACAGATGGCTATGAACGCTATGAAGGATTTGCCGACAGCGGATGAGCTGGCAAGCAAGCAGAGGGAAATCCTTGAAAATACCCAGCAGATTTTGGAGGCGCAGAGCTTGCTGCCGGAAGAAATTAAGGGCATTGTGGTAGATTTTAACCTCTGATCCGCTGGACGGGTTCCAGCAGCTTTGCTGGTGACAAGCAAAGGATGGGAGAACTGTTTCCACAGAAATGCACGGATAAAGAAAAGATAAGTTGGGCAGGCAGCCAGAAAATGGCTGCCTGCCTAGTTTTTTACTTTATAGGAAATTGCGATTTTCGAGGAGAGAAAAAAGAACAAGAGTTTACCGAACATATGTTAGATAAACTCTTGTCTGGGAACAACAACAGGACGACGCGGTTTAGAAGATATAAAAACCTTCCACTCCAGCCTCGTCATCAAATAAGTCGTCTTCATTTAAGAAATAATCCATATCAAGAAGGTCATCCTCGCTCATGCGGCGAATGTCCCCGGATGTCATGCCTTCGGGTGGGTTATCCATATATTTTTTGCGTAGTTTCCCTGTGTTTGGGTTCATAAGTGCAGCCTCCTTTAAAAGGAGTATACCACAGGAATGGGAATTAAGAAAGTCACGCAGACGGCCTTCTTCCACGGGGACGGGACATGGCTTCCTCGTACAATTCTTCCAGGGAAACGCGCCTGTGGTTGAAATAGAGTTCTAAAAACAGCATGGTTGTGCCACATTCACATTTGAGCGGGTCATAGCCAAAAGCAGAGAGGATGGCAGTGCGCCACTGGTTAAAGCTTTTGAAAATGTGGCGCTTTTCACGGGAAATGGCTCTGTGAAGTTTTTTATCAATCTCCCGGTGGCGTGCATAAATGCCGCCGTAGCGGATCATTTTGAAATGTTTTTCCGGGATATGCCGGATGAGGCGTTCTATGAATTCCATAACAGGAAGAGTCTCTTCGGCATAGGCGTCATCTTCGTGCCGGTTGTAATGGAAGGTAACGAAGTCGCCATCATAGTTGTCAATCCGGGACGTGGCGATAACGGGCCGCCCCAGATAACGCCCGATGTATTTTATGGCGGTTTTGGGATCACATTTATTAGGCTTTGCATAGACATAAAAACCGTCTTTGTGTTCCAGGTAACAGCGTGACTTGGTCTTTTTGAAGGAAGAGCCGATTTTGGATTCCATTTCACCCAGCAGGGCAGTGCGGAAAGCATTGCGGAGGTAGGTATAGTTGAAGTAATTGGTATTGCGCCAGAAACCATTATCGCTGTAACCACCCTCGGAAATAAGGCAGTGTATGTGAGGGTTCCATTTCAAGTCCCGGCCAAAGGTGTGGAGAACCATGATAAAACCGGGGGTAAAGTTCATGGGCTTATTCTGCTTAAAAAACATGTGGGAAACAACCCTGTTTACGGCATGAAAGAGGCAGCCAAGGAGAGAACGGCCATCCAGAAAAAACTCCCGGAGACGCTCATCAATGGTAAAAACACAGTGGCGGTGGGGGACATTGACGAGCTTAAAGGACATAGAGGTGGTGCGTTGCATGGCGTAGAGATTTCCGCAAGTGGGACAGAAGCGGCTGTGGCAGCGGAAAGGGACGAATTTCAGCTTTCCGCAATGAGGACAGCCGTACATTGCCCCGCCGAAAGAGGGATCGCCGCAGTTAATCATTTTTTCCACGTTCTCAATGACAGAATCGCGTGGATGTAATGTATAAATCATTTCTTCATAATGGTCCCTAAAAATATCTTGAAGTATGCTCATAAGACTATTATGCAGGAAAACGGCACAAAAAGAAACCCCTAATTCCCCCATGAATGGGGGCTAGGGGGTTGAAGTGTCGAAGACACTTTTTTATTCTAGCTTCAACCACCGTCTTGCAGTGGAGTGAGCAGTAGGGGAGTTCTGCTTGTGGCGGAGGCATTTGCACATATTCGTATTTTAATATTTCAATGGGAATTGCCTGTTATGCTGAAAGAGTTTCCACAGGGTTTGCTGTTTTGTGCATGAAATACCCTTTGGGGAATATAGATATAGAAGGAACAGGAAGGGGGACTGAGCCATGACAATCCATAAAGAGTACATTTCCAAGGAAAATACATATGAAGGGCAGAACAGCCCGAAATATATTGTTATCCATGAAACGGACAATTTTTCCATAGGGGCGGACGCCAAACGCCACGCTTCGGCTCAGGCAGCCGGGAATTTGGAAACCTCCGTCCACTTTTATGTAGGCTCTGACGGCATCTGGCAGGCGGCGGAGATTGGGGACGGGACCTATGCCATTGGAAAAGAGTATGGCGGGGAGCACCGCATTAAAGATGCAGAAAACCGGAACACCATTAACGTCGAAATCTGCGTCAACGAGGATGGGGATTACCAGAAAGCATGGGAGTATGCCAAAGATTTGGTAAAGTACCTGATGGGGGAAACAGGAATTCCAGCGGAACGCGTCATCCGGCATTTTGACGCAAAGGGGAAATACTGCCCCCGGAAGATGATGGATGACCTAGCGCTTTGGGAAAAGTTCCAGAACCTGATTGGGCAGCAGGCAGGATACAGCCAGCAGCAGTTCATCCGCGACGTGCAGGAGGTTACCGGCTCTCACCCGGACGGGATTGCAGGGCCGGAAACGATTGGGAATACAGTCACGGTTTCCCGGGATACCAATAAGTTCCACAGGGTGGTGACGCCATTGGAACGGAGGCTGAAGGCTTTGGGGTATTATGATGGGGAAATTGAAGCAGATGCAGGCGGGAGGGGGAATTTTGGGAAAGGGATGGAAGCGGCGGTGAACGCTTACCAGAAGGAGGTGCTGGAATATAGGAACACGGACGGGGAGGTGACGGCGGGGAAAAATATGTGGAAATCTTTGCTGGGGATGAAGTGAATGGCGGCCGGCTTTTGCCGGCAGGCAATTCACGTGATATTGTTTCTTGTTGGGTACATTTGCAAAATAAAGACCATGCATGGATTAATCCTCATTGGTACAATTATTACTTGTCTGATGAGTAATGGAATAAGTTAACGCAATGATTGTGTAAGTTTGTAATCGGGATCATGACTTGTCTATAATTATACTATAGCTCATAATATGATAAATAGATTATTTTCATTAAAACATAATATGATATACAATAACAATATATTTTAAGGGAAAGGGAGATTCTTGTGGGCATTGAATTAAACTACAGCAAGCTGGGAAAGCGCATTAAGGAGCAACGCTTGCGGAAGCATCTGACACAGGAAAAGTTAGGCGAAACCGTCCAAGTGGCAACCAGCAACATCAGCCATATCGAACGGGCAACCACACAAGTAAGCCTTCCCACCCTTGTCAAAATAGCCAATGCCTTGGAGGTATCTCTGGATCAGCTCGTTTGCGACAGCATCAACCCAATAGCGGAAATTTATATTGAGCAGGACATCACAAATATGTTACAGGGATGTACCCTCCGGGAAAAGCAGATACTTAAAGATATTATGGTTGCCGCTAAGAAAACACTGAAAGAGAATAGAACATAGGAAAAGCTGCTGAATATCAGGGATTCGGCAGCTTTTTTCTGGCAGTCCAGCAGCTATCAAATCCGGGACAGGGAAAAAGTGGGACTGCAACATAATCTGAGTTTTTTGCACGAAGTAATTCTTACCCCAGAAAAAAAATCACCAAAATTTTTTCATGGACAGCCAGAACGGCAGTTTATATCTTTGGTTATAGAAAAGCCAAAAGATTTCCAACCACATTTCCCTAATTTGTAGTATAATAAACCCAGACCAAAATTATCCCCAAAATACAGCCCATAACGCTGCAAATGAGGAGAAACTATCCAACATAGCCCAAGGATTCCGCCATTTTGGGACAAAATGAAAAGGAAAGGAACAGAAAAATGCAAAAGAAACGATACCAAATAAAAGCAGCCATTTTCCTATTATTTGCCATTCTCGTACTCCAAACCACAGGCTGCAGCCTTCCAGCAGGGAACAAATCTGCCAAGGGTTCCAAGGACACAAACGGGGAAACCCTAGAGATCCATTTTCTGGATATCGGGCAGGGGGACGCCACTTTAATAAAACAGGGCAGCCATGCCATGCTGATTGACGCAGGCGATAATGACAAAGGCACCGCCGTGCAGTCCTATCTGCAGAGCCAAGGCGTGGAATCGCTGGATTATGCCATAGGCACCCACCCAGATTCCGACCATGTAGGCGGGCTGGACGTAGTTCTCTACAAGTTCCCTTGGGACACCGTCATCCTCCCGGATTTGGAAAAAGACACCAAGACATACCAAGATGTGCTGAAAGTTATCAAGGACAAGAGGAAGAGCATTACATATCCCGTGGCAGGGACGGCCTATGAGTTAGGAAATGCAGAATTTACCATAATTGCCCCTGCAGCAGAAGACTACGGGGACAACTGGAACGACTATTCCGTAGGAATCCTCCTCCAGTTTGGGGAAAACCGTTTCATATTTACCGGGGACGCAGAGGAAGATGCAGAGCAGGACATGATAGCAGAAAATATTGACCTGTCCGCAGACGTCCTGAAAGCTGCCCACCATGGCAGCGATACCGCCAATACCATGCCGTTCCTAGAAGAAGTGAACCCAAAATCCGTAGTCATAAGCTGCGGTGCAGGCAACAGCTACGGCCACCCGCGGGCAGGGGCCATGAACAATTTCCGCAGCATAGGGGCAAGCGTCTACCGCACGGATGAGCAAGGGACCATTGTGGCAGTTTCCGACGGAAAAGAAATTACATGGAACTGTTCCCCCAGCGAAACATGGCAGGCCGGGGAACCAAACGGGAACAGCACATCAAAATCCAGCCAAGGAAACCAAGGCAGCGGGGAGTTGTTCCCAGAAGCGTCAGGTACGCTAGAACTGGAAGAAGAAAGCCGCAGCGCAGGAAACTCTGGCACAAATTCTTCCGAAAGCAGATACGTCATCAACGCCAACACAAAGAAATTCCATAGGGAATCCTGCAGCAGCGTAACACAGATGCAAGAAGAAAATAAGGAATACAGCAACTTAACCCCGCAAGAGCTAGAAGCACAAGGCTACGAGCCCTGCGGGAACTGTAAGCCATAACGCTGCCCAGTTTGCGGTCGCCAGATAAGGATGTTTTTATGTAGGTTACGGCGTAACTCTGTAAAAGGAGTTACGCCGTATTCTTTTGTTATGCCAGAAACTTAAAAAGACGCATGGTTTACAATTTATGATTCCATGCGCCTTTACGCTGTTTTTTAATTTTTCTTGATTATGCCATTTGCATTATCTGTTTTTTTAATTCCTCAATTATATCAAGGGATAATTCCGTGTAATCAGCTATTTCTTCCAGCGGCATTTTTCCTGCTTTAATCATACGCATAGCTGTCTTTTTTACTCCTCTTAACTCAGCTTCATTTCTCATATCTTCCATGATTTTACACATAGCCGCAACTCCTTTCTCGTCCTCTTTAAAATATCTTGCCCTTTTCGCAAGCACCTCATAATTCATATCGTTTGGATTGGTACATGAAAAATCGTGCATTAACTTTCCGATTTCATCATTGCCCCTATATTTACCATTCACATATACGATGTGCGAACCGTCATCAAACAACTCTTTTTCCCCGTCGATTTCCACATACCGTTGTATGTGATATACGGCTTTATTTTTTCCAATAACGTCATTTTCTGTAATAAAAATTACGTAGCTGTCAGGCATTATGTCGGTATCTTCTCCTGCCCTTAATATATGTGCATCCAAAAGGCTGCTGTTATGCCTTGCCCTCTTTGCACCTGCTCCTGCGTCTTTTCTCTGAATTTCTATATCATATTCTTTCGTGGTACGATCAACCGCCCGAACGTCCAGAATTGCAGAACGTCCTTTCAAATTTTTCATTACTTCCTGTGTCCTGATTGATGTAACTTTTATATCCGGACGCTGTAAAACGATTTGAAGTATCAATTCCACTCCCTCATAGTTATCTTCAAGACAGACGGTCATAAAGTCATCGTCCATATATCTAAATAATTTTATTTTTTCTAAATCTTGCTGATGTTCCTGCTCTTTTATATCCAAAATATCACCTCACGATCTCTTTTGCAACAGAAACCAATACATGAAATTCTCTTGCTATATTTTAATTATACAAAAAAACGCCTGCCTTTACAATGACATAAAAATTCTTCTGGGAATGGAAAAAGGAATAGTAGCCTGCATCTTTATTTTTGGCATAAAGTAAGCCAGTGTAAGAAGCAGAAACGCTTCTTACACTGGCTTTGCTATTTCCAATAAGTTGTCTATAATATTTTAAAGTTGCCTCCTTATGTGGTAACAGCCTTGCCCACAGTGCCTTTTTCTTTTCTGCCCTTATTTTATTAACGTTCCGGCCAATTCCCAGCCTGCCCTTCAGACCGCTCTTCTTCCTGCTGGCTGGGCAGGTTTCCATTTATCTGGTCGTCTGGGGTGTTGATTTGATTTCCACTTGTCTGGCTGTTTTGAGGCTGCTCTTCCGTCTGGCTGTCCCCGTCACTCTGGCTGGGCTGTTCCACCGCCTGATTTTCCGGGGCGCCTTCTGGTTCTTCCTTCTGCTCCCCATTCACATCTTTGTCTATGCTGCTGGGCGTATTCTCCACCGTGTCGTCCACCGGCGTTTCCTCTGTCACATCTTGCTGCTCTGTTTTCAGGTAAGAAACTGCATTGGAACTGCGGAACACAGTATCAGAGGATCCCATTTGGCTGACAAGAAGGCTGTTCTGGCCTTCTGCAAAGCTGCCCATGGAAACCAGAAGTTCCGTATCGCTGACAAAGGAAGTGGAAACCTTCGTATCATTGATAAATACTTTGCTCCAAGGGGTGAAATTGCTGCCAAACACATGCATGCCGTCTTCCCGTTCTTCCAGCCGGTCTACCGTAACGTCCACAACGCCCATCTGCATATCCGAAGCAGGGTAGGGGTCCTGCCCTTGGTAAGCGTACCGTTTCCCATACAGGAGGTCATACTGCAGAAGTTCCATATCACGTTCGGATTCCTCCGTGGGCTGGTACTTGCCGCTTTGGTGCAGGGTAAACATAGTCCCTTCATGGATGTTAGCCTGATCCGTGATAGCTGCAAGCAATTGGTAGGAAGTTAAATCTTGGCTTACTTTTTCCATGCCAAAATTGTTCCATGTTACGTATTTCGTGTTGAAGATGCTGCCAGTTGCCATGTCCTCATTGGTAAGCCCCATCGTTGGGAGGTGGTCGCCGAAGAACACAACCACAGTTTTTTCATCCCGCTTGGAAAGCATATCCGTGAGGTTGGCAATGAATTTATCCACTTCATGGATTTGGTTCACATAGTATTCCCATTCATTATTTTTTGCCTCGGATTCTGCCCCGGTAACTGTAATTTCCGGGTTTTCGATTACTTTTTCCGTAGGGTAAGCCCCATGCCCCTGCACGGTAATGGTGTACACAAAGTCTTGCTGCGCGGTAGAATCCAATGCCTTTTCCACCTCGCCGATAAGGATATCGTCGGTCGGCCATGTGCCAAGGGGCGTATATTCTTGGATGTTCATCATTTCCTTGCTGATAAAGCTGTCAAAGCCCATCTGGGTAAAGGCATTCCTGCGGCTATAGAAATTCCCGCCGTTATTATGTACTACATGGGAGCCATACCCCAGATTCCCTAAGTCAGAAGCAATGCTTTCACAGTCCGTAGATTTCAGGATGGTTTTGTAAGGATATTCCCCAAGGCCAAAGTATTTCATGCCCATCCCGGTCAGGATTTCAAATTCGGTGTTTGCAGTCCCTGCACCTACTACCGGGACAGTCAGGTGGCCGGAAGAGTAATTGTTGTAAAGGTTGTCAAAGTTCGGGGTGGGGTTTTCCGAAAAATTCAGGAAATTGATTTCTTTTGGGTCAATAAAGGATTCCAGCAGCACGCAGATAACATTTGGGAGTTCCTCCGTGCTGGAAGGATTTACATTGACCCGGTTTAACGCATCCTCTACATTCTCCTGCGAATATTCCCGGGGGCTTGGCATCCCTTGGTCTACCACGCTGGCTGAAAAGCTGTATACAAACCCGTAGTCTTCATAGCCTTGGGCAATGTTTTCAAAATAATCTGCTAAAATATTGTTGCTTACCGCAGCTTGTGTCACCATTGGGATAAAAAATGCAAAGCCGCCGATGGCAAGGATGCTCGCAAAGCGGTTCTGTTTCCCTTGGTATTTCGGGCCTTTCCGCCACAGGTGGACAATGCCAAGAAGGACGGATACAACCAGCAAAATCACTGCAAATGCCTCGCCTTTGCTGAAATAGTTGCTCTGCATGGTGAACAGGTCGTTTACCAGCTTCAAGTCCGTATAGGTAAATGGAGTCACGCGCTTCGCAAGGATGCAGCCGTTAATGGTCCCCAAGAACAGCCATGCCACGCTGATAATGGTGCGCATCAGCGCCCTCCGCCGGAAAAAATACACCAGATGCAGGGAAGTAAACACAATCATGGAGTTGTACAGGAAGGCCAGCCCCCGGTCAAACATGAACATAAATGCGGCCCCGAAGGAATGGCGTGAAATCACCTCAATCAAGAAGCAGACGCTGCAGGCCAGCAGGTAATGGAAAATTAAAGAGTAGCGGTTCAAGAACGCCACCAGCTTCTCCCGTTGGTCCGCCTTCAAAAAATGCTTTTTCTCCCGGGCATTTCTTTTTTCACGAAAAGCCTTGTATTTTGTTGCAACTTTTTGTAAAGTGTTTTTTGCAGTATGAAACATTTTGTCACCATCCTTAAGTTTATGTTGGAAAATAGAAAAGTGTGAACTATTTGTAAACAAAGTATGAATCATAATTTCCATAGCAAAGATTAGCTTATTTTTTTCAAAAAGTCAACTGGAAAAAATAAATTTTATACAGTTGATAAGAAAAATTAAGAATTTCTTTATAAATCCTGAATTTGGAGGGACAGCAAATGAGGAAAGAACAGGGAATACAGGAATTTTTGGACGAAATCGGGAAGTCCGGCAGCGTGCTGGGGCTTAGCAGCATCCGGAGGCTGATGGGGGAACTGGGCAATGTGCAGGATAAGCTGAATATCGTCCATGTGGCGGGCACAAATGGGAAAGGTTCCCTGTGCGCCATGGTTTCTTCTATTTTAAGGGAGGCAGGGTACCGGGTAGGGGCCTACACTTCCCCGGCGGTTTTTTGCAGGGAGGAGCAGTATCAAGTCAATGGGGAGCCCATTACAGAGGAGGAATTTGCCGCGGCAGTTGCTGCTGTAAAAGAGGCATGCGGCAGGATTCAGGCAAAAGGGCAGGGCCTCCCGACCTTGTTCGAAGTGGAAACAGCCGTGGCTTTCCTGCATTTCTACTGGAAAAAATGCGATATTGCCCTGCTGGAAACCGGGCTGGGCGGGGAAGGGGATGCGACTAATATAATAAGGAAACCTTTGGTAAGCGTGCTGGTTTCTATCAGCATGGACCATATGAAATTTTTGGGGGACAGCCTGGCAGGGATTGCCCGGGCAAAAGCCGGGATTATCAAGGAACATGGGGCCGTGGCGGCAATCTGGCCGGAGCAGGAGGAGGTGCGGCAGGTTTTGGAAGAAGCCTGCCGGGAAAAACATGCCAGCCTTTCCTATGCCAAAAAGGAGGAGGCGGTAGGCATACATTGGGAAGAGGGAGCCTTATGTTTTTCTTATGGGGAATATGGGGAGCTTAAGCTGTCCATGGCAGGGGCTTACCAAGCCCAAAACAGCATCTGCGCCATAAAAACGGCGGAATTGCTGCGGGGGCAGGGCTTTCAGATCAGCCTTGGGGATATCAGGCGGGGGTTAAGAAAAGCCCAGTGGGAGGGGCGTTTTTCCGTATTATGCAGGAAGCCTTTGTTCCTTATGGACGGGGCGCACAATGAGGATGCGGCGAAAAAATTGCGGGAAACTTTAAAAATGGGTTTTACAAATGGAAAAATAATCTATATAATAGGGGTACTTGCTGATAAAGAATATGGGAAAATTTTGGAACTGACGCTCCCCTTGGCATGGAAAGTATTTACCGTCACGCCGGGAAACCCGAGGGCGCTGGATGGGGAAGCGCTGGCGGAGCAGGCAAGGAAATACCATAAGGATGTCACGCCCTGCAAGACCGTCCGCCAAGCGGCCGCCCAAGCCATGGACTGTGCATTGGAAGAAGGGGGCATGGTGCTGGCTTTTGGCTCCCTGTCGTATCTGGGGGAGCTGAAACGTGCTTGCGGAGCTCTTTGTGCGGAAAAATACACCCGTGAACCAAATGAATAGATAGAGGAGAAATTAGGAAATGGCAGATAGGGAGAAAATAGAACGTGCAGTTACCCTTTTATTAGAAGGGATGGGGGAGGATCCCAGCCGGGAAGGGCTTGCGGAAACCCCCAGCCGCATTGCAAGGATGTATGAAGAGATTTTTGCAGGGATTGGCAAAACGCCGGAAAGCTATCTGGGCAAGACTTTTTCGGCGGAAGGCAGCGGCATGGTCTTGGAAAAAGGCATTGTATTTTATTCCACCTGCGAGCACCATCTCCTGCCCTTTTATGGGAAAGCCCATGTTGCGTACCTTCCCGACGGGAAAGTGGTGGGCTTAAGCAAGCTGGCAAGGGCCGTGGAGGTGTATGCAAGGCGCCCCCAGCTTCAGGAACGCCTGACCGCCCAAATTGCAGACGCCTTGATGGAATACTTACAGCCCAAAGGGGCGATGGTAATGGTGGAGGCAGAGCATATGTGCATGGCAATGCGGGGCATCAAGAAGCCCGGCGCCCAGACAGTGACAGTGGTTTCCAGGGGGGTATTTGCAGAGGAGAAAGAGTTACGGGAGGAATTCTTTCAGATGGTGGGGCGGTAGGAGATGCCCGGATCGTTTGCCGGAGGGAAGGGCAAAAGGCATATGATCTTGCAGGAAGAATTAGCAGGGAAGATTTGAATTTAATTTAGAAAAATATGGAATTGCTTAGGCAGGCAGTTAAAATAAACTTAGCGCTAACACATTTCTTGCAGAAAAATGTTGTTGAATGTGGTTACAAAAACAGTAGGATTCTAATAGGCAGCAGATGGAGGGCATCATGGACAAGGATAAAAATAAGGCAATGCAAATCGGGAATAAGGTTTTTGAAGTAGGGAAACACACGTATGTAATGGGAATCCTGAATGTAACGCCAGATTCCTTTTCAGACGGCGGGAAGTTCAACCGCCCAGACGCAGCCCTTGCCCATGTGGAACAGATGGCTGCAGAGGGTGCGGACATCATCGACATTGGCGGGGAATCCACAAGGCCGGGGCACCAGCAAATCAGTGAGGAAGAGGAAATAGAACGGACTGCCCCAATCGTAGAACTTATTAAAAGCAGGTTTGACATTCCGGTTTCTGTTGATACTTATAAGGCAAACGTAGCCAAGGCTTGTCTGGAGGCCGGGGCAGGCTTGGTTAATGATGTCTGGGGGCTGAAATACGACAAGGCAATGGCTGGGCTGATTGCCGATGCGGGCGCCGCTTGCTGCCTGATGCATAACCGGGACGGGGCCGTATACGGCAATTTTATGGAAGAACTGAAATCTGATTTGGAAGAAACGCTGGCGCTTGCCAAGGCTGGAGGAATCCCGGAACAAAACATTATCTTAGACCCGGGGGTTGGCTTTGGGAAAACGTATCAGCACAATCTGGAGGCAATCTGTAAGCTAGGGGAGCTGCACAGCTTAGGATACCCTTTGCTGCTGGGAGCCTCCCGGAAATCCGTAGTCGGGCTGGCCTTGGACCTCCCGGTAGAGGAACGTCTGGAAGGCACGCTGGTGACAACGGTGCAGGCCGTTATGGCTGGGTATGCGTTTGTCCGGGTGCATGACGTGAAGGAAAATAAGCGGGCAATCCAGATGGCGGAAGCAATCCGGGAAGGATGGAAAGATGCCAGATAAAATACATAGTTGGGAATTTAGAAGTATTTGGCAAGCTTGGCGTGCTGCCAGAAGCAATCCGGGAAGGATGGAAGAATGTCAGATAAAATATATATTAGGAATTTAGAAGTATTTGGCAAGCACGGCGTGCTGCCGGAAGAAAACAGGCTGGGGCAGAAGTTCCAGATTAATGCAGTCCTTTACACCCACACAAGGGAGGCTGGGTTAAAGGACGATTTAACAAAAACCATACACTATGGGGAAGTATCGCATTTTATGTCGGGTTTTATGATGGAGCACACCTTCCAATTAATTGAAACAGCCGCGGAACAGATGGCCCGCGCCGTTCTGTTAAGGTTTCCCGCCATGGAGAAAATCCGGCTGGAAATCTTAAAGCCGTGGGCGCCCATTGGCCTCCCGCTGGAATCCGTTTCCGTAGAAATTGAACGCGGGTGGCATCAGGCATTTGTAGCCATAGGGTCCAACCTTGGGGAGCGGGAAGATTACTTGGAACAGGGGCTTAAAGGCCTTAGAAGCTGTGAGGACTGCAGGGTGGAGCAGGTATCGGAAATCATTGCCACTAAGCCTTACGGCGTTACGGACCAGCCAGATTTCTTAAACGGCATGGTAAAGCTGAAAACCTTGTTAAGCCCGTGGGAACTGCTGCGGGAGCTTAACCGTATCGAACAGCAGGCCGGGCGGGAGCGGAAGGTGCACTGGGGGCCGCGGACGCTGGATTTGGACATTATTTTCTATGATAATTGCGTCATAGACACGGAGGAATTAACTATCCCCCATCCCGATATGCACAACCGGGCATTTGTGCTGCAGCCCTTGGCAGAACTTGCCCCCTATTTCCGGCATCCTTTGCTGCATAAGACGGCCAGCCAGATGCTGGCGGAATTATAAGGGGCAGGAAAAAATTGAGGTGCGGCCGTCCTTGGCTGCCAGAAAGAATAGGAAAGTTTCCGGCCATCAGGCCGGGTTTTAGGAAGGATGGGGCAAGCTTGCTGGCCATTGGCTGGCGGTTGGTAAAATTATAAGGGGATAGGGGAATGGAACAAGCGTTAGGAAAGGGTTGCTAAGATGGTAGGAGAACAAGATTTTGCCTATGAAAAAATTGAGGGAGGGATCCGCATTTTGCGCTGCTATGGCGTCAGCGGCAGGGTGGAAATCCCAGCAGAATTGGAAGGCCTTCCCGTCACGGAAGTGGCAGCCTATGCCTTTGCAGGCAGGATGGAAGAAGAGCCGGAAAATATCAGCGGCCTTCCCTGCATCTGCGGGACAAATCTGGAAGAGCTATACCTGCCGGAAACCATCCGGCGGCTGGGGCGTTATGTATTTTACAACTGCCTGCAGTTCCGGAAATTATCTTTCAGCAGCAATATTTCCTATATGGGCGCAGGGGGCTTTACCGGGTGCGGAAGGCTTTCGCATTTAACCATGCGCCAGAAGGAAGGGGCCTCCTGCCTGCGGGAAATTTTGCAGGATTTAAAACAGCCTGTGGTTGTGGACTGCTATGGGCAGCCGGGGAAAGGGCTGGGCAATGTTGCGGCAGATGTTTTACAGGCAGGAACGCAGGGAGAAGCATTGGCTTGCCGCCTTGTCTATCCAGAATTTTACGAAGAGGCAGTGGAGAATACCCCGGCAAGGATTATTTCCACACAGACCCATGGCATGGGCATCCAATACCGGAACACTTTCCGGGATACCCAGATTGTTTTTCCAGAATATGATAAACTATTCGAAACTGGGAAATATAATATGGATATAACAACCATCCTAGAGATGTCCGTTGCAAGGCTTTCCCACCCTTACGCCCTGTCAGGCCATGCCAAGGCAGAATATGCGTTATGGCTGCGGGAGCATTTAAAGGAAGGGGCAGGATATTTTCTGGGGCAGGGGCGGAAAGAAGAAGTAGGATGGCTGGCAATGTCCTTTGCAGAAACAAGGGAAGAACTGGAACTTCTGCTTGAGGCAGCGAACCAACAGGCCGATGCAGAACAGATTAGTTTCCTGATGGATGCCCTCCACCGCCGCTTTCTGGCAAAGACGCGGAAGTTTACCTTATGAACAAAGCTGCCTTTCCCATATGCGGGATGTTTCGGCAGTAGAAAGGACCATCCATGTTTGAAGATGCATTATTAGAGAAAATAGCCGTCTGCAATGAAATCCTCAAAGATTCAAAAAATGAACTTTACCTAAACCTGCGCTTTTTTGACGTTGCCCTCCACAGCCTTGCCCCGGAGCCTTCCATGTCCCTTTCCACAGCGGCTACGGACGGCGCGGTATACCGCTACAACCCAGAATATTTGATTGCGCAGTACAAGGTTGGCAGCGTCCCGGTGAACCGAGCCTACCTCCACAGCATCCTCCACTGCCTCTTCGGCCACATATGGCATCGGCGGGCCGAGGAAGAACTGGCATACTGGAACCTTGCCTGTGACATTGCGGCAGAATATATTCTGGACGGGCTTCCCCTGCGCTGCCTGCGCAATCCCCCCAAGCCTTACCGCCGGGCCGTCTATGATGGGATTCTGAAAAAAATCCCAGTCATCCATGGGGAGGCCGTGTTCCGTCTTTTGCAGGAAGAGGAGCCGGACATCCGGATTGTGGCAAGGCTGGTGCAGGAATTTACCGTGGACAGCCACGGGCTTTGGCCGGCGGGGGATACTGGCCCAAAATCCCCGCTGGAGCAGCAGGAGCAGTGGAAGGACATCCGGGATAAAATGGAAACGGAGCTGGACATTTTTTCCAAGGAGGCCGCGGAAGGATCCAAGGGCTTAAAAGAACAGCTTCGGGTGGAAAACCGGGAACGGTACGACTACCGGGAATTTTTGCGGAAGTTCTGCGTATTAAAGGAAGAAATGCAGGTGGATTTGGACAGCTTTGACTATATTTTCTACAATTACGGCATGGAATTGTACGGGAACATGCCGCTGATTGAGCATCAGGAAACAAGGGAAGTGCAGAAGGTAGAGGATTTTGTGATTGTCATTGACACTTCCATGTCCTGCAAGGCCTCCTTGGTGCGGAAATTTCTGGAGGAAACCTACAGCATTTTAAGCCAGTCGGAATCCTTTACCCGCAGGTTCTGCATCCACATCATCCAGTGCGATGAGAGGGTGCAGTCCGATGTGGCAGTAGAAAACCAAAAACAGCTTGCGGCTTATATGGAGCAGTTTCAGGTGCAGGGCATGGGCGGCACGGATTTTCGGCCAGCCTTTGCATACGTGGAACGCCTGCTTGCAGAAAAGAAGTTCCACAAGCTGCGGGGGCTGGTTTATTTTACAGACGGCTATGGGACGTACCCCTTGAAAAAGCCGGTATATGACACGGCATTTGTGTTTTTCCGGGAGGATTATCAGGATGTGGACGTGCCGCCTTGGGCAATTAAGTTAATCTTGGGGGAAGAAGAATTGCGGGAAACACCAAATAAAATATGAAGAAATGACAATAATTAAATTTTGGTTTTATAAATGAAAGCGTAGCAAGCCAAAATGATAAGTGGTTTTGGGGATTGCATGGAAAGAAAAGGGAACAGGATATGAATATTAAACGGACCAAGGAAGAAATCAAAAATACCATTGAGGCTTACCTAAAAAGGGATGCTTACGGGGCTTACGAAATCCCTTCCATCCGCCAGCGGCCGGTGCTTTTGCTTGGCCCTCCGGGGGTAGGCAAGACCCAGATTATGGAACAGATTGCAAGGGAGTGCCAGATTGGCCTTGTGGCCTACACCATCACCCACCACACAAGGCAGAGCGCCATCGGCTTGCCTTTCATTTCCAAAAAACAGTACGGCGGCAGGGAATATGCAGTGACGGAATATACCATGAGCGAAATTGTGGCCTCCATTTATGAAAAAATGGAGCAGACGGGGCTTACGGAAGGGATCCTTTTTATCGACGAAATCAACTGTGTGTCGGAAACCCTTGCCCCTGCCATGCTGCAGTTCCTCCAATGCAAATCTTTTGGGAACCATAAAATCCCGGAAGGATGGGTCATTGTTGCCGCAGGGAACCCGCCGGAGTACAACAAATCCGTCCGGGAATTTGATGTGGTGACAATGGACCGGGTGAAGAAAATTGAGGTGGAGGCAGATTTTTTGGTGTGGAAAGAGTATGCCTACCAGCAGGGGCTCCATGGGGCGGTGATTTCTTACCTGAACGCCAGAAAACAGAATTTTTACCAGATGGAAACCACTGTGGACGGCCGGAATTTTGCCACGCCAAGGGGCTGGGAGGATTTATCGGAATTTTTAACGATGTATGAAAAGCTGGGAAAAACAGCAGACCGGGAAGTGGTAGCCCAGTACATCCAGTTTCCGAAGATTGCCAAGGATTTTGCCAATTATCTGGAACTTTATGGGAAATACCAGACGGATTACCAGCTCGAGGAGATTTTCCAAGGGCGCCTGGATGAAATCCTGCTGAAAAAAATCGCCCATGCCTCCTTTGACGAACGCTTAAGCGTACTTGGGCTGATCCTCTCAAGGGTCAACGAGGAACTCAAGCGGGCGGTGCAATGGGAAGAGTATATGGAAATGCTGCAGCCCTGCCTGTTGGAATTTAAGGAACTGGCAGGGGCAGGGCAGCCGGAAGCCGCCTTGCCCGAAACAGAGGCCCAAGGCTTGGGAAGGCATACAGCGGGAGGGGAAGAAACAGAAGCTGCCTTGCCCGAAGCAGGAGCCCAAGACTTGGGAAAGCATGAAGCGGGAGGGGAAGAAACAGAAGCTGCCTTGCCTGAAACAGAGGCCCAAGGCTTGGGAAGGCATACGGCGGCAGGGGAAGAAGCTGAAGCTGGCTGGGCAGAAACCAATTCTGGAAACTTAAATGGGTATCAGCTATTTTCAACGGTATGCAGGAAATTAAATATAGAATATACAAATAAGAAAAACGCTGAGCTGTTAAGCCGTGAGGATGAGAAGCAATACCTCCGGGCCATTTCTGCCTTGGAGCGTTTCCAGCAGGCCCTTAAGCTGGAACTCCTTGCAGGCCCAGAGCAAGCGTTCCTGCGGGTGAAGGAGCTGTTCGGGCAGGAAAATGAAAAGTTTGCCCAGCAGCAGGAAACAGCATCCCTTACCTTAGAATATGCATTTGATTTTTTGGAAGGGGCCTTTGGCACAGGGCAGGAGATGGTAATGTTTATTACAGAATTAAATTCCAATTATTACAGCGTGAAATTTTTGCAGGGCTGCGGCTGCCAGCGGTATTACCAATATAACAAAGAATTGCTGTTTGATGAAAAACGCAGGAAGCTGCTGGAACGGTTGGAATAAAGAAAGGAATCAATGGTTTTTATGAAAAAGACAACGGTTTTATTTGATTTGGACGGGACTTTGGTGGATACTGAGGAAGGCGTAGCAAGGAGCCTTCGTTACGCCATGGACAAGCTTGGGATGGAACAGCCAGACGCGGATACCATCCGTCGGTTTATCGGGCCTTTGGTACCGGATTCTTTCCAGCGGGAATATGGGTTTTCCGAGGAACGGGCGAAAAATGCAGATTTAATTTTCCGGGAACGCTATGAAACTATCGGCTTGTTTGAGTGCCGCCTGTTCCCCGGCGTAGAAGACGCGCTGAAAGCGTTAAAGGAAAAAGGCTGGCGCATCAGCGTGGCCTCCTCTAAGGAAGAAGGGCCTTGCCGGCAGATTTTAGAAAAATTCCATGTCGCCCAGTATTTTGACTTGATTTGCGGGGCGCGGCTGAAGGAAGATATCGGCACGAAAATCGAAGTGCTCCGGGACGCCATGAAGCGGCTTGGGATTTCGGATAAGGAAGAAGTGGTGCTGGTTGGCGACAGCCGTTACGATGCGAGGGGAGCACAGGAACTGGGCATTGGCTGCATTGGCGTTTCCTATGGGTTTGAGGAGGATTTCGGCGAAATGAGGAAGGCCGGGGTGACAGAGATTTTTGATACGTTAGATGAAGTTGTAAAGTATTTGGGGGAACCAGGCAGGTGACATGCGGCGGAGTGGAAAGTTTCCCAGTAGCTTAGGAAAGCAGGGGATTGGGACGAGGCGGCTAGCGCGGGGAATGGAAGATTGAATGAGGGAAATGTAACATTAAAATATAGGAACAATGGAGAAAAAGCAGGAAGGAGTGCAGAAAATGGGCATTAGGATTGGAATTTTAGGTTATGGGAATTTAGGGAGAGGCGTGGAGTGCGCGGTGAAGCAGAACCCGGATATGGAGCTTGCCGCCGTATTTACCAGAAGGGACCCAGAGGCGGTTTCCATCCTCACCGAAGGGGCGGCAGTCTGCCAGATTTCCAAAGTTGGGGAATGGAAAGATAAGATTGACGTGATGGTCCTGTGCGGCGGGAGTGCGACGGATTTGCCTGTGCAGACGCCGGAATATGCGCAATATTTTAACGTGGTGGACAGCTTTGACACCCATGCCAACATCCCGGGGCATTTTGAAAAGGTGGATGCGGCGGCCAAGGCAAATGGGAAGGTAGGGATTATTTCCGTAGGCTGGGACCCGGGCATGTTTTCCTTAAACCGCATGTACGCCAATGCAATTCTGCCGGGAGGGCAGGATTATACCTTCTGGGGGAAGGGCGTCAGCCAAGGCCACTCCGATGCTGTACGCCGGGTACCGGGCGTGAAAAATGCAAAGCAGTACACAGTTCCGGTGGACAGCGCCCTGCAGTCGGTGCGGGCAGGGGAAAACCCAGAACTCACCACAAGGCAGAAGCATACAAGGGAGTGCTTTGTGGTGCTGGAAGAAGAGGCTGACGGGGCAAAGGTGGAAGAAGCCATCAAAACCATGCCCAATTATTTTGCCGATTATGATACCACGGTGCACTTTATCAGCGAGGAGGAGCTTAACCGGGACCACAGCGGGATCCCCCATGGCGGGTTTGTCATCCGTTCCGGGCGCACAGGCTGGGAGCAGGAGCACAGCCATGTCATTGAGTACAGCCTGAAGCTGGATTCCAACCCAGAATTTACGGCCAGCGTGCTTGTGGCGTATGCAAGGGCGGCATACCGTCTGGCAAAGGAAGGCCAATGGGGCTGCAAGACCGTATTCGACATTGCACCGGCATACTTAAGCCCAAAGAGCGGGGAGGAACTCCGCAGGGAATTGCTGTAGGCTTCAGCGGTGATTGCGGCTCATCCGCCTTTTGCCGCCCGGCCAAATCGCTGCTTGTAAGCAGCAGGGCATTTTGGGAAGCAGCCGGCTATAAGGCCAGCGGCATGCCATATTTCTTGAAAAAGTAATTTGCTGTACTTGGAAAGCGGCCAGATATAAGGCCAGCCGCATACTTGGGAAATTTGCTGTTAATTTTCCCCAGAAACTGCCGATATGTATAGCAGCTACGGATGGCATTTATTTCTATGGAAATGGAAATAAATGCCGTTTCGCTTTTATAAGGAAAGCCGTGCCATTGCGGTATATGGGGCACAGGGTTTCCTTATGGAAAAATAGTTGTTATACCCGCGGGCATACTTGTTTGCCCAATGGTTTGCTGTTTCTCTAAAAATATGGGAACCTGTTGGCAAATCATCGGGGCCACGGGTATATGCAGGTTTCAGGAATGGAGGAAAAATTATGTTAAGCAAAGTACATAGCAATCCCGGGAGCGGGTATTTTACACAGGCAGCTGCAGAATACGCCAAGCAGGCAAGGCCGGGGCAGGAAAAGAAAGAAAGCGCGTCTGGAAAAACTATCGGTGAATTTTCCCAAAAAGAATGGAAAAGGCTCTTGGGGAAAGTAGATGCCTCCATCGAAGCATACCAAGAGGATTTGAAAAAAAGGGAAAGGGAGGCTTTGGAAGAAAAGCAGGGGCCAAAAGGCCAGCAGGAATATGAAGCAGCCGTCAGGTGGGGAAATACTGCCCGGAACATGCGTTTTGAAAAAATGAATTCAGATTTAATTTCCGATAAAAAGGCACAGGGAAACACGGCGGAAATCTTGAAAACCATACCGGATGAAATCCGGGAAAAAGCTGTCCAAAGGCTTGTAGGCAACCGCGCCCCGTACTCGGCCCTTGCAGACAGGGAGGGGAATGTGGCTTACAACGGCGTCACTTTCCAATGCGACTATGAGAAGAACGCGCTTTGCCTCGGGGACGTGTCCAATCCCGATAACTGCCTGAACATCCCTTTGGAAAAAGGCGGGAGCCTGATTGTGAACCGGGATAATATTGACGGGCTGGTGCAGGCAATCGGCATGTTTTCCCCAGCAGACATCAACCGGATTATGCAGGCCATTGCAAAAGACGCCAAGGTGCGCCAGATAAAGCTCCAGATTGAGGACGAAACCAGCGGGGAGCAGGTGCTGGAAAAAGAAGAGGAAAAAGCCGGGAAACCGGATGGTTCCGCAGCAGCGAAGGCGCCCGCAGGAAATCCTGTGCTGGAAGGGGCGGGCACAGCATCCGGCGGAGGGCAGGAAAAAACAGAGGCAGAACAAGAAAAAAACAATGCCCTGCAGGAGCAAAAAATAAAAGCAGGGCAAGAAAAAAACAATGCCCTGCGGGAGCAAAAAATAAAAGCAGAGCAAGAAAAAAACAATGCCCTGTAGCAGCAAAACATGAAAGCAGGGCAAGAAAAAGGCAATACTTCGCAGAAGCAACAAGAGCAAGTGCAAGAAGGATAAAAAGAACCGGGGACGGGCAGAAGGGCAGGGCGGAATATGAAGCAGCCTATCCGCCGTTTTCGCCCGCCAGCCCGAAGAAGGAAGGAGAGAGCCGGTAAGCAGGCAGCATGCCGGAGGAACAGCATACTATGAACCCAAAAAGCAACCCATACAACCATAGCATCATCTTCCAATCTTGGAACGTCATTTATCCAGTCCTGATTTATTTTGTGGTGATAAACTTGGCAATGTCACTGTTTGCCATGCTGGCTTCATTTCTAGGGGCCGATTACCAGAAGCTGTACATGGCCTTGCAGGCAGCAGCAACAGCGGCAGCCCTCCCCTTCCTTTTCCGGTTTTACCAAAGGGACCAAAAGGGGCCAGCCACATTTTGGGCGCGCATGGGAAGGGAATTTGCCAGAAAAACTCCCGCCCAGAAATTCAGGAACGGCCTGTTGATGTTCTTGTCAGGCGCAGCCGCAGGCATGGCCTTAAACAACATCATTGCCCTCACTGCTTTAGAAGAAATTTCCAAAGGCTATCAGGAGGCAGCCGGCCACTTTTTCGCCGGCGGGATGTTCTTCGAACTGCTGGGAGCCTGCCTCCTGACCCCTTTGGCAGAAGAACTTCTCTACCGGGGTATCGTCTACGGAAGGCTCCACAGCTTGCTGAGCCTAAACCATAAGCCCAGCGAAAGGCCAGCAGATTCCGGCCAAAAGCAGGAAACACGTGCCATTTCAGGCGGTAAGCAAGGAACACGCATCCGCATTACAGCCATAGCCATGTCGTCTTTGCTGTTCGGCGCTATGCACATGAACCTTGTGCAATTCCTTTACGCTAGCATCCTAGGCCTTCTCCTAGCATGGTCCGTGGAAGAATCCGCCCATTTTTACGGCGCCGCCCTAGCCCACACAGGCGCAAACTTAACCGCCGTCCTGCGCATGGAAACCCCTCTGTTCCAATGGATGGAGCAAAATAAAACCATGTTCATAGCCTCCACTGCAGCCCTAACCCTCCTAGCCTTCCTTTCCCTCGCCGCCCTCCACCTGCAAAACAGGGAAACCGCCGCCTCCCATGAACCATAGGCTCTCCCACACACAGGCAATGTAAGGCAGCCTTACCCCAAGAAATCAATAGGAACAGCAACGCAATGCAGCAGAAGAAAGGATTTTGAATCTTATTGCCGCGTCATTTCGTTTGCCCAGCAATGAATTTGGGTATGAAATAAAATTACGGGAAGCCCTAACGGAAATATGGCTAATGCTTTTTGAACTATCCCGCCCTATGCGAGAAAAGAAAGACCAACTATTAAAAGTCAAGTAGATAATTGAAAAAATCCAAAAGATA
>CAJTWA010000039.1 GCA_910580195.1 uncultured Lachnospiraceae bacterium
GGAGAGCCCCTATGGGCTGGCAAGCCTGATGGGGCAGTACCGCCCGGACACCGTCGTGTTTGAGAAGGTGGAGCGGAACCTAGCCGAGTTCCTCACCATGCCGCCCATCATCCCTGCGCCGGAAACAGGCGCCCCGCAGTCCGCAGAGCCTGTGGAGTCCAGCACAACCATATCCATAGGGCCACTGGAATTTGACGCCAATTATTATAAAATCAGTGGGGAAGTGGACAGTGGGCTCCTTGGGGAGGAAACCGACATTATCATACAGGCCAATGGAACTTGTTACCAGGCATACCACACCGGGGCCAACGGCTATGCAGCATACATAAAGAAAGAAGATTTTCCGGACGCCCCTGTGGAGCTTAAGGTACTGACAAAGGACCAAGGGGCTTACAGGACTGTCCAGATGAAAAAGGTAGAAAAAGGAGAATTATTTTTATGAAGAGGATGAAAAAGGCAGCTTTACTTGCCATAGCTGCATGTTTCCTGCCCAGCCTGTGCGCCTGCGGGAAAGCAACCATGCAGATTGACGACAACGGCACAGTCACCGAGCTGGAGGTTTCCATGCCAAGGACTGTGGAACAGGTACTCGGGGACGCAGAAATTACCCTGAACGAAGGGGACGAAGTAACTCCGTCGCTGGACACGAAGCTATCCGAAGCACAGGAAATTTCTATTTTAAGAACCCATACCGTCAAGCTAACGATGGATGGGGAAACCAAGGAAATCACCATGGCAGGTGGGACAGTCGGCAGCCTCCTCGAGAAGGAAAACATCACCCTTGGGGAGAAGCAGCATGTGAACCATGGGATGGAGGAACCCTTGACAGAGGGCATGGAAATAAAAATTTCCTATTCCTACAGCATAACTGTCCAATGCGATGGGAAAACCAACACGCAGGAAACAGAGGCGGAAACCGTAAAAAACGCACTGGAGGAGCTGGGGATTACTTTGGGGAAGGATGACCGGGTAACCCCCGCCGTGGGAGAGGCAGTCACGGACGGAATGGAAATCGTGGTGAACCGGGTAACCACCGAAACCGTTGTGGAAACAGAGGAAATTGGCTATGAAACCGCATACGAGGATGACAGCTCCCTGCCCAAAGGGGAGGAGCGCGTCAGCAGGGACGGCGAGAACGGCCAGAAGGAAGTGTCCTACCAAGTGACCTACGTGGACGGCGCAGAGGAGGCCAGGGAGGCCACCGGCGAAACCGTCACGAAGGAGCCAGTCAATAAAGTTGTAAAAGTCGGGACGAAGGAGGAGGCGCCGGCAGCCCCGGCAGAAGCAGCCCCGGCGGAAGTAGCCCCAGCAGCCCCGGAACGGAGCGTGGTATCCAAAAAGGCATACTATAACTGCAGCGATAACTCCCATGGATACTATGAGATTACTTATTCTGACGGCAGCGTGGAGTATCAGGAATTTTAAGGCTTGCCATGCGTTTGGAAAAGGGCATAGGGCTGCGCCGTGCGCTTAACTGGAAAGCATCATACTATGTGTTTGCCATTGTATCATAAATTTGTCGTATGGGATCACTTTTTTCGTATATTTTAGGGTGCAAACTTATGATACACCCAAGTGTCCCATACGGCATTTTTTATGATAAAAAGTTGTAGAGCGGCGTTGCACAAATATGGATACTAAAAACTGAACGAAAAAGGGAAGTGAGGAAGGAAAATGAGGAAGAAAAAGGGCTGGAGATGCCTGATGGCATTAGTGCTGAGCATAACAATGCTGGTTCCTGCACAGGCAGCATATGCCGCAGGCGGGCAAGCAGAGGAATCTGGGCTGGATGTCCATGCAGATGGCAGGGCAGCGGATGCAGATGGCTTTGAGATTGAAGATGGGGTGTTGAGGAAGTATACCGGGACAGCTACGGAAGTGGTGATACCGGAAGGGGTGACAAGCATTGAGAGCAGTGCTTTTATGAATTGTAACAGCATGGAAAAGATTATCATCCCGAAAGAAGTGACGAGCATCGGGGTTTATGTATTTTCTGGATGCAGTAACCTGGCAACGATAAAGGTAGAAGAAGGGAATGAAATATATGATAGCCGGGAGAATTGCAATGCAGTGATTGAAACAAAAAGCAATACGCTTATAAAGGGCTGCAAAAATACAATTATCCCAGAAGGGGTGGTAAGAATAGGGGAAAGGGCATTTTATGGTTGCAGTAACCTAATGGGAATAAAGATTCCAGCTAGCGTGTCAAGTATTGGGGGAGAAGCATTTTATGGCTGTAGTCTTACAGAAATTAACATTCCGGAAGGAGTAAAACTTGAGAAGGCGGCATTTCGTGGTTGTGGTTTCATTAGCGTGGATATTCCTGAGGGAATGTCAAGTATTGCGGAAGAACTTTTTTGGCAATGTGGCAGATTGAAGGAAATAAATATTCCGGCTAGCGTGACAGAAATAGGAAATTGGGCCTTCGAGGATTGCAAGAGCCTTGAGGCAATAGTAATTCCAGAAGGAGTGACGAGTATCGGGACGTGTACATTTAAGAATTGTGTTAGCTTGACGGAGATAGGTATTCCGGGCAATGTGACAAACATCGGGGATTGGGCATTTTCCGGCTGTAGCGGACTGACGGAAATCAGCATCCCCAAAAGAGTAACAAATATCGGAACAAGTATATGTTATGGATGCAGCAGCTTAGCAAGCGTTATGGTAGAAGAAGGAAACCCGGTGTATGATAGCCGGGAGGATTGCAATGCAGTGATTGAAACAGGAAGTAATACGCTTATAGCAGGCTGCCAAAATACCATTATGCCAGAGGGTCTGGCGAGTATCGGGGGATATGCATTTCATAAGCGCATGGGCTTGGAGAAGATTAACATTCCAGAAGGAGTGGCGGATATTGGGGAATGTGCTTTTTGGCAGTGCAGTAACCTGAAAGAAGTAACTATACCAGAAAGCGTGGAAATTATAGGGGCAGGGGCATTTCAAGAGTGCAGTGAAGAATTGGTAATCTATGGAAAAACAGGTTCTTATGCTGAGATTTATGCAAAGGTAAATAACATCAAATTTTCATCTACTGGGGCAGCATTAAATCCATTTGAAAGGAAAACAATTTCCAGCAATAATGTGGCCCTGAGCCAGAATTCTTATATCTATGATGGAACAGCAAAGAAACCGATGGCCACAGTCAAAGACGGCACTGCTGCCTTAAAAGAGGGGACAGATTATACAGTTACTTATAGCAATAACATCAATGTAGGAACCGCAAAGGTTACAATCACAGGGAAAGGATATTATACTGGGGTAGTGACAAAAGAATTTACAATTACAAATGCTACCCCGCCAGAGCAGGAAAGAAAAGCCCTGTCCCAATGCACTGTAATGCTAAACAACTCTTCCTATATCTACGACGGAACAGCCAAGACCCCAACAGTCACAGTGAAAGATGGAACTACTGCCTTAAAAGAAGGGACAGATTATACAGTCACCTACAGCAATAACATCAATGTAGGGACCGCAAAGGCAACAGTTACAGGAAAAGGAAATTACACTGGGACAGTGACAAAGGAATTTACAATTACAAAGGCAGCCCAAGGGCAGGGAATAAAGGAAATTTCCCAGTGTAAGGTAACATTAAGCAAGTCATCTTATGCTTACGACGGAAAAGTTAAAAAACCAACAGCCACAGTAAAGGATGGGGCTGTAACCTTAAAAGAAGGGACGGATTATACCGTTGCTTATACCAATAACATCAATGCAGGGACAGCGAAAGTAACAGTGACAGGAAAGGGAAACTACAAAGGGGCAGTGGCAAAGAACTTCACCATTACGGTAAAGAAGGGCACATCCCATAAAGTAGGCTCCTGTCAGTATAAAGTGACAGGCACATCCACAGTGTCAGCTGCAGGGGCAAAGAACAATAAAGTTACAAAAATAAAAATTCCCAAAACTGTGAAAATTGGCGGAAAGGCTTTCAAGGTAACTGCCATTGCCAGCCGTGCGTTCAAGGGAAATAAAAAAATTACAAGCATTGAAATTGGGGACAATGTAAAAATGATTGGCACATCTGCATTTGAAGGCTGTACAAAGCTTGGCAAGGCAACCCTCGGCAAAGGCATCATTGAAATCAGTGGAAATGCATTTACTAACTGCAAGAAACTGGGAACGGTAACCATAAAGTCCACGAAACTAAAAAAAGTCGGCAGAAATGCCCTCAAAGGGATCAAGCCTACAGCAAAGATTAAGGTTCCCGCAAAGAAACTCCCCGCTTATAAGAAACTGTTTAAAAACAAAGGGCAGGGCAGAAAAGTAAAGATTCTAAAATAGTAAGCAATGAAAAAGTAAGGATTTCAAGAAAAATACAAAGATTACGAGGAGGAAAAGAAAATGAGGAAACATATCAGAAAACCAATCCCGTTTCTGGCAGCATTTCTAGCAATTGCTTTGGCGTATTTCCTGTCAGGGCAGGGAACTTTGGCACATGCAGAGGGGGCAGATGCAGGCGGCACAATGGCAAGCGCCAAAGTTATAGAACTGGATACTGTTTATTCGGAAACTACTGCCAGTTGGGATGATGAAGATTTCTTTCGGTTTACAGCTACAGAACATGGATATTTTCAGGTGCATTTGAAGCATAATGAAGAAGACGGCAATGAAGTAAACGAAGGATGGGATGTGAATGTGCTGGATGGCAATGGCAATGTCATTACTTCTAAATCTAGAATAGAGAAAAATTGGACAAGCATCATTATTCCTTATGCAGAGCCGGGCAAGACGTTCTATGTGCAGGTTTTTTCCCACGACCAATATGGCTGTCCATTGGACTGCGTTTATGATTTAACAGTGAAGCAGACGGCATCGGAAGAATGGGAATCGGAGCCAAATGAAACAATCGCTGATGCAGACACCATTAGGACGGGCAAAGTATACCATGGGATTACAGTAAAAGCAAGTGACGAGGATTATTTCAAATTTACAACAACAGTCCATGGATATTTTCAGGTCAGCCTTACGCATAATCTAGCGGACAGCAATAACGTAGGCCAGGGATGGGATGTGAATGTGCTGGATGGGGATGGAGAAGTGATTACCTCTGGGTCTAGAATAGGGAAAAATTGGACAAGCATCATCATTCCCTATGCAGAGCCGGGCAAGACGTTCTATGTGCAGGTTTTTTCCCACGACCAATATGGCTGTCCATTGGACTGCGTTTATGATTTAACAGTGAAGCAGACGGCATCGGAAGAATGGGAATCGGAGCCAAATGAAACAATCGCTGATGCAGACACCATTAGGACGGGCAAAGTATACCATGGGATTACAGTAAAAGCAAGTGACGAGGATTATTTCAAATTTACAACAACAGTCCATGGATATTTTCAGGTCAGCCTTGCGCATAATCCAGCGGACAACAATAACGTAGGCCAGGGATGGGATGTGAATGTGCTGGATGGGAATGGGGAAGTAATTACTTCTGGGTCTAAGATAGAGAACAATTGGAACAGCATCATCCTTCCCTATGCGAAGCCAGGAAAGGTATTCTATGTGCAGGTTTTTTCCCACAGCCAATATGGCTGCCCATTGGACTGTGTATATGACTTAAAAGTTACACAGAAAACTGCCGCATCTTGGGAATCAGAGCCAAATGGGACAAAGAAAGCAGCGATTCCCATCAAAGCAGGTAAAACATATAACGGTATTACCGAAACAAGCAATGATGGGGATTATTTCAAATTGGGCATACAAGCCTCCGGGAAAGTGAAAGTCAGGTTCAGCTCCAATAAGTCCAACCCATCTGGCAGCATTGGGCAGGGCTGGAATGTTTCCGTTTATGACAAGAAATCGAAAGAAGTAGCTAAAGTGCAAGGTGTAAAAACAACAGATTCTGTTTCATTTGATGTAAAAAAAGGAACCTACTACATAAAAATAGAGCCAAGCAGTTCTTGGTCGGCGCCTGAAGGATGCAGGTACACCCTATTGGCAGACTATACAAAAGCGCCTTCTGCACCCAAGATTTCCTCTGTGAAAGCAGGGAAAAAATCAGCGGTAGTGAAATGGAAAAAGGTATCTGGGGCAACTGGCTATTATGTGTACCGCAGCACATCCAAAAAGGGCGGGTTCAAGAAAGTACAGACGCTGAAGAGAGCCTCCGCCCTTTCTTGGAAGAATCAGAAGCTGAAATCTGGCAAGAAGTATTATTATAAAGTTGCCGCATATAAGAAAGTGAAGGGAATGACGGTTGTATCGCCTTATTCAGCAGTAAAATCCGTGAAGGTGAAATAAAGAACGGAGGAGGGAAATGGAAATGAAGAAACGAATCATGGCAGCCTTGCTTGCAATATGCATGGCGGCGGGCTATGCCCCTTATCCAGCAGCACATGTGCAGGCAGAGGAAATGCAGGCAGATACATATGTTGGGCTGGATGCGGAATACCATACCCAAGAGGAAATCAGGGAGTATTACAAGAGCCATCCAATCAAGAATATGGAGGCGGAATTTGTTACAGAGCCATCAGTGGCAAAGCCCTATGCGTTAGGGGAACTGACAGAGGAAACAAAGCAAGATGCCTTGAACATGCTGAATCTTTATCGGTATATTGCAGGTGTCCCCGAGGCTTCTATTAGCGATGAGCTACAAAGTTATGCACAGGCAGCCGCTTTAGTGTGTGCAATCAACAAAAAATTAGACCATCAGGCAGAGCAGCCGGAGGGGATGGATGATGAAATGTATAGTCAGGCGATTTTTGGCGTTTTCAATTCCAATCTGTCATCACGGGGCAATGTATTGAATAATACGATTCGTGGGCATATGCTGGAGTCAAACGGAGATTCTAGTTTTGGGCATAGACGCCAGCTTCTGGACTATTCTAATGTAGAAACTGGATTTGGGATGGCTCAATCTGAGACAGGCGGCTATTATTCTGCCACTTTTGTTGGTTCAAGTCTTATAGAAGATAAAGTGATATCTTATCCGGGACAGAACCAGCCTTTGGAATATTTTGGGGCAGGGTATGCATGGACGGTAATTGTGCCTGAAACGGTAGACGAGATGGCAGTAAATGTGGAATTGACAGATATGAAAACGGGCAGAACATGGAATTATAATCGGGAATCAGGAAATTTTCGGCTGGATAAAAGTTTTGGCAGCACATGTGTGATATTTTTTCCGCGTAATATTGATTATTCAGATGGAGATCAATACAAAGTAGAGATAACAGGGATTCAAACGCCGATTTCCTATGAAGTTCATATGTTTTTGCTGGGCGATCCCGTACCAATTGAAAAGCTCACTATTGATACAAGCGGTTATTTTCCGCTCGTAGGCACTGATGATATTACCTGTGATGTGGATTTTGTACCTGAGAATGCAACAAATAAGACTGTGATATGGACTTCCTCTGACTTGGATATTGCGGAACCAGAGAATCTTGGGGGAGGTGTATGCAGGATTATTGCCAAAAAAGAAGGGAAAGCGGTCTTTACAGCAACATCTGAGGATGGCGGACATACCCAACACATCAATATTACTGTTAGGCCAAGAGCAACAGCATTAGAACTCAGTACAACGGAAGCTACTATAGGAGTTGGTCAGACATTTCATTTGGAATCCAATGTGCTTCCTGAAGAAACAAGGGAATGGGCGCATTTTAAGAATGATTATGATGAAAATATCATTGAACTTTGGTATGCTGGTATCGCAAGGATAATAGGGAAAGCGGTTGGAAGAACATCCCTTACCGCATATACGCTCTCTAATCCAAATGTTACTGCTGTTTGTAATATTAATGTGGTGGAACCCGTTTATACCAGAAAGCTTTGGTTTGATAAAACAGAAATTGATCTTACCAAAGGGGATGTCATTAAGTTAGAGCCTTTATACAGCCCAGCCAATATCACATGCAAAGAGTTGGAGTGGTCTTCAAATTCGACATGCGTAGATGTAGAAAAAGGACAAGTGAAAGCAGTTCGTGAAGGAAAGGCTGTTATAACGGTTAAGGCTTTGGACGGCAGCGGGAAAGAAACGCAATGCATTGTTAGCGTATATAAGAAACATGAAAAAGCGGATGCTCCTCAGCTGGAATATGCCACTTGTAATGAAATAGCGTTAGTAGACGGAGGATGGTGGTGTGAATATTCCATGGATTTAGAAAACTGGCAGGAGTCTAATGTATTTAGGAACCTTGAGCCGGATCAGGCGTATACATTTTATATCCGGTATGGCTCGCATGATTATATGAAAGCGGGTGAAGCAAGCGAGGGTGCAGTCTTTCGGACAAAGGCTGTTGGTGACTGCCTTCACACGGATAAAGAGGTTAGGGGCATGAAACAAGCATCCTGCTTGGAAAACGGCTATACTGGAGATACCTACTGTAAGGACTGCGGAGAAAAGCTGTCGGAAGGAGAGGTAACGGAAGCCGCCGGCCATAAGTATGCCAGCAAGGTGACGAAGAAACCCACGGCTTCAGAGGAAGGCGTCAGGACATATACCTGTATCAGATGTGGGTATTCCTACACAAAAGCTATCCCGAAGCTCCAGCCAGCTGACGGTGCAGCGGAAAACATAAGCAAGGCAGTGGTTACGATTTCTAAGGGAACCTGCAATTATACTGGAAAAGCACAAAAGCCTACAGTAAAAACGGTAAAACTGGGACAACGGATTTTAAATCCAGACACAGATTATGCCGTAAAATACAGGAACAACGTGAATATTGGAACGGCATCCGTCATCATAACAGGAAAAGGCCATTATACAGGGACTGTAACGAAGAAATTTTCTATTGCTGCCAGAAAGGGCAGCCGCTTCACCGCTGGTAAGTACAGGTACCAGATTACAGGAACTTCAGAAGTGGCATTTTCTGGTTTAAGTAGCAGTAAGGCTGTCAGGGTGGCAATCCCCAAGACAGTAAAAATCGGCGGAAAGGTATTTAAAGTGACATCTGTCGCTAAAAACGCTTTCAAGAAAACGAAAATAACCAGTGTATCCATCGGGGACAATGTGAAGGCCATTGGCGTATCTGCATTTGAAGGCTGTGCAAAACTCAGCAAGGCAACCCTTGGCAAAGGCATCATTGAAATCAGTGGAAATGCATTTAAAAACTGCAAGAAACTAGGAACGATAACCATAAAGTCCACGAAACTGAAAAAAGTCGGCAGGAATGTCCTCAAAGGGATTAAGCCTACGGCAAAAATAAAAGTTCCGGCAAAGAAAGTGGCTGCTTATAAAAAACTGTTCAAAAACAAAGGGCAGGGCAGAAAAGTGAAGATTGCCAAGTAATTCAGGAAGCTATCGCATGTTTCCGATGCAGGCGGCAGGGAGAAAGCCCTGATTTGCAAAGCGCGGGATGGCATCCTATGTTCCTCTGTAGGCGGCAGGGAGAAAGTCCTGATTTGCAAAGCGCGGGATGGCATCCTATGTTCCTGCGTAGGCGGCGGGATAATCTGCCAATTTGGCGGAAAAATAAAATACCCTCTTTACAGGCCGCCCAAAATGGATTATAGTAAAGAAAGCAAGATACAGAAAAAGCGATGACAGGAAGAGTAAGCTGCAAAGCGCCGGGTTCCCATCCGGGAACAAGCAGAGAGGGCCGTCAAAGGGTAAGCCAGCCTTACCCGGGCGCTGGAAACGGCCCGGCAGGAACCAGCCGAAGACCACCCTGAGAGCGGCAAAAAGCCCGGTGACCCCGTTACCGTCAGAATGAGAGGCCTTATGTCCCGTTGGGACCCATAAGGCAAGCAGGGTGGAACCGCGTATTTTACGTCCCATGCAGTACAGAACGTATTGCATGGGATTTTTTCTGTCTTTGCCGGAACAAAGCAAAACGTAACGAAAGGAATGGTGTTTATTATGTGTAAAGTAAAAGAATGGATGGAACATTTGGCAGATACCGTAGAACTGACAAGGAGGGAATATACACTTACAATCGCCGTAAGCCTCTTAGGCGGGGTGGTCCTAGGGTTCCTCTTTGCCCCCAAGCGCACAAGGCATACCGTCATCGGCTCCAACAACGGCCCCAAAAGCTACGGCAATGAACATGGCCGGTGGGATGAGTTAGAGGAAATGGACGATTGGGACGACATGGAAGAGATGGATGGCATTGACGGTGCAGGGGATTTAGAAATTGGGGATGATGAGCTATCCTTTCATTAAAGATTTCAAGAACCGGGCTGCCAGAATAAAACGAAAGGAATGGAAAATTGCATGAAAATCACATTAAAAGACGGTTCCGTAAAAGAATACAGCGAACCAAAGAGCATATATGACATTGCAAACGACATCAGCGAAGGGCTGGCAAGGATGGCCTGCGCTGGGGAAGTGGACGGGGAGCCCATGGATTTGCGGACAGTCCTTGACAGGGACTGCGGGCTTAGTATTTTAACCCAGAAAGACCCAGAAGGCATACGCACCGTCCGCCACACCTGCTCCCATGTCCTTGCAGAAGCAGTAAAACATTTATTCCCAAACGCAAAGCTGGCAATCGGGCCTTCCATAGACGAAGGGTTTTACTATGACTTTGAGGCCGAGCCATTTTCAAGGGAAGACTTGGACAATTTAGAAAAAGAGATGAAGAAAATCATCAAGCAGGGGAACCGGCTGGAAAAATTCACCCTCCCAAGGGCAGAAGCCATCCAGTTCATGAAGGAAAAAGAAGAGCCCTACAAGGTGGAGCTGATTGAAGATTTGCCTGAGGATGCAGAAATTTCCTTTTATAAGCAGGGGGATGGGTTTACTGACTTGTGCGCAGGCCCCCACCTGATGAGCACAAAGCCCATCAAGGCCTTTAAGCTCATTTCCTCCTCCATGGCATATTGGCGGGGGGATTCTGGTAAGGCGCAGCTCCAGCGGATTTACGGCACCGCCTTTGCCACAAAAGACGAGCTGAACGCTTATTTGGAGCATTTGGAAGACATTAAGAAACGGGACCACAATAAGCTGGGCCGGGAAATGAAATTATTTACCACCGTGGACGTGATTGGGCAGGGCCTGCCCCTCCTGATGCCAAAGGGGGCAAAAATCATCCAGACCATGCAGCGGTGGATTGAGGACTTAGAGGACAATGAGTGGGGCTATATCCGCACCAAGACCCCGCTGATGGCAAAATCCGACTTATATAAAATATCCGGCCACTGGGATCACTACACCGACGGCATGTTTGTGCTGGGGGATGAGGAGAAGGATAAAGAAATCATGGCCTTGCGCCCCATGACCTGCCCCTTCCAGTATTATGTATACAAAGCAGACCAGCACTCCTACCGGGACCTGCCCCTGCGTTACGGCGAAACATCCACCTTGTTCCGCAACGAGGATTCCGGGGAAATGCACGGCCTGACCCGCGTCCGCCAGTTTACCATTTCCGAGGGGCATTTAATCGTAAGGCCCGACCAGATGGTAGAGGAATTCAAAGGCTGCATTGCGCTGGCAAAGCACTGCCTATCGGTGCTGGGGGTAGAGGAGGACGTGACCTACCATCTTTCCAAATGGGATCCAAACAACCGGGAAAAATACATCGGCGAACCAGAAGTCTGGGAAGAAACCCAGCAGCATATGCGTGATATTATGGAAGAGCTCGGCATAGAATATACCGAAGAGGAAGGGGAGGCAGCATTTTACGGCCCCAAAATCGACATTAACGCAAAGAACGTCTACGGCAAGGAAGACACCATGATTACCATTCAGTGGGATGCATTGCTGGCGGAGCAGTTTGACATGTACTACATCGGCCAGAACGGGGAAAAGGTCCGCCCCTACATCATCCACCGGACCTCCATGGGCTGCTACGAGCGCACCCTTGCATGGCTCATTGAAAAATATGCCGGGAAATTCCCCACATGGCTCTGCCCAGAGCAAGTCAGGGTCCTTCCCATTTCCGACAAATACGAGGCTTACGCCAACGGGGTAGCAAAAGAATTAAAGGCAAACAACATCCTCTGCACGGTAGACAGCCGTTCCGAAAAAATCGGCTACAAAATCCGCGAAAGCCGCCTAGAAAAAGTCCCCTACATGCTAGTGGTAGGCCAGCAGGAAGAAGCCGATAACACCGTATCCGTCCGTAGCCGCTTCGCCGGGGACGAAGGCGTAAAGCCCCTTCCTGACTTCATCCAGCAGATTTCCGAAGAAATCCGCACCAAGGAAATCCGCAAAGAAGAACCCGCCGCGCAGCAGCAAAAATAAGGCAAGCCTTGCCCAGCTTGTGCAGGAAAGAGCCACCCAAAATTGCCATCCGCCCCCAAAGCCCCCATTCCTTCTATATATAACGCCGCCCAGTTGATGCAGGGAAGCACAGCTTTTTTCCATTTATTGGAAAAATAGTTCCCTTCCCCCATGCATAAGCCCCAAAAAATCTCCCCATACTAATACCGCAGACGCCAAGCCTCCCAAGGCAGGGCATCCACATTATATTTGTTGCGGTAAGAAAGGAGATTTAGAATGACACAGTTAAAATGTTCAGCAAACAACTGCATGTACAACGATAACCACCTCTGTTCCAAAGGCGACATCACCATCGGCGGCCGCGACGCCGCAAAGCCGAACGAAACCTGCTGTGAGAGCTTCCGGGAACGGACAGGCAGCATGATGAACGCTGTCGTAGGCAGCCCCAGCAAGGAGGTCAGCGTAAGGTGCCAGGCAACTAACTGTGATTTCAACGAGGACTGCAAGTGCAGCGCCAAGGAAATCGGCATAGGCGGCAGCAATGCATGTACTTGCGGGGAAACGGAATGTGCAAGCTTTGACTGCCACTGCAAGTAAGCCAGTTGCCATTTTCCATGAAGTGACAAAATCCGACGGAAATTTTATGAAATCTTAAAAAAATACTTGTAATATGAAGCAACAGGAAGTAGAATGAATCTGGAGCGTAAATACACAAGAAGTATTTAGCAGCAGGTCCTGCTTCCTGTTCTTGCATTTCCGGTGAATTGTACGTACAGGCAAAGGCAGGGGAGCCTGCAAAAGAAAAGTATCGTACATGGAGGAAAATGGCATTGAGGAAGAAATCCCATATATCTTTGGCAAAATATATCGTAGACAGCTTAGCGGAACAGGAACTGGTCAAGCATCGGAAAGCATTTTACCTTGGCAGCATCCTGCCGGACTGCAAGCCGTCATTCATAACAGTCAAGCATGAAATGGAAGGGACGTTCCCGAAAGTCCAGCAGGAACTGGAGGAAATCGTGGCAAGGCAGCAGAATTCCCAGATTAATATGCGGGTTTTTTACCGCAGCCTTGGGGAAGTGATCCACTATATCGCAGATTATTTTACCTTTCCCCATAACGCCCATTATACGGGGACACTAAAAGACCACTGCGTATACGAAGAGCACCTGAAAAAAAGCCTCAAACAATATATAAGGAGCGGCGAGGCCGAGCGCAACAGCGCAGCCATCAGCGCCTCGGTGCAGAATTTAAACAGTGCGGAGGATATTTGTAAGTTTATCCAGAAAGCGCACGAAACATACGTGAAATTGAAGAATTCTGTCGAAGGCGACTGCCGCCATATTGTGACACTCTGCCATCAGGTGGTAGCAGCCGTAATCCGGCTGATTAACGGGGATTCCGGCTATGAGGCCCTCCCGGCTGCTAGCTAGGGAACCCGGGCGTTGTCGAATCAAAGAATTTCATGTCGAAATGTCCTGTAAAAAAATGGCGGTTTTCGTTTGCTTTTTTTCCGTTTTGGGCATAAAATAATTGCGGAGGGGGAAAAGGAGCTATAAGATGAACCGTTTGTCAGAGTTACAAAGAGAGATTGAAACTGTACGGGAGGAATTGGATGTAGCTGTTTTGGCAGGGAAGGGCGTGAGGACCCCGGAATGCCGCCGGGTGAGCGTCCGGATGGATAAACTTATCGAAGCCTACATCCAATGCCGAGAGAAAGTTCAACACGGTTGAATTAAGGGACAAAAGGGGAAACGAAAAGAAGGACAGGAAAGGCTGGAGGAATCCAGCCTTTTCTGCTGCCAAAATCAGGAAAAGGCCTGCGGCCAGAAAGCGCAAAAGACACCTTTGTTCCGAAGAAAGAAACATGCAATTGAAAAAAGCAGCTACATATGATAGAATATGAAAAAACAGAACTATAGACTAAGTAGAAAATGAGGGCAGAACCATGGGAATTGGAAGAACAAGAAAGCTGGTGAAATCAGTTTCAGAACTGCAGGATGCTGATTATTCCGGTGAACCAGAATTAAGAGAAATGTATCAGCGGCTTGCAGAAGGCAGGGACCAGTTTGCAGAGGTTCTTGAGAAGAACTTTAAGGCAGTCATGCAAATCAGCTCCCTTGATTTGACCGTGCAGCATGAAACAGACAAGATCCTTGAGATATCCCACAATGTGGCAAAGGCTACCGAGGTGATTTTCGGGGCCAGCGGCGACCACTCGGAGGTGGAAGGGAATAATTCCCTAGAGCAGCTTACCAATACAATCATCCGGGTATCCGAAGATACCGAAGAGGTGCACCAAAAGATTGGGAAAGGGCAGGAAGAGCTTACTTCCATCCGCGATCTTTCCAACCAAGCCATTGAAGTGTCCAAGGAAATGCGCAAGGACATGGATGAGCTTTTAGACGTCATCAACAATATGAATGAAGTCATCGCAGGGATTGACTCCATTTCTATGCAGACCAACCTTCTTGCCCTCAATGCGTCCATTGAGGCAGCAAGGGCCGGGAAGGCCGGGAGGGGCTTTGCGGTGGTAGCAGATGAGATCCGCGGCTTGGCAGAGCAGACCCAGAAGCTGACCGGGGACATGGGGGAATTTGTGGAGAGCATCAAGAGCGCATCCCAGAAGAGCGCCGGGAGCACCACCAATACCATAGAAGCCCTTGGGACCATGACTGGGAAAATCGGGAATGTATGGGAACTGAACGACGAGAACCAGAAGCACGTATCCCAAGTCAGCGAATCCGTCACCTCCCTTGCGGCAGTCAGCCAAGAAATCAGCAGCACCATGGCTGAGATGGAAAACCAGCTAAGGAGCAGCACAGAGTTCATGCGGGAGATTGGCAATGAACTGATGAAGGCCACGGAGCCGGTAGTGGAGATAGAAAGCACGCTGGACGCAGCCGTAAAGCAGATGGGGGATATGTCGAAGGATGCTTTTTACCACCTGAAGAACCGGGAATTTATCAAATATGTGCAGAGCGCCATCATTGCCCACCGGAACTGGATTGGCAATCTGGAGAAAATGGTGCAGGAGCGGGTGATTGTGCCCCTCCAGCTGGATTCCTCCAAATGCGGCTTTGGGCATTTCTACTATTCCATTACGCCAAACATCCCGGGCGTCCGCCAAATCTGGGATGGGCTTGGGGAAAAGCACCGGAAATTCCATGAATTTGGCCGCGAAGCCATCCAAGCATTATTTGACGAGGATTACCAGAAGGCAGGGCGCATCTGCAAAGAAGCAGAGGAATACTCAAGGGAATTGATTTCCGATATGGAAAAAATGATACAGCTGGCAGACAGTTAATCCTTTTACGGATGATATTTAACCGCCGGGGTAATATACCCCGCTGCTTGCAGCAGGCGGCCCATTTTTGGATTATAAGGGAACATGTACCGGCAGGGGTACGGATGCGGGGATTCTCCCGCTGGCAGAATAAGGCAGCTACAGGAAGGCATGAAAATACAGGATTCCGAAGAAACTATTTTTAAGCAGGAGCCCTTGTAATTTAGGCCTTTCTGGGGCAGCCTTTTTTTGTTTCTGAAATTTTCTATTGCATTTTTCCCTGTGATGGGATAGAATGGTATAAAAGTGGAGAAAAGTGGTATAAAAGTGGTAAAAAATGGTGGCGGATGGAAAATGTCCGCCTATCCTCAACTGCTTCGCTGCCCGGCTGAAGGTGATGTCTATGTTCATGGGTGAATACAACCATACCGTTGACACAAAAGGCAGGCTGATAGTCCCCGCAAAGTTCAGGGAAGCACTGGGCGACGAATTTGTTGTGACAAAGGGGCTGGATGGATGCTTATTTGTGTATCCCCGTGAAGAATGGGGGCTCATTGAGGCAAAGTACCGGGAAGTGTCACAGTTCTCCAAGGAGGCCCGCAAATTTGCAAGGTTCTTTTTTGCAGGCGCAGCAGCCTGCGAGGTGGACAAGCAGGGGCGGGTACTGCTCCCGGCAACCTTAAGGGAATTTGCCGGGATTGAGAAAGAGGCTGTTTTGGCAGGCGTCTTGAACCATATTGAAATCTGGAGCAAAGACAGATGGCAGGAGGCCAACGAATATGACGACGTGGAAGAAATCGCGGAGCATATGGCAGGCCTTGGGCTGATGATTTAAGATACGGGAACAACGCCAGCGCGTACCTGTAATGTTTTCTGGCGCACGTTGGGACAGGCAGATGTTCAATCTGTGTTTTAGGTGGATAAGCAATGCCAGGCCCCGGACCCTGCTTGGATCGGGGATGGGCAGCCTCGGGCTTACAGTTTTAGATAGGACGGGAAGGGACTACATGGAATTTAAGCACAAATCCGTACTCTTGGAAGAAACAACCAAATACCTGAATATCCGCCCAGACGGGATTTACGTAGACGGGACCTTAGGGGGCGGCGGCCATGCCTATGAGGTATGCAGGCGGCTTTCCAGCAGCGGCAGGTTCATTGGGATTGACCAAGACGGGGATGCCATTGAAGCAGCGGCAAGGAAACTGTCAGGGTTTGGGAGCCGGGTATCCATTGCAAGGAGCAATTTCAGCCAGATGCGGCAGGTATTGGAAGGGTATGGGATTTGCCAAGTAGATGGCATTGTGCTGGATTTAGGAGTTTCCTCTTATCAGTTGGATGACCCAAAACGGGGCTTTACGTACCGGGATGGGGATGCCCCGTTGGATATGCGGATGGATGACAGGCAGGAATTTACCGCGAAGGATTTGGTGAACACCTATAGCGAGATGGAACTGTACCGGGTAATCCGCGATTATGGGGAAGATAAATTTGCCAAGAATATAGCGAAGCATATCGTGGCTGCAAGGGGACAGAAGGAAATTGGGACAGCAGGGGAACTGACAGAACTCATCAAGGCAGCTATCCCAGCGAAGGTACGGATGAATGGAGGCCATCCGGCAAAACGTACCTTTCAGGCAATCCGGATTGAACTGAATGGGGAATTGGATGCGCTTAAGGGCTCCCTTAAGGACATGATAGGCATGCTGAAGCCAGAAGGCAGGATATGCGTGATTACTTTCCATTCCTTGGAAGACAGAATTGTGAAAAATATATTCAAAGATTGTGAGAATCCATGCACCTGCCCAAAGGATTTCCCAGTGTGCATTTGCGGGAAAACCTCTCTTGGGAAGGCGGTGACTCGGAAACCTGTCCTGCCCTCAGAGGAAGAAATGGAAGAAAACCCACGTGCCAAAAGTGCGAAGCTTCGGGTTTTTGAAAGGGGCAAATTATCAGGATAGGAGTGAATGCAGTGCGACAGCAGGGAAATGCACCACATAAGGAAAAAACTGTAAATTATATAGATGGGAACACGGTGCGCAAGCTGCAGCCAAACCCCAGCCGGCGCAGCGAGGAAACCCACAGGGAGCTGGTGGAGAAGCAGAAGCGGGAACGGGAGCATCGGGAGCGGAAACGGGCGGTCCGGGCAGCGGCAAGGAGGAACCAAGAGAAGGCCATGCAGATGAGCCCGGGGTATGTGATGTTCTTAGTCCTTGCTACCGCCGTGATGGTGGCTGTGTCAGGGGTCTACCTGATGCTGCGGGCAGAACTGACTGGCCGGATGAAGCACGTGGCCTCCTTAAAGAGCGAGGTGCTGGACTTAAAGACCAGCAACGATGCCGAGCAGCAGCGGATTGACACTTCCATCAATTTAGATGAAATCCGCCAGAAAGCCATGGGGGAACTGGGGATGGTATATCCGGGGAAAGGCCAGATTCAGTATTTTGAGATAGACAGCAGCGATTACATGAACCAATATCAGGATATTCCAGAGAAATAAAGAAGGTAGGACGATTGGCAGAAAGAAAGAGAAGACCTAGGAGAAAAAAGAAGGAGCCTGCAAAGTTTTCCAGAAGGATGAAGAAAAAGCTCCTGATTATGTTTACCATGGTAGTGGCCATGCTGGGCGGGCTGGTAGGCAGGCTGTTTTACATTGAGCAGGTAAAAGGCGAGGATTACCAAAAACAGGTCTTAAGCCAGCAGGGATACGAAAGCCAGAGCATCCCCTACCAAAGAGGGGAAATCTTAGACCGCAAGGGCACCATCTTAGCCAGCAGCGTAGACGTATACAATGTGGTCTTGGACTGCAAGGTCATCAACGAAGAATTTTATAACAGCGAAACGAAGAAAAAAGTGAAGAAATATGTGGAACCTACGGTAGCCGCGCTGCTGCAGTGTTTCCCAGATGTTACGGAAGAAGAGGTAATGGCTGCCCTGAAGGAGAAACCAGACAGTCGTTATTTTGTTTTGCGGAAAAAACTCCATTATGAGGAAATCAAAGAGTTCCAAGACCTGATGGAAGAGGTATACGGCAAAGGGAAGAATAAGGGAAAAAAGGTGCACCCCAATGTGCAGGGGGTGTGGTTTGAAAAAGAATACCAGAGGGAATACCCCTACAATACCGTGGCAAGTAAGGTGATTGGGTTTACCACATCTGGGAATGAAGGGATTGGCGGGCTGGAGGACTATTATAATGACGTTTTAAACGGGATCAACGGGCGCCAATATGGGTTCTTGAACTATTCTGACAGTAGTTTTGAAAAAACAATTAAAGAGCCTGTGAATGGATGGACTTTGGTTTCCACCTTAGACCTTAATATCCAAAAGATGATTGAGCAGAAGATTGCGGAATTTCAGGAGGAGCACCGGAACGAGGTGACGGAAGGGCCGGGGAGCCAGCAGACAGGGGTTGTTGTGATGAACCCACAGAATGGGGAAATCCTTGGCATGTCTGACAGCCTTGTGTACGACTTAAATAACCCAAGGGATTTGTCAAAGTATTATTCCCAAGAGGAAATCCAGTCCTTCAGCGAAAAAGAAACCTTGGAGAAGTTAAACCAAATCTGGCAGAATTACTGCATTACCTATACGTATGAACCGGGTTCCACCGCAAAGCCCTTTACGGTAGCCACTGCCATGGAAACCGGGAATATCCGGGAATGGTACGACTGCGACGGGGTAGAGCAGATTGAAGGGCATGATATCCGTTGTGTCCAGCGTTCCGGCCACGGGCCCTTGACGCCGGAACAGTCCCTGATGAATTCCTGCAACGACGCCATGATGGCTATGGCGCGGGAGATTGGGAAAGAAGATTTCTATAAGTACCAGAATATCTTTAATTTTGGGCTGCGCACCAACATTGACCTGCCGGGGGAAGCAAGGACAGATACCTTGATTTATACGGCCGATAATACCAACGGCACTTCCTTGGCAACGAATTCCTTCGGGCAGAATTTTAACGTGACTATGGTACAGATGGCGTCTGCTTTTTCTTCGCTGATAAACGGCGGGTACTATTACCAGCCCCATCTGGTGCAGAAAATCGTAGATGACAATGGGAATACGGTACAGTCCATGGACCCTGTCGTGCTCAAGCAGACCGTTTCCAGCCAGACCAGCGATACCATAAAGAAGTACCTTTACAGCGTAGTGTCGGAAGGGACAGGGAAGAGCGCGAAGGTGGAAGGCTATTCCATGGGCGGGAAAACTGGGACTGCCCAGAAAGGGGACAGGGATGATAAAAAATATGTCGTGTCCTTTATCGGTTTTGCCCCAGTGGAAGACCCCCAAGTCTTAGTCTACGTTGTCATTGATGAGGCAAATGTCCCGGTGGAGCAGCAGGGCAGCGGCCTTGCCACAGATTTGGCGAAGAAGATTTTTACCGAAATCCTTCCCTATCTGAATGTATTTCAGGATGAGGCAGTGGAAGGGGATCCTGAAAACCCACAGGAAGGTGCAGAGGGCGCCCAGCAGGGGACAGAAGGCCAGCCAGAAGGGGAAGGGAACCAGCCGGAAGGCGCAGGCGGGCAGCCCCAAGAAGGGCAGGAGGGCAATCCCCCAGAAGGCACAGGCGGGGACCAGCCGGAAGGGACTGGCGGGACGCCCCAAGAAGGGCAGGAAGGCAACTCCCCAGAAGGGACTGGCGGGACGCCCCAAGAAGGGCAGGAAGGTGGTTCCCCAGAAGGCACAGGCGGGCAGCAGCCGGAAGGGGCCGGCGGGACGCCCCAAGAAGGCGGCAGCCCCCAAGGCGGTACTGGGGAGCAGGAAGGGCTTCCAGACAGCATCCCAAATGCAATGCCTAGCGGCGGGGAAACGCCGGAGCCTGAAGGGTAACGGCTATGCTTAATTGAAACAGGCAGAATGGCAGCTGCAAAAGGCCACCCCTGCCCGAACAGCAATTTCACAAGCCTGCGTTGCGCAAGCTGCAAAAACAGCACATAACCTGACACAGCCTGTAATAGATTATAGTAATTGCAGCAGAGAGGTTATTGCATGTTTCGGAATAAAACATTTAACCGGAGGAAATTACTGATTGTATTTACTGTCGTCATGCTGATCCTTGCTTTCCTTGCAGGGAGGCTCGTGTACCTGATGGTCGTGTGCTCGGAATATTACGGGGAGAAGGCAGAGGATTTGCATGAAAGGGAACGTGACATTAAGGCAGCCCGGGGGAAAATCATTGACGCCACTGGGACGGTCCTTGCCACCAACCGCACGGTCTGCACCATTTCCGTTATCCACAGCCAAATCAAAGAGCCGGAGGAAATTATCCGGGTCTTAGCCAAGGAACTGGAAATGGACGAAGAGGCCGTGCGCAAGCGTGTGGAAAAGGTAAGCTCCATTGAGCGGGTCAAGTCCAACGTTGACAAAGAGGTTGGGGACAGGATCCGCAATTATGGGCTTTCCGGCGTCAAGGTTGACGAGGACTATAAGCGTTATTACCCGTACGGCACATTGGCCTCCCGGGTCCTTGGTTTTACCGGGGGCGACAACCAAGGGATTATTGGGCTGGAAGTCATCTATGAGGATTATTTAAAAGGCACCAATGGCAAAATCCTCACCCTCACGGACGCAAGGGGCGTGGAAATTGAGAATGCAGGGGAGCGGCGCCAAGAACCGGTAGATGGGAACAACCTCCATATCAGCCTTGATTACAATATCCAAATGTACTGTGAGCAGGCAGCCAAGAAAGTCATGGAGGCAAAATCCGCCGACGGTGTTTCCGTCCTTGTCATGCGGCCTGGCAATGGGGAAATCCTTGCTATGGTAAATGTGCCGGAATTTGACTTAAACGACCCCTTCACGCTGATTGATGCAGGGGAAGCCAGCCAAGGGCCAGAGGCGCAGGAAGAGGAGGGTACAGAAGCTATAGATATCTTCCAAGAGCCAGAAGATGTGGAAGAGGCAGGAACCGAAGCTGCCCAAATGCCAGAAGCAACCGAAACAATTGCAATGGCAGGCCAAACAGAAGGGGCAGAAGAGGAAGGGGAACCGGAAAATGCCAAGACAGCTGAAGAGAAGAAACAGGACTTGCTGAACCAAATGTGGCGGAACCCCTGTATCAATGATACGTATGAGCCGGGCTCAGTCTTTAAGACCATTACTACGGCGGCCTCTTTCGAGGAAGGGGTAGTGTCCCTTAACGACCATTTCTTCTGCCCCGGGTATAAAATGGTGGAAGACAGGCGCATCCACTGCCACAAGCGGACAGGGCACGGCTCCGAGGATTTTACCCAAGGGATTATGAATTCCTGTAACCCCGTTTTTATTGAGCTTGGGCTGCGCCTTGGGGTTGACAACATGTATAAGTATTTTGAACAGTTCGGGCTGCTGAGCCGGACAGGGATTGACCTGCCGGGGGAGGCTGCCACGATTATGCATAAAAAGGAGAATGTAGGGCCTGTGGAACTGGCAACCATTTCTTTCGGCCAGTCCTTCCAAGTGACGCCCATCCAGCTTGCTACAACAGTATCTTCCTTAATTAATGGCGGGAACCGGGTAACGCCCCATTTTGGCGTATCTGTGAAGGACAGCCAAGGGGAACTGGTAGAAACCCTGCAGTATGAGGTAAAAGAAGGGATTGTAAGCCCAGAAACTTCCCAGACCCTGCGCAGCGTACTGGAAAAGGTTGTAGCAGAAGGGAGCGGGAAGCGTGCCTATATCGAAGGGTTTTCCATTGGAGGAAAGACGGCTACTTCCCAGACGCTGCCCCGGAGCGCAAATAAATATATTTCCTCTTTCCTAGGGTTTGCCCCAGCCAACGACCCGCAGGTGCTGGCCCTCTTAATTATCAATAACCCGCAGGGCATTTATTATGGCGGGACCATCGCAGCCCCTGTGGTAAAGGAAATTTTTTCCAATATCCTGCCGTATCTGGGGATTGAGAAACAGGCAGCCCCAGAGCAGGAAGGGGAAGGGCAGGAAGGGAACCCAGCGCAGGAATAATTTTAGGGCAGCAAAGGGACTCCGGCATCCAAGGAAGAAGATGGAAGGCAAAGGCTGGATTTGGCAAATAGTTTAGGGCAGCAAAGGGACTCCGGCATCCAAGGAAGAAGATGGAAGGCAAAGGCTGGATTTGGCAAACAGCATCTGGCAGGACCATAGGCAGCAATCATATCCATAAGAAAGGCACGGCAGTATGCCGTAAGGACAAAGAGGTGTAAAAATGGCACAGAAAGTGATAATTCCAGTATTGATAGCTTTTGCAATCACAGCACTGTTAGGGCCGGTGGTAATCCCGATTCTGCGGCGGCTTAAGGTAGGGCAGACAGAGCGGGAAGAACTGAAATCCCATTTGAAGAAAGCCGGCACGCCCACCATGGGAGGGCTGATGATACTGGCTGGCATTATCGTGACTTCATTGGTTTATGTGAAGGACTACCCGGGCATCCTGCCGATTTTGTTTGTAACGGTAGGCTTTGGTATTATCGGGTTCTTGGATGATTACTTAAAGGTGGTGCTGCGGCGGTCCGACGGCCTTTTGCCATGGCAGAAAATGGCAGGGCAGGTTGTGGTGACAGGCGTATTTATTTTCTATATGGCACAGTACACGGAAGGGGCCTCCAAGGTGCTCATTCCCTTTACCGGAGGGTTTGGAACAGGGATGTACCTAGATTTGGGCTGGCTGGCAGCCCCAGTCATGTTCCTTGCCATCCTTGGGACAGTCAACGGGGCGAATTTTACCGATGGGCTGGATGGGCTGGCCTCCAGCGTGACCGTCCTGATTGCAACCTTTTTCTCAGCAGTTGCGGTGGGGACAGAAAGCGGCATTGAGCCTGTGACCTGTGCGGTTGTCGGCGCGCTGCTGGGGTTTTTGCTGTTTAATGTGTACCCTGCCAGCGTGTTTATGGGCGATACGGGCTCCTTGGCCTTGGGAGGGTTTGTGGCCTCCACCGCCTATGTGCTCCATATGCCTATTTTCATCCTGATTGTGGCATTGGTTTACTGGGTGGAGCTTTTGTCCGTCATGATACAGGTAGCATATTTTAAAAAGACAGGCGGGAAACGTATTTTCCGCATGGCGCCCATACATCATCATTTTGAATTAGGCGGATGGTCCGAAACGAAGGTGGTGGCAGTATTTTCCATTGTGACTGCCATTCTGTGCCTCATTGGGCTCCTTGCCTTGTAGGAGGGATAACATTGAACTTGGATGGAAAGAAATTTTTGGTTGTGGGGACTGGGATTAGTGGGATTGCGGCAGCAGAGCTTCTGGTAGGCCAAGGGCTTGCAGTCCTTTTGTATGATGGCAATAAAGATGCTGAAGCAGAAAAAATCAGGGAAAAATCCCCGCTGCTTGGGCAGGTGGAAATCAGGGTGGGGGAACTGCCGGAGGAAATTTTGGCAGGGTACGATATTGCCGTATTCAGCCCGGGAGTGCCCATAGACATCCCTTTAGCCGCCCAGATGCGGGAGCTTGGCATGGAAATTTGGGGGGAAATCGAGCTGGCCTATGCCTTTGAGAAAGGCCGGGTGCTGGCCGTGACCGGGACCAACGGCAAGACCACCACCACTGCCCTCCTTGGGGAGATTATGGAACACGCAGGGTTTGACGTGAAGGTGGTGGGGAATATTGGGATCCCTTACACCAGCATGGCAGCAGGGACTACGGAGGATTCCGTGACAGTGGCGGAAATCAGCAGTTTCCAATTGGAAACGGTGCATCAGTTCTGCCCGCAGGTGTCGGCAATCTTAAATATTACCCCAGACCATTTAAACCGCCACCACACCATGGAAAATTACCAGAAGGCCAAAGAGCAGATTGCCGCCAACCAAGGGGAGGGGCAGTACTGCATTTTAAATTATGAGGATGGGAGGCTGCGGGAGTTTTCCGGCCGGATTAAGGCCAAGCCCATCTTTTTCAGCAGCCAGCGGGAGCTTCAGGAAGGCATGTACTTAAAGGATGGGGACATCCTCTGGGCATGGGAGGGAAAGGCCCAGAGGGTGTGCAATGTCCGGGAACTTCAGCTCATTGGGAAACATAATTATGAAAACGTGATGGCGGCGGCAGCCATGGCAAGGGCGGCAGGCGTCCCATTTGAAAAAATAAAGGAAGTTCTGGTTACGTTTCAGGCCGTGGAGCATAGAATAGAGTATGTGGTTACAAAGCGGGGCGTCCGTTTTTACAACGATTCAAAGGGGACGAACCCGGATGCGGCAATCCAAGCAGTGCGCGCCATGGAATGGCCTACCTTGCTGATTGGAGGGGGGTACGACAAGGATTCGGAGTATGAGGAATGGATTAATGCCTTTGGAGGGAAGGTGAAGAAGCTTGTCCTTCTAGGGGCTACAAGGGAGAAAATAAGGGATACGGCAGTCCGGCTTGGGTATCCCAGAGAGGATATCGTCTTGGCGGAAAGTTTGGAAGAGGCAGTGGATATCTGCTACGGCAGCGCAGTGAGCGGCGATGCAGTATTGCTGTCCCCGGCATGCGCAAGCTGGGGGATGTTCCAGAATTATGAACAGCGGGGAAGAATTTTCAAGGAACTGGCGAGGGCATTAGAAGAGTAAATGTAAGTCAGGAGTGCTGATATGGGTAGAGAACGAGGGACTGGCAAAAGACAAAAAAATATCCGCTATTTTGACTACACCTTATTGCTGATTGTATTTTTCCTCATTTGCTTTGGGCTGGTAATGCTGTACAGCACAAGCTCCTACAATGGGCAGGTAAGGTTCAAGGACGGCGCTTTTTACTTGAAAAAGCAGCTTCAGGCAGATATTTTGGGGATTGCGGTGCTGGCAGTGGTATCTAGGATAGACTACCGTATCTGGAAAAATTTTTGGCTGCTTGCATACATAGGGGGGATTGGGCTGTGTACGCTGGTGCTTTTCATCGGCGAGGAATCCAACGGGGCGAAACGCTGGCTGGACTTAGGCTTTACCAGCTTCCAGCCTTCGGAGGCGGCGAAGCTGGCTGTGATTATATTCCTTGCTACCATTATCAGCAAAATGCCAAAGCAGATGGGAAAGTTCACGTCCTTGGCAAAAATCATTCTAATCATCCTGCCCATGGTGGGGGTTGTGGCAGTTGAGAACTTAAGCACGGCAATCATTATCCTGGGGGTTGCGATTTCCATGCTTTTTGTTGCCAGCCCTAAATACGCCCAGTTTTTTGTGGCTGGGGGCACGGTCATTCTGTTTGGCAGCGTATTTATCATGATGGCCTCTTACCGTGTGGAGCGGCTCCTCATCTGGCGGAACCCAGAGAAATATGAGAAAGGCTACCAGACCCTGCAGGGGCTTTACGCCATCGGCTCCGGCGGCCTGTTTGGGAAAGGGCTGGGGGGCAGCATGCAGAAGCTGGGGTTTGTGCCAGAGGCCCAGAACGACATGATTTTTTCCATTATCTGCGAAGAGCTGGGGCTCTTTGGGGCAGTCAGCGTCATTTTGCTGTTTGTCATTATTATCTGGCGGTTTATGGTAATTGCCAGCAACGCCCAAGACCTATATGGGGCATTGCTTGTGACAGGGGTGCTTGCCCATATTTCCATACAGGTAATCTTAAATATTGCGGTGGTGACGAACACCATCCCAAATACAGGGATTTCCCTGCCTTTTATCAGCTACGGCGGGACGTCCGTCCTGTTTTTGCTGGCAGAAATCGGCCTTGTGCTAAGCGTTTCCAGAGGGATCCGTTTTGGGCAGGAATAAGGGCCGCCATGGCAGCGTGCCTGCAGTTGGAACGGGCGGGGGAATAAGCTGTGCTGCAGGGCGTATGGGCTGTGTGCGTTTTGCCTGCAGTTGGAACGGGCGGGGAATAAGCTGTGCTGCAGGGCGTATGGGCTGTGTGCGCCTTGCCTGCGTTGGAGAGGAATGGTAAAAATATGGTAAGAGAAAAACGGCGGCGCCGGAAACGCTTAAAAGCCATTGGTATGGCGCTTTTGATGTTTTTGCTGTTCCTTGCAATTGCAATTTTAGTCGTAGTAAAAGTCTTCACCGTGGAAAAGGTTAAGGTATCCGGGAATGAGCACTACCCGGATGAAACCATGGCGGACTGGCTTTTGGACGATGAATATTGCTGGAACAGCCTGTATGTATACTTTAAATATAAATTTGTGGAGCCAGCGGAAATGCCTTTTGTGGACAGCATGGAAGTGTCCTTGGAATCCCCCCACACCCTGAGCATCCAAGTCTATGAAAAAGCGCTGCTGGGGCGGGTCTACATCGAAGCCCTTGGGCAGAACGCCTACTTTGACAAGGATGGGTTTGTGGTGGAGCTGTCCTCGGAGGTCATTGAGGGAATCCCGGTGGTTAGCGGGCTGGACGTAGAAAAGATTGTCCTATATGAAAAGCTCCCAATCAAGGGGAAGAGTGTCTTAAAAAACCTCCTGTCCCTGACGCAGATGCTGAAAAAATATGAACTGGTCCCGGACAACATCAAGTATGGGGAAGATGGGAATTACACCTTGCAGTACGGGGAAATCAGGGTGCTCATAGGCCCTGCCAAGAACTTAAACGAGAAGGTGGTGCGCCTGTCCCATGTGCTGCCCGGCCTAGAAGGGCAGAAGGGGACTTTGCATTTGGAAAGCTGGACGGAGAACACCACGGACATTACATTTGAAAAGACGGGATAGGCAAGCGGATTTTGTCGAAATTGCGCCCAATTTTGCGCAGGCGGATAGGTTCTGTGAAAAAAATAGAATAAAAATGCAAATTCTTACTTGATTAATTCCTTAAAAAATTATAGTATAGTGTATAAGAGTTTAAAGTTGGGATGATTGAGTAAATAAGAAAAATTCAGATAGAGATAAAAGGAGGAAGAACCTTGCTTGAAATAATGACGCCAGAAGCAGAATCCAGTGCGAAAATCATCGTAATCGGTGTGGGAGGGGCTGGAAATAATGCTGTGAATAGAATGATTGAGGAAAATATCGGCGGTGTCGAGTTCGTTGGGATCAATACGGACAAGCAGGCACTGACGCTCTGCAAGGCGCCCACGCTGGTACAGATTGGGGAGAAGCTGACAAAGGGGCTTGGGGCCGGCGCCCAGCCGGAAATTGGGCAGAAGGCCGCAGAGGAGAATGTAGAAGAGCTGACAGCAGAGATTAAGGGCGCGGACATGGTATTTGTCACCTGCGGCATGGGCGGCGGCACTGGGACAGGCGCAGCCCCGGTGGTTGCAAGGATTGCCAAGGAAATGGGGATCTTGACGGTAGGCGTCGTGACGAAGCCTTTTAAGTTCGAGGCAAAGGCCCGCATGGTCAACGCCCTTGGGGGGATTGAACGCCTCAAGGAGAGCGTGGACACCTTAATTGTAATTCCAAATGATAAGCTTTTAGAAATCGTAGACAGGAGGACCACCATGCCAGACGCCCTGCGTAAGGCAGACGAGGTCCTGCAGCAGGCGGTGCAGGGGATTACGGACTTGATTAATGTCCCGGCGCTGATTAATCTGGACTTTGCAGACGTCCAGACGGTTATGAAGGACAAGGGCCTTGCACATATCGGCATTGGCATGGCGACTGGGGACGACAAGGCGATAGAAGCCGTGAAGCTTGCAGTGGCAAGCCCGCTTCTGGAAACCACCATTACCGGGGCGTCCCATGTCATCATCAATATTTCCGGGGATATCTCCCTGATGGATGCCAATGATGCGGCAAGCTATGTACAGGACCTTGCGGGGGACAATGCGAATATTATCTTTGGCGCGAAGTTCGATGAGAATATGGCGGATGAAGCGATTATCACGGTTATTGCCACAGGATTAGGGGAGGCTGCGCCTTCACCGAAGGTAATGCCGGGCATGAAGTTCAGCCAGAACGCTGCGCCGAGGATGGCAGGGGCAGCGGCTGCTGCCCGGACAGGGACGGTAAGGGCTACGCCTACGCCTTTCGGGGCTGCAGCGCGGCCGGCGAACCCCTATGGGGTTGGCACAGCCGGGGTAGGGCAGAATAGCGCGGCAGGCAGCAACCTTGGGGTAACGGCGTCTTCCCTTGGGATACAGAGGCCTAGGAGGCCGGAGAGCAGTATCCAGGAGCGGGATATTAAGATTCCGGAGTTTTTGAAAACGAATAAGAAGTAGGGGCAATACATAGAAGGGTTTGTAAAGGGTCTTTGGGACCGGACGGCAATTCAGGGCGGCCCTTCCTCACGCAAACTGGGCAACGTTCCGGCGGACTAACTGCTAACTACAACTACGGAACAGGCCAGAAATAGCTTTACCATCTTGCTTGTTTATCCCTCCGGTTGTACAGGGCAAAAATACTCAGCATAACCCGCTATGCCTCCGTTTTTTGCCCTGCATTCCCGGAGGGATATCCAGCGCAATCTGGCAAAGCTATTTCTGGCCTGTTCCTTGTGATTCAGGAAAGCCTTCATCACTAAGTTTCCGTAAGCAGTGGATTCCGCCTACACTAAGGGCGCCCATGAACCGTTTGCTTAGAGGAAGGGCCGCCCTGAATTGCCTGTGTATTGGGGAAAGAGGGGCGTTTGGCTGTTTGGGCATTTCGTTTAATTGCATGTTTTTTAATTGCATGTTTTTTAATTGCATGTTGTTTGGAATCATATCTTGGAAATCTGTTTTGTGGTATTTTTATCGCTGTGTTTGTCATTTCTTGTAAAAGAATTTTCCAAAAAGAGGACAATGGTTTGACAAAAAAATCTGCATGTTCCATTTATACTTTACATTATCAGGGGCAGCCTGCGGGGCTGTCAGGAATTTTAAGCAAGGAGGGTGTAGGTGGAATATGGGCTATATGCAGACGTCTGGTTTCTGACAAATTTTACGATGGACAGCATTGCTTTGCTGGCGGCAGGGAAGGTGATGGGGGAGCGCATCCGGGTGAGGCGGCTCCTGCTTGGGAGCTTTGTGGGGACCCTTGGCTCCATGTTCCTCTTTTTCCAGCTGGCGGATTACGCTTTGTACCAGCTATGCGTGCATTTTCTGGTAAATCCCCTGATGGTGCGGCTGTGTTTTGCCAGCAGGGGGAGGAAGGCGTTCTTGGCGCAGTGGTCCGTGACGTACCTGTCTTTCCTCCTGCTGGGAGGCCTGCTGGAATGGGGGATGGGGCAGGGAGCCGGGGCAGGGCAGCTTGCTTTGTGCCTGCTTGGGGCAGTATTGTTCCTTGTGGTGCCCTTCCACATGCTGAAATGGCTGAAAAGGGAAAAAGAAACCATATATGACCTTCTTCTGGTGACGAAGGAAGGGAACCTTCCGGCGAAGGGCTTTTACGATACGGGGAACTTGTTAGTGGACCCCTTGGGCGGCCGCCCAGTACATATTATCAGGAAACAAATCCTGTGGGAACAGGTAGAAAAAGAAGGGCTCCCGGTGCGCCTAGTCCCGTTCCATTCCTTGGGGCAGGAATCGGGGCTAATCTGGGCCGTTACCTTGGAGGGAATGTACATTTTGAAGGAAGGCCATCCGCTGTACCTGAAAAAGCCAGTGTTTGGCATGGCAGAAGAAACGCTGTTTCAGGACGGCAGGTGCGATGTGATATTAAATGGGAAATCCATGGAAAATTGAAGGAGGATGTTTATGTATATCAAAATCACGATACCGCAGCATTTTCAGTTAAAATTAATCCCAAGCCTTTGGAACCTCCTGTTCCTGAAAAAAGGGGATATCCACTATATCGGCGGCGCAGAAATCCTGCCCCCGCCCTTGGAGCCAAAGGAGGAAAACCGCTGCATCCAGATGCTGGACGGGGAAGAGGCGGAACGGGCAAGGAGCATTTTAATTGAGCATAACCTGCGGCTGGTGGTGTACATAGCGAAAAAATTTGACAATACAGGCATTGGGGTGGAGGATTTGATTTCCATTGGGACCATCGGCCTGATTAAGGCCATCAATACCTTTAACCCCACCAAGAACATTAAGCTGGCTACCTATGCCTCCCGGTGCATTGAAAATGAAATCCTCATGTACCTTAGGCGGAACAACAAGACGCGGATGGAGGTTTCCATCGACGAACCCCTGAACGTGGACTGGGACGGCAATGAGCTGCTGCTTTCCGATATCCTTGGCACGGACGAGGACATCATTTACCGGGACATTGAAACGGAAGTAGAGAAAAACCTCCTGAAAAAAGCCGTGGAAAAGCTGTCCGACCGGGAGCGCACCATTGTGGAGCTCCGCTTCGGCTTAAACAGCCCCCAAGGGGACGAAATGACCCAGAAAGAGGTGGCTGACCTTCTTGGGATTTCCCAGTCCTATATTTCCCGTTTGGAAAAAAAGATTATGAAAAGGCTCAAAAAAGAAATCGTAAAGTTTGAGTAAGTATGGTATAATTTACAGGAAGGAAAACAGGAACAATCTTTTTCAAAACAAGCGGAACACAAAGGAGATGAGGACTTGAAATTAGAATTTTTAGGCGCCGCCCACGAAGTAACCGGAAGCTGCCACTATGTCCAGATGGGGGATATCCACCTGCTGGTAGACTGCGGCATGGAACAGGGGCCGGATCTGTATGAAAACCAAGAAATCCCAGTAAATACCGCCGATATTGACTATGTGCTTGTGACCCACGCCCATATCGACCATTCCGGCCTATTGCCCCTTCTCTACAGCCATGGGTTCCGGGGGAAAATCTATGCCACCCGGGCTACCACGGAACTGTGCAATATTATGCTGAAGGATTCCGCCCATATCCAGATGTCTGAGGCGGAATGGAAGAACCGGAAGGCAAGGCGTGCCGGCAGGCCCCTTGTGGAGCCCATGTACAACATGGACGACGCGGTTGGGGTGCTTGAGCATTTCATCCCCTGCGAATATGGGGAAATCATTACCATTTGCCCGGAAATCACCATCCGTTTCGTAGACGCCGGGCACCTGCTTGGCTCTTCCAGCATTGAAATCTGGGGCACGGAAGGGGAAAAGCAGGTGAAGCTGGTATTTTCCGGCGACATTGGGCACGGCAACAAGCCCTTGATCCGCAATCCCCAGTACATCCGGGAGGCGGATTACGTCGTCATGGAATCCACCTATGGGGACCGCCTGCACCAGGATCCGCCGGATTATGCGAAGGAGCTGGCGGCCGTGTGCAGGGACACCTTCCTGCGTGGGGGCAATTTGGTAATCCCTGCCTTTTCCGTAGGCAGGACGCAGGAAATGCTGTATTTTTTACGGAAAATCAAGACGGAAGGCTTGCTGCCGGAATTTGCCGATTTTGAGGTCTATATCGACAGCCCATTAGCCGTGGAGGCTACCAATATTTTCCATAAAAATGTCAAGGAATGTTTCGATACGGAGGCATTGGAGCTGGTGCGCAAGGGGAAGAACCCCATCAGTTTCCCGGGGCTTAAGGTATCTGTTACCAGCGAAGAGTCCAAAATGATAAATTTCATTGAGAAGCCCATCGTCATTATTTCCGCCTCCGGCATGTGCGAGGCCGGGCGTATCCGCCACCATTTGAAGCACAACCTCTGGCGGAGGGATTCCACCATCCTGTTTGTGGGCTACCAAGTGCCGGGGACCCTTGGGAACCTGCTGCTGTCCGGGGCGAGGGAAGTCCGGCTCTTTGGGGAAACCATTGAGGTCCATGCGAAAATCTTGAACTTGGCGGGCGTCAGCGGCCATGCAGACCAAGCGCACCTGCTGGAATGGGCGAAATCATTTGGGGACACCCCGAAGCGTGTTTTTGTGGTCCATGGGGAGGACAGCGTCTGCGATACCTTTGCATCCCTTTTGGAAAAAGAAACAGGCCTTTTGGCAACCGCGCCTTACAGCGGGGATATCTATGACTTGGAAACGAACGCCTGCATTGCTGCGGGGAGCCGGGAGCGGAAAGCAAGGAAGGCGAAGGATGCCCGGGCGGTTTCCAATGTATTTGCAAGGCTTTTGGCGGCTGGGGAACGGCTCTTGTCCGTCATCCGCAAATCGGAAGGGAGGCCCAACAAGGAGCTTGGGAAATTTGCAGACCAGATTAACTCTCTCTGCGACAAGTGGGAGTAAGGGACAGGTAATTTTTCATATTTTTTAAGGCGGATTTTTCCAGCCTGCTGACTTGGGCTTGGGAGATATGGATTTCTTCCGCTACTTCCATCTGGGTCTTGCCCTCGAAGAAGCGCAGCTTAATAATGTAATTTTCCCGCTCGTTCAGCCGCTTCATGGCGTCGCTTAGGGAAAGCTCTTCTACCCAAGTGTCTTCTTTATTTTTTTTGTCGCTGATTTGGTCCATTACATAGAGGGTGTCGCCGCCGTCCGTATAGACTGGGTCGTAAAGGCTGACAGGGCACTGGATGGCGTCTAGGGCAAAGACGATGTCTTCCTTGGGGATGCCCGTTTCTTTTGCAATGTCGTCGATGGTGGGCTCACGGGAGAGTTCCTTGGAAAGCTGCTCCTTGGCGTGGATGGCCTTGTAGGCCGTGTCCCGCAGGGAGCGGCTGACCCGGATGGAGTTGTTGTCCCGGAGGTACCGCCGGATTTCGCCGATGATCATAGGTACGGCATAAGTGGAGAACTTCACGCCGATATCCGGGTTGAAGTTGTCGATGGACTTAATCAGCCCAATGCACCCAATCTGGAATAAGTCGTCCACATTTTCATTGCTGTTGGAAAAACGCTTGATGACGCTTAGGACAAGGCGGAGATTTCCCTTGATGTAAGCCTCCCGGGCGTTCTGGTCCCCTGCCTTGATGCGGGCAAATAAGTCGCTTTTTTCTTCTTCTTTTAATACAGGGAGCTTTGCGGTGTTGACCCCGCAGATTTCTACTTTGTATGCAGCCATGGCCTTACCTCCGGAAACTTTGGCTGCCGCTTAGCGTTGGCTTTGCGGCAGCCGTTTTGCCACTGTGAACACCGGTGTAAACAGTAACACAGCATTTGTGTATTAAAAGAATGTGCTTAATTTGCTACTTTTATTCATGAAATTTTCGTGATATAATAATAGCAGCTTCATACCGCCCGGAGCGAAGCGGAGTGGTTAAGGCATGGTATAGAAACAAGTTTATTGGGAGCAGATAGCGATGAAAGATGCAATTGATAAGAGAAATGAGAGAGAATGGATTGCGGGAAGGATTGTAAAACGCAGGAATATCATTTACACCAGCCAAGCAGAGCTGGACAGGAAAAAGCAGGAAGAGTTGGACGAGCAGCACAAGCAGAATAAGGAAAAGGCGGAACTGCTGGTAAAACAGCTAAAGGAGGATGCCAACAAGAAGCAGGCCATGATAGTGGAACGGCTCCTTGCAGAGCAGGAAATGCTGAAAAAGCAGCTGGAAACAGGCATGGACGCCACAGGGAAAAAGCCTATGGACGAAGTGACGCAGGAAAGGGTGGAGGCGATTTTAAGTGAGAAGAGCAAAGAGCTTGAGGATATCATATCTTCCAGCTTTGCTGGGCTGGGGACGGAAATTCAGGCGGTGGAAGTACCTGTACCGGAAGGGGATGGGGCAGGTGGAGCCATGGCAGAAGGCGGCTCTGAAACGGCTGGCGTGCCGGAAGGGGAGGCAGATGGTGCGGGCAGCCAAGAGATGGAAGAAGGGCTGATTGGCAAAGCAGAAGGGAACGGAGAGGAAGAAGTGTAGCTCTTTGGGGCCGGATGGCAATTCAGGGCAGACCTTCCTCATAGAAACTGGGTAACGTTCCGGCGGACTGACTGCTGACTACGGCTAAGGAATTTCTGGCGCTTTGCAGGCTGGGAAGTTTACAGGGAAGGAAAAGGAGAGGTGCAAATGGAAGAGAAAAAGGAACTGGAAATTGGAAAGGCAGGCTCTCCGCCAGAGGAAAAGAAAGGGGATGCCCTGCTGAGCGAAACTTGGGCAGAGGATGCGCAGGCCACGCTGGAAGATTTCATTGAGCAGCAGGGAATTTACATCCGCCAGTAGCAGGAAAAGAGGGCAGCCCTTTTTCCTTGCTTTCTGGGTGTTCAGGGCTCCCCTTCTTCTGGGAGGGCGGGGAGCTTGCAGCCGGATGTGTGGAAGGCCTTTGGGGAGATTCCGTAGAACTTGCGGAATGCCCGCAGGAAGGTGGAATAGTCGGAAAAACCGCACATGGAGGCTGCTTTCAGCACAGGCACGTCCTCTTGGATTAAGTCCTTGGCGTGCAGCAGCCGTTTCTGCTGGACGTAGGCGTGGAGGGTATAGCCGGTGTGCTCCTTGAATTTGTGCATAAGGTAATATTTGCTCACATAAAACTGCTGGGAGAGCGCTTCGTTGGACAAGTCCTTGTCTAAATGCAGGTTGATATAAGCCAAAATGTCCGCAATCTGGCTGCCATGCTGGGAAGGGATGTTTTCCTGCGGGCAGGATTCCGGCAGGAATACCCGGTTAATGTAGACCATAAGCTGCAGGAAATAAGCTTGGCTTAAGGCTTCGTGGCCGAATTCCACGCTGGCGAGGGAGTTTTCCAATTGCTGCAGGATGGACTGGATGTCTGCCTGCAATTGGGGCTTTAGGCGGATTAAGCTGAAGCGTTTTTCCGTGGCGGTAGTAAAGCACTGGGACAAGTCGCAGGAGCGGTCTTTCTGTTCCTTGATAAATTCCGGCTGCAGCCAAATCACAACCCGCTCATAGGGGACGCTTGGGTCAATGACAGGCTTGTGGATGTCGTGGTTGTTGACAAGGAGGATGTCCCAAGGCTTTAAGTCGTAGGCTTTCCCTTCCACCAAGTAGGTGGCGTTGCCGGACAGGAAAATAATGATTTTGTTGAAATCGTGGTAATGGAATTCAAATTCTTGTTTTTTTTTATCTTTTAAATGGAACAGGCGGAAATTCTGGTGCAGGTATCCGGCCTGTTTTTCTTTTTTTTCAGGTGCATAATCCAAAGCAATCCCTCCTAGTAAAAGTTTGTTTTCGTGTTAGGGCGTGGAGATGTGGGAATGAATTTTCAAACACGCCCTAGGGCGTATGTTTTGCCTTAAATAAATAGGAAAGGCTGTGTTGCCATGAAGCGTGGAAGCCGGTAGTTTTCCCTTCTGCCTGCTGCAGCGATTGTTTCACGTTATACCTGTGGGCTAAATGATTTGCCAGCAGGCTTCTGCGTTTTTAAGAGAGGCAGCAAAACATTTGGAAAATAAGCAAGCTTCCGAGTATATGCAGATTATACAGCACTTTTTACAATGTTTCAAGCAGTTTATTTGGTGTTATATGCAAAAAGAATGGAATAGAATAAGGATATGGAAATGGAAAAAGAACTGTTCTGGAGCGTGTTGGAAATTAAAGAAAGGATATGGGAAAAGAACTGTTCTGGAGCGTGTTGGAAATAAAGAAAGGATATGGGAAAAGAACTGTTCTGGGGTGTGTTGGAAATAAAGAAAGGATATGGGAAAAGGATTATTCTGGAACGTGTTGGAAAGAAGAAAGGAAGGTTAAGCATATGGAAGGTATCACAATGAAAAAATACCATGGGCTTGGGAATGACTATTTGGTGCTGGACCCAAACAAAAATGATTTCACATTGCAGACGAGGAATATTGAAATGCTCTGCCGGAGGAATTTCGGGGTAGGCGCGGACGGATTGTTGTACGGCCCTCTGTTAGAGGATGGGAAGATGAAGGTGCGGATTTTTAACCCGGACGGCTCAGAGGCGGAAAAGAGCGGGAACGGGGTGCGGATTTTTGCAAAATACCTGCTGGACGAGGGCTATGTAAATGGGGACACATGCACCATTTGCACATTGGCCGGGGACGTGGAGGCAGAATTTGTCAAAAAAGACGGGAGCGTGGTCCGGGCAAATATGGGAAAGCCGATGTATGCCGGAAAGGAGCTGCCCCTTGCCGGCCTCGGAGGGGAAATTGTAAACGAACACCTTAAGTTCCATGGCAACGACTACAATACGACCTGCCTTTCCGTGGGGAACCCCAACTGCGTGATTATGATGGAGGAGGTAACGCCTAAGAAAGCCCGGGAATTAGGGCCGTATGTGGAAGGCGCAGCCTATTTTCCGGGGCGGACCAACATGTCGATTTGCAAAGTCATTGACCGGGGAAATATTGCCATTGAAATCTATGAGCGGGGCGCAGGGTACACGCTGGCGTCTGGGACCGGAGCCTGCGCGGCGGCAGCAGCGGCAAAGCGGATGGGGCTTGTGGATGGGAATGTCACCGTGCATATGCAGGGGGGAGATTTAGCCATTGAGATACAGGAGGATGGAACCATTTACATGACAGGGAGCGTAGGGACGGTAGGGACCTTTACCTTGGCGGAGAATTTTTTTGCATGAAAACAGGATAGTCCTTTGGAACAAAGTGTGCACAATTGACAAAGTGCGCACTTTTGTTATAATGGGATACGAAGGAGATGGTAAAAATGTTAATGGAACAGGCTGCGGCAGCAAGGCGGATATACAGGTATTTCTTTCAATGGAGGGCGCCGGGGCGTGCCCATCCACAAACGCGTAGGATGCTTTGCCCTTTGCGGGGTACCTATAAGCGGCGGATATCCATTCTGTTTGGGAATCCCAGATAAATGAAAATAAGGAAAAAAATCTACCTGTATTTTATAATTGCTGTAGCATTGCTATATGTAGGCCTGTTAACTATCCTTTATTATTCAGAATCTGCCAACAGCAATGCAATGATCCAGACATTCGGGGACGCCTTCTGGTATTCCTTAGTGACATTGACTACCGTGGGATATGGGGACCTGATACCGGTGACGCCATTGGGGCATGCGGTGGGGATGGTCTTCGTGCTGCTGTCTGCCGGGATTATGGTGACAATGCTGGGGGCGGCCGTATCGTTTATTACCAGCGAAGGGATGCCGGTCCTGATGCTCCGCCTGCAGAAACGGAAAAACTGGTATTATTTCGCAGACTGCGGGGCGGAATCTAATGCGCTTGCGGCGAATATCTACAAAGAAGACCCAAAGGCCCTGATTATTTTCGGGGAAAAAAGGGATGGGCAGGGGGAAATCCCCAATTACCCCTGCATGTACTTAAATATTTCCTTGGATAAGGTTGTGGCAAAAAAGAAGGGGATCGGTACAAAATGCAAGGTGTTCCTGATGAAAGAAAATGACATCGGCGCCAACAGGCGGGCGGGGAACCTGCATGAGCTTCCGGTGGAGGTGTATGCGAGGACAACCTACGGGCAGGATAAGCTTTCTGGCAATATCAATTTTTTCCACAGCTATGAGTGCTGCGCAAGGCAGTACTGGCGATCTAAGCCCTTGTGCAGGCATGAAACTTCAATTGTGCTCATTGGGTTTGGGAATTATGGGCGCAGCATTTTGGAGCGGGCAATCTTGACTAATATCGTTTCCGTGGAACAGCATGTGGCGTACCATGTTTTTGGCGATGCCAAGGAGTTCCTTGCAGTGCATTACCGCCTAGGGGAGCTGTTTTCCTTGGGCAAGGAATCGGAGGAAAGAGATTCCCTGATTTTCCATACCGGGACTTGGGCAGAGAACCACTCCATCATAGAACAGGCTGGCCGCATTATTATCTGTGAGGATGATGAGCAAAGCGGCTGGCGCATTTTCTGGACATTGAATAAATACTATAAAGCCTGTGGGCGCATTGACCTGCGCAGCAGCTGGAAAGCCCCGGGAATCTCATGTTTTGGGACGAATGAGGAAATTTATACCCCAAAACAAATCATCCGTACAAGCCTGAATAAAGCGGCCGTCACAATCAATGAGATTTTCCGCAGGTCCGTTTCCTACCCGACCCTTAGCTGGGATGAATTGGATGACCTGCACCGGCAGTCTAAAATCGTAGCGGCGGACCACCTGCTGATGAAGACGAGGATTCTTCTGGGGGATGAAACAATTACCGAATTGAACCCCTCCTTGGTCCAGAGGGCATATTTCCAATATTGCAAGACAAAGCATTTGGAAGGCATGAGGGAAACATACCGTAAGCTGGACCATATGCGGTGGCTTAGGTTTTATATTTTTTATAATTGGGGCTACGGGCCTGCCCGGGATGATGTGGCAAGGCAGCACCCGATGCTGTGCCAGTATGAGGAACTGACCTTGGAGCAGCGGAAGGAGCGGGATGCGGCTTGGGAATTGATGGGGAATATTTCGGCAGAGCTTAAATAAAGGATTGTTGTGAAAACTACATTTCCATCCCAATTTGGGCCTGGATGGAAGGGGATGGGTGGGTTACTGCGAAAGCTGCATTTCCATCCCAATTTGGGCCTGGATGGAAAGGGATGGGCAGCCGCTATGGAATATGCAGCACCGCGGCCCCCTGCTGGTGGCAGGGGGCCGCGGTGCTGTGTGTATAGGGGGCGTGCCCGGCTATACGTGCGATTTATAAGATATGTTAATCAGCAAAATTATGTTTTTGGTGGCGCATTGTACGGGATGATGTTTTTATTGATTTCAAGAGGAATTCATTGGGGATGGTGTACAGCCTGTTCCCGGGGGATAACCCTTATTACAGCCCAGAACTGGCAATTGCGCCTTATGAGCGTGCGCTTGCGCTTAGCAGGGAAGGGAAAAGGATGGGGGACATCTGCCTGTCCCTTGCGGACCTGCATTATGCCTGTAAACATTACAAAGAGGCTCGGGCAGCATGTGAAAAAGCCACTGGGCATATAGATTGGGTTTCTATGCTATGGAGGGACGAATTGTTAGTAAAGATATCCCAAGCAGAGGGGCAGGAACCCTGAGCCATTTCCGTTTGGCAAAGTTGCCGCTGTTGCCATTTCAAGCCCGTTCCTGTTCCCGTACCCTCCCTTATATTTTTACATACTATTTTATAAACCATAGGCAACAGCAACAGACAACATTCCATAAAAAAGATTCCGGAATATAGAAATTTCAACGGAAAACAATACAAAAATATTGCATATTCCACAAAAAACAGATATAATAAAAACGTTGCAAGTAATTCAAAAGGGATTTTAAGCCACCCAAAAAGAAAAACTAAAAAAACGATTGACAGGAAAAACAGAAATGATTATAATTTTGAAGAGAAGAGAAGAGAAGAGAAGAGAAGAGAAGAGAAGAGAAGAGAAGCTGTAGTAAGGCTTTTTACCATATAAGAGCCCCGAGCGATATTAATCGAACGGGAAGAAATAAGACTGCGCAATGGCATTTTGGGAAGCCAATTGCGGAGTCTAAATTTGCGTAAAAAAACAAAAAATGAGGAAATGTTTCTTTTATATTGAAGGAGGAAAAGATTATGAAAAGATTTCGGATTCGGAATGGTGTAGCAGCAATTATTATTATATCAATGGTAATAGTTGCTGGATGCGGCAAGGGCACTTCTTCTTCAACAGATGATGTGAAGCCGGATAAGGACACAACAGCTGTTGAAGAGAATGATACAAAAGATGATGCAAATGACCAGCAGGACTCTGAGGATGCAAAGGCAGATTCGTCCGAACAGGAGCAGCAGGGAGATGTTGCTGATGGCGATGATGCAGCTGGCAGCAGTGAGTTGAATGAATATGGAATTCCTGAAGACTTGATGCAGGAGTTATATGACTGTGTCAAAGAGTCGGTGTTGACTGGATACATTGAACCTAATGGAATTGATCCGGCTGAGTTTCAGTGGCCTGGGGATGATGTTGTATGGCACTATTTGGCAATTATGTATTTGAATTATTTATCTACGGGTTCCATCTATGATACTACAAACTTCGGTTTTGAGAAACCAGAGGATTCAGTATGTCAATTGATGAATTCAATATTTGATGGGATGGTAGAGTGGGAACAAACAGTTCAAAAAAAAGCTTATAAGCTAGCTATAACTACCTCGCCAATGAGCAAATTAATTCCTGAAAATATTGATTTCACTGATTGACTGATGGAGGTTACCTCTAGTTGGACTGAATATCCAATATAGAGGCAGATGGAAAATTCTAGACTGATTAACATATCTTATAAATCGCACGTATAGCCGGGCACGCCCCCCGCACCGGAGCAAGAGGCGAGGCGGACATCAAGTCCGCCTCTTGTTCAGAAAACCGCTAAAATGCGTGGAAATATTATTTTTTACACTATGGAATATCGAAAACGCAGCAACTCCAACTAAAAAAACGATAACAGCCTATGCTTGGGTGCGTTTTTTAATACGTTTTCGATTTATCAAGTGCTGCCGGAGTTGATTAAGCTGTGGGGGCTGAATGTGAAGACGGATGCGGAGGCTAAAAAAACTTCGCCCAACAGAGCGGGAGATGACTACGCCGCTGTTCCTGCTCCGGTGTGTGCAGCTTGGGATTTCTATGGCGGATATGGAGTTTTTGTTTATTGGGCTGGTAAATGATATGTAAACGGAGCAGGTAAATGACGGGTATCGCTACTGTGAGCCGGGGACGCAGGAGGATATGGATCGGTTCTAAATCTGATTGATATGGCGGCCTTTTTCTGATATGATTGGTAGTGGGAAAAGGCTGTCTGGTGACAGCGGTAGATTGGAATTTATAAAGGAGATGACTATGCTTGATAAAATACCAGATAGAGAGGAAATGACAACGTTAGTTGGAAAATCTTTATATGAAATATGGAATAAATTATGTGTATTAATTGATGAAAAATATGATATGGATTGTTTGTGGGATAAAGGTGGTAAAGCATGGACATATGAATATAAATACCGTCGTGGCGGTAAAACATTGTGTGCGTTATACGCAAGAGAAGGATGTGTAGGCTTTATGGTTATTCTGGGAAAAGATGAACGATTTAAATTTGAAAATAATAGGGAAAATTATTCTACGGAGGTTCAAAGAATATATGATGAAGCTAAAACTTACCATGATGGAAAATGGATCATGTTTGAGCCGGTAGATACTTCTATGTTTGATGATTTCATGAGGTTATTAGGTATCAAAAGAAAGCCAAATAGAAAATAATTGATGAAAAGGGAGCTGAAGATGAAAAAAATTATAGATTTTATCGAAGAAAATGTAAATGGTAGAACACTGTTTACAAAAGAATTAGTTTACAAACTAGAGGATGGTGCATTAGAGGGTGTATATTCTGACCAGATTTCTTTTTCAAATTTAAAATATTCACCAACCCCCACTTGAAGTGGGGTTTGTGATTAGTTCTGATAGTTTTCCGCCATTTGTTTCAATAGAAAAATAATCAATATGTAGCCAATATTTTGTGATTTTCCTTTTGGTTCTATGGTTGGAGATGAACAACTAAAATTATTGCATTATATGATGGCATCTTTACCAGAGCGTCAAATAATGGCAAATATGAACAAAGTTGATGTTGATAGATGTTATATGAATTTTGTGTATCAAAGTGACGAAAGCAAAATAGTTACAAAAAATTTATTAGAAAATGAGTTAGAAGGTTACATCCCAATTAGTTTAGAAAATGAGATATTAGAAAGTCGTTCTAAAATAAGAGATCCGAGGAATAGCATAGGTGAGGTTTTAAAATATTTGTTGGAAGTGAATGAAATGATAATTCGTTCATATTTTCAAGAAAAACAGTGTTTTAAAATGATAGGTCTGGAAGCATATAATTTTGAATATATCAAAGAATATATAGATTATACTGCAAATGTTTTACTAAAACTTTACTTGTTTTATAATATTCAGGACAGTTTGGAGTTTATATATGAGGTTAATCGTAATTTGTTGAAGGCATATGTTTCCCAGATAGCAGAATAGGATTTTTTGCAAAACTCTTTCCCTGACGGACAGCAAATATTCTGTTACAATGAGGAATTAATTGGGCGGGTGACAAGAAAGGTCTATGATGAAGTTATGGACGAGATGAATAGACCTGTTCTTAAAGTTGTAAAGTGAATGGTCTGTAATTATGTTTGGCAAGGCATCAGTCAGGAATGGCTGGCGCTTTTTGCATGGAAAGGGGTGTTTTCATGTATCCGGTGAGCGAGGCGTTCCTGAAGGCGGTGCAGGAGAATGCCCGGAGGTATTATTGGACGGGGAGGGTCACTACGAAGGGCGGGGCGGTCTATCCGTTCGGGTATGAGAATATTGTGAAGGGAAGTGGGTATATTTTGGCCCAGTGCTGCGGGTGGAGGGCGGAGGGTTTGAGGAAGTGCCGATGGGGGTTTTTGAGGTGAGCGAGGTGAACCGGACGGCGCACTGTTTGGAACTGAAAGCCTATGATTATATGCTATGGTTTGAGAAGAGTTTTAATTGGTAACAGTTATCAGCAAGGGGAGTGATAGCAAAACTTCCCTTTTTATTTTCATTGACACCGGGGCATGCCCTGAATATAATAAAAGTACAAAAAATAATACATGAAAACGTACATTTTTTAAGAAAAGGGGGCATAAACCATGTTAGCGGTAAAATCTGTAAATGTTCGGGATAACTTCAAAGAATGGTGTGATAAAATCAGCATGGGCGAAACCGTTGTTATTTCAAGGCCACGAAACGAAAATATCTACATGATAAATGAAGCCGAATATAACGCCTTGCAGAAAGCAAAGCAAAGCGAAACGCTGAATATCTTGCTACGATTGATGAAAGCGTGGCACAGTTTGAGCGTGGGGAAACTATATCTTTTACGCTGGAAGAATTACAGGCAATGGAAGCCGAGGACTGGAAGCCAACAGAAAAGATACTGGAATTTGAGAAAAAGCATGGGATACAAACGCAGGGCTAAAGTCAATGGCAGATTTTACATTTACAGAAAAAGCCATGGACAGTATATTTACTGGCAAACGCAGGATAGAAAGACGCTAAAGAAGATAAACAGCTTCATAACAGATATAAAGCGAAACGGAGCAATGCAGGGCATAGGAAAGCCGGAACTGCTAAAGCATGATAAATCAGGGCTATATAGCAGACGGATAGACGAAGTAAACCGCCTTGTATATGGCATTGATGAAGCGCAGAATATCAAAATGATATCATACACAGGACATTATGAAGATTGAAGAATGGGAAGCCAATACAAAATTATTGCATATCCCACAAAAAACAGATATAATAAAAACGCTATGAGGAATTCAAAAGGGATTTTTAAGCCACCCGAAAAGAAAAATCAAAAAACGATTGACAGGAAAAACAGAAATGATTATGATTTTAAAGAGAAGCTGTAGTAAGGCTTTTTACCATATAAGAGCCCCGAGCGATATTAATCGAACGGGAAGAAATAAGACTGCGCAATGGCATTTTGGGAAGCCAATTGCGGAGTCTAAATTTGCGTCCAAAGATGGAAGATGAGGAAATGTTTCTTTTATATTGAAGGAGGAAAAGATTATGAAAAAATTTCGGATTCGGAGTGGTGTAGTAGTAGTTATTATTATGTTAATGGTAATAGTTGCGGGATGCGGCAAGGGAGCCTCTTCAACAGACGATGTGAAGCCGGATAAGGACACAACGGCTGTTGAGGAGAAAAATGATACAAAAGAAGACGAGGTGAAGCCGGATAAAGACACAACGGCTGTTGAGGAGAAAAATGATACAAAAGAAGATGATGTACAGGCGGAAGTACCGGAAAACGATGACACAGTACTGGACGGATACGGCGATTCATTTGACGCCAGCGCATACGTGAAAGCATTGATGGATAATTCCTATAAGGGA
>CAJTWA010000040.1 GCA_910580195.1 uncultured Lachnospiraceae bacterium
CTTTCCTGCACTGCTGGGTACTGGCTTATGCTTAGGGGGTCCTTTCCTATGCTGCTGGGTACTAGCTTATGCTTAAGGGCTGCTTTCCTGCGCTGCTGGGTACTGGCTTATTCCTAAGAGCCCTTCTGAGGATGGGCGGCTTATGTTTAGGGATTTCAGCTCTGGCATCCTTGGAGGAAAGGGGGAAATTTAAAGCTTAGGCTTCTGTACCTTTGGGTGGGCTTTAAACTGTGATGCTGATTTTTGGGGTTTGGGGCGCTGCGGGGGATGGGATCCCCGTTTGGGAATAGAGGAGGGGCAGGTTCTTTGTGTTGGGGGCGGCTGTGGGGATGGCGGGAAGCCCGGGTTTTTGCTGGGAGGGTTGGGATTGGGCGAGGGCTTTCCCTTGGGGGCTGAGTTCTAGGGTGTCTGGCGCTGGGGCGGTTTCCCCGTCTGGGGTGGTGAACTCTTTTGCGGCAGGATTCCCTTCCTTGGTTTCTTCCAGTTCTTCCAGTTCTTCGTTTTCTTCTCTCCGGCGTTCTATGGCTTTTTCCAGTTCCAGCTTTTCCCGTTCTTTTGCCTCCTTGGCATCCTCTTCCATGCCTTCTTCTGCTTCTGCCTGATATTCCTGGCTTTTTCCTGCAAAGTCGGATACGTACTCCATGGCGCGTTCCATGACGCCTAGGTCGCCCCTGCGCCTTGCGTCCTTGAAAACCCGGAAGGGTACCTTTAGCAGGTTGTGGTTTGTCTGGGCGCCTGTTAAGCCTTCCATTGTTTTGATATGCATAGTTTTTCTCCTTTCCTTGGTTGGTAACCTTCATTTCGTCAGGGGCAGGGGACGGCTTTAGGGTTTTGTTACAAAAGGCTCCCCGGATGCCATATGCGGGAACGGCAGCAGCACTGAAATGGTAAATACCTGCCCTTCCAGTTCCGTTTGCACTGTCCCGTTGTACTTCTTTGCGGTTTCCAAAATATTGGAAAGGCCAATCCCATGGCTTTCTGGGTTTTCCTTGCCTGTGCGCTTAATGGCGGCAATGTCTGTCAGGCTTGTGCTGTTCTTGGCCTCCAGCAAAAAGAAAGATTTTTTTACGCCGGACTGGATGGCGATAAATTTTTCTGCTTCTGAGCTAAGTTTTGCGCAGGATTCAATGGCATTGTCCAGAATATTCCCTATCAGCACGCAGAAATCAAAATCGTCAATCCCGCAGGCGCGTGGGATATGCAGATTGGATTCCCAGCGGATGCGGTTTCCTTCTGCCTCCTTCTTTTTCTGGTACAGCAAGGCGTCTGCCACTTGATTCCCAGTGGTTTCCCCGCTTTCGCAAAGCGCCCCGGCTTCTGACATTTTGCTTAGGTAATCCTCCATTTTTTCCCATTCCTTCTCCCTAAGCAAGCCCCTTAGGCCTATCACGTGGTTTTTCATATCATGCCTAAGCCGCTCCATCTGCCGGTATTGGCCTTCCAGCATCCGGTAAGCCGCCACTTGGGACTGGTACTGCTGGCTGCGCTTCTGCTCCCGGTAAATCCTGTCCATGCCAAAAATATAGAAGCACCCGGCGCACATGCAAGCCAGCGTAACCACAAGGTTGGCGCCATGGCTCAGGAGCTGGTTATAGTACAGGTTCCACTGATCCTGGCCCCGGAACAAAATTCCCTTTGTGGCTCCCCAGCCCAGCACGTCCAGCAGCGCCGCCATAGCCATCAGGGGAATTGCAGCAACCAGATACCATTTCTTAGGTTTCCCTTCCAAGACAGGAGCCAGCGGGCGCAGCAGCAGAAAGACAGCCGTGGCCGCTGCTGCGGCCTGCAATGCCAGCGCTGCACATGTTTCCAAGTTCCCAGAACTGGCAGCGGCTCCTTCCTCCCGCAGGAAAAACAGCCAGACAACAAAAAAAGCCGAACCGGCAAATTCCCGCGCCAGCTTCAGGGCCAGGTCTAATAATACTGCTGTTAATAGCTTCTGCCCTGCGGCCCCATGGAAAAAGAAAAGAACCAGCCCCAAAAACACCATATGGAAACATGCCATCCCAGCCAGATAAGAAATATTTTTGCATACCATATCCCCTGCCGTATAGCTGAAAAATACGAGAACCGGAAATACCTTCCCTGCGCCTTTCGGCCTTAAGTACGTTTTGCAAAAATGCCACGCCATCCACCCATACCCTGCATTGCAGAGCATGGAAACTAGAAAGAAAAAATTTTCCTGATCCATCCCCATCCCCCATTCCTTTTCAGATAAGCCCTCCGTTTTTTTTCATGTACTCCAAAAGTTCCCTGCAAAAGCCATCGTACCTGCGTTTTGCAATGGCAATTGTTTCCCCATGGTCCAGCACAAGTTCCTGGCGGGTGTAGCTTTTGACATAGGCAAGGTTCACCAGATAGCTTTTGTGGCACCGGAAAAACCCTTTTCCCTGCAGCTGGCGTTCTAATGCCCCAATCTGCCCATAGAACTGGCAGATCCCTTCCGGCTGGTGGGCATAGGCTACCCTGCCCCTGATTTCAAAATAGTAAATGCCTGACAGGAACAGCTTTACCTTCTGCCGGCCGCTGTCTACCATAAGGAACTCACTGGGCTGCCTTTTGATTTTCTGCACTGCCTGCTGCAGGGCTCTTTTTAGCCTTTTTTCTTCAATTGGCTTTACCAGATACCAGAAGGGCTCGGCTTCATACGCATCAAATACGTATTCCCTGCTGGATGAGATAAAGACCAAAAGCCCGCAGAATTGCTGTTCCCGGAACAATTCCGCTGTCTGCATCCCGTCCAGCCCCTGCATCATAATGTCCAAAAATACAAGGTCAAACTGGCTGGATGCCTGTAAAAGTTCCCGCCCGCTGTTAAACTGGCAGATATGGCAGGGCATGTGAAGTTCCCCCAAGGCTGATTCTATTTGTTTTGCAATCTGGCTGCAAACTAAAATTTCATCATCGCATACTGCTATGGAAAGCATGGCGCCCTCCTTTCTTCCGCTTGCAGGGGCGGGATGCCCTGCTTTATTGTTTTTATTATTATCGGCAGGTATGGGGAAAAATTTCTGCTGTTGTATGGAACGGCCAGATTTGTGCTATGAGCGGGAAGTTTTCCTATCCCTTGGGCTGCCCCGCGAAAAATAACAAGGGAACAAGCCAAGGAATAACAAGAGCCAGGCTTGGAAAAACTTGTAATAGCAAAAAGCCAAGGAATAACAAGGGCCAGGCTTGGAAAAACTTGTTTCCGAAACCTGGCTATCCTTATTCTTTTACAGATAAATGTCAATGGAAGGCTGGTTCCGGATTCCCGGAGCGTCCTTATTTTCTTGTTCCTCCTCTTTCTGCTTGGCCTTCCCATCTTCTGTTTCTTTCCTGCTGGCTGCTTCTGGCTCTTCCCTTGCCTGTGCATCTTTGATTTCTTTATTTGCTGCGCCCAGCGTATCAATCTGGGAGGCCTTCGCATCCTCTGCCCGCTGCTGGGTTTTTGCCAGCTCTTCCTCTTTGGCTGCCACATCTGCCCCCAGCGCCTTATCCTGCTTAATCTCTGTTTTCAGGATAGCTGCCCTGTTTTCCATGCCAGATACGGCGCTGCCCTGCACCTGAGCCTGCTTGGCAGCGGCATCCGCAGAAACCATGGCTTCCATAGCCCCTTTGGAAAGGCCGGGATTTTCCGCCCCGCCTTTGGAGCCCTGTTTTTTCCTGCCCGCGGAATCCGCCGGGCTGCTTTCCTGCTTCTTCTTTGCATTGGCTGCCTCCCTGCGCTGTTCTATCTGGTGCTGCCGCAGCTGGTTATTTAAATCGCTGATTTCCTGCATGAGTTCTTGGCGTTTCTTCCGCTTTTCCTCCATATCCATTTCTTGGTTGGAAGAAAGGTTCTGGAGTTCCTTCTGCTTATTGGCAATCTGCTTTTGGATGCTCCTGCTCACGCTGTCTTCCTGCTGCATAACCCTAGCGCCCTGATTCGGGGCTGCCCCGCTGATACCTCCTATTTTCATCCTGATAACCTCCTGTCCTGTTCCTTGCAATCCATTTCTTGCTGTCCCAAACCATTGCGCACCTATGGTACGGTATGATTTGTATGGTATCTCGGAACAGGATAGGCCAAAGGTGAGGGAAGTGTTTTGAAACGCCTATTTTCTGTTGTAAATAGTATCAGGCGCACTGTGCCATCCATTTTTCTGTTGTAAATGGCATCAGGCGCACTGTTCCATCCATTTCCCTGTTGCAAATGGTATCCAGCGCACTGTGCCATCCATTTTCCTGTTGCAAATGGTATCCAAGCGTACTGTTCCATTCATATTCCTAAGCAGCGTACCGGCATTATGATGCTGTGCGGCCCTCCCGGTCAAGCTCCCGCAGCCTTTGGTTGATCTTTTTCGCGTCATTCCGGTTAAACAGGTAGAAACAAAGCCAGATTACCATGAAAATGGCGCATGAAGACAAAAATTGCAGGGCAGTAAAAAATCCCCTGTCTGGGTGAAAAGGAATCCACCCCAAATAAATACCAGCAGGGAAGAACACGCCCATCCCAATACAGAAATGTATGGCTACTTTCCAAAAAACAGAAGGGCGTTCCCATTGGTAAACAACCGACGTGCCGCCGCAGGCAACGCCGATTACCATGGCGCCTATGGACTGCCTTGTAAAGTCCTTAAAGATTAGCATCAGCAGCTCTTCCCCGCCAAAAGCGGCATAAGATAGGCACATCACCACAAAAAAAGTACAGCCTGTAGAAATACCAAACAGCAGGTATTTCACCAATAATTTCACCGTATGTTTCATTTTAACCCCAACCTTTCCTTGAAATTTTTGCGGAAACTTCTGGAAATATAATCTGTAACGCCGTTTTTCATTACCAGTTCCATTGTCCCATTGAAGCTTGCTTCTACATGACCGATTTGGCTGATATTTGCAATCGCTGATTTTGAAATGCGCACAAAACTGCCATCCAGCATGGTTTCCAGCTCGTATAACGGCTTATCTAACACATACCTGTTTTTCCGCTTATCATAACATACAATTTCCCTGCCTTCGGTACGCACCAATGCGATATCCTCTGGCTTGACAAAATAAGTTTTCCTGTCTTTTGCCGCAAACAATGTCTGGGAATTTATGTTTTCTTTTTCCAGCATGGAAATAATTGCTGCTACTGTTTCTGTCATTTGGCTGATGTGGAGAACTGCATAGGGTTCCTTATAGTCAGCGCTTATTTTACATTCCACTCTCATAGTGTCCCTCCTTCCGTTATTATAGCACAGCAAGGAGGCAAGGCGCGTGCATTTCAGACACGGATTCCGGCCTTTTGCACATGGCAGGGCGCCGCTTCGCCCAGCCCTGTTGTATCCTCTTAGGAACCATTGTAAAATAGCACTAACTTAAGGCACGGCAGGATTCCAATAAAAACGAATTTTGCATTGCAGTTTGTGCCCAAGTAAACAGAAAGAAATGGCTAGCTTTTCATTATTATTTGCATTTGAAAGAAAGGAATGATGATCCTTATGCCGCAAACAATTGTACAAGTGGAAAACCTGAATCTGTCATACAAAAACCTGCACGCAGTCCAAAACGTTTCCTTTTCCCTAAAATCTGGGGAAATTTTGGCTGTCATTGGGCCAAACGGCTCTGGAAAAACCTCTACGGTGGAGTGTATTGAGGGCTTACGGAACCCAGACAGCGGCTTGGTACGTGTTTTTGGGAAGGACCCTTGGCTGCACCGCAGTGAAATATACAAGGAAATGGGCGTACAACTGCAGGAAACAGAATATCCTGCAAAAATCAGGGTAGCGGAACTATGCAGGCTATTTGCCAGTTTCTACGAAAGGCCAGCGGACTGGGAATTATTGCTGGCGCAGCTTGGGCTGGATGGAAAAAGGAAATGCCCGGCCCACAATCTCTCCGGCGGCGAAAAGCAGCGGCTGTCCATCCTGCTGTCCCTGATGGGGCGGCCAAAACTTTTAGTTCTGGATGAACTAACCACAGGGCTTGACCCGGAGGTAAGGCAGAATATGTGGGTTAGCTTTGGAAATATCAGGAAAGGCGGCGTAGCAGTCCTTATGGTTTCCCACTATCTGGACGAAGTGGAAGCCCTTGCAGATAAAATCCTCTATTTAGAAAAAGGGAAGCAGCAATTTTTCGGGACGCTGCAGGGGTTCCGGGAATATGTAAAAAGCCGGGTTCCCTCACATGCATGGGAAGAAAATTTATCTTTGGAAAAGCTCTACTTAATGGCTGCACCGAAAACAGAAGGGCTTACCATGGAAGGGATACTGTAAAAATGAAAGGAATGGTTGGTTATTATGAAAGGATTTTTCGTTTTATGCAAAATGCAGCTGTGGCTGTTTACAAGGGATTTTTTTAGTTTTTTCTTCGCCCTTGTGTTTCCGGTGCTGATGCTTTTTCTGTTCGGCAGCATTTTCGGGAATGTGCCGGTTTATGAAGGGGCAGACGCCAAAATCATGGATTTGTCCGTGCCGGCATACGCCGTCATGGTAATAGGCGTTACGGGCTTAATGTCCTTGCCCCTGACTTTAGCAGGTTATAAAGAGAAAAAAATCTATAAGCGGTTTGACGCTACCCCGGCCGGGAAGAAAAGCATTATGCTGGCGCAGGTATTGGCCAACTTTATCATGACGCTGGCTGGCATTTCCATCTTATTGGCAGCCGGAAAACTTTTTTACCAGATACAGATAAAGGGCGGTTTTTTTCCTATTTCCATCAGCATATTTTTTTCCATTGCCGCCATGTTTTCCATGGGGTTCCTTTTCACGGCTGTCTGTAAAGATTTGAAGGGCACAACGCTGCTTTGCTACCTCTGCTATTTTATGATGCTGTTCCTTTCCGGCGCAACCATGCCCGATGCCATGTTTCCTGATACGCTCAAAAAAATTTCCAGTTTATTGCCCATCTCTTATGCCGTTGACCTTATGCAGGGGATTTTTGCCGGGGACAGCCTCCGCCTGCATGGGAAGGAATTGCTGGTCCTTGGCGTATTAGCGGGGGTATGCACGGCTGCTGGCGCAATGTTATACCGGAAGAAGGATTGGGCGTAAAGGCTATCGCCGTCTGCATGATTATCTGTTTCAGCAATGTTATACCGGAAGAAAGATTGGGCGTAAAGGCTATCGCCGTCTGCATGATTATCTGTTTCAGCAATGTTATACCGGAAGAAGGATTGGGCGTAAAGGAGATTATCAGCGTTTCCCAGAAAAGAAATTTACCAAAATCCCTTTGATATGGTTATAACGCCTTGCATACGAATTTTCCACCCGGATAATCTGTATGCCAGTCCTTTGGCTAATCTGCTCCTTTTGCTTCTCCCGCTGCCTAGCCAGCTCTTCCCCCAAATGCGCCCTGCCCTCCAGTTCGATGGCAAGCACCGGGAGTTCCTGCCCCTCCTGCTGCTCATAGACGACAAAATCGAATTTGTCCGAATAAAACAGCCCTGCCATATCCTCCTGCTTTGGGAGCACCTCAAAAACATCCACGCCCTTCTGGACTTGGAACCGGTTCTGGGAGAGCCAGATATTTTCAAGCGCATGGGTTAAGTTTTTCAGGAAGGCTTCTTCCGTGGCTGTGCTGAAAGGCTTTACCCCCAAGGCTCTGGAATTGGCCTGTTTTTGGGTTACTTGGAATTTTCCATTCATTTTTGCATACTGGACCAATTCATACAAATCATCCTCACCGCCCTGCTGGTGCAGCCGTTCCAGATTTTCCATGTCTGACAGGATTATCAGCTTGTCCCTTGCCCGGGAGGTGGCAACATTGATGAGCTCCTTATTGTTTTTCAGCCATGCATAGGTCCCTGCCTGCGTCTGGGCTGTGACGGCGGTGGAAAAGAGGACGATATCCTTTTCATCCCCCTGAAATGCATGGACAGTCCCGCAGTCCACGTTGGTGAGATGGGCTTTTGCCAGTGATTCCTCCAGCAATTTCTTCTGATTGACAAAAGGCGTAATGACGCCGATGGCCTTGTCCGGATGCTTTTGGGCGTATGCTACAATTTCCTCTACTTCGTCCCCGGCGGTATTTTTCCCGCTGCTTTGGCTGCCTGAAACATCAATGTACAGCAAAGGCTCCTGCTCCTTGCTCTCTGTCTTAATGCAAAGCCTGCCATTGTAATATTTCTGGTTGTTGAACCCGATGATTTTCTCATGGCAGCGGTAATGGTAATGGAGGAGGATTTCATCGCTTACGGCGTCGCAGGCAAGGAAAGCCTTGTATATGGAATTCTTCCGGTAATCATATTCGTCGGGAATCCCATATTTTTTCCGCAGTTTCTGGTTCGTCAGTTCTTCCAGTTGGATGACTGGCTTTAGCTGCTGGGGATCGCCTACCATCATCAGGCTGCTGCCCCTAAGGATGGGCACAAGGGAAACAGCCATATTGCACTGGCTGGCTTCGTCCATGATTACCATGTCAAACATGGGCGCAGGCTCCCCCAGCTTATGGGCGGAAATGCAGGTGGTGGCTATCACCGGGAAAATCTCCTGAAGTTTTTTGATATTTTCTTTTTTGCCCAGATAATGGGAAAATTCCTCCAAGCGCTCCCGTTTATCCGTGCATTGGATGATTTTTTTCAAATCCTTATGCCGCGGCAAATCCAACTTTTTGATGTATTTGGCAGAGGTGAAATAGAGGTATTTCTTCAGTTCCTCCACATTTTTATCCAGCAAGGAAAAGGCTTCTTCTTCGGTGACGCTCCCTGCCTTTTGCATCCTGCGCCGTACCTGCTCCATCTGGCGTCCCTGCAAGTCCGCCTGAAAGGGCAGCATTTCCAAGGACAGGTTCTGGCTGTCCCCAAAGTCCAGCACCCGGCTGATAGTTTCCTCCCGTTCTTTTAGGTCCAGCAGTTCTTCATACCTGCGCAGCAGGCCGGAAAGCTGCTTTGCCCTTGCAATCCTTCCGTCCCTGTCCCGTTCCAGCGTAGCTTCATAGACTTTTATGTCCTGGGCCTGCTGGTAAATGCGCCCCATATGCTCCAAAGCCTCCTGCATTTTCTCATTGCTCCCTAGGCGCAACACTGGGAAAGGGATTGTTTTGCCCTGATACTCCATCCCTAAAAGTTTCTCGGTTACTCCATTGATGGGATGGTTGTTATATGATACAAAAAGTACCGTTTTTTCGTTAAAAAAGGCGGTGACAATGGTGTTGATGATAGTGCTGGTTTTTCCCGTCCCCGGCGGGCCTTGGATGTAAGCCACGGGGTATTTCATGGCATTGTTGATGGCCAGAAGCTGGTCTAAGTTCACCCTCTGGTCTGCCAGCACAATGGGGTATGCCTTCCGGCGGATGGGCCTGCTCACCATTTCCCCGAAAAATGCCCGGATAGGCGCTGTCACCTCACCGCTCTGGTACATCTCTATCACTGCCCCATATTCCTTGCGCAAATCCAACAGAACATCCATGCCAAGGCCAACCATATAGGGCATGTCGTCTACCGCCAAGGGCTGCCTGCTGCGGTTTGTGATACATTCTTTTATCTGCTCTTGGTTCTGCTCAAAATCCTTTAACAGCTCATATTCCTCTGCATCTAAGAACTTGCGCACATGCTCCTTCACTCCGTCCAGCGTAAATTCCGTGCATATGATAATCTCATCGTCCGGGCGCAACGCCCGTTTCTTTACATCCAGCTGCAATTTCCGGTAGGCCAAGGCATAGAGCCCTCTGGGGGTATGGATGCTGAGCACGTTCATGGCAAGCTGCTGGATGTTCAGCCTGCCATCCCTGCGGCTTTTTTCCCCGGATTTCCGCTGGAAATACTTGACAACCATCCGGAACTGCTCTTCGCTTAAATAGTATTCTGTCCCATGGAAACTTTCCCGGTCTAAGTACCGAATCAGTTCGAAATTTGAGTAATAGGGGACGGTGTCCATGCGGTTGCACATTTCTAGGTAATTTAAGATTTTTAAGTTTACGGTGTGTTGGAACAGGGTTTTGTATTTGTGAGGGTTTAAGTAAATGTCCTGTACCAGTTTCTGGTTTATGGGGCAGTAGGAGCCTTCTATGACGCTGGAGGAGAGGATGGAGTCAATGTATATCAGATCGTATGTTTTTGTTGTGTATTTGGCGAGATGGAGGCCTTCGACTTTTAGGGTGCGTTTTACTGGGTTTAGGCTGTAAATGCCAATCCAGTAGTTGGAGATTTGGCCTTCTTTGTTGCGGTATTCGATGCTGAGCCATTTGCCCTCGTGGATGGCACGGAAAATGTCGCGGTGGATGGTATTCATTTTGGGGTAGGTCCTTTCTGGGTTGGGAGGAGGTTTTTCTGATTGGTTTCTTGGGGTTTGGGTACAGTTTGTGGTAGTTCTTAGGGGAATTCTTTTTTGGGGGCTGAAAGTTCTTTTTTCGGGGAGGGGGGATGGGGTCTTTGGAACCGGACGGCAATTCCGGGCGGCTTTCCCTCACACAAACTGGGCAACGTTCCGGCGAACTAACTGCTAACTCCGACTAAGGGATTTCGGGATAGCCCTCATCCCTAAGTCTGCGTAAGCAGTGGATTTCGCCTCCACTAAGGACGCCCATGAAACGTTTGCTTAGAGGGAAAGCCGCCCGGAATTGCCTGTGTATTGGGTAAGTGCCGACTGGGTTTTAAGTTTACTTAAAAGGGAAAGCCGCCCGGAATTGCCTGTGCATCCAAATAAATAGAACTCCCTACCGTATTGTATTGGAACAAGTATATCATGCTATTCCTGTAAATACAACCTCTTGGGTACAATGTATCTCTGCCCGTAAGGGGGACTTCCCCTATAATTACAGAATACCACTTTCCGGGATTTTTTTAGAAAAAAGTATTGACTCTTCCCCTACGTAACGGTTTAAGCTAAAAAAGAGCAATGGGGATAAAACCTTCTTTGGAATCAGGCAAGCCATGGAATATATCCGCTAAAAAGCATTTTGCCCTAAACCCTGTCGCTATGCCAAAGTTCCTTTTCAGTACACAGGCAATTCAGGGCTGCCCTTCCCCTAAGCAAACGGTTCATGGGCGCCTTTCGTGGAGGCGAAATCCACTGCTTACGTAGACTTAGGGATGAGGGCTATCCCGAAATCCCGAGGAAGAGTCCAAAAATAATTTTGCCAGATTGCGCTGGATATTTCTTCGAGTGTGCAGGGCAAAAAACGGAGGCATAGCGGGCTATGTTGAGTATTTTTGCCCTGTGCAATCGGAGGAATAGACAAGCAAGATAGCGAAATTATTTTTGGATTCTTCCGTAGTCGGAGTTAGCAGTTAGTTCGCCGGAACGTTGCCCAGTTTGTGTGGGGAAGGGCAGCCCTGAATTGCTGTCCGCCCCCAAAGACCCCCTTTTTTTATTTACTGCCACACTATTTATCAAATCCAATCATTTATCTCAACAGGAAGGATGATGCAATGAAAACAATCAAAGACATCTCAGAAATTACCGGCCTAAGCATACGCACCCTGCGCTACTACGATGAAATCGGCCTGCTAAAACCCACCAAGCTGACCGATGCAGGATACCGCCTATATGGCAATGAAGCCTTAGAAAAACTTCAGGAAATCCTATTTTTCCGTGAAACTGGGCTGCCGCTGGCAACAATCAAAGAGATGATGGAACGGCCAGATTATGACAGGCAGCAGGCCTTGCTTGCCCAAAAAACCTTATTAGAGCAGAAACGCAACCGCCTGAACGGCATTATTGAACTGATTACAGATGTAATGGAAGGAGCCAATACAATGAGTTTTAAGGAATTTTCACAAACCGATGTAAACCAAATGATTGAAAACATGCAAAAAGGGATGTCACAGGAGCAATTTGAAGATTTTATAAAGAACTACGGGGGCGGCAGCGTAGAATCCTACCGGGAGCAGCTTATGCGCTCAATGAATGATGAAAAAACGAAAACTTCCATGCTCCGCTGGTATGGCAGCAAGGAAAAAGTGATTGAAGGGCAAAAGGCAGTCCCTGGTATGGACGCCTTGCGGAAGGAACTGGAGGCCGTCCAACGGCAGTTTGCCGTTCCCAAAGAGCCCTCTGGCATGGAGGAACATCTTCTGGTATCCAAGCTGGCAGAACTCTACAAAAAAATGCTCAACCTTGGCAATGCACGGGCTATTTTAATTGACCTTGCAGATGAATACCTGAATAACAGCCGATTGGCAGAAGCACAGGATAAGCAATTTGGGGCAGGGACGGCACAGTATATGGCAGAAGCTATTAAGCGGTATTATGGGGTATAGCTGTTTTGGGGTTTTCGGGGAAAGCCAAAAGAATGAACCGCCCTGCAGCAAGCTACGGAGTATCTGGCCCTAGCCTCCTCCTTCAGAACGCCGCAAGCAGCGGGGTATTAGGCCCGTGAAGGGATAAATGGAGGGATTGGAGTAATTGCAAAGCATTTTTTGCTGCAATTACTCCTCCTCTTTTCCGGATTTTTCTATATAATAGCATCACAATTTCTCAAACCATCCGGCAACTTTCTGTGATTCCACATTACTCGAACGTGCCCTAAAAGCGCTTTCTGGCATCAGGCACATTCCAGCCTGCCATGGATTTTAAAAGCCCAGCAAATATCCATTCCACAATAATATCTCAGAACAAGTTGGAAACCGTCCCATGTTCCGCCGCAGTACCCAGACGGGCAAGAATATTTTCCAATGCCCCAAACAGATATTCCGGCAGCCCGCTGCAACTGCCAGTACCTGCTTGGGCAAACATTGCCGGCATAGGCCCTATCTTCTTCCTCATCCCCGGAACTCCAGACGTTTCCCACAATTCCTGTATTTTCTGGCAATCTTCTTCCGTCAGTTTCCCTTCTAAAAAGGGCTTTCCCGCCAAAACATGGCCTGCCACATCCACAAGGACGGCTTCGCAAAGGTTCCCTACCATATCTTCATATTGGCTGTCATGCCGGGCAAGCACACCCCGGACATATTCTTCTGGGAACATGCCCAAAAATTCCTGCTCCATCTGGATGCATGTTAGGAATCCATAAACCTTATCAACCCCAGTATACATAGAAATATCTTCCAGCACAGGATAATCCAGCGTCAGTATGGTATCCTGCGGGCAAAATTCCATGTCATACCACCGGAAAAATTCGGGCATCCCTTTTAACACTGTGTCGTGCAGGCATTTGTTCCCATAATAGGAAAAGGATGGGGTAATGCTGTTATAAAGGCTAAGGGCTTTTTTTGCCTTTTCTTCTACACATGCCAGCCCTGCTTCATAAATCTGCTGTGCCGTGGCTTTCCCGTCTGCCACCGCCCCTCCCTGCCCGGATGATTCTGCCTCGTGGATGCAGTACAGCACTGCTTGCATGAGCTGCTCTGCCTTTTCATAAGGCATGGAAGTATGCTCATAAGCAGTATACTTCTCCGCTAACTTTCCCACTATTGGAACTAATTCCTCCATCGTCCTCTCCATATTCATCCTCCTCCACAAACCTATAGATGCATCCACCCGTCTTCCTCTGCCATTACCCCCAGCAAAGTTCTTTCAGGGTTTCAAAATATAAATCATAATCCCACCGCTGCACTTCATCAAACCTATCATATTCCCGGCGCCCTTCAGACCGCTGGTAGCCTTGGTACCCGGCGCGGATGGCCTGTGAAAAAATATTCAGGCATGTCCCTTCCAGATAGTCCAAATCCCCGAAGCAAATCTGTTCATACTGCTCCTTCATCAAATGCAGAAGTTCATCGTCGGTAATTTCATCCTCCATTTCATTCTTAAACAGATAAAAAATTTCCTGCAGCCGGACAATGGTTTCCACATAATTATTCTGGTCGATAAAATCAGAGTCGCAGAATTCATAAATAATCTTGGGCGTAATGCCTTCTCCGAACTCCACACGCTTCTGTTCCCGCAAGGCATTGTTTTTCTCCTCTAAAATCAGCTTTGCATCTTCCTCGCTCAGCACAAGCCCATACCGTCCTGCCGCCTGATTTGTTTCAGCCAATTTCCCCAACTGATTCTGCTGCTGTAATAAAACCATCCAATTTCCTTCCAAAAACAGTCCTCCTTTCCGTATGAAAGACAACAAATTGCTGTGCGCCGTGCCCATGGCATACGCCAGCAAAGTAATGCTAATGGAACTGATTATAGCACTCCTATGGACGATTTCCAGTCTTGAGTTTCGGCAGTTTCTATGGTATAATAATGCTAGAAACAATGGTATCCCTTTTTTGAAGCAGCAGTTTCCAAAACTGCTGTTTCTTTTGCTTTTCTGCTGGTAAGGCGCTTTGCTGTTCCTTTTGCTTTTCTGCTGGCAAGGCGCTTTGCTGTTCCTTTTGCTTTTCTGCTGGCAAGGCGCTGATATTCCACCGCCGGGATAATTGTTTGCTGCACGGCAGACCTGCAGGGTATTCACCCCAAAAGACTTAAAAAGATATTTCCCTAAATTATGCTTGATTCAAATATTCCCAGATTCCCCTTGGGCAGCCTGATAATTCCGGCAGATTCCCTCTGCAAACTCCACAATGTCCTTCTGGAGCTCTGCCGGCTCTAACAGCTTAGCCCCGCCCCCAAAGGAAACAATCCAAGAAATGACGCTGTTTTTGTCTGCAAAGCCAGAGGTAAGCAGCAGCGTCCCATCTGGCTGTTCCGTGAAGCTGCCAACCCCACATTCCTCTACCAAACGCCATTTATACTCTGGCTGGATTTGTGCTTTTACCAGATAAGTGTGGGGATAGAGCCGTTCCCCAGACAGTTCCGGCAGCGGCACGGGGCGTCCCCCAAAAGGTTCCCCCGTCTGGATCTGCTCCATGCGGTTCAGCTTAAAAAGGCGGAAGTCCTTCCTTGCCGCACACCAGCCCCACAGATACCAGCTTGCCCACTGGAAAATCAGGTCGTAGGGCTCCACTTGCCGGCTTGTTTCACCGCTTGGGGCATAATAGCCAAAAGAAACCATCCGCTTGCCGCATATGGCATCATGGATTTGCTCAATTTTCAGCGTCAGGGAATCCTTGCGCCAAGAAGAAAGGTCAATCAGGATATGCTGGTCCCCGCGCATCAGGCTGGACGCGCCCACAGAAAGTTTTTCCATCAATTGCTGGTAGCGGTTCGTCCCGCTTACGCTGTCCAGGCTCCGAAGGCCCGCCAAAATGGCCTGCATATCGGAATCACTCAGCAGGGCACGGTCTATCTTGTACCCTTCCATAATGGAAATGCCGCCTTGCATCCCCTGTTCTGTCACCAAGGGGATTCCAGCCATGCATAAGGCATCAATGTCCCGGTAAATGGTGCGGCGGGATACTTCAAACTTCTCCGCCAGATAAGTTGCCGTTATTTTCTCCTGCTGCAATAAAATAGATAAAATCCCTATCATCCGGTCAATTTTCATTTCCTGCCCCCTGCCATGGCTGGCGCAATTCCCTGCACGATTTTATTTTATGGTAAATTTCCAGCCCGTCTTCCCTGCCAAACAGGTGCAGGCTGGTGAGATATGTAATTTTCGCAGTGTTGTCTTTCTTTTCTAAGATATTCTGGATTTTTTCCGTCATGCCCTCGTAAGGCGTGCCTTCAAAAAGTTTCTTCAGCACAGCCTTAATCCGCATCCGTTCCCAATATGCTTCATAATATTTCCCAATGGAAAGGCTTTCCCGCTTCTGGCGCAGTTCCCGCGTCCGCTGGTTGTTCTCATTGCCGCTGACAATCCCAGCTTCTAAACAGGGGGAGAGCAAAACCCTCCGCCTATGGGGCGCACGGCTCCACCAATAATCCCGGACGGCCTGAAACCCGGCGTCATTGCTGACGATGACAGACGTGCCTTCATACCCGCCGCCTACCAGCTCCCCCAGCCTTGAGGCTATATAGAAATCCAAGGCATTTTTCCCCGTTTTGCACAGCTTATAAACCTCAAACCGGCATCCGGAGGCGGTGATGTTTTCCAATACCCTCCGTTCCATGTTTTTCTTCGCTTCGCTGTAAAACAGGACTACATAGTCCCCTTCGTCCAGATATTCATGCCCCTTCATCCCTACATTCCCAACATTTTCATAATCAATCAGGAACAGCATGGAACCACTCCTTTGCAAACTTCCGTAAATTCAGGCGAATCCCCTGCCGGCCTCCCTTTCCATTTCCGCAGGCTCAGGCAAATCCCCTGCCAGCCCCCTATCCATTTCTTTAAACTCAGGCTGCCTATGCTGCCACACACAGCAGCATAGGCAGCCTGTCAATTCCTATAAACTCAAGCTGCTGCCCTGCCGACTTTCCCAAGGTACAGCACCCAGCGTTTTACGCCTTGCACATGTTCTTTTTCCCCATAAAGCTGCTGCTCTAAAATAAGTTCTGGGGGCTGCATTTCCGATAAAGCTGCGCCCGCCCCGCCGGAAAGCACCTCCCGCAGGGACGCTTCGCAGAACTGCCTTTGCCCGCAGAGGAGGTCTTTCAGCTCCATCCCATACAGTTCCATCAAGGCAAACAAGTTATCCGCCTGCGGGAAGCTTCTCCCTTCTTCCCACTTATAAATGGACTGCGTGCTGCCCAGCCCAAGGTATTCCCGCACCTGTTCTACCGAGAAATTCAATTGCTGGCGGCATTTCCTTAAATTTTCCCCAATCAGTTCTTTGCTGTACTCTGGCCTTCTGTCCATGGCTCCCCTCCTTTTCCTTCATCCTCTTGCCTCAGCTATGAAATGCCAGTGCATTTTAACCAAGTAAAAATGCTGGTACTCCGCTGCCGGGACAAGGGCATCCCCTCTGCTACTTCTGCTGCTTCGTTTCCCATAGTTTACCACAGAAAACATCATTTGTCATTTAACTTGTGGTTTAAGTTATTCCCTGTGCCATTCCCTAGTTTTTTATCCTTCACCGCTTCACTGGCAGCTTTACGGTAAACGTGCTGCCCCCTCCTTCGGTATCGCTGGCGGAAATTTGGCCTTCACTGCTTCACTGGCAGCTTTACGGTAAACGTGCTGCCCCCTCCTTCGGTATCGCTAACGGAAATCTGGCCTCCGTGAATTTTTACGATTTCCTTTGCAATGGATAAGCCCAGCCCAAAATGCCCTTTCTCGCTGCGCGCCCCGTCCGCCTGATAAAATTTATCAAAAATTTTCCCTTTTTCTGCCTCTGGGACGCCTTTGCCTGTGTCGGCCACCTGAAGGATGAATTTCCCCCTCTGCCGTGACAGGCGCAGGGCCACCTTCCCTCCGGGCGGGGTGTAGCGCAGGGCATTGTCCAGTAAAATAATCAGGACCTGCGCCACCCTCTGGGCGTCGCAGATACAAACATATCCGTATCCCCGTTCCTGTTCAAAAGAAAGGGAAACCCCCTTCTGCCCCGCCATCCCAAGGTATGTCCCCGCTACCCCTTCTGCCAGCCCTGCCAAGTCCGCAGGGGCAAAGTCAGCCCCCAATTCTGCCTGCTCTGCTTTTGACAGGCATAGGAGATCCTGCACCAGCCGTTCCATCTGGGACATTTCATGTTCCAACAGGGCAAAAATCCGCTCCTGCCTATCTGGGCTTGCCCCGCGTTTTAACACGGACAGTCCGGTTTTGAACACCGCCAGCGGGGAGCGCAGCTCATGGGAGGCAAAGGCGGTAAACCTTTTCTGTTTTTCATGGTTCTGCACGACTGGGCGCAGCACATGGGACGTAAACCGGTAGGAACACAGGTAGGCCACCGGCATTGCGCACAGCCAAGCTGCCAGGAACCACAGGCGCTGCATGGCAACATTGTGGGAAAATGGTTCCAAGCTGTGCAGGTACAAGTACGTAACAGCGGATTCCTGCCCGGAAACTGCCCCATACAGCACAAGGTAGCTGGCGTTTTCTTTTCCATAGGGGAAATACGCCATTTCGGAGGAAAATATCCCAGAGATGGGGGAAATGCTGTTTTCTTCGATATAAGCCTTTACTTCCTCCGCCGTTTCCTGCCCCTGCTGCCCCAAAGCCACGTTGGAAAGGGCGGAAGGCACGCCGCCTGCTTCTAGGTACAGGATATTCTCCCCTACATTGCGGGCGTACCAGTTGATGCTGACTGGCTCCCCGGTGTGCAGCTGGTAGGAAATATCGCTGGCTTTCCGGAAAAAAAGCGATTCTTCCTGCCCGTACATGTTTTTTTCTGAAATCCTAAGGCAGCACAGCACAAGGGCAAGGGTTAAGAAAGCTGTAATGGAACAGCAGAGGAAAGAAAGTTTTATTTGGATATTCTGGAACATTTTTATACACCTTTGTTCTACGAAACAATTGTTATCTGCTGCAGCTATGGAAGGTTTCCATGCATTTCAACCTTCCTGCTTTTCTGTGAAAAAACGTTATCTGCTGCAGCCTTGAAAGGTTTCCATGCATTTCAGCCTTCCTGCTTTTCTTTCAGGCAGTAGCCTTGGCGGTGGACGGTGACGATTTCCACATTGGTGCCAAGTTTCTTGAACTTTTTGCGCAGGAGGTAGATGTAATTGTCCAAATTCCCGTCCTCAATTTCTGCATCCATCCCCCACACGTTCCCGATTATCTGGAGCCGTGATAAGACCTGCCCCGGGTTCCTTAAAAGAAAGGCCAGAAGTTCCCCTTCCCGTTTCGGCAGCAGGCAGGTTTGCCCCTGATGGATTAGCTTGGATTCTTTTTCTAAAAAGCGGATATCCCCGAATTCCAGCAGGAACAGGGACGGCTGGCCGGATGCCCTCCGCATGACGCTGCGGATGCGGGCAAGCAGTTCGCCGATGTCGAAAGGCTTTACCAGATAATCGTCGGCCCCTAAGTCCAGCCCATTGATTTTTTCCGCAGGCTCCCCAAGGGCCGTGAGGAAAATTACGGGGGTTTTCACCCCTTCCCGGCGCATACGCGTTAAGATGCCCCCGCCGGAAAGCCCCGGGAGCATACGGTCCAAAAGGACTATGTCGTGGGCTCCCTGCAACGCAAGGAAGAGGCCTTCGGTCCCGTCGTGGCAGACGTCCAGCAAAAAGCCTTCTTCCTCCAGCCCGTAGCGCAAAAGTTCCGTTAAACTTGTGTCGTCTTCAATCAGCAGTATTCTCATGGCGCCCTCCAATTGGCCTGTCTTGATGTCCTTTAGCATAACATGGGAATTCTCTAAAAGTCCTCTAAAAGAACGGAAAGAAATGCATATCCATCCAACAAGATGCTTTACCTGCCCTCAGACAGCAAAACCTTGCATTTATCTTTGTAGAAGGCAATCCCATACTGGAGTACTTTTACGATATCCTCGTCATAAAAGACATTCCCATACTGCCTCTTGCCTATCTGCGCTAATGCTTCTTGGCATGCCGCATCCAAATTGCCATCCCGCGCGTATTTCACCTCAATGACAATCCCCATGGGCTCATCCCCGCCATCAATCTCTGCAAGGATGTCTGCATAGCCTTCCCCCGCCTCCCGGTTGGATGAAACAGCCCAGTTCCCTTTAAAAGCCAACAGCCCAAGCAGCATGCCATGGTAAAAGTTTTCCTTCAGCTCCTTCCTTGCAAATGTATCACGGATGCTGATTGTTTTTTTCAGGTAGTTCCGAAGCTGCCGCTGCGCCTCTTTTGCATCGCCTCCCTGCAAGGCATGGCATAGGGCCTCCAATGCCTCCCCATCCTGCTGTGCATCTTTTTTAAACATATCCATAATTTGCGTTATGAACAGCTCCCGCACTTCTAAGTTGGGTATGGCAAGGCGGAAACTGCGCCCCTCGCCCCTTCCGCGCTGGGTTAAGTAGCCCGTAGTAAAAAGCACGCTCCAGATATTTTCTATGGAACGGTACATATCCGGGTAAGTGATTTCCGGGCGGATTTCTTTTGTGACAAGCTCCCCGGCAATCAGGCTTTCAATCTCACGTTTTGTCGTCCCCCTGTTTCCGGCCTCCTGGATGAAGCGCCTGACCGCACCGTTGCCGCTGCTGTTCGCCCAGTAATTCTCCGGCCGTGCATTGGGGTCTGAACGCAGAAGGGCGCAATAATTGATGACATCCCAAGGGCAATAGATATCCACATCCCCAAACCGGTAGCCGTCATACCATTCTTTTACCACGCCATATTTATCAATCAGGCCATAATACTCCAAAAGGCTTTTCACTTCCCCATCCGTAAACCCAAAACACCCATCCAAACGGACATCTGCAACCGTCAGCACATTCAGGTTGTTTAGGCCGGTAAATATGCTTTCCTTGGAAATCCTCATGCAGCCAGTCAGCACTGCCATCTGCAAACTGCTGTTGGTCTTAAGAGCCTGATGGAACAAGCTGCGGATTAAGGTTATCATCTCCTCATAATAGCCCTGTGCATGGGCTTTCGCTAATGGCACGTCGTATTCGTCAATGAGTATTATCACTTTCTGGCCATGGTGTTTTTCCAAAAGCCGCGACAGCAGCGCTAAACTTCCGCAAAAAACAGGTTTTCCCATGTCCTTTTCCAGCAGTTCTTGGAAAGCCTGCTTTTCACTCTGGGTTAATTTCCCGCTGCCTAAAAGATAATAGTGGTCCCAAGCCTCCTTATTTACCAGCCTAGCAGCCACCGCAAATGCCGTTTCAAAAGAATCTGCATCAATATCCTTTAAGGATAAGGAGAGCACTGGAAATTTACCCATATATTTTCTGCACAGTTCTGGCTCCTCCATGATTTCCAACCCTTGGAATATTTCCTTATCCCCATCCATCCCAAAGAAACACTTCAGCATACTCATATTTAAAGACTTCCCGAAACGCCTCGGGCGGGTGAACAGCGTCACCTCCGCAGGATTTTGCAGAAGTTCCCGGATGAACCCTGTTTTATCCACATAGTAAAAATTGTTTTTCCTGAGTTTTTCAAAATTTTCAATCCCTATGGGCAGCTTCTTTTTTTCCGTATCCATTAGCCCCCTCCTCTCCTATCCCTGTCCTGGCCTGCTGTACCAATCACTTTAGCTTGTAAGCAAGCCCCGTCCGTTTCCTTTCCCGCACCGTCTGTTTCGCTGTACCAATCAGGCCTATTGTTTCCTGCATTTCATTTACATGATAATCAATTGCTGTGGCACTGTCAACTTCCGTGGATTGTTTTAGAGAATTTTTAGAGGACTTTCCCGCCCTCCCGTGGTAAGGTATGTTTCAGGACAAATGTCATGGAAAGGAGCATCCATATGAGAAACACGAGAAAAATTTTTTCACTATTCCTTGCAGGGATTTTACTGCTGCTGTCCCTGTTTTCTGCAGCATGCGCCGTCCCCGGCAGGGCAGAGGGGAACGGGCAGGGCGCATCTTCTGCCCAAGGCGGCGCTGGGCAGGAAAATGGGGGCAGGCAGGGCGCATCTTCTGCCCAAGGCGGCGCCGGGCAGGAAGGCGGCAAGCAGGGCGCATCTTCCGCCATGGAAAACGACGCCGGGCAGCAGCCGGAAACTGCCATGGGCAGATACCGGGAAACCCCAATCCCGCTCCCCTCATCTGTAAGCGCTATTTTTGGCACGGAGCAAAAGGACGGCATCCTCCGGGTGCTGGCAGAGCAGGAGCCGGGAACGCTCTGCTGTTTCAGGAGCGAAGACGGCGGCGCTGCTTGGGAAGAGGAACCATGGAACCTTTCCTGGCTGCCGGAGGGGTTCCGGGCTGTAGCCGCCTGTTTTGCGCCAGATGGGGCTGTGTATGTGTCTGCCGGGAAAATGTCGGATGACCCCATGGACGAACAGCATGCCACAGGCGCCTTCACTTATTTCCGGCTGGAGGAAACGGAAGGGAACTTGCAGGCCAGCACGCTTTCCTTGGGGCTGCCGGAGCCCAAAGAGGAATCCCTAAAAGGGGGCTACGGCCTTACCTCCATGGCCTGCGGGGAAGATGGGAGCCTTTACGGGATGCTGTCCTGCCAACAGGGGGAAGGGAACAGCTTTGAGGCAGTCGGCCTAGACCCGGGCAGCGGCAGCCTCCGGTGGAAACGGGAAATCAGCCGGGGTGAAATACAAGTGTATGGCACTGCCCTCTGCCTGAATGAATACGATGGGAAACTCCAAATTTTAGATGGGGCGTCTGGAAAAACTTTATCCGAAACGGAAAGCCCTTCTGGAAGCATCCATTTCCGCCTGATGGACATGGACGCTGAAGGAAAGAGATTTTTTTACTGCAATGAGTCCGGGATTTACAGCACGGATACTGCCATGGCCTTGACAGAGCTGCTTGTAGACGGGAGGCTTTCCCGTTTTTCGGATACCAGTACCGACGTAAAATATTTCTGCGCTGTGGATGAAAAGGTGTTCCTGCTTTTTTCCGAAACCAATTCTTCGGGCAGCCTCGAACTGCTCCGGTACGAATACGACGCCGGGCTGGCGACCCAGCCGGAACAGGAGCTGCGCATTTATTCCCTAAACGGCGACGATATCATCAAAAAACTGGTTTCGGATTTTAGGGCCAGCCGCCCTGACGTGCTTATCACCTATGAAACCGGCATGGAAGGGGCCAGTGCAAAAAGCGGATCTGACGCCATCAGCATCCTGAATACAGAAATCATGGCGGGGAACGGGCCAGACCTCCTGTTCCTAAACGGCCTCCCTTGGGAATCCTACGCCAAGCAGGGCATCCTTGCGGACATCAGCAGCCTTAAGGCCTGCCAAGACGGGGCAGTATTTGAAAACCTGTTTGCGGCGTACGGCACAGAAGGCGGGCAGTATGCGGTCCCAATCGCATTTTCTATCCCAGTGCTGGCCGGGGAAGAAAGCCAGATTGCAAAAGCCGGCTCACTGGAAGAGCTAGTGGAGCTGGCAAAAAGCACGGAGGGTTTGCCGCCCCTATCTGCATACAATTTCCTGCCCTACCTTTTCAGCATTTTTTGGGAGGAAATCCAAGGAACGGAAGAGAACATTTCCAAGGAACGCCTCAAAGATTTCTTCGTGCAGGCTAAAGAATTGGATGGTTTGGCAGGCGCAGCGGAAACGGATTTTAATTTCATGCAGCCTTTCCAAAAAGCAGACAGCGGCCAGGCGGTTTCCTATGCATGTTTCACGCCGTTCCTTGATATCTGGAACGTTGTGTATGGAAATGTGGCATCAAGCGTGGGGTATCTTGGCAATATCCATGATTTTGCCAGCATTTTATGCCAGATGCCCGGGCGGCGCTTATCGTACCGTCCCTTCCCGGAGCATGTATTTGCCGCTTTGGCTGCAGGGATCAACAGCAAATCGGGGAAGGTTTCCCTTGCGCAAGAATTTTTGGAATTTGCTTTAGGCAAAGAGGAGCAGAGGGTTTTGGCAGATGGCTCGCTGCCGGCCTATTCCCAGTTTCCCGTCAATAAGGAGGTTTGGGAATCCATGGAGGCAGAGCCTTCGGAAGAAGAGCTTTTGCAGTATGGGAAAATTTTCCAACAGCTGGGCGGGGAGTTCCAGTGGCCTGGCAAGGAGGCGTTTGAGGGGCTGGAACAGGCAGTGGAGGGGCTGACTACGCCTGTTTTGGAAGATTCGGCGATTATGCGGACTGTTTTGGATGCTGGGAGCGGGTATTTGTCTGGGGGGAAGTCTTTGGATGGGGCTGTGAATGAGGTTTTGCAGATGTTGGAATTGTATTTGGCGGAGTAGGTTTCGGTAGGGGATAGTTCCAATAGTTCCAATAGGGGGAGTCCAGTAAGGGAGATTTTCAGTAAGGGGCGCTTTTCATAAGAAAAGTTTTCAATAGGGGAAATTATTCGCAGGGGAGGGGGATGTGGGGAGCCGGACGGCAATTTTGGGCGGCGCTCCCTCACACAAACTGGGCAACGTTCCGGCGAACTAACTGCTAACTGCGGCTAAGGGATTTCAGGACAGCCTTCATCCCTAAGCCTCCGTAAGCAGTGGATTTCGCCTCCACTAAGGGCGCCCATGGACTGTTTGCTTAGAGGGAGCGCCGCCCAAAATTGCCTGTGTATTGGCTGGGCAAGTGTTTTTTTATGGAAATTTTTTAAAAGGGAAGTTCGGGAAATGGAAGAAGAAAAGTTTTTCTTTAATCTTTTGAAGGGGAGAGGAAATGTGGGAAATGGAAGAAGGAAAATTATTTTTTATGCAAATTTTTAATGGGAAGGGAAAGTTCGTGAAACGGAAAAGGAAGGATTTGAGGAAACATACAAATATTTTGGGGAGTGGGTGGAAGGATTTCTTTTTTGTGCTGCCTAGCTTGTGCGGGGTTTCGGTTTTTGTATTCCTTCCTTTTGTGGATGTGGTGCGCAGGTCTTTTACGAACCTGACGGGCAGCCGGTTTACGGGGTTTTTGAATTACCGGGAGGTCTGGGAAAATAGGGCGTTCCGGCTGGCTATGGGGAATACCTTGAAATTCCTTGGGGCCTGTGTCCCGCTGCTGCTTGGGGTGTCCCTTCTGCTTGCGTGCCTTGTGTACTCTGGGTGCGTGAAATGGTACCAGAATGTCTGCCTGCTGCCGATGGCGGTCCCGGCTGCATCCTTGGTTTTTGTCTGGAAAATGGTGTTTGCAAGGTATGGGGTTTTAAACAGTGCCTTCAGCCTTTCCATTGACTGGCTGAATTCTTCTTCTGCTTTTTGGGTGCTGTCTGCCACGTTCCTTTGGAAAAATATGGGGTACTATGTGGTGCTTTGGATGACGGGGCTTAGCGGGATCCCAAAGAGCCTTTACGAAGCGGCCTCCCTTGACGGGGCGGGGGCGCTTGCAAAGTTCCGCTATGTGACGCTGCCGGGGCTTCGGCCTATGGCAGATGCGGTATGCATCCTTGCCGTTACCGGGGTGTTTAAATCTTACCGGGAAAGCTACTTGCTGGCCGGGGAGTACCCGGATAAAAGCATTTACATGGTGCAGCACATGTTCCACAACTGGTTCCGGGACATGTCCATGGAAAAAATGTCTGCGGCTGCAGTTGCTGTTACCTGCATGTTTGCCGTGCTTGTATACCCATTCCGGAAAAGGGGAGGTGGAAATCTTGGCACGTTTCACCCGTAAAATATTTTTCCCCTGCTTGGGCATCCTGCTATGCATCCTTTCCTGCCTCCCGGCCTTCCTTTTGCTGGCAGGCTCCATTACGGGGAAACGGGAACTGGCGGTTTCCTTAACAGGGGTGTTCCGGGAGCAGGGGGTATCCTGTGTCCCGCTGTTCCCTGATTTTCCCACCTTGCGGGGGTACTTGGAGGTGCTGTTTGACACGCCGGAATTTTACGTGGTTTTCTTTAATTCCGTGAAGCTGGCTGTTTCCATAATAGCTGGGCAGTTACTGGCCTGCGTCCCTGCCGCTTGGGGGTTTTCCAGATGGCATGGGAAAGTGAGCAGCTTGCTGTTTTACCTTTACACCATTTTGATGCTGCTGCCATTCCAAGTTACCATGCTGCCGAATTACATTGTGGCTGACCGGCTTGGGCTGATGGACACCCATAATGCCATCGTGCTCCCGGCTGTGTTTTCTACATTTCCGGTATTTTTGGTTTACCGTTATTTTACCGGGATACCGGAGGAAATTTTTGAAGCTTATTCCTTAGACAGCAGCAGCCGCTTCGGGCTGTTCTGGCACATAGGCCTCCCCCTTGCCTTGCCGGGCATTAAAGCTGCAGCCCTGCTTGGCGTCATTGAATATTGGAACTTGATTGAGCAGCCGCTGCTGTTCTTAAAAACGCCTTCCCTTTGGCCCTTTTCTATCGCTTTGCCGGAAGTTTGGGAAGGGAATGTGCAGTACGTGTTTGTATTTTCTTTTTTGGTGCTTGTGCCTGTATGCTTGGCGGCAGCGGCCGGGAGGGAAGAACTGCAAAAAGGGATTGGGGCGATTGTACGGAAAGAGTGATTTCCCAGACGCACCTGTTTTCCAGAAGCTGGAAGGAACACGCGTTAAGTGGGGATGGGGCAATTGTGAAAAAATCATTTCTGAGATGCCATCCCCCTTCCAGAAACTGGAACGGAGATACTAGAAGTGGCCTGAAAAAGGCCTCCTGCCCTAAAAACGAATCAGAAAGAGGTGGCTATTTTTGAAAATAAAACATAAGTTTCCCAAAATCCCGCTGCAAAATTACCGTGCCGCCCTTATTTTCCTAATCGGGATGGCTGCCATGGCTTTCGTGTCACGGGCTGCGGATTCCTTTATGGTGCCCCGGGTGGCCGCCGCGTCCCCGGAAGAAATGCGGCTTACCTACCCTTTGGAAATTGAAGGCCGCGTCACCGCAAAGGAAAGCCGCGCCATTTACTGCATGGAAAACCTCCGGGTTGCCCATGTGGAAGCCCATCCCAATGACATTGTGGAAAAAGGGGATTTGCTTTTCTCCATTGACCGGGAAGATTTGGAGGAAAAAATCCGGCAGGCAGAAACGGAACTTAAAAAACTTGACATACAAACCCGGGACTTGGAACAGGCCAAACAGGTACAGGCCAGCCAGCACAGCCTAGCCCTCAGCCGGGCCAAGGAGGATTACAGCGATATTTCCAATTCTTCCGACGCCGCTGTGGACGCTGCCCGCCGGGAACTGGAACAGGCCAAGGACGCACTTGCCCTCCATGACAGCCAAAAGCCGGAAGAAACGGTAATTTTGGAAAATACTGGGGCTAATAACGCTGCCGGAGAACCAAACACGGCACCGGCTGCAAGCCCTGAAACTTCTGGCGCAAATTATGGTAAGAATCCCAAAGAGGCTGAACCAAGCCAAGACGCCAATACAGATTCCCAGAAACCAAACCAGCTTGATACCACTCAAAACCCAGAAACCAATCCCTTACCAGAGGAAAACCCCCAAACTGCATGGCTCCAAAAGCGGGAAGAATTCGCGCAGGCCTGCCTGGAAAAAGAAAAGCAATACGAAGAAGCAGTTGCCGCCAGAAACGAATCCTTAAAAACAGCCGCCCGGCAGCTTGAGGATGCAAGCCTTCCGGCTGCGGCAGACAGTTCCGCGGCCCTGCTGGAATTGGAACGGGAAAATTCTGCCCGCACACTGCAGGAATTAAAAGCCTTAAGGCAAGCAGGAGGAAAGGTCTATGCGGAATATGATGGGCAGGTTTTGGAATGTGGCATTTCCATTGGAAACGTTACTTCCGGGGAGCCGACATTCCTCCTTGCCGATTTCAGCCAGCCGCTGCAGTTTGAAGGGACCCTCGAAGGGGCTTCGGAGCTGCCTATTGCAGAAGGGGCAACAGGCGCCCTTCGCATAGACGGCCAAACTGAAGTTTTGGAAAATGTGGAGATTACCAGTATTTCGCAGGAAAGCGATGGGCTCTGCCAAGTCACAGCCGCCCTAGGCCCCTATGAGGTTTCCAAACCCGGAAACGCTGTTTTGGACGTTTCATGGGAGAGCAAACGATACCCCTGCTGCCTCCCGCTTTCTGCCCTTTACAGCGGGGAAACGGGGGATTTTGTGATACGGGTGGCAGAAAAGCCTACGGTTTTAGGGCTGCAGGCAACTGCCGAATATGTGCCAGTCACTGTTTTGGAAACAAACGGCATGTATGCAGCAGTGGAGGGCAACCTTTCTGCCGACGACTGCATCGTTGTAAATGCAAGCAAAACCATAAAGGAAGGTGACCGCATACGGATAACCGAAAATTAAACCCCAAACACCCACAAAATCCCCAAATAACTTTCCTGCCCTGCCTAAAGCAGCAAGCCAGCGTTCCAGATGCTTCTGGCTCTTGCCACAAACAAGCCAGCGTCCCAGATGCTTCTGGTTCTTGCCACAAACAAGCCAGCGTCCCAGATGTTTCTGGTTCTTGCCAGAAACCGCAATCCATCTGCCCAGATTCCTCTGATGCTTTTCGGACTTTCCGGAAACAGAAAAAAAGAAAAGCAGCCAGGCATCCGCTATGGCTATGCCTAGGGCTGCTTTTTTCAGGGGCTATGTTCCTGATCTGCTATGGGAAACTCCACATCTGTTTGAAGGAATTAGGAAATATAGGAGAAACTTCCGCCTATCTTTTTTACCAAGATCCATCTTTGGCGCAAGGGCTGGCAAAAGACTGCCAAGCCCAAGGGATTGGCTGTGAAACTTGGTTCATCCGTAAAGGGGAGGGCTTACAGGCAGAAGGGCTTTCCCATGTTTCGGATGGGTATATTGTACAGGCAGAAGGTGGCAGGCTGGGCGGGCTGCTGCTCCATGCCGCAGGGCCGCCTGATTGCGCAGGGCAGCCCCTACAGGAAAGGCCGCAGGGGCCAGTACGCCTTGCCACAGGGCCTGATTACGCAGGGCAGCCCCTACAGGAAAGGCCGCAGGGGTCAGTACGCCTTGCCGCAGGGCCTGATTGCAGCGCGGCAGGCCCAGCCTGCATGGTTTCCACCCAATTAGCCCGTGCACTCTTTGGCTCTGAAGGAGCTGCTGGGAAAAAGGTTTTCTGCCAAGGGATCTCTTATACCATCAGGGATACCATTCCCTATGAAATGCCTATCCTGTTTTTGGGCGGAAATACTTGCCCCGAGCAAAGCGGGCAAGCCCGCATCCGTTCCCCTATCCCCTCGGTTTCCCAGAACGTCCCCACCTTCCACACCGAGGACGGGCACCATTCCCTAGCCATCACAATGGTACAAGGGAACGAATCTCTGGATTACCATAGGACAGATAATTTAGTTACAGGCAGCGATGCCAAGCTTGACTTCCCTCTGATAAAATGGGCGGCCTATCTGGCTGTTTCCCTCTGTTCCTTTGGTTTCCTGATTTTGCTTTTTACACGGGAAAACTGCATGCCGAAATGCATTTCTGCGCTTTGCGTGCTGTTGTGGATATGCTATGTTAAATTGAGGTTATTTTCCTCTGTAGGTGTATTTCCCTTTTGGGCGCTGCCCGGGTCATGGGCGGATTTGGATGGATGGGGCAGCTTATGGGATTCTATCGGGGCACAATTCGCCGCGGTTTCCCAGTTCCGGGAGTACCCCATCCTGCATAGGTATTTCCAACTCTTGGCTGGATGGCCTTTTTATCTTTTGCTGTGTTTCTGTTCCTTTTGGGGATTCCTGAAAATTTTTTCAAACTTTATGGGAACGGCAGAATAAAAGCATAGCCAAAAGCAGGGCACTTGTACTGCCTAACGAAATTTGGGGAATTTAGGTTTGAATGGTTTTGAGGGACAAGGCTGGCTATTTTTGATAAATTTCATCTCTCAGGGTTTAATTCCCCGCAGCTTTACTACGGGGAGTTCCATTGAGTATTTCCTGCAAAATGAAGGCAACCGAGGGGAATGGGCTTTCAGGCGCGCCTTAACCATGCAGGGAACAAGACAACCGGGAAATCTTGGCTGCCGTACTAAAACCATAAGAAGTACCTCCCCACTTTTTTCCTGTAAGACAGGTATTCTTCCCCAAAGGCTTGCTGTAAAAATTGTTCCTCTTCCCGGATCTGCAAATCCAAGAGAAGCGCCCCCAGCAGGCTTACCGCCAGAAGCCCTCCTTGGAAAAAACAAAGGCAAAGCCCGATATATACCGAGTCAAACCCCAAAAATGCCGGGTTCCTGCTTATCTTAAAAATGCCTTCCGTTACCAAGGCAGTTGTTTCCTTTTCTGGGATTCCTGCCCGCCAGCTATCCTGCATGGTGTGCATGGCGGCCAGAAAAACCAGCGTCCCAAAAGCTGCCAGCGCAAGCCCCAAAGCCCGCAGCCACCCCGGCAGGGCAGCCCCGCTGCCTTGGAAGATACTGCACGCTTCTACTGCCACTACCAGAATGGAAACGGCCTGTAATGACTTTTCGGTTACTATTGTTTTTTTCAGCTTATTCCCCTTGCCAAACTGGGTCGTTTTTATGCCCTTCTTCCGCTGCCCTAGCATTTTTATAAAGTAGGCCCCGTAGAAAACTGCCAATATGGCAATCCCTATATATTGGAAATTGTCCATCTGCTGTCCCTTCTTTCTGCAAATTCTGCCCTTCCATTATATAGGAACAGAAATCCATTTGCAACCATGCCAAAGGGCCGCCGTGTTGCTGGCAACGGATTTCCTGCCTTTGGATGATACCGATAGGGAGGAACCTAACGGGCCGCCACGGCTGCTGGCAACGGGCATCCTACCTTGAGGTGATACTGGCAGGGAGAAACCCAACAAACCGCCACGGCTGCTGGCAGCAGAATGATGTTATACCCAGTATCCAACCGCTTCTTTCAGCAGTTCTGCGCAGCCGGGAACTTCTGCATCATAATAATTTTGGAACCTCCCATCCACAGTATACATGGCGGCTACGCCTTTGTGGGCTTCTTTGGTGTACTCCTTCCAAGCCATGCAGAGCCATTCTTTGTGGAGGCTTACAATAGCGCGGGCTTCTTCGCTGCTTGCTGTTATGCCGGCGCGCACGCCTTCTTTTAACTTCTCTTTAATTTCCTCTTCCAGATGCTTGAAATGCTCCCAGTCCTGCATGGACATGCCAAGGATTTTCTTGTTTGCCCCGTCTATTGCGGCATCCCCGTAGGCCTGCCGGATTTCTTTTCCATATAAGCCCTCATTTTCCTTGACTGCTTTTTCTTTTAACGCTTCAAATTTTTCTTGGTCGCTCATCGTACATTCTCCTTTCATTGACGCCAGTGTTTTTCGGACAGCCCCAATCAGCCGGTCCATGCGCTCCCGCTGCCGCTCCAGTTCCAAAAGGTGTTCCTCCAAGGCTCCCACCATGTCAAAGCCTTCCTGATATACCATCTGCCGGATTTGCTTCAGCCCAAAGCCGCGCTCCCGGTAAAACAGGATTTGCTGGAGGAGCATGACTTCCCGCTCCCCGTAATGGCGGATTCCTGCGCTGTTTGTGTACAAGGGCCTGAGCAGGCCGATTTCATCGTAATAGCGTAACGTGCGCGCGCTCACCCCTGCTAAATCCGATAATTCCCTGATGCTGTATGCCATTGGATACCCTCCTTTTTGGGGGCTGGAAAAACTGCCCTTTTTCTGCCGGCGGCCCTGCTTGGGCTGTCTGGCAGGTTTATCATACTGCTTTCCGTAACGTCAATGTCAAGGGGGATTTTTATTTTTTTATAGAACTTTCTTCCCACTCCCCACCCCCATAATTCTATACAAGGAATTCCCCCGCACAAAATCCTTGAAAGCACACCCAAAAAATGATATCATCAAAGAAAAATCTGCAACAATCCCCAAACATTGTTGCACCAAAGGAATATCGTACCATGCAAAGAACAACCATTAAAGACATCGCAGCAGCGGCGGGCGTGTCCCACACCACCGTTTCTTATGTGCTGAACCAAAACCCAAACCAGAAGATTTCAGACAAAACCAGAAAAAAAGTATTAGAAGCAGCGCGGAAATTAAATTATATCCCCAACGAAAATGCCCGTTCCCTCCGCAGCGACAGCACCCACTGCATTACCGTGGCCCTTGAAAAATCCATTACCCACACCCGTTTCAGCGGAATCCTCCAAGGCATCCGGGAAGAGCTGGGTGCAGAAGGGTATGGCCTGCTGCTGACAGGGTTCCAGACAAGGGAAAATATGGAGAACCCTTACTACCTTGACAGCGTACTGCAGCGGCGGGCGGACGGCATTATCTATATTTCCTCCGACGGGCTCTCCCCTTCCTGCAGCAAAAATATTGAAACTTACAACCTGCCCTTCGTGGCATGCGACTGCTGCCCGGAGGAAGAGGGGCTGGCAAGCGTCAGCTTTGATTACGAAAAAGGCGCCTTTGAAGTGGCCTGCCGCCTGTTCGGGGAAGGGGCAAGGAGAATCCTCTACTGGCAGCCGGACGTCCCCACCTTCCAAGAAGCATACCGCGTCACAGGGCTGGAACGGGCAAAGGAGCTGTATCCCGGGACAAGCATAGAAATCTGCAAAATGCCATGGGTGCCGGACAATTCTTCCAGTAATAACCGTTACCCATTGATTGACGACGTATGCAGGCAGTCCTTAGTCCAGAACGTCATGCCCCACCTTGTTTCCTTTGAGGAAGGGGACGCGGTGGTATGCAGCTGGGGCGTCATGGTAAAGCACCTCTGCGTCGCCCTCTACCAGAAAAATGCGAAAAAATTAAAGATTGCCCTGCTTTCCGACGCAGATATCCCCATTATCCCAAATATCAGAATCCTAACCAGCCGGCCGGGATTCATCCGGGGCGGCCGGGAAAGCGCAAAGCTTTTATTGGCGCAGCTTAGGGGGGAGGCCGCCAATTTGCGGGTTGTCTTAGACCCGGATCCCCCAACTTATGTAGAATTGTAGGAAAATATGATTGAAAACAGAAATGAAATCCGCTGCTAACTCCAGCCAAGGAAAAAAATTTTCCTACGTTCCTAAGCTGGAGCTTAACACAAGCAAAAGGGCATCAAACCCTTATCAGACCCGTGAACGAATAACCACCCCGCTGCAAGCAACGAGGTATCCCTTCCTAAATTGCACGGAACTGCTGCCCCCGCCCTCACCCCAATCCCCCCAAAGCAAAAGGCCGGCCTCCCGGCCAGCCTTTCCTTTTTCATTCTTTCATGTGTTTGATACCCCATTGCTTGCAGCGGGATGGCTCATTCCCCTTCCCGCACTTCCACATAAAACTCCCCGCTTGCCTTCAGGCAATGCACCGCCTCATCCATCATCCTCCCATAATGCATAAATGCATGGAGCACCCCGGGCATCACTTCCAACTTTGTATGCACCCCATGGGTTTCCAGAATCCTGTGCAGCGCTTTCGAATCCCCCAGCAGCGGGTCTAACTCCCCGCAGCAGAGGTAAGCAGCCGGCATCCCGTGGGTCAGGTTATTGTTCAGGGTTGCAAAATAGGGATTTTCCATATCCGCCATCCCTTCCTCAAGGTAATAGCTGACATAGGCCAGCATATCCGCCTTTGTCATGCCGTCCAGCGCCGTGCCATTGACTCTCCAAGAATCCCCGTCAAACATGCCGAAGCTCCCATAGAACAGCAAAAGCGCGCTGACGTAATCATTTCCCCCAAAGGCATCCCGAAGGTAAAGGTTCGCTGCAAGGGCAAGGTTTGCCCCGCCGGAATCCCCGCCGATTGCCATTTTATCTGGGGAAACCCCATATTTTTCCGCATTTTCATGGAAATGGCGCACCACCGCCGCAGATTCATACAGGGGGATTGGGAACTTTGCTTCTGGGGCTAAATGGTAATCCACCCCAACTACCACGCAGTCCCCGGATTCCATCAGGCACCGCATCATCCGGTCATGGGTGTCATTGTTCCCAACGGTAAACCCGCCCCCATGGATAAATACCAGCACATGCCTGCCCGGCTTTTCATCGGGGTAATAAATACGCACCGGAACCGGGCCAATCGGCCCTTCCACTTCCGTATCCACCACCTTGTGGGGCAAAGGCCCGCCTTCATTCCAGAATTTGCGCTCTGCGATATACTTTTCCCTGAGCTCTTCCCAACTGCAGTTGGTGTCAAAAGCATCCTTGGAATGTTCTGCCTGATAGTCAATGACGCGTTTCATCCCTTCGGACAGCAGGGGATATGGGTCTGGCTTATTCACTTCCATATCCACCTTATAGTCCGGCATTTTAAATTCATACATATTTTCCACCATCCCTTTCTAGGGCACGTTTGAAAAATAGCAGAAAGCGTTTCCCAAATGTGCCCAAATGTTTTATCCGGCCAGAAACCAGCCCTGCGCCTGCAGCGTTTCTGGTATTCGGCATTTTATAGTGCCCGGGAGTGTCCCATCCGGCCGAAAATCAGTCCTGCGCCTGCAGCGTTTTCTGGTATTCCGGCGTTTTCCGGTATTTCAGCACAAGGCGGTCGCTGACAATTGCACAGGCCAGCCCAACCGCCATGGCAGCCATGCAGGTGATGAACACGAACCTGTAGCCGCCCGCCGGGTCTGCCTCAATCTGCGCGCCGCACATGGAAGTATAGAAGGTATCCGGCAGGAACCCAATCAAGGACGCAATGCCGATTACGCTGCCCACTTGGTTCTTGGAAGTGCCGATTTCATCAATGACTGCATAGTACAGGGCGCGGAACACAGGGTAGCACAAAGTGGAAAAAATCATGATTATCATAATAGGGTACATCATAGCCGCAGAAGCGGGAACCAGAATCAGCGCAAGGTAGCTTGCAATGGAGCCAAACCCTGCATAAATCATAAATTTGCTGGAACGCCCCATTTTCTTTGCCACAATGGCGGAAAGCCCCGCGCCAATCAAAGTGCAGACCGTCCGGTTATAATTTGCAAAAATAACCGTCATATTCTGGTCCATGCCGCAGAAAGTTGCCAGATAAGGCGCAAGGTAAGAAATCCCTGCCTGTGCCACGCAGGCTCCGCAGATCATGCCTGCCAGCAGATATGTAATGGGCAGCTTAAATGCAAACAGCATCACCTTGATACTGTCCACCAGCCCTTCATTGGTAGAACCGTCGCTGCTGGTTTTTGGCATCAGGAAAATCATGGCAACCCCTACCAGAATCATCACGATGCTGCAAGAAGCTACCACATAGCTCATAGCTTTTGCGCTGTCTGCAGCAAATTTCGTAAAAATGCCCACAAAAAAAGAAGTGAGGACAATTCCGACAATGCCGCGCCCGGCTTCTAGCGTCCCAAACATGCTGCCCTGCTCATCGGAACCAGCAATCAGGTTAATGCATTTAATGGATGCGGACCAGTAGGTAAGCACTGTGGTAAACGCCCACGCCACATGGATTACCATCAGCATGGTATAGCTCGGCCAAGTAGCCTCCCACAAGCCCAGCACGCCCGTGCCAATCATGGAAATCACCAACAGCTTTTTGGCGTCAAATTTGTCCGCAATCCATCCGCCCGGCAGGTACAAAATCACATTTGCAATCCCATATACGTTCAGCAGTTTCCCATAAGCCGCATCCTGCCCAACCAGCCCCATGGCCTCCTGCAAGGGGGTATAATAAGTATACATCAAATACGGCAATACATAAATGGTGTTTAGGGACAACATCATTAAAATAAGCGTAATAATTTTTCCGCTGTTTTTTGTCTTAGCCATTGTCTTTCCTCCTATCAAAAATATGGTTCTGTCTTATCAATATTTTATTGGAACAAAAATATGCCCCGCACACTCCTACCCCCAACTTCCCTGGCAGGCGCAGCTTTTGTTACGCGCGCGAAGCTGCGCAGGGTCTGCCCCAGCGAAGCGAGGGTATCATTGCCCAAAGGGCTTTCCTTTCATAGGGCGCACTTCCCTATGAAAGGAAAGTTTTCCTAACTGCCTCCAAAATGCCCGCCTATCAATTCGTTTGCCGGGACTACCACCACAAAAGCCATAGGGTCCAGTTCCTTTAAAAGCATTTTCACTTGGAACACCTCCCGGGGCTTTACAGCCACCATAAGGACATTCCTCCCTTCGCCCGTATACATGCCGTTGCCGCCCCAGCGGGTCACAGCCCTGCCCAGCTTTTCCATCAAAGGCCCTGCCAGTTCCCCAGCGTCCCGCCCGGTGACAATCAGGCAGATGCTCCCCCGGCCAATCCCAAGGAGCACCCGGTCCGCCACCGTGGAGCAGACGAAAATCGTGACAATGGCATACAGCCCGACTTCCACATTCCCAAATACCGCCATCGCCAGGACCACAATGCCCCCGTCAATCAAAAGGCTAAGCTTTGCGACGCTCAAGGAAGGGAATTTCCCATTCAGCAGGCGGCATAAAAGATCCGTCCCGCCCACCGATACATTCCCAATGGTAAGCATCGTCATGCCAATCCCATAAAGGACGCCGCCAAAAATGGCTGCCACCAGCGGTTCATGGGTAAGGGTTGGCATCATCCGGCCAAATAGTTCCACAGTAAAGGAATACAGGAAGGCCGCGGCAATGGTGCTGGCCGTGTAACGCCAGCCTTTCATGATAGCTGCGCTGGCCAGGATTGGGATATTCATGGCTAACGTCAGCATCCCCACCCCCATTGGCAGGAAACTGCACAGCACCACTGCAATCCCGGCAAGCCCCCCGGCGGCAATGTTGTTGCCTGTCAAAAACAGCGCCAGCGCCAATGCGTACAAAAGGTTCCCGCCCATCAGGAAACACCAGCTTTTCAAAGACTTCGAATTTTTATTTTCCATTATTTTCTACCAACCAAAATAAAAAGTACGCTGCAAGGCCAGCCTAAGGCTGCGGCCCACTTGCATGCATCAGCCAACCAGCCGCTTACCGGCTTGTGCCAGAATTTTCCATCCCCTGCGCCCACAGCCATCTAGGGAACAGAATCCCGGGTTGCCCCTTCAGCCGCAGAAGGCAGCCGCCCGGCCGCGCCAAAGGCCTTATCCCAGATTGCCCCTTCAGCCGCAGAAGGCAGCCGCCCGGCCACGCCAAAGGGCTTATCCCGGATCGCCCCTTCAGCCGCAGAAGGCATCGCCCGGCCACGCCAAAGGGCTTATCCCGGATTGCCCCCTATCTTACAGAAGGCCATTATACGGCAGCGCCCAGCCAAACAGCAGGAAACAGGTGGTTGCTACCCCAACGGCAATCAGCAGGTAGCCGTACCAGCGGTCGCGCTTATATTCCGCCGCAGACTTTTCCGATTCCGGCAGCACAAGCAGCGACTTGCGGCATTCCGCTTCTTCTTTCCCCACGGGATGGAGCCTGCTCCCAACCACTGCAAAAATCAGGCTTAAGTACAAACCGATAAAAAACGGGTCCAAGAAATTCACAAACAGCGACGCAAAGGGCTGCACCCCAAAGCCCACAAGGCATTTGGGCGCCATAAAGCCCACAAACCCAGCCACCATGGCATACCGGGCGCCAGCCGCAGACAGCTTTTTGCTCACAATGCTCCCAACCCCGGGAACTACCCAGCTTGCCGCGATAATCGTGGAGGCGAACCATGAAATCACCCGGATTCCCCCCAGCCCAAGGTAAGCAAGCACCAAGGCAAGCACCCCGACAGCCAGCATTACCATACGGCTGAACCGGAGCTGTTCTGCTTCATCCTTAAAATCTTTCTTGATAATATCCGAAGTCATGGAAAAACCAATGACAGACAAGAAGGTAGACGCGCTGGAAAGCCCCGCCGCCATAATGCCAGCCAGCAGAAACGTCCCCAGCAGCTTGGGCAGCACCTCAAAAGAAGCCCAAATCAGCACCCTCTGGGGATCCTCCAAAGCCCCGTTTAAGTTCAGCACAGCCACGGACTGCAGGTTTAAGTACATCAGGAAAATGACGGTGCAGATTGCAGCAACCGCGCCGGAACGGAAGGTGACGTGCTCGCTCTTTGCCATCAAGTTCCGCCCTGCCTGCCATGGGGAAACAGCCACGGTAATAAACCAGATAATCCCCATAGTTATGGCATACATCATTGCCCCAAACACATCCTGCGCCCCAGTCCCAGCAATATTCCCATGGAAATCCAGAAGCCCTTCCGGCAAAGCCGGGTTATTCATCAGATTTGAAAGCAGTTCTGAAATCCCCCCTTGCGCCCCGAAAATCACAGGCCCGGAAAGGATTGCAGCAAATAAAAATACCAGAAACATAATCGTATCCGTCAGCACCACGCCTTTGGATCCAGAATAGAACGTAAATGCAGTAAAACATCCCCAAGCCAGCAACAAACATACTTCATAGGGAAACCCTGTCAGTTCCTGCATCAGTATGCCAACCCCTGTAATACATGCCAGAAGGTAGGCTGTCAGCGAAACAACGGTAATCACAGCCGCCACACGGCGGATTTTGGAATCTTTATAGCGCATGCCAAAATACTCCGGCATGGTGGTACATTCCGACCGCCTTAAATACCGCCCAAACAGCAGGGGGCCAAACACATACCCGCAGGCACAGAGGGCATTTAGGAATACCAATGAGGTAATATTCCCGGTATAGCACCACCCCTGATCCCCCATAAAGCCATTGACTGACAGCATGGATGCAAACAACGTCCCTGAAATCAGGAGCGTGGGCGCATTCCGCCCGCTGACATAATAATCATTCACATCCTTCACTTGGCGGCCGGCATATAAGCCGACCACCAAATATACTATAATGCTGACAATCACACCAATTAAAAATATGTTCACATCCTCACCTCCGCTTTCAGGGCCTGCAGCATCTAGGCGCCCTTCACCTGACGTTATTCTTCTTTTCCTCAGCCTTCAGGATCAGGTTCATGGCAATCCCAGACACTACAAGAAACCCTCCAATACAAATGGAAAAAATAATTTCACCCATCGTTTCCACCATCCCTTTCCATATGCCGGTAAAGAAAGATGCCTACCGGATTCCCATATCAGCAGCAATTACCATCCGCTGCACTTCGCTGGTCCCTTCGTAAATCTCAGTAATCTTAGCGTCGCGCATCATACGCTCTACCGGGTATTCCCTTGTATAGCCATAGCCGCCGAACAGCTGGACTGCCTTGCAGGTCACGTCCCTTGCCACTTCCGATGCAAAAAGTTTTGCCATGGCTGCTTCTGCGGAATATTTTTCCCCTTCATCCTTTTTGGAGGCTGCACGGTATACCATCAGGCGGGCAGCTTCTACCTGCGTCCGCATATCCGCAAGGGTAAACTGGGTGTTCTGGAAAGCAGAAATGGGCCGGCCGAACTGGATACGCTCTTTTACGTATGCGCTGGCTGCGTCCAAAGCCCCCTGCGCAATCCCCAGTGCCTGTGCTGCAATCCCGATACGGCCGCCGTCAAGGGTTGCCATGGCAATCTTAAAGCCTTTCCCAACTTCCCCAAGGAGGTTTTCTTTCGGCACTTTCACATTGTCAAATACTAATTCGTAAGTAGCAGAACCCCGGATGCCCATTTTGCGCTCCTTGCTGCCGAAGGTAAAGCCTTCCATGCCTTTTTCCAGAATAAAGGCGCTGATTCCCTTGTTCCCAGCCGTCTTATCCGTCATGGCAAAGATAACGTAAACGTCTGCATAGGAGCCGTTGGTAATGAAAATCTTGCTCCCGTTCAGCAAATAGTGGTCCCCTTCGTCTACCGCCGTGGACGCCTGCATTGCCGCGTCTGTCCCGGCGTTGGGCTCTGTCAGCCCAAATGCCCCCAGCTTCTGGCCAGTTGCCAAATCCGGCAGGTATTTCTGCTTCTGTTCCTCTGTGCCAAAAGCCAGAATCGGCCAGCAGCAAAGGGAAGTGTGTGCAGAAACCGTAACGCCGGTGCTGGCGCACGCCTTTGAGATTTCCTCTACCGCAAGCACATAATCCAGGTTGCCCATTCCTACCCCGCCGTACTCTTCCGGGATTGGGATGCCCATGACGCCGATGTCTGCCAGCATGGGGATTAGTTCCTGCGGGAACCGCTCGTTTTCATCTAATTCTGCTGCAATTGGTGCAATTTCATTTTCGGTAAATTCGCGGATTGTGTCCCGCAGCAATTCCTGTTCATCATTTAATTTAAATTCCATAATAACCACTCGTTCCTTTCTTTTTCCATATTTCCAAATTTTCTGGGCATAGGCAGGAGGATCCCGCCTAGCCCGTTGTTATTTTTTAGGAATGTTTTTGCTTATTTGTACCTGCGTAAGATCTGCTTGCTTGCAATCACAGTCTGGATTTCCCCGGTGCCGCCGGAAATGCGCGTAATCCGCAAGTCACGGTAAATACGGCTGACACGGCTGCCGCAGAAGCCAATCCCTGCCATCACCTGCATTGCATGGTCCACTACCTCGTTGGCTGCTTCAGAGCAGTACTGTTTTGCGATAGAAGCCTCTTCCCTCTTTAACATGTCGTTGTCCTTGTTCCATGCAAAATGCAGGAGCATGTCGCGCATGGAATAAATCCGCATTGCCATTTCCATAATGTGGTTCTGGATTAACTGCAGCTTCCCGATTTCCTTGCCAAATGCAATCCTCTGGTTAGCGTAGCGGCAAGCGTCCTCAAATGCGCACAGCGCCTGCCCATAAGCGTTAAACGCATCAATCAGGCGTTCATAGTCAAAGCCCTTGGAGGTTGCCAGAAGGCCGTTCCCTTCGGTGCTGAACATGTCTTTTTCTTCGATTTCCACATTGTCAAACCAGATATCGTTGACATTTTCCATATGTAAGCCCATGGTTTCCATTGGCTCTTTCTTACATTCCGGCACGTTGGTAGGCACGAACCACAAGGTAAGCTGCTCTGGGTTGTCGCTGTTCTTTGCAAGGGTCAGGCAGTAGTCGCTCCCCTGCGCGCCGGAAATGAAATGTTTATGCCCATTGATGTACACTTTCCCATTTTTCCGGGTATAGGTAGTCAAAATCGTGCCGCTGGACAAATCCGTACCTGCGGTTGGCTCGGAAAATCCCTGTGAATATGCCGGGTGCCCTTCAAAAAACAGCGGCATAAACTTATCAATCTGCTCTTTTGTCCCATTTTCCAAAAGGGCGTCCGCTTTTACATGGTCCCAGAACAGGTATACCGGCGCGCCGCACCTGCCAAGGGCTTCCATTACCAAAAACATGGTAACTGCGCCTTCCCCGTCCCCGCCTGCTTCTTCCGGCAGGAACATGCTAAAGCAGCCTAATTCCTTTAAGATATCCCAGAATTTTTCCGGGTGCTCATGGTTCTTGTCGCAGTCTTGGAAATAGCTTTCTAAATTTTCCCTTGTCAAAGCCTCCTCAATTGCCTGTACCATCAATTCCTGTTCCTCTGTAATCCTAAAATCCATAACTAAATTCCTCCTTCATAAAATGGTTATAGTGGGTTTTATTCTCCCATATAAAAATGGTTATAGTGGGTTTTGCTTCCTATTTCCCTTGCCAATTGGGCTGGCGTTTTTCTAAAAATGCCCTTGGCCCTTCGGTTGCATCTTCTGTTTTTTCAATGTAATCCCAGCAACGGTTGCAGAACCGCTGTGCGTCTTCTTGGGATACCTGCGGTGCAATATGGAAGATTTCCTTGGTGAGCCGCAGGGAAATGGGTGCATTTTTCGCGATTGTCTGGGCAAGCTCCATGGCTTTTTCCAATACCTCTTCTGCCGGCACTACATAATTTACCAGCCCTACTTCGTATGCCCGCTGTGCGGAAATCAATTTTCCGGTCAGGCACATTTCAGCAGCGATTTTCTGGGGTATCAGCTTCGGCAGGCGGATCAGCCCGCCGCTGGTTGCAAGGAGGCCTACCTTCACCTCGGACAGCCCGAAGCGTGCGTGTTCTGCGGCTACGATTAAGTCGCAGGCTACGGCGATTTCCAGCCCTCCGGCTACGGCTGTCCCATTGGCTGCGCAGATGATGGGTTTTGCGCTGACGCGTTCTGTGATTCCTGCAAAGCCGTGCTCCATGATGGTCTGGCATCCGCCGTTTTCATCGTAGGCGCTTAAGTCTTCCCCGGCGCAGAAACTTTTTTCGCCTGCCCCGGTGATGATGATGCAGCCTACGTCTGGGTCTTTTTCGGCGCTGTTCAGGGCTTCTTCCATTAATGCGGAAGTTTCTGGGTCGATGGCGTTCCTGCGCTCGTTGCGGTTGATGGTGAGGATTAGTACGCCGTCTTTTAGTTCTGTGAGTACTTTTTTGGTTTCCATGGTTTTTACCTCCTGATTTTTTAGTTGGTTTTTATTTATGGTTTGTTGAAATATTATTTTTAGGGTTGGGGATGCGGATGTAGGTTATTTATTAAAAAAGGGGGGATGGCTATGCGGACGCAGTTGCGGGATTGAAGAGGGGCTATGGCTATGCGGGCGCAATTGTTTATTAAAAAAAAGGGGGGGATGGCTATGCGGACGCAGTTGCGGGCGGGAATGTGCCCCCTGCAAACGGGACAACATTCCGGTGAACTAACTGCTAACTGCAACTAAGTGATTCAGGAAAGCCTTCATCACTAAGTTTCCGTAAGCAGTGGATTTCACCTCCATTAAGGGCGTCCCTGAATTGTTTGCAGGGGGCACATTCCCGCCCGCAACTGCTGGGTGTTGGCTGCTTATGGATTGTGTGGGAGCGAGCCTTATTCTGTTTCTTCAATATAAATTGTGGATGGGGCTGCTTTGCAGGAAATAGCCATCCATATCCAACCCGAAGCGCCCAACAGCACACCCGGCTTTCCAGTACACAGGCAATTGGGGGCTGCCCTTCCCCTAAGCAAACGGTTCATGGGCGTCCTTAGTGGAGGCGAAATCCTGGCTTAGCAGACTTAGGGATGAGGGCTATCCCGAAATCCCTTAGTCGGAGTTAGCAGTTAGTTCGCCGGAACGTTGCCCAGTTTGTATGGGGAAGGGCAGCCCCCAATTGCCGTCCGTCCCCAAAGACCCTACACACAGCCTACCCCTTTGCTTTTCTGTCCCTAACAGCCTTACGCTCAGCCCTTCCTTTTGCTTTTCTGTCCTCAAAGACCTCATACTTAGCCTTTCCCTAATTCTCTTACAAATACCCCAAGTAGGGATTCCTTCTCCGCTCCGCATCCAGCCATGTAACACCTTCATGCCCCGGGTAAACCCGGTAGTCCCCCGGAAGGGCTACCAGCCGCCGCAGGGATTCCCGCATCCGCTTTATGCTGCCCCCTGCAAAATCCGTCCGGCCAATGCTGCCGCAGAATAGGGTATCCCCTGTAAACAACACATCCCCTGCAGTTCCAGCATCCTGTGCCCCCAAAGCACTTCCCATTTTGTTGGAATTCCCGGCCGCAGTACCCTTCTCTGGCGCCTTGGCATCCCTTGCAAGAAACGTCACCGAACCCGGCGTGTGCCCCGGCGTATGCAGCACTTGGAATTCCACCCCAGCCAGCCTCAGCTTCTGGCCTTCTTCCAGCCCTTCCACATTTGCAAAAGCCGTTACCGTCGGGAATACCATCCCCATATCATGCTCTTCCAGTTCCTCCGGGCAGTCCAGCGGATGGCAGTACACAGGCAGCCCCGGCCACCGCTCCTGCAATCCCGGCACCGCCAAGAAATGGTCGTAATGCCCATGGGTCAAAAGCACCGCCTCCGGCACAAGCCTTTTCTTTTCCATCAGGCGTACCAACGCTTCTGCATCATCTGCCGGGTCAACCAAAACGCAATTTCCCTGCCCCTCCCCAGCCACAACATAGCAATTTGTTTCAAACATCCCCAATACAGCCTGTTCTATCTGCATACCTGCCCTCCTTCCATCCTTTTGCCCATCCATCTATACCTAAATTTTCTCTCTTTCCCTTTTTCCAACACACAGGCAATGCAGGGCCTATCCTCCCTCCGTCTGCTCCTGCATTCCCTTTTCCAATACACAGGCAATGCAGGGCCTATCTTTCCTCTGCCTGCTCCTGCAGCCCCTTTCCCTTTTCCAACACACAGGCAATGCAGGGCCTATCCTCCCTCCGTCTGCTCCTGCATTCCCTTTTCCAATACACAGGCAATGCAGGGCTGCCCTTCCCCTAAGCAAACGGTTCATGGGCGCCCTTAGTGGAGGCGAA
>CAJTWA010000041.1 GCA_910580195.1 uncultured Lachnospiraceae bacterium
TCTAAGGGTTTATAGGTATCCCTCGAACAACCTAAATACATTATACAAGGAGAAATTATGGATATACAAGCAATCCGTTCCAGTATGCACGATTTTGAGGAGGCCATATTCCTTGGGATAGAATTTGACGCTGGTGGCATCCCAGTGCTGCTGGCAGGGATTACAAGGGAAGCAAAAAGGGTAAACCTCTATTTCTATGCAGCAGGAAAAGATACTGCGCAGGCGCAGGAATGGAACATGGAAATAGAAAAAAAGCGGCAAAAAGGGACGCTTACCAAGCGGGAAGAATTATTGTGGCAGCTAGAAGGGAAGGGGCTGGAATTTGACTTGCTGGAGATGCTCCGGGGCATCCAGGTTGCAGGCAAAGAATATGGGTTCCGGTCAGGGAATGGCAGCGGGCTTGAGGAATACAACTTGGAAGGCAGGATGCTTTTGTACCAATTCCTGTACCATCAGGTGCCTTTTGGGTTTTTGGAACAGGTGGATTTATCCAATATCCAGTATGCGGCGGTTGATTTGGAGGGGGAATATGGGGAACTTCCATTTTCAAGGCAGGATTTTGGGCATGTGGAGCTTCTCACTGCTTCCCGGAATTTCCATATCCCAGTAAAACAGGAAATAAAAGTACCGATAGGCGCCCAGTCAGGCCAAAGCCGGACATTTTTCTGTGAAGCGCTGAATCAGGAGGTTGCCTATTACATCAACAATATTACCCTTGTAGATACATTGGCAGATTATGAGAAAAAGCATAAGGAATGGGAGGAAGAGGGGGAAGTCCAAGAGGAACAGGAGCTGTTCCATAACTGCATCAAGGAAATCTGCCCGCCGGGGATGCGCAACATCATGGTGGAATACGAGTGTGACGGCGGGTTCCTCGAGTTTTATGCCAAAGAACAGCTGGAAGAAACAGTGAAAATAAATACAGGGCCTGCGGTTGCATTTTTCTTGGCAGGCAGGCCCCAGAAAGAGGAAGGGATGCATGGGAAGAGGATGAAAGTATGTATGATCCAGTATCCCGTAGAAGCGGACATTCAGGAAATTGAACTGGAATTGCTGGGGGCAGTTGTGCAGGAGCCAGAGGGCTAAGCTGCCGCTATTTCATTGCAGGGATGGTGGCAATGGGGGCAGTTGTGCAGGAGCCGGAGGGCTAAGCTGCCGCTGTTTCATTGCAGGGATGGTGGCAATGGGGGCAGTTGTGCAGGAGCCAGAGGGTTAGGCTGACATTCCATTGGGCTGGAATTGCTGGGGCGGCTATGTAAGAACCGTTCGGTTAGGCCTGCCCCATATCTTTCGCTTTCTGCACGCAAGCCCGCTGCGCTTTTATCACAGCGTTCCTAAGCCCCTGTTCCTCTAAGGCAGCCACAGCTTCTATCGTTGTGCCGCCGGGGGAGCAGACGGCGTCCTTTAGCGCGCCGGGGTGGGTGCCTGTTTCCAAAACCATTTTCGCAGCGCCAAGGACAGACTGGGCGGCAAATTTGTAGGCCATTGTCCGGGGCATCCCATCGGCCACTGCGGCATCCGCCATGGCTTCGATAAAGAGGTAGACGTAAGCCGGGGATGAGCCGGATACGCCGATAACCGTGTCCATCATAGCTTCCGGGACAACCTCGCAGGCGCCGAAGCTTTCAAAAATAGCCACTGTTTCCGTCAGTTCTTCTTCGGAAACGAAGCGGTTGGGGCTAAGTGCGCTCATAGCCTCCCCCACCAGTGCAGGGGTATTAGGCATTGCCCGTATGAGGCGGACGTCTTTTCGGAATAGTTTTTCGATAGTGGCAATGGACTGCCCCGCGGCAATGGACACCAGAAGGGTATCCGGCCGGATGCAGCCTGTTAGTTCCCCAATGATTTCCGGGAACAGGTGGGGCTTGACGGCAAGGAAGAGGATGTCCGCTGCTTTGGCGGCTTCTGGGTTGCTGCTGGCGGTGCGGATGCCGAACCGTTCCTGCAAGGAGCGCCGGGTCTGCTCCGTCTTTGCCGTGGCAATAATTTGGCTTTTGGGGACAAGGCCGGCTTTTAAGATGCCGCCGATGATTGCGCTTGCCATGTTCCCGCCGCCGATAAATCCAATTGTTTTGTCCATAATCGGTACCTCCCTGACAGATAGAAAATTGTGTGAAAGTGTTGGGAATTCTTTTATTTTTACCCAGTATTTATGATAACAGCAGAAGTGGGAATGTGCAAGCGGGAATGATGTTACAAATAAGGAGGAAAAACCAATGGTTTCATTTGAAAGCGATTACACAAAAGGGGCGCACCCGAAAATCCTGCAAAGGCTGGCAGAAAGCAACCTAGTGCCAATGCCCGGCTACGGCCTTGACCCTTATTGTGAAAGCGCAAAGGAAAAAATCAGGGCGGCCTGTAACTGCCCAGAAGCAGAAATTTATTTTCTGGTAGGGGGCACGCAGGCAAATGCAGTGGTAATTTCTTCCCTGCTCCGGGGCTATGAAGGGGTAGTGGCTGCCCAGACAGGGCATGTTAATGTGCACGAGGCCGGAGCCATTGAAGCCACAGGCCACAAGGTGCTTGCACTGCCGGAAAGCCAGATGGGGCAGGATGCAGGGGAGCAGGTCCTGCTGCAAAAGTCCAAAGGTAAGGTACATGCAAGGGAACTGGAAGGATTCCTGCAGGGGTTTTATCAGGACGCCAACCATGAGCACATGGTGTTTCCGGGCATGGTGTACTTTTCCCATCCCACGGAATATGGGACGCTGTACCAGAAGGATGAGCTGGAGGCTATCGCGGAAGTCTGCCGGGGTTATGGCTTGCCGCTTTATTTGGACGGGGCGCGTTTGGGGTATGGGCTGATGAGCCGTGAAAGCGACATGTCCCTTTCGGATATTGCCAGAATCTGCGATGTATTTTACATTGGGGGCACGAAGGTAGGCGCGCTCTGCGGGGAGGCCGTGGTATTCCCAAAGGGCAATGCCCCAAAGCATTTCCTGACAACGGTGAAGCAGCATGGCGCGCTGCTGGCAAAAGGCCGCCTGCTGGGGGTCCAGTTTGATGCTTTGTTTACGGAAAACCTGTATCTGGAGCTGGGCCGCCATGCCATTGAGATGGCAGAGCAGCTAAAAGAAATCCTGCGGGAACAGGGATGTACCTTTTATCTGGAATCCCCTACGAACCAGCAGTTTATTCTTTTGGAGGACAGTAAATTGGAAAAATTGGAAAAGCATGTGGCGGCTAGTTTCTGGGAGAAGCCAGATGAAGGCCATACTATCGTGCGCCTTGCTACAAGCTGGGCTACCAGTAAGGAGGAACTGGAGGTATTGCGGGAAGCCCTTTCAGGCACGCACTAGGGCATAATTAAAACCAGAAGCTGTAGCAGCTTCTGGTTTTTTGTGTTTGGGTAACTCGGTTATTTTCCTTTTGCTTTACTAAGCCAATTTAGAAATCCGTTAAATCAGCAGCCCTTCTCTCAAGGAAAGCAGTCATGCCTTCTGTCTTGTCATGGGTAGAGCAGGTAATGCCGAACAGGTTTGCCTCCATCTCAACTGCGTTCTTGATATCCATGTCATAGCCGTTGTTGATTGCAGCTTTTGCAATGGAAACAGCGTAGCTGCCCTTGGAAATAATCTTAGAAGCCATCTTCTTAGCGGTATCCATCAGCTCTTCTTTTGCAACAACCTTATTTACAAGGCCAATCCTGTATGCTTCTGCTGCATCGATGTTGTCGCAGGTAAAGATCAGTTCTTTTGCCCGGCCCATGCCAACTAAGCGGGCAAGCCTCTGGGTCCCGCCGAATCCGGGGATAATGCCAAGGCCGGTTTCCGGCTGTGCGAAGGTAGCGTTGTCAGAAGCAATGCGGATATCACATGCCATAGCGATTTCGCATCCGCCGCCCAGTGCGAAGCCATTGACAGCAGCGATGGTAACTTGGCGCATGTTCATCAGCTTGAAGAATGGCTCAGCAGCCCTCATGCCGAATGCCCGCGCCTGTGCAGCGGTGAAATTAACCATTTCAGCAATGTCAGCGCCAGCCACGAAGGATTTGAACTGGTTGTCCTTTTTGTCCGGGCCGCCGGTTAAGATAACAACCTTTACGTCGTCCCTTGCTTCAATTTCGCCAAGCACTGTGTTCAGCTCGTCCAAGGTTTCGCTGTTCAATGCGTTCAATGCGCCCGGCCTTGTGATGGTTAAAACGGCAATCTGGTCTGCTACTTCCAATTTTAAATTGTTCATGGGTAAAAACCTCCTAAAAATATGTAATTAATGGTGTTTTCTGATATATTTAATATATAACTTTGATAAAAATTTGTCAATACAGAATGGGAAATCTGCGGGAACTAATTCTTCTTTTTCCGCTTTAATGCTTTAGGCGGAACTCCGTAGGCGTGCAGCCATATTTCCGCTTAAACACCCGGTTAAAATAGGAGAGGTTCCCAAACCCCGTTTCCACGGCAATATTTGCAATGGAGTCCGAGGAGGAGGCCAGCATCCTTGCCGCCATTGTCAGCCGGTAGCCATTTAGGTAATCCGTGAAGGAAACATCCATGGATGTCTTGAAGAATTTCATAAAATGGGATTCGCTGAAGCCGCAGATCCCGGCGGCGTCTGCAATGGTGATTTTTTCATGGTAATTGGTTTCTACATATTTTAGGATGCCCTTGAGGCGGTCTAAGGATTTATGGTTTTGCCGCGGCGGGGGAGCTGGGGATGCCGAGGCCAGCCCATAGAAAAAAGAAAAAAGCTGCCCCTTGATGGCAAGCTGGTAGCCTTCCGGGAATGTTTTGCAGATTTCGTCCATGGCGTCAAGGCAGCGGGACAGGGCAGGGTAAAAGGGGGAATCCGGGGAAAAATGGTTGGGGAATAAGGCCTGCCCCTGCGCCAAAGGCTGGAAAAATTTTTCCGTGCAGGTATCCCCTTGGGCGGCCATCAGCATGGACAGGCTGAAAATAATATTTTCATATTCCATGGAGTGCTGCCCTAACTGCCCAATGGCATGCAGCTGCCCCGGCGGGACTACAATAATGTCCCCTTCTTTTACCGGAAAAGGCATAAGGTCTGCGCTGACGGTCCCCTGCCCTTTTTTGATGTATATGATTTCCATATCATTGTGCCAGTGGAGGGGCACGGAGGCAAAGTCCAAGGGGATGCTGCAAAGGTAGATATTAAAGGGGAAATCCCCCTGTCCATGGGATTTTGTTTCCTGTGTGCGTTCATATTCTAAAATATCCATACCATCGTCCTTTCCTTAAATTTGATAGTATTGTACTATATTTTGCCACCATACTGCAAGAAAAAAGTGGGAAAAGGGGTTATACTCAAGTGGAAATAAAGCAAGAAAACAATTTGCAGAAGAGATATGGAATAAATACCCAGTTTCTGGGAAGGATTAAAGTAAGCAGCCCACCAAGCCGGCGTCCGTAAGATGCAGCGCCAGACGGTTTGGGGGACGGAAGTAGGAGGAAAAGAAATGAGCGTCAATGTGAGGGAAGCACTGGAACAGAAATGCGGCAACAATATTGCAGCATGCACCAACGAGCAGATTTATTATGGCCTGCTTGGGATTGTGAAAGATATGGCAAAGGAAAGGGAGAGCCAGGAGGGCAAGAAGAAAATTTACTATATTTCCGCAGAGTTTTTGATTGGGAAATTGCTTTCCAACAACCTGATAAATCTGGGGATTTATGATGAAGTGGCTAAGATGCTGGAAGAGTACGGCAAGGACATCAACCTGATTGAGCAGGTGGAGCCGGAACCATCCCTTGGGAACGGAGGGCTTGGGCGCCTTGCGGCATGTTTTTTGGATTCCATGGCAACTTTGGGGATGAACGGGGACGGAATTGGGCTGAATTACCATTTCGGGCTGTTCCTGCAGACCTTTGAAAACCGCCTCCAGAAAGAAAACAAGAACCCATGGATGGAGCCGGAAAGCTGGCTGACAAGGACAGAAATCAGCTACCCCATCCAGTTCGGCGGGTTTACCGTACAGTCCAGGATGTATGATTTGGATGTGACCGGATTTGAAAACAGGACGAATAAGCTCCACCTTTTTGATATAGAAACCATAGATGAAGGCCTTGTGGGGGATGGGATTAATTTCAATAAGGGCGATATTATGAAAAACCTGACTTTATTCCTGTACCCAGATGATTCCGATGATGCAGGAAGGCTCCTGCGGGTGTACCAGCAGTATTTCATGGTAAGCAATGCGGCGCGGCTGATTTTGGCCGAGTGCGAGGCAAAGGGCTGCAGCCTCCACGACCTGCCGGAGTATGCGGCAATCCAGATTAACGACACCCACCCGAGCATGGTAATCCCGGAATTGATCCGCCTGCTGATGGAGCGGGGCATCCGCATGGCCGAAGCCATTGAGATTGTGTCAAAGACATGCGCTTACACCAACCATACCATTTTGGCAGAAGCCTTGGAAAAATGGCCCATGGATTACCTGAACAAAGCAGTGCCGCAGCTTATGCCCATTATCCGCGAATTGGATACCATCGTAAAAGACAAATATGAAGACAAATCCGTTGCCATTATCGACGAGTGGAACTTGGTACATATGGCAAATATGGACATCCACTATGGGTACAGCGTCAACGGCGTGGCATACCTGCACACAGAGATTTTAAAGAAAAATGAACTGAATAATTTCTACAAGATTTATCCGGAGAAATTCAACAATAAGACCAACGGCATAACCTTCCGCCGGTGGCTGATGCACTGCAACAAGGGCTTAAGCCATTATCTGGACGAAGTGATTGGGAAGGGCTGGCATAAGAACGCAGATGAATTGGAAAAACTGCTGGCCTTTGCCGACGACCAGAAAGTGCTGGGGCAGCTTTTAGAAATCAAGCACCAGAACAAGAAAAACCTTGCGGCGTACTTAAAAGACAAACAGGGCGTGGAACTGGATGAAAATTCCATTTTCGATATCCAGATTAAGCGGCTCCACGAGTACAAACGCCAGCAGATGAACGCCCTCCATGTCATCCATAAATATTTGGAAATCAAGAAGGGAAAGAAGCCGTCCACCCCAATCACCGTGATTTTCGGTGCGAAAGCGGCTCCGGCCTATACCATTGCAAAGGACATCATCCATTTAATCCTGTGCCTGCAGGAATTGGTAAACAATGATCCGGAAGTAAGCCCATACCTTAAGGTGGTAATGGTGGAAAATTACAACGTTACCAACGCAGAAAAATTAATCCCGGCCTGCGACATTTCCGAGCAGATTTCCCTTGCATCCAAGGAGGCCTCCGGGACTGGGAATATGAAGTTCATGTTAAACGGCGCAGTGACACTGGGCACTATGGACGGGGCAAATGTGGAAATCGCGGACTTGGTGGGCGAAGACAACATTTACATTTTCGGGGAAAGTTCCGATACCGTCATTGAGCATTATGAAAAAGGGGATTACGTTTCCCGGAAATTCTACGAGGAGGACGAGGAAATCAAGGAAGCCGTGGACTTTATCGTGAGCGAGGAACTGATGAAGATAGGCCACAGGGAGCATTTGGAGCGGCTTTACCATGAGCTCCTGAACAAAGACTGGTTTATGACCCTCTTGGACTACAAAGATTATGCGGCCAAGAAAGAGGAAATCTACAAGGATTACGAAGACCGCATGGCTTGGGCCAAGAAAATGCTTGTCAATACCGCAAAAGCCGGGTTCTTCTCTTCCGACCGGACCATTGCAGAGTATGACAAAGACATCTGGAAATTAAGCTAAGCCAATAAAATAGGAACAGATAACACAGAGGGACGTTTTCGGGACGTCCCGGCTGTTTCCGTGAAGCCAATAAAATGTGAACAGATAACACAGAGGGACGTTTTCGGGACGTCCCGGCTGTTTCCGTGAAAACAATGAAATATGCACAGATAACTGAGGGACGTTTCTTGGAACGTCCCAACCGTTTTATAGCCCTAGTAGAGCAAAACGGTGAAACCTTAACATGCCATGTGAAAAATACCGGGAGGTGCCGGGAACTCCTAACGCCGGGCGCAAAGGTCTGGCTGGAACAAAGCCCCAACCCCAATCGGAAAACAGCCTATGATTTAGTTGCCGTGTGGAAACCTGCGGGGCTTCCATCCAGAACTAAGGAAGATGGGACAGGCAAAAACAGCCAAGCAAGCGGCAAAATGATTAGGGAAAACCCAGCGGACCCTGCCATATGGCAAGCGGACGATGGCAGGATGGTTAACATGGATTCCCAAGCGCCCAACAAGATAGTACAGGAATGGCTGGAACAGGGCATGGAGGGCTCCATTCAGCCCACAAATAAGCCCCACCCCTTCCCAGAAATTACAAAGATTCAGCCAGAGTACCGGTATGGCACGTCCAGAATTGATTTTTATATAGAAGCAGGATACCATAAGCCCCGTAAAATCCTCCTAGAAGTAAAAGGCGTCACCCTAGAAGAAGGCGGCGTTGCAAAATTCCCGGACGCCCCCACGGAACGGGGAATCAAACATATGCTGGAACTGGAAAAATCCATCAGGGAAGGCTATGAGCCATACATCCTTTTCTTAATCCAGATGGAAGGCATTTGCCGCTTTGAACCCAATGGCCGCACCCACCCGCAATTTGGCGAAACCTTGCGGCAGGTACAGGGCGCGGGCGTGCAGGTACTTGCCTATGGCTGCCATGTGACCCCGTGGGAAATTGTACTGGACATGCCTATTGAAGTGAAACTTTAGCCATGCTATAATGGTTCTGTCAGGGAGTTTTAAAAAAGTTTCTTAACTAATATAAATGCAAAAGAGCCACAGCATAGCATTTGTGCGGATGCTGGCAGGAAGGAGGGAATTGGTTATGGGCCATGCTTTCACAACGTGCAAGAGGATAGGGGCTGCAGTTTTATTGATATCCATGTTACTGTCATTAAACGGTTGCGGTAAGCCTGCAAAACAAGCAGATTCAGGCAATGTAGGCAATATTGGGAAGGTAAATTCCGTTGATGCTGGCGTAGCGGAAACCGGAAATGCAGCCGTTCTTCTACAAAGCGGCAGCACAATCACTGATTTTGAAAGCAGTGAGGATTGTTATGAATATTACCTTACCAAAGAAGAACTGCTTGCAGATATTGAACAGGGCTATATCTTCCGTTTGGACACTGCATTGCCAAAAGGTTACTCACCATTCGTTACGCAGGGGAATTGGCCTTTTTATGTCCACGAGGAAAATACGGTAAATTTGGAAATTGGTTTTTCTGATTTGCTGATGAAGCCAAAGGAAGATATTTTCCCCATGGGAGAGCAGGTTCTGGTTGAAGTGATTTCGCCTGACAAAGAAACCGTATACCGTTTTGAAAAAGCAGGTGATGAAATCACAAATGATACTTCCATACAAGAACAGATTCCCGTGACAGAAGGCAGTTGGACATTGAGGATCAGCTTTGGATACCATTGCGGGACTACGCCATCCTGCCTGAAAATTGCAGCGGCATACGGAGCCCCAACAGAGGATGACATAAATTGGTTAAAAGAGGAACGTTTGGCGAAGAAAGGATGATTTATTACAAATAGAAACCGAAAGTTGAGGCATTTAATGAAAAATCCGTGGGAAGAAATTGGTACAGTTAGATTTTAAGCGATAACTTCCAACATATCCTGCATAATCTTTCCAACAAATATTAGCCGGTTAGCCCACATCCAGCCATCCGGCGCAGGATTTATTTCCATCATGCCACACCCAGCCGGTACTAGCAGAATAGCCAATAACCAGCCGTCCGGGACAGGGACCCTTCCCCTGTAAACATTCAGGGACGCCCTTAATGGAGGTGAAATCCACTGCTTACGCAGACTTAGGAACAAAGGCTTTCCTGCGTTCCTTAGCCGGAGTTAGCAGTTAGTTCACCGGAATGTTGTCCCGTTTGCAGGGGAAGGGTCCCTGTCCCGGACGGCGTCCCCCCTTCTCAACCCCTTTACTAGCCCCTTCCCATACGGGCCGGATTTCTCACTCCTTTTCCTCCCCAAAATCCTCTGGCAGCCTCATAAATATCTTATGGATCCTGTTCTTTTCCATATCCTCCACCCGGAAAAAAATCCCTTCCGGCGTAGTAACCGATTCCCCCACCTTCGGCAAATGGTCCAAAAGCCCAATCAGATACCCCCCAATGGAGTCATAATCCTCCGAAACTAATTCCAAATCCAGCATATCATGCAGCGTATTCAAATTCAGCGACCCCTGCACCATATACTCCAAATCACTAATCTTCTGGATCGGGTCCTCTTCATCCGCATCATATTCATCACGGATTTCCCCCACAATCTCCTCCAGCAAATCCTCCAGCGTAATCAGCCCTGCCGTTGCCCCATATTCATCCAGCACAATTGCAATGTTAATGGAGGACTTACGCATTTCCAACAGCAGCTCCGCCGTATTTTTATGCTCATACGTGTAATAAGGCTTGCGCATAATATTGCGTATGGAAAAATGCTCCTTATCTTCATAGAGAAGCAAATCCTTCATATTGATAATGCCCACCACATTGTCCGTAGAATCCTCATACACAGGAAGGCGGGTATATTTATCCTCACGGAAAATTTCCAGCAGTTCATAATAGCTGCTGCCTACGTCCGCAAATGTCATGTCAATCCGGGGAACCATGATTTCCTTCGCTTGGGCATCCCCAAAGTCAAACACGTTGTTAATCATTTCCCGTTCTTCTGTTTCAATGACCCCTTCCTCATGGCTTACGTCCACAATGGTGCGGAGTTCATCTTCTGTCATGGTGCTCTGTGCCCCCGACGCATCTACGCGCAGCAGGATCAGGAAGCCAAGAGCCAGCTTGTTAATAATGATTATAATGGGGGTGAGCAGCTTCATCAGCCCGCTGATAACCCCTGCATAGGCAAGGGAAATTTTGTCTGCATGGATGGTGGCAAAGGTCTTAGGTGAAATCTCGCCGAAAATAAGCACCAGCACCGTCAGGATGCCCGTTGCAATCCCTGCCCCTGCATTGCCGAAAATTTTGGTGGCAAAGGTGGTAGCAAGGGAAGCGGAGGACAGGTTCACAATATTGTTGCCAATCAGGATGGCGCTCAGCATTTTGCCGGAATCCTCCGTAATTTCCAGTACTTTTTTCGCACGCTTATTGCCCTCTTCCGCCATGCTCCGAAGACGGATTTTATTAGAGGTGGTTAAGGCTGTTTCTGCAGAAGAAAAAAATGCAGATAACATTAATAAGATAATAATAACAATTAATTGTATGACGTCACTTGAGTCCAAGTACATCTCTCCTTTCAATATTTTAATATAACGGAAAAAGGAAGATTTTGCAAGGAGTTCCCGCAAATTTAGGGAAATTTTAGAAATAAAAAGGGGCGCCAAAAGGAATAGTTTTGGGGAAAGCCGAATAGAATGGCATAGAAGGATAAGGACATCCACGGGAGGGAGGAGAACGGGATGGAAAAGAAATTGTGGAACGCCCAGCCCAAAGGCAAAGGGGAGCATAAGCCAAGCATTTCCATATTGTCCATATTGAAAATCCTGCTGGCTATGTATATGGTAACGGGAATCCTGCTGCTGATTCTGTCTGCCATGCTCTACCGGATGCAGCTAAGCGAAAGCGTGGTTTCTATTGGGATTGTGCTGATTTATGTGCTGTCAGGTTTTTTGGGCGGATTTTTAAGCGGGAAAATCATGAAGCAGAAGCGGTTCCTGTGGGGGATGGCAATGGGCGCATGTTATTTCCTGATCCTGATGGCAGGCTCCATTATTTTCCAGCATGGAATTAATATGGAGATTTCGCGCTTTGTCACTACGCTAGTGCTGTGCACTGCATCTGGAATGATTGGGGGGATGGCAAGCTAACAAGGTTTTACATAATCCAAATAAGCAGGACTGGCAGAAGCGGGCAATGTCCGCTTCTTTTTACATGCCGTCCGCCGGTACCCAAAGGCTATTTTGCACTGTCCATATGAAAAAATTCATTTTGTGCCATCCATTGATGAAAAAAATGAATTTTGCACCGTCCATCCATTCAAAAAGCCATTTTGCAAAGCTATTTTACAATGGAAAATGTACTTTACATTTATCATATCATACTTAGGAAAATTCATTTTGCAAAATTTGCTGCCCAATTCTTGTAACGGAACCATATCTTTAAGATTTTTTTAAGAATTTCATTGAGTTTTATTTCTGAAATGATTATTATAATGTCTGTATTCCCTATGGAAAAGGTGAAAAGCAGGAGGAAATACGGTGAAAAATAATTTTTTCATTGCTATTTGTGCCGAAATGAAAGGAATGAATGATACCCATGGAACAGCAAACCATCCTAGTCGTAGACGACAACAAAGAAATCGTATTTTCCCTAGGCAAGCTTCTGGAATACGAAGGCTACCGTATCCTAAAAGCCTATGACGGCCTAGAAGCCTTGGAAATCCTTCAGGAGCAGCCGGTAGACTTAATCCTCCTAGATGTGATGATGCCCCGGCTCAACGGCCTCTCGGCCTTAATGAAAATCCGGGAAACCAACAAAATCCCCGTAATCATCCTGTCGGCTAAGACGGAGGAGAGCGACAAGGTTTCCGGCCTTGTGATGGGAGCCGACGACTATATCGCCAAGCCCTATAACCCAGCGGAGCTGACCGCCCGGGTAGCCGCGCAGCTTAGGCGTTACCATACGTGGGGCGGCAGCGCGCCGAAGCAGCAGGAGGACCAGATTGTAAACGGCAGCTTGGTGCTGGACAAGAAGGAAAAAATAGCCATTGTGGACGGCGCGCCCGTAAAGCTGACGGCCACAGAATACAAGATTCTGGAACTTCTAATGGAGCATCCGGGACAAGTATTCTCCGCAGAAAAAATTTACGAGAGGGTCTGGAAAGAGGTGGCAAATTACACCGTGGAAAATACCGTGATGGTGCACATCCGCCACATCCGGGAAAAGCTGGAAATAGACACCAAAAACCCGAAATATGTAAAAGTCGTATGGGGCATTGGCTATAAAATGGAGAAATATTGAAAAACCAAATAATCAAGAACTGTTCAAGGATAACTTGTAAACCGTGCGCAGAATTTAAAATCCAAATCCATTTCTGGACAGCCCCCTATTCCTGCAACGAGTTTTTTTCAATAAACAGGCAGTTCAGGATAGCCCTTCCCCTAAGCAAACACTTCATGGGCGCCCTTAGTGGAGGCGAAATCCACTGCTTACGTAGACTTAGGGATGAAGGCTTTCCTGAAATCCCGAGGGAGAGTCCAGAAATACCTTTGATAGATTGCGCTGGATATTTCTTCGAGTGTGCAGGGCAAAAAACGGAGGTATGCCCTCGCTTTGCTGGGGCAGACCCTAGCGGGCTATTCTGAGTATTTTTGCCCTGTGCAATCGGAGAAATAGACAAGCAAGGTAGCAAAGGTATTTCTGGACTCTCCCGTAGTCGGAGTTAGCAGTTAGTTCGCCGGAACGTTGCCCAGTTTGCGTGGGGAAGGGCTATCCTGAACTGCCGTCCGGCCCCAAAGATTTCTATAATCAATATTATCCGTAGTAACAATCTAAAGGAGGTGCAGCCAATGGCAGCCAAATGGAATCAAACAGAAGTGAAGAAAAAGGCAAAAAATTTACTCCAGAAAGCATTGAGCCGGGACGAAATCTTCCTAATCCCCGGCATAGCCGGCAGCGTCCTGGGTTTCCTGATGCTTTCCGATCTTTTAAGCTACCGCTATAACGTGACAGAATCCAACCTTGCAGAAGGCAGCCTGATGAACCTGTGCTTTGCAGCCGGGGTAGCAGGGCTTTACCAGTTTGGCCTGCAGTATGCCAATAAGGGCTGGAGCGTCCAGACGGGGCATTTTTTTCAGGAATGGGAACAAAAAGACAGGCGGATTAAAATTTTTTCCGGCCTTCTTGCATTGGCAGCCCTTGCGGCGGCAATCGCAAACTTCCGATATAGGCTTAGGCATACTTGGGTTTATGGGAACTTAAGCTCCGCCTATATCCCGGTGGGGACCGTGGCCTTGCAATGGGCCATAGCCGTCCTGACAGTGAACCGCTATATGAAAAAAAAGCTGAAGCTTTATATGGAAAATTTAGAGCAGATCAACCAGAGGAGCTTGGAATCTGCACTGCGCAGCGAACAGATGAAAGTGGACCTGATTTCCAATGTGTCCCATGACCTGAAAACGCCCCTGACTTCCATGGTGGGTTATATTGAATTGATGAAAAAAGAGGAGCTAAGCGATGTATTGCGGGACTATACCGAGGTGCTTTCCCGGAAAGCCCAGAAACTGAAGGAAATGATAGACAGCCTGTTTGACTTGGCGAAAACCAGCAGCGGGAATGTGGAACTTAACATGGAACAGATGGAAATGAACTGCTTGGTGGAGCAGGTGCAGGCGGACATGGCGGACCGGATTGCAGGGAGCGGCCGGGAATTTGTGGTGATGCTGGCAAAGGAGCCTACGGATTTTGTGGCGGACAGCGGATACATGTACCGGATTATCCAGAATTTAATGGAAAATGCGCTGAAATATTCCCAAGAGAACACAAGGATTTTCCTGAAATCCGCTGTCCTGCCTGCGGGGGATGAGGGGGCTTTGGGGGAGCGCAGGCAGAAGGTGCGGTTTGAAATTACCAATACTTCCAGCTACCAGATGAATTTTACAAGGGAACAGATTGTGGAGCGCTTTGCGCGGGGGGACGAGTCAAGGACCACGGAAGGCAATGGGCTTGGGCTTGCCATTGTGAACACCTATACCGCCGCGCTGGGAGGATTTTTTGACGTGGCAATCGACTGCGACCAGTTTAAGGCTTCTGTAGAATTTTTAAAATAAATGCTTTTCATATGAAAAAAAGTGTGCTATAATCGGGCATGAGGTTGCTTAAGAAGAGAAGAAAGGAAGTATTTTCATGAAACATGTAAAGACATTAAATACAAAAAGATTGCAGAACACAGTAAAAAAAGGCGGCTGCGGCGAGTGCCAGACCTCTTGCCAGTCTGCTTGCAAGACAAGCTGCACGGTAGGGAACCAAAGCTGTGAGAACAAATAATTTCACGAGGGGCAATTCCCTTTTGGGAGCCGGGCAGAGAGCAATTATTAGGCGCGCCCTAAGAGCATAAGGATAAAGCATAGACCGTTCGCAGCCAACGAGCGGTCATTTGTGCGTTAGCATGGCAAAGTGGAAAGAGAGGAACTGGCAGTGGTCCACCAGTATAGGAACAATGGTTACAATATCGTCTTGGACGTAAACAGCGGCGCAGTGCACATTGTGGATGATGTGGTATACGATATCATCCCTTTGTTTGAATCATGCACGGAGGAAGAGATTATTTCCCGCCTCGGGCAGGGCTATCCAAAAGAAGAGATTTTGGAAGGCTACGGCGAAGTCCGGGAACTGGCAGAAAGCCAGCAGCTGTTTACGGAAGATGGATATGAAGGGTATATGGAACAGTTCAAGGAACGGCCCACGGTGGTAAAGGCTCTGTGCCTTCATATTGCCCATGACTGCAACTTAGCCTGCCGCTACTGTTTTGCGGAGGAAGGGGAGTACCATGGGAGAAGGGCCATTATGCCCTTTGAAGTAGGGAAGGCTGCGCTGGATTTCCTGATTGCGGGATCCGGGAACCGGAGGAATTTGGAAGTGGATTTCTTTGGCGGCGAGCCCTTGATGAATTTTGAAGTGGTAAAGAAGCTGGTAGCATATGGGCGGGAGCAGGAAAAGATCCACAACAAGAATTTCCGGTTTACCCTGACTACCAACGGGGTGCTTCTGGATGAGGAAGTGATGGAATTTGCCAACCGGGAAATGGCAAATGTGGTGCTTAGCATTGACGGCCGCAAGGAAGTCAACGACCGGATGCGCCCCTTCCGGAAAGGGGCGGGCAGCTATGATTTGATTGTGCCCAAATTCCAGAAATTTGCAGAGAGCAGGCATCAGGAAAAATACTATGTGCGGGGGACGTTTACCCGCAATAACCTAGATTTTTCCAAGGACGTGCTCCATCTGGCAGATTTAGGGTTCCAGCAGATTTCCGTGGAGCCTGTGGTGGCGGCGCCTTCTGAAAGCTATGCGCTGCGTAAGGAGGACCTGCCCCAGCTCTTTGAGGAGTATGACAAGCTGGCGGTGGAATTGGTAAAGCGCCAGAAAGAACATAGGGGGTTCAATTTCTTCCATTTTATGGTAGATTTGGAAGGCGGGCCTTGTGTGGCGAAGCGGCTTTCCGGCTGCGGTTCCGGGACGGAATATCTGGCGGTGACCCCTTGGGGGGATTTGTACCCTTGCCACCAGTTCGTGGGGAATGAAGGGTTCCTGATGGGAAATGTCATGGAAGGCGTGAAAAATACATCGCTGCAGAAGGAATTTAAGCAGTGCAATGTATATGCCAAGGAAAAATGCAGGGACTGCTTTGCAAAATTCTATTGCAGCGGGGGCTGTGCTGCAAATTCTTGGAATTTCCACGGGAGCATTACAGAGCCCTACGAAATTGGCTGCGAACTGCAGAAAAAACGGGTGGAATGTGCCATTATGATAAAAGCTGCCTTGGCAGAGGAAACCGAGTAAATGTATGCCGTTTCCAAACATAAGCAGCAGGGATAGCCAATGGAACGTAGCCGTCCCAAAAGAGCTGTCTGGGGAAACTGGGTGAATGGAACGCAGCCATCCCAAAAGAGCTGTCTGGGGAAACCCGGTAAACGTATGCTTCTGTTTGGAAAATAGCTGGAAAGGGAAAACAAGGGACAATGTGAGGGCTGTTTCCGGCAAAGGCACGCAGAATGGAGGAAATCATGAAGAAAAATAAAGCAATAGGGATTTTAGTCCTGATCTTAGCGGTTATGGCTGGGATGACATGGTATGCAGGGACGATTATCTCAACGGTTGGCGTAGGCGAGAACCGTAATATCAAGCTGGGGCTGGATCTTGCAGGGGGCGTCAGCATTACCTACCAAGCGGTGGAGGACAACCCATCCGCAGAGGACATGAAGGACACGGTATACAAGCTGCAGAAGCGTGTGGAAACCTACAGCACGGAATCCAGCGTCTATCAGGAAGGGAATAACCGGATTAATATTGAAATCCCCGGCGTTTCCGATGCAAACGCGATTTTAGAGGAGCTTGGGAAGCCCGGTTCCTTGGAATTCCAGAACGAAGCAGGGGAAACCCTTGTGACAGGGACAGACATTAAAAATGCCCAAGCCGGCACCTACAACGACCAGATGGGCAACCGGCAGTATGTGGTAGAGCTGACGCTGACGGACGAAGGGGCGGAGAAATTTGCAAAGGCGACGGCAGACAATGTGGGCAAGACCTTGCCTATCGTGTATGACGGCCAGACCATCAGCCAACCGGGGGTAGATGAAGCAATTACTGGGGGAAAAGCCCAGATTGACCATATGGAAAGCTTCGAGGCAGCAGAAGAACTGGCTTCTACCATCCGTATCGGTTCCCTTTCCTTGGAACTGGAAGAGCTCCATTCCAAGGTAGTAGGGGCGCAGCTGGGGGAAGAAGCCATTTCTACCAGCTTGCAGGCAGCGTTAATCGGCCTGATACTGGTGATGGTATTTATGATGGTGATGTACCGTGCGCCGGGCTTTACCGCCAGCCTTGCACTTGTGCTGTATTCTGCCTTGACGGTGTGGGCGCTTTGGATTTTTGACATCACACTGACGCTGCCGGGCATTGCCGGGATTATCCTGTCCATCGGTATGGCGGTGGACGCCAACGTCATTATTTTTGCCCGCATCCGGGAGGAAATCGGGGCAGGGAAAGCCGTAAAAACTGCCATTAAGATGGGGTATGAGAAAGCCCTTTCCGCTATCTTGGACGGCAACATTACTACTTTGGTTGCAGCAGTGGTGCTTGGTGTGCGCGGTTCCGGTTCTGTCAAAGGGTTTGCGTATACTTTGGGCATCGGCATCGTGCTGTCCATGTTTACGGCATTGGTGGTGACACGCTGGCTGATGCGGTGTTTCTATGCCTTGGGCCTCCAAGACGCCAAGTATTATGGGGCTGCCAAGGAGCGGAGCACCATCCAGTTCCTCAAAAAGCGCATGGTATTTTTTGCCTTGTCAGCAGTGCTCATTGTGGCTGGGTTTGTAGGGATGGGCATCAACAAATCCAAGGATGGGAACATTTTAAATTACAGCCTTGATTTTGTAGGCGGGACGTCCACGACTGTAACCTTCAACGAGGATTATTCCATTGCAGAGATTGATGAGAAAATTGTCCCGGTGGTGGAAGAGGTGGCTGGGGATCCCAATGTGCAGACCCAGAAAGTGGAAGGCACCAACCAAGTGGTAATTAAGACGCGTTCCTTGGAGCTGACAGAACGTGAGTCCTTAAACCAAGCCCTGATTGATAATTTCGGGGTCAGCGAGGACGGGATTATCGCGGAAAATATCAGCTCTACGGTAAGCAATGAGATGAAGTCAGACGCAATCTGGGCAGTGGTTATCGCCACTATCTGTATGCTGGTTTACATTTGGTTCCGGTTTAAGGACATCCGTTTTGCAGGGAGCGCAGTCATCGCTTTGCTGCATGACGTGCTGGTTGTGCTTGCATTTTACGCTGTGGCAAGGATTTCCGTGGGGAATACCTTTATCGCATGTATGCTGACGATTGTAGGTTACTCCATCAATGCTACCATTGTCATCTTTGACCGTATCCGTGAGAACCTTGGCGGCGCGAAGAAGCGGGATGCAGCGGCTTTGATGGAAATTGCAGACAGGAGTATCACCCAGACTTTGTCCAGAAGTATCAATACTTCCCTTACCACCTTTATTATGGTGTTCGTGCTGTTCCTTTTGGGTGTCAGCTCCATCCGGGAATTTGCACTTCCGCTGATGGCAGGCATTATCTGCGGGGGGTATTCTTCCGTGTGCATTACGGGTGCGCTGTGGTATGTGTTTAAAGTGAAATTTTCAAAATAATATAACAGAAGTTGGGAAAGCTAGCGGATTCCCATGATAAGACAAAACATACGGCATATAGGGTTTTTAAAATGGAAAAACTCTGTATGCCGTATGTTTCATTCTGTTCTATTCGGTTCTTGTTACAGCCTATGTTTATCTATGCCTGCGCAGCCGGAACCTATGTACGGAAACCTTCAGTTCCTCCGACTGGTTCTGGAGCTCCCTTGCAGAAGCCGCTGATTTCTCCGCCGTGCTGGCGTTGGTCTGGACAACCCCGGCAATCTGCTCCATCCCTTCTTTTAATTGGTGCAGCGCTTGGGACTGCTGGTTAGCGGAGCCGGCAATTTCCTCAATCAGCTCCGTGGCCTGTTTTGCCCCAACCACCACGTCGGCAAGGGCGCTTGTGGTTTCCGCCGTCAGGGAAGTCCCTTGGCGTATCATGCGGATGGAGTTTTCAATCAATTCCGTAATGTCCTTTGCAGAAGCAGAGCTCTTATTGGCAAGGGTCTGGACTTCTTCCGCCACGACGGCAAAACCTTTCCCAGCCTCCCCAGCCCGGGCAGCTTCCACGGCTGCGTTCAATGCCAAGATATTCGTCTGGAAGGAAATGTCCTCAATGGTCTTGATAATCCCGCCGATTTCTTGGGATGCATTGGAAATATCCTCCATGGCTGCAGTCAGGTCGCCCATTTTCTCATTGCTGGCAAGCAGGAGCGTAGCTGCTTCTGTGGAGCATTTCTGTGCGGTGTCCGCGTCAGACGAGGTGCGGTCCACTTGGGCAGAAAGCTCTTGGATGCTGGCGGAAAGCTCCTGTACCGCAGAAGCCTGTGCCACTGCGCCGCTGGAAAGGATTTGGGCGTCTGACGCCATCCGCCTTGATTCCTCGGATACCAGTTCCGCAGCCATGTTGATGCGGGAGAGGGCGGTGTTCAGGGAATCCACGATTTGCCGCATGGCATTCTGGATAGGAAGGAATTCGCCCCGGTAATCGTCCCCAATCTCAAGGTCCATATTCCCCTCTGCCATTTCCGATAATTTGGAATCAATGTCGTGGATGTATTTTTTCAGTTCCCGTTTCGTTTCATGGATGGATTCCACCAGCATCCCGATTTCAGAGGTGTTGGGCTGCAAGGGGAAGGCTGCGGATAAATTCCCTTTGGAAATCTCGCCCATCTGGTCGCGGACTGCAATCACGGGACGCAGGACCCTGAATTTGGTAATCGCCATAATCAAAAGCTGGATGAAAGCCACAACGGCAAGGGCCGCTACCATGGTGTTGCGGATAAACTTGGATTGCCGGCCTAAGGTTTCTACCTGCGCCTGGGTGCGGGTGTCCAAAGCGTCTAGGAACTGTTCCTTCAAAGCGTTAATCTGTGCAATGGAGGAGCTGTATTCTGCCCCGTAAACATAGTCTAAGGCCTCCTGCATTTTCCCAGCCTGCACATTTTTCATGGCCTCATCCTCTAAAGGGACCAAAGTGTTGGACAGGCCGGACATGTCGTCAATCATCTTCTGTTCCTCGGAAGTGATGCCGATTTCCTGCATGGCAGCCACGCCTTTGTCCCGGTTTTTCAGGTCATTGACTTCCTCCCAATAGTTGTCATAGTGCTCCTGCTGGCCGGTAGAAGCGAAGGCACGCACCTCGTTTGTCAGGTAGGCGGATCCATCCATAAACCGGTTGGCGTTGTAGGTGAGGGCAAACCGGTCCTCGCTGGCTTTATCCAGCCTTGTGCTGATGCTGCTGTAGGATAGCAGGGAAAATAATAGGAATAATAGCGCCAGAATTGAAATTCCGTTTAAAATAAACGATAACATTGACTGACTGATAGATTTTTTCATTATAGGCAATTCCTCCTGATGAATGTGGTCTAAGCCGCCTTGCCGCCTGAAAAAGGGCCGGTACCCCATTTGCCAAAAGCAGCAAGGCTATACCAACAGTGTACAGAAGTTGGGGTTAAATTTCAACCCATAAATGAAAATAAGAAAATTTTAAGAAATTTTATTAGGATTAATCACTGTTTTGTGATAAGATATGTAACGGAATAGAATTCAAGCATACATATATGCCTAGGAGGAAAAACATGAACAAAAAGAAAATAGGGATGGTTGTTGCAGCCGTGGCAGTCCTTGCGGCCATAGGGGGAGGAGCATGGTATTTTCTGAAGGGACAGGTAGGTTCCGGGAACAAGGCAGATAAAGTCTATGTGGAAACAGTGGGATCGCTGACTGCAGCGGACTCTGGGAGCCAGAGCCGCTATTCCGGCGTAGTGGAGGCACAGGAAACTTGGGATGTGAACAAAGATTCTGACCGGGAAATCAAAGAGGTGTTCGTGAAAAAGGGCGATATGGTAGAAGAAGGCGCCAAATTGTTTGAATACGACATGGATGAAGTGGCAGCGGAAATCCAGCAGGCCCAGCTTGAGCTAGAAGGGATGCAGAACGACATCACCAACCTGCAGAGCCAGATTAACCAGCTTACCAAGGAGCGGAATTCCGTATCCGCAGATGAGAAGTTTGAATATACTGCAGATATACAGGAGAAGCAGAACAGCATTAAGCAGACAGAATACAACATTGAAAGCAAGAAGGCAGAGATACAGAAGAAGCAGGAATCCATGGACAAGGCAGTTGTCACCAGCAAGATTGCAGGCGTGGTAAAGTCCATCAATGAGTCCGGCACGGACATGATGGGGGAATCCGCGGCCTACATGACAATCCTTGCCGTAGGGGATTACCGGGTGAAAGGGACCGTCAGTGAAACAAACGTGCAGTTCCTTTCCGAAGAGCAGCCAGTCATCCTCCGCTCCCGGATTGACGAGGAGCAGACTTGGGCTGGGAAAATCAGCAAGATTGATACCCAGAATGAGGAGCAGAACAACAATAGCGACATGTATTACGATGATTCCTCAGGGGGTGCAGAGAAGGCTACCAAATACCCCTTCTATGTGGCATTGGAATCCACAGAAGGGCTGATGATGGGCCAGCACCTTTTCATTGAGCTGGACCAGGGCCAGACAGAGCAGAAGGAAGGCATCTGGCTCTTTGAGGCCTATATCGTCCAAGAAGAGGAAAGCGCCTATGTGTGGGCGGACAATGGGAAAAACCGTTTGGAAAAGCGGGAAGTGGAATTGGGCGAATACGATGAAAACCTTGGGGCTTATGAGATTGTGTCAGGGCTTTCAGAAGAAGATGCCATTGCATTCCCAATGGAAGGCCTCTATGAAGGGGTAGCTACTGTGACGGATATTTCCGAAGTGGACTATACTTCCCCGCTGTATAACCAAGAAGGGGAAGAAGGCGGCGAAGATTTCGGCGGTGAAGAAGGCATGGACGGCCTAGATGGCACAGAAGGCTTCAGCGGTGAAGAAGGCATGGACGGCCTAGATGGCACAGAAGGCTTCAGCGGTGAAGAAGGCATGGACGGCATGGATGGCGAAGAAGGCTTCAGCGGTGAAGAAGGCGCGGACGGCGGCAGCGGCGAAGAAGGTTCTGAAAGCAGTGAAGGCGCAGAAAGCCTAGAAGGGATCCAGCGGGACGGCGGAGGGGAACTTCCAGAAGCTGACGGCAGCGCAGAGCCAGAAGAAGATGAAGCAATCCATAAAAGCGGCGGGGTGATGGACGAACTGACTGTAACAGGCGATTAAAGGACTGGAGGGCAGACAGGGATGATTTTAGATTTACAGAACATATATAAGGATTACCAACAGGAAAAGCTGGTAGTCCCAGTGCTGAAAGATGTGTCCCTTCAGGTAGAAGAAGGGGAATACGTGGCAATCATGGGCCCGTCCGGCTCTGGAAAAACAACGCTGATGAATATTATCGGGTGCTTGGACCGGCCTACTTCCGGCACATACCAGCTTGCCGGAGAAGATGTCCTGAAATGCAAGGACAAGGATATGTCAGACTTACGGCTTAGGAGCATTGGCTTTGTGTTCCAGAGCTTCCAGCTCCTTTCTAGGCAGTCCGCGCTGGAAAACGTGGCGCTGCCCTTAAGCTATGCCGGGATTAAGAAAAAGGAGCGCAGGGAACGTGCCACAAAGGCGTTGGAACGGGTAGGCCTAGGGGACCGTGTCACCTTCAAGCCCACACAGCTTTCCGGGGGCCAGAAACAGCGGGTAGCCATTGCAAGGGCCATGGTAAACAACCCGAAAATCCTGCTGGCGGACGAGCCTACCGGGGCTTTGGATTCCAAGTCCGGGGAGCAGATTATGGAGCTCTTCCAGACCCTGAATGAGGAAGGGGTAACGATTGTAATGATTACCCATGACAGGAATATTGCCTCTAGGGCCAAACGGATTGTCCATATCATCGACGGGATGATAACGGAAGAAGGCGGCAAGGAGGAAGCGGATGAATAAAAAAGCGATTATAATTACAGCGGTATCCCTTGGCGTTTTAGGCGTTGCCGCTTTTGGGGGGATAAAGGCATACCAGAATTACCAGAGCGGCAAGAAGACGGCAAAGGTGTACTATGTATCCAGCCTGAATAATTATTATGAAAATGAAATGACAAGTTCCGGCACTGTCACCAATGATATGTCCCAAGACGTTTATCCGCTGGATGAAAAGAAAATTGTGGAAGTATTTGTGGAAGAAGGCCAGACGGTTTCCGCAGGCGACCCGTTGCTTTCCTATGATATGACCATGACAAATTTGGAACTGGAAATGAAGGAACTGGATGTTTCCACCACAAACAGCAGGCTGGAGGCAGCCAAGCGGCAGTTGGAAAAGCTGAAAAATACCAAGCCCATTGCCCCAAGGCCAGAGGTGCCGGACGAGCCGGAACCAGAGCCGGAGCCCGAGCCGGAACCGGAACCAGAGCCAGACCCGGAACCAAAGCAGTACCTGACGATTGAAGAGATCCCCCCTGAGAAAGTAGGGGACGCTTATAATGTCATCAGCCGGGGCGCAAAGCCCAATGAAGGGAAAGGGACAGCCGAAGAGCCATACATTTATCTCTGCACCCCAGAGTGCTATGTATTGGGAGAATTTATCAACAGCCTTTCCGAGCAGGAAGACAAGGATATGTATGTCAGCTTAGAGATACATAAGGATAACGACTTGTCAAAAAAATTGCTCCGGTCTTGGAAAATCAGCAGCAAGAGCGGGTTCCCAGCTCTCCCGGACGATTCCAAATGGTCTGTGCATACCAGGTCCCAGATTGTGGAGGAAGAATTGGAGCAGCCAGAGGAGCCGGAAGAGCCAGACGATTATGAGGAACCAGATGACTATGAAGAGCCAGACGATTATGAAGAGCCGGATACTTTTGAGGATTTCGATGAGCCGGAGGGATATACCGCAGAAGAGCTGGCAAGGATGATCCGGGAAAAGGAAGAGGAAATCCGGGATTTAGACTTGACAAGGCGCAAGGAAGAGCTGGAACTGGAGCAGATGAAAAAGGTTTCCGGGGACGGCGTAGTAAAGGCAACCGTGAACGGCGTGGTAAAATCCGTAGGGGACAAGGACAACCCTTCCAGCGGCGAGCCATTCCTTACGGTAACAGGGTCGGAAGGGCTGTATGTCAGCGGCTCCTTAAGCGAATTGCAGCTTGGGGACATAAAGGTAGGGCAGGTTGTGTATGCCAACTCTTGGGAGAGCGGCATGAATTTTGAAGCGAAGATTACGGAAATTTCCCCGTACCCGCAGGAGTACAGCAACGCATGGGGCGGCGACGGGAACCCCAATGTATCCTACTACCCGTACACGGCTTATATTGAAAATACCGAGGGGCTGCGCAATGGGGAATATGTGGACTTAAGGATGTCCAAAGCCCAGACGGAGGACGGCATTTCCATTGAAAAGGCATACGTCCGGGAAGAGGACGGCAAGAAATATGTGCTGAAAGCAGACGAAAATAACCGTCTGGTAAAACAGTATGTCAAAACTGGGAAGGCAGCATGGGGGCAGGTAGAAATCCTTTCCGGGCTCACGTTAGAAGACAGGATTGCATTTCCCTATGGCAAAGAAGCAAAGGAAGGCGTGAAAGTGGAAGATTCGGAATAATCGAATGGAGGAGAAAAGCAGATGCTAGAAAATATCAGGTTGTCCTTTCAGGGGCTTTGGTCGCACAAAATGCGTTCCTTTCTTACCATGCTGGGCATTATTATCGGGATTGCAGCGATTATAGCCATCGTGTCAACCATCAAGGGGACAAATGAGCAGATTAAGGAAAACCTCATCGGGTCCGGGGAAAATACGGTGGACGTGCGGCTTTATCAGGGGGACAATACCTATGAGATAGACTGGTATGGGATTCCTGACGGCGTGCCTGTAATTTCCGAGGAAACAAGGGAACAGCTTGTGGGGCTTGACCATGTGGAGAATGCCTCCCTTTATGTGTCAAGGGAAACATACAATGCCGTGTATTACCAGAATACGCCCATGCCCGGCGGGAAAGTATATGGGATTGACAAGAATTATCTGGATACCTGCAACTTTATCTTGAAGCAGGGGCGGGGATTTACGGAATCCGATTTTAAGAAATTCCGCAAGGTGGCAGTTTTGGACGAGAGTTCCTCAGAAACCTTGTTCCAAGGGGCAGACCCTATCGGGAAAACCATAGAAATCCAGCGGGAGCCTTTTATTGTGGTGGGGGTAATCACAAAATCCTCTAAGTTTGAGCCAGTCATCAACAGCAGGGAGGATTATGACACTTATGCAGAATCCAGCAACGGCGCAGTCTATGTGACGGATGCAATCTGGCCTGTCCTATATGGCTACGACGAACCCCAGTCCGTAATCCTAAAGTTAGACAGCGTGGACAATATGACCGTGGCTGGGAAGGATGCCTCCAATATCCTGAATACGGGGCTGAACGTGACGGATGAAACCATGAAGTACAAGGCCGCCGACCTGCTGAAACAGGCGGAGGATATCCAGAACTTAAGCCAGTCCACCAACACTATGCTTATCTGGATTGCAGGGATTTCCCTGCTGGTAGGCGGCATCGGCGTTATGAATATCATGCTGGTGTCTGTCACGGAACGTACACAGGAAATCGGCCTGAAAAAAGCAATCGGCGCCCGCAAGAACAGGATTTTAGGCCAGTTCCTGACAGAAGCCGCAGTGCTCACCAGCCTAGGGGGGCTGATTGGCGTGATTGTTGGGATTATCTTGGCGCAGGTAATTTCCAAGGTGACAGGCACGCTGGTAGCCATCAGCATCCCGGTATCTATTCTGGCAGTGCTGTTTTCCATGGCAATCGGGATTATTTTCGGGCTGCTGCCTTCCTATAAGGCAGCGAACTTAAACCCGATTGATGCGCTGCGCCATGAGTAAATGAAGCTTTTTATGCTATTTTAAAAGAAAAAGGAGCCCTATGGGGATTCAGGATGATCTGAGGCCTGGACCCTATGGGGCTTTTTTATGTGCCCGGAAGGACCGGCGGGGACTGGCAGCCCCCCTTTGGCAGAAAAGATGCGCCCCATCCCACCAGCTTTCCGCAGCCGTATGGAAAAGGTGCGGCTGCAAAGCCCTCCCAAATAGGAAAGGTATGCCCCTTTCCCACCAGTTTTCCGCAACCATATGGAAAAAGTGCGGTTGCGGGAAAGCCCTTCGGAACGGTATAGTACAAGCATGGCTAGCCTAAAAAGGACAGAAGGGACTGAGAGAAAACTATATGAAAGAAAAATTGACAATACGGGAAAGCTTTAATTTGGGGAAAGGCTGGCACTTGATGGTTTTTGCAATCTTGGCTATGCTGGTGACAAATGCGGGGGTAAATGATGGGCTGAATATCGCCTTGCCAGCCATTGCGGAAGGCTCGGGCCTGGATTATGAGCTTTGCCTGAGCATGGGGACAGTCGCAGGCTTTGTGGGCGTGGCCATGATGCTGGTGATTGCGAAGTTCCGCGACAGGTTTGGGGGAAGGAAGGTAAGCGCCGCCTTGTTCCTGATATTTGGGGCTACTTTCTATTTTCTGTTTTTACGGGCGACGAATATTTTCATGTATGCGCTGGCACAATGCATCATGGTGAGCTGCGGGCAAGGGTGCTTTTATCTGTGTACCGGGCCGATGCAGTCGGATTGGTTCCCGAAAAAACGCGGGATTGTAAATGGGATCAGCACCATCGGGGCAAATATCGGGACAGCAATCTTAGCCCCTTTGATGACATTTTTGCTGGGGCTGGCAGATTACAGGACAAGCCTTGCAGCATTTGCAGTTTCCGCTGTCTTATTGGCGGTTTATGGGTATGTTACTTTGCGGGACAATCCCTTGGATGCTGGGATGTACCCGGATAATGTGGCAAAAGAAGTGTATGAGGCGGAATATAAGAACCTTTCCGGGCATGACGGGTATGTCAGCGACTGGACGGTGCCAAAGATGCTAAAGTGCAAGGAAGTGTGGCTTGCGTCCATTGTGCCAGGGTTTATTACCTTGGGGCTCCTTGGGATTATTACCCAGTTTGTGCCAAGGAACACATCCCTTGGGCTGCCGGGGAATGTGGCAATTTCCGCCATGACCGTGGCTGGCCTTGTAGGGATTGTAGGGAGCTATGCGATTGGTTTCTTGGACACGAAGCTGGGCACCAAGAAAGCGTGCATGATTTACTGCGGGATTTTTGCAGTGGGGATTTTATTGAACCTGCTGGCAGAGGTTTGGCTCCCGCTGGTGTATGTATCCATATTTATTGTTGGCTTTTCCCTTGGGGGCAGCACAAATATGTCCTTATCTTTCCCGGCGTCCATTTTTGGGGTGTTGGACTATCCGAAGGTAAATGGGGTTATTTTCCCAATCAATTACTGCATTGGGTGCCTGAACTTCGTGGTTAATGCAGTGGTGATGAAAGTAACTGGGAGCCTGACTGGCGCATATGTGGTATACCTTGTCCTGTTCCTTTTGAATATCCTGATTGTTGCAAAGACAGAGGAAGGAAAATGGGATAAGCTAAAGCACCCAGAGTTGATGGAATAAATGAGGGAAAATTCCCGCGGCAAGCGAGGGCTTGCTGCGGGAATTTTTTTATTATTTCCGGAAAAAACCGATAAGTTCTTCGCGGGTTTTTAAGAACCTTGCATCGCTTGGGTTGAATCCCGGGTAATACAGCTCGTTGATCAGCCGGAAAATCAGGGACGTGTCCTCCGGGCGCAGGGCAGCCATGATGACGGTCCGTATTTTGTAAGAATTCTGCTTAATCCTGTGCTCCAAGGTTGCAATGGAAAGGCAGGTCCTGGCGCTTGGGACAATGGAATACATCAGCACAATGCTGGGCTGGAAAGCGAAGGTAAGCAGGGATTCCCGCCGGAGGATGGAGGTTAAGTATTCTTGGGGAACGTAGCCGCGGCTGATAAAATCCATAGCCAGCATTTCTATGACGGAAAAATAATCCTCCGTGGTGGCCCGCTCATGCCAAAAGGCATTTTCCAGCAGTTCCACAAGGGAAGGGAGGGAAGGGCGGCACAGGCGCCCCATCTGCTGCTTCAGGATATAAGATTCCAAGTTTTCAAAGTCTGTTTTTGTCAGGAAAGGGGAAACCACCAGGGTTTCACAGCCGGGAAGGGAAGTGATTTCCTTGTCTGCCGTGGTGATTACCAAGTCTGTCCCTGAAAAATCATAGTTGTCCTTCATATACACAGGCAGCGATGCCGTTAAGTCAATGTAGCTTTTATATTTGCCAAGCAGCCGCTGCTTCAAGTCCCAGAAAGAGGGGAGGTTCAGCTGGGACATCAGGACGGTACGCAGCTTCGGGGCAGTCCGGTGCAGGTAGGACAAAGCGCCGGAAATGCAGAAGGACAGGTAGAGGAGCTCCGTGTAATTTAAATAATCCCCATAGTGGCTTAAGGCCAGCGGCTGGAAGGAGAAGGCAATTTCGAATTCAATCAGGAACTTGGAGCGCGTCACGTCCGTATGGACCGGGATGTCGTTGAAGTAATGTACGGGCAGCCCCAAGTACCGGAGGTATTGGAGCAAAGTAAGGTAGAACCCGCCATTGCCGGAAAAGTCGATGTGGTATGTGCTGGCTATTTTAGCGATATAAGTATCTGCAAGGCTGACGGTTTCCTTGGAAAAATACTGGCTGGCTAGGTGGGGCTGGAATTTTTCAACGTTTAAAACCCTGCTGCACGATACATGCTGGTAAATATCTTCCCGTTCTAAGGGCGGGAAACTGCAGGAAAGTTTTTCTTCCAGCGAGTCGAGCAAATCGTCCACAGCCTGTACGGAAACAGGGTCAAAAAAAGGCGCGGGCAAGGGTTCTGCTAAGAAATAGCCCTGCAGGGTGCGGTAGTACATAATCACTACGGCCATATCTAGGATGACCATGTTCACGTCCTCAATCTGGACGCCGTGATGCGCTAAATGGAAGTTGATTTCCTGCATGGTTAAATTCACAACGTCCTCTTCCATATATTGGTATCGGTAATACGTGTTCCCCCTTGCATTGTAATTCCAGTTTTCTGCAAACAGCCGGTTTAAGATTGCCCGGCGTTTCCGCTCGTTTTTTTCAAAGCAGATGGCATTTTTGCTGCGGAAAAATTGGATATGGGGATCTGGGAGGATGTATTGTTTCCTGAGGGCGTAGAGATCGTGCTCAAGGGTGGTGCGGCTGACAAACATTTCATCCTCTAGGTCGTACAAGTCAAGGGGCTCGTCATAGAGGCAGAGCTGAAATGCCATATGCCGGACCCGCTCATCCCTAGAAAGGAAGGAGCCGCTGGATTGGTTTAGCTGCTTTAAGGCTTCGGGGTCTTCCGATTCCAGAAGGTAGCCAATGCTTCTTTTGGAAACAATCCGGATGCCATGGCGTTCCAGCGCGCTGTTGATTTCCGTAATGTCATTGCGGATGGTGCGGGAGGAAACCCGCAGGTGCCCGGCCAGTTCTTCGCCGGTGGTGTAAGTTTTCTGGGACTGAAGGTAATGGAGCAGCTTGCGCTGCCTTAAGGATAACATAAGAGATTTCATTTTGCGCCTCCTTACTGTGTAAAACCGGGTTTGCATGGCTGTGGGGGCTGCCATGCCCAGCAGGGATTGGGCAGGGTACAGCGCATATGGCCTTAGAGCATGCGTTACCGTGCATGGATTTCCCTTAATGCGGGCAGCCCCATGTTTTTACTTATGCAGAATCATAATAGGCAGAAAAGAAGATGTCAACAACCAAAATATTTCCACTTTATAGCGGAAAAAGGGCGTTTGATAAGCTGGCCCAATCCAGTTTAAAATGGCCTTAGAAAAAGAAAAGGAGGAATTCAAAATGAAATACGAAAAAATCAGGAAACAGGTGTTAGAGGCAATTTTAGAGGCAGTTGACCAAGGCCTTATCAAAGGCACGTCAGGGAACATTGCCCTGCGGGACGACGTGGACGACGTGGTAGCAATCACCCCAAGCGGCATCCCATATAAGGGAATGACGCCGGAAGACATTGCCATTGTAGACTTAAACGGGAAATGGCTGGAAGGGAATTATAAGCCTTCTTCCGAGGTTCCCATGCACACGGCAGTGCTCCGGGCAAGGCCTGACGTGAAGGCTACCGTACATACCCATGCCATGTTTGCAACTGTTATGGCAATGGGGGACGATGCAGAACTTAAGCCTATCACCCCGCCCCAGTGCGAATTTGTCCCAGTAGGGATTGTGCCATTCACCATGCCGGGCAGCGACGAGGTAGCAGACAAGGTCGTAGAGGCCCTTGGGAAAGACGGAAGGGCAGTCCTGATTAAAAACCATGGGATGTTCTGCTGCGGCAAGAACATGAAGGCAGCCATGGCGGCTACGGAATATACGGAAGAGATGGCTGTTACCACTTTATATGCAAAAATCCTTGGCACCTATGAGCCGATGCCAGAAGAAGGCGTGAAGAAAATGAAAGAGCTGATTGCAGCAGACCAGGCAGTGTAATTTTCAGAAGGAGAGCAGAAGATGGCAAGTGAATTTTTTGTAAGCAGCAACGTAATATTTGGCAAGGATGCGGTAAAAGAACTTCCAAAAATGCTGAAAGGGTACGGGGCGAAAAACGTCATGGCAGTCTATGATGCAGGCGTGAAAATGGCAGGGATTGCCGAAAAAGTCATGGCAGAAGCCCAGAAAGCAAATGTGAAAATTACAGTATTTGACGGCGTCATGCCGAACCCTACCAATGAAGCGGTGGAAGAAGCGGCAGCGTTGGCGCAGAAAGAAGAAATTGACGTTTTTGTAGCAGTAGGCGGCGGGAGCAGCATTGACCTTGCCAAGGCAGTGAACATCCTGATGTCGAACCCAGGGCCAATCGGCCAGTATGGCGGGATTGGGAAGGTGAAGGAGCCGGTGCTCCCATTGATTGCAATTCCTACCACAGCCGGGACCTCCAGCGAAATTACAAATGTGGTAGCTTTGACGGATACCGAAGCAGTCTGCAAATATGTGGTGATAGACAACAAACTTGTGCCGGATAAAGTAATCGCAGACCCTGAATTTACCAAGACCATGCCCCCTTCGGTTACGGCGGCAACTGGGATGGACGCCATCACCCATGCGGTGGAAAGCTATATTTCCAATATGGCAACGCCCTTGACGGAGTACCACTCCCTGAAAGCCCTCCAGATTTTTTATAAGAACCTGCCCAAAGCTGTGGCGGACGGATCCGACATGGAGGCAAGGGAGCAGATGATGCTGGGCTGCATTATTGCAGGGTTCGGGTTTTCCAATGCAAACCTCGGGCTGGTCCATGGGATTGCCCATACCTTAAGCGCGCATTTCCATTTAGCCCATGGGATGGCAAACGCCACAGTCCTGCCCTATGTGATGGAATACAACGCAGATAGCTGCCCGGGGAAAATGGCGGAACTGGCCCAGGCCATCGGCCTCCCGCTTTCCGGGGACGTGGACAAGGATAAGCTGCTTTTATCCGAGGAGCTGCTGAAATTAACGAAGCAGCTGGGGATTCAGACATTATCCCAGCAAGGGATTAACGAACAGGATTTAGATATGCTGGCGGAGGATGTGCTGAAAGAGCCGGTATTGAATTTTAACCCGAAGCAGGGCGTTACCAAGGAGGATGTCCTTGGGATTTTAAAGAAAGCGATGTAAGGCGTTTACAAAGTACAGGAAAGGGAAGGACATATGGAAAATAACTGCCAGCATAAAACGGGGAAAACCTTATACCCCCATTTATTCTCACCCATGCGTTTGGGGAATGTCAGGATGAAAAACCGCATCATCTGCGCCCCTACAAGCCCAAGCATGATAGATTTAAACGGGCATTTTACGCCGGAAATGATTGCCTACCTAGAGGAAAAGGCAGCAGGAGGCGCAGGCGTTGTAACTTACGGGGAGGCAATTGTACATTCCGCCACTGGGAAATCCCACAATAAGCAGCTCCAGCTTGACGCTTTTGGCGTGCGCCAAGGGATGGCAGAGGCAGCAAGGGCAATCCATAACGCAGGGGCTTATGCAAATATCCAGCTCTCCCATGGCGGCATGTACGGCGGCCTTGCAAGCGTAGGCGGGGATGTGGATACTTGTTCCGTAGCCTATGGGCCAAGCGATATGCTGATGCCCCAAGGGGCGGTGAAGGAAATGCCGCAGGAGCTGATTTATGAAATTATTGAATCTTATGGGAAAGCGGCCAAGCTGTGCAAGGAAACTGGGTTTGACATGGTGCAGGTCCATGCCGCCCATGGCTGGCTGTTTTCCCAATTCCTATCCCCGGTGTGGAATCGCCGGAAGGATGAATTTGGCGGCTCCTTGGAAAACAGGGCAAGGTTTTTCCTTCTGGCCGTGGATGCAGTCCGCAGGGCAGTTGGGAAAGACTTCCCTATTGAGGCAAGGATTTCCGGGGATGATTTCACGGAAAACGGGTTAGGGCAAAAGGAATGTATCCAAGTAGCTGAAATGGTAGATGGGAAAGTGGACTTAATTAATGTTTCCTGCGGCAACCATGAAGACCCAGACATGTTCTGCCGGACCCACCCGTCTGCATTTTACCCAAGGGGCGTCAATGTGTATCTGGCAGCAGAGGTAAAGAAGCACGTAAAGGCAAAAGTAGCATGCGTGGGTTCCCTCAATGACCCAGCCCAGATGGAAGAGATCCTTGCAAGCGGCCAAGCGGACGCTGTGGAACTGGGCAGGGCGAGCATTGCAGACCCTTACCTCCCTGCCAAGGCATGGGCAGGCTGTGCAGAGGATATTACCCCTTGCCTGCGGTGCTACGAATGTTTCGGCGCAACCGGGGAATTGGAAATGGTAAAATGTGCGGTTAACCCGACTATGGGAGAGCAGCTGGCGGCAAAACTGCCGAAAAAAGAGCCGGAACTCCGGAAGAAAGTCCTTGTGGCAGGAGGAGGCCCGGCAGGGATGGAGGCCGCCATCACAGCAGCCCAGCGGGGGCATGACGTCACCCTTGTGGAAAAAGCAGGGAAACTGGGCGGGAACCTGCACCCGGCAGGGGCAGCATATGTTAAAGAGGATATTAGGAAATTGATCCATGTGCTGGAAGAGCGGACAGCCCGTGCAGGCGTAAAGGTATTGCTGGGCACAGAAGTTACCCCGGAATTTGTGGAGGAATTTGCACCGGACGCCTTGTTTGTAGCCATTGGGGCAGAGGAACTCCGGCCGCCCATCAAAGGGATGGAATCAGGGCATGTTATTATGGCAATTGATGCGGAGCTCCACCCGGAAAAACTGGGCAAGAAAGTCGCAATCATGGGCGGCGGCTTAGTCGGCGCAGAAGGGGCCGTAGGGTTTTCCCATGAAGGGAAAACGTGCACAATTATTGAAATGAAGCCATCCATCGCAGAAGAGGTAAATTCCTTCTACCGGGGTGGCCTGATGCCGGAGGTTGCGAAGGCGGCAGAATGTCTTGTCAATACAAAAGTGAAGGAAATCCTCCCGGCAGGCGTCCTGTGCCAGCGGGATGGGGAAACATTTACAGTAGAAGCAGATACCGTGGTCTGCGCCCTTGGCTTTGCCTCCCCTTATGGCAAGGCAGACGCCCTTGCAGGGCTGGTGGAGGAATCCTACCTGATTGGCGACTGCAAAAAGGTAGGGAAGATTTATGACGCAATCCATACGGGGTATTACAGTGCGCTGCTGGTGTAGCGTGGAGGAACCCTGCCGTCTTGGAATGGGCTAGGCTGCCCTTGGCCGGGCAAGGTTTGCAGGCATCCGGTTTTAGCAAGGATATTTTTAGGAGGAAATAGAGGATGAAAAAATTAGTGTTGTGCACGCAGATTCCAGAAAAAAGGCTGGAAGAAATCAAAAAATACTGCGACGTTACAATTGCCGGGGAATTAAAACATGGGAAAGGCAAAGTAACGGAGGAAATGGTCCGCGAAGAATGTAAGGGCTATGAAATTGTAGTGCTGGGGGATGAAAATGCAGGTGCAGATACCTTAAAAGAGTGGATTGGCTCCGGCATGAAGTTTATTGGCGTGGCAAAAGGGACCCCGGTGACAGTGGACAATGAAACACTGAAACAGGCAGGCATCCCCCTGTCCTACACCCCGGGGCGGAACCGGGTGGCGGTAGCAGAATTCAATATCGGGCTGATGCTGGCAGTGTCCAGAAAACTTGCGCTGTCAGCTACAGGGCTGAAGATGGGCGAGCATCTGGGGGAACCTATGGAAGATATTTATGACGTGCCGGATGTGAAGAATGTAATCTGGGGGCCCCTTGACGAAAACCATCCTTTTACCGACTACGGGATTGGGTTTGAGCTCTATGGAAAGAAGCTGGGAATCGCTGGGTACGGCGCAATCGGCCGGGAGGTTGCAGTAAGGGCAAAAGCCTTTGGCATGGAAATTCTGGCCTACGACCCTTATATGCCGGCGGAAAAGATAGAAGCCGACGGGGCCCGTGCCGTAGATTTGGACACCATGCTGGCAGAAAGCGATATGGTAAGCCTGCACCTTCCGGTAGTTGAGTCCACGAAAGGGATTGTAAATAAAAACTGGTTTTCAAAAATGAAGCCTACGGCAATCTTAATCAATACTGCCCGTGCAGCAGTCATCGACCAGAAGGATTTTGTCGAAGCGCTCCAGAATGGCGACATCGGCGGGGCTGCCGTGGACGTCTATTGGAAAGAGCCAGTCCCGGCTAACCATCCATTGCTTTCCATGCGCAACGTTGTCTGTACGCCCCATATGGCAGGGCTCACCACAGACGTGGACAACTGGTCTGGGGAAATGATGGCCCAGGAAGTATTGGCTTACATAAATGGGGAAGGGCAAAAGTACGTCTGGAAAAGATAGGGAAGGCACCCCGGTTACGGAAGATTCAAACGGATCCCGCTGGGCAGCCGCCCCAAAGGGCTATTTGGCGCAGGCTGCCGCAGGGATCCTGACAATGGAGGAAAATTAGGAAATGGGAAAAGAAAGAAATAAAAAAGTGATAGCGGCCGGGCTGCTGGTTATGTCCCTGACAATGGCATGCAACAGCGCGCTTGCGCCGATTCTGGCAGAAGTAGGGAAGTTTTTCCCAGATGCAGGCGACTCGGCAATCCAGATTGTGCTGACATTAATCAACTTGACAACGCTCCCGGCCATGATGTTAGAGCCTTTGCTGGAGCCAGTCATTACGAAGAGGGATATTGCAGTAATTGGCACTGCATTGATGCTGGTGGGCGGCCTAATGCCGCAGGCGTTAAACAGCCAGCTGTGGATGCTGTATGCAGCAAGCATAGTGATTGGCGTAGGCCTGTCTTTTGTGGTAGTTACCAGCTCTTCATTGATTTCAGATTATTTTACCGGGCTTGATAAGTCCAGGGTCATGGGTTTCCAGTCGATTTTTGTCAGCATTGGGGGCACCATCATTGCAAAAGGTTCTGGGCTCCTGACAGCCATGGCAGGCTGGAAAAGGGGATATCTAGTATTTTTAATTACACTGCCTATTATTGTCATTATCCTGCTGACAGTGCCGAAAGGGGAAACTACGCCTAAGGCTGAAAAAGGGGAATCCGCAGGGATTTCCGGCAGCATGGTCTATTTCGGCGTACTTTGCCTGATTACAGGGGTTTTTGTTGCCACCTTCAATACCAATATTGCAATGTACATTGACCGGAAAGGGATTGGGGATGCCAGCACGGCAGGGACAGTAGCCTCCATCATGCAGGTAATTGGGATTGTAGGCGGGCTGATGCTTGGCTTTGTGGTAAAGGCTTTTAAGCGGTTCACCATTGGGGCATCCATCCTTGTGATGGCAGCCGGGACGGCAATTGTGGGAATGACGACTAGCTTCCCGATGATTTGCGTTGGCGCAGTATTAGTAGGGATTGGGTTTGCAATCCGTAACCCGGGGGCAGTTACCTTTGGGGCAAACATGGTCCCGGCAGCGCAGGCGTCTGTGGCCATTGCCATTATTTCTGCAACTTATAACGTAGGGAACTTTATTTCCGCTTACATCGTAAACCCCATGGCAAATATGATGGGGGAGGATATTGCAAACCGTTTCCTTGTATCGGCAGCGGCCTTGGCAGTCATTGGCCTAGTAGCCTGCGTGAAAGCACCGACAACGGATGCGCAGGCATTGGACTCCCAGAATTAAGGAATCACCAGGTTCTTTATCCTTCCACGGGTTTTATAGTTGCTGTTTATAGCGTTCTGATGGAACTGGAAAGTGAGACCCCGTTGCTTGCAGCGGGGTGGTTCGCTAGGGCGCTGTAAGCAGCAAGGCATCTAAAAAAACCCTCCACTCTTTCGGGTGGGGGGTTTTGGCAGGAGGTTTTAAGGTTAGGCTTCGTCCCAAGGGTGGAGCACGACTTTAATTGCCTCCCCGGTTTTTGTCAGCTGGATCCCTTCGTTGATGCGGCTTAACGGAAGGATATGGGTGATGAATTTTTCCGTCGGGAAGGAAGGGGAAATGGCAAGCTGGAACGCCCGCTTGGACTGGCTGTAGGAGGCGCCAAAATGCCCTTTCACCCAAATGTTGTTATAGTGGATTAAGTTGCAGTCAAGTTCTGTCAGGGAGCCCTTCGGGACGCCTCCGAAGAATACTACAAGGCCTCCTTTTTTTACCATATGGATGCTTTGGGTCTGTGTGGCGTTGACTGGGGTAGCGGAGATTACTTTATCTGCGCCTTTCCCATCTGTCAGCTTTAGGATGGCTTCAATAGGGTCGGTTTCAGAACTGTTTACGGTGAGGTCTACGCCAAAGCCTTTTGCCATTTCTAGGCGGGAACTGTTGATGTCAACCATGATGACCTTCTGGGCGCCCCGGATTTTGGCAAGCTGTGCCATAAAGCACCCAATTGGGCCAGCCCCGATGATTACCAAAGTGTCCGGGTAGCCTACTTTTACATTTTCCAAGCAGGCAAACACAGAAGTCAGGGGCTCCCCGAGGCTTGCGGCGTCAAAAGATACGCCGTCCGGGATTTCATAGATGCCGCCGCGGCGGATTTTTTCCCCGGATACGGCTACGTATTGGGCGAACCCTCCGGTTCCTGCCAGTTTTGCAACGGCGGTGTTAGAGCAGTTTTCACTGTGCCCGCTGATACATTCCTCACATTCCATGCAATAAGTACCCGGGAACAGGAAGAGCCTGTCGCCTGCCTTGTATTTGGTTTCCTCTGGCCCAATTTCTTCCACGAAGCCTACGATTTCATGCCCGTAGATGAAGGGGTAATTCCCTTTTCTGGAATCTGTCGTCAGGTTGCGGATGTCAGAGCCGCATAAGCCTACGGACATAATTTTTAAGATAAGCCCGTCCTTTGGGCATTCTGGCTTCGGGGTTTCCTCTACCCGGATATCGTTCGGGCCGTACATTAATGCTGCTTTCATGTTAAGACAGCTCCTTTCTTATTTGGATTTACAAGTACAGTATAGGAAAATGGGGGATGATTATCAAACAGGATATTGCCACATACTAACGGAAGGAAAATATGGAATGGTATCGTGGTTGCTGGAATTTTATGGAATGGAAAACTGGCATAGGATAGTTTTTTCCAGAATTTTATGGAAAGGAAACTGGCATAGGATAGTTTTTTCAGAATTTTACGGAAAGGAAATATGGCGTGAGGTAGGTTTTTTCCAGAATTATCAGGAAAATATGGAGTTGAGGGGAAAGGGGGATTTTATTATCGTAAGGATAAAAATAGAAAGCAAAGGAGAAGGAAAATGGCAAAAGTTGAAAATTATTTATTAGGGATGGACTGTGGCACGACGAATATCAAGGCAGTGATTCTTGGGGAAGATGGGACGGTGGCGGCAGAAGCAAGCAGGCCAAGCAAATTTTTAAGCCCCGGGCCGAACATGCAGGAGCAGGACGCAAGGGACTGGTGGGCAAATACGGTGGATATCTTCCGTTCCCTTACCAGCCAGGCTGGCAGCGATGTGGTAAAGCGGATTCGCGGGATATCCATAAGTTCCCACACGGTGTCCATGCTCCCGGTAGATGCAGAGGGAAACCCTGTCCGGACGGCCATGACGTATCAGGATAACCGTTCGGCGGCGGAACTCCACGCCATTGTGGCGGCGGTTGGCTTTGAGCGGTTTGTGCAAATTGTGGGAGGGCAGCCTTCGGTGGCATTCCTTCCCAATAAGATTATGTGGTTTAAAAAGAACCAACCAGAATTATTTGCGAAAACTGCATATTTCATGCAGGCAAGCTCCTATATTAATTTCAAGCTGACAGGGATTATGTCATCCGATATCGACCAGGCCTCCAGGACCCAATGCCTGGATATCGGCGCTATGGACTGGTCGGATGAAATCGGGGAAGTGATAGGGGTGGATTTGCATAAAATGCTCCCGCCGCTGAAGCTGGTGGATGAGATTATTGGGTTTGTGACGGAAGAGGCTGCGCAGGAAACCGGGCTGATTTCCGGGATTCCGGTTATTGCCGGCTGCAGCGACGCCATGGCTTCTATGCATGCAACGGGCATCAGCAGGCTTGGGGAGGCAGGGGAATCCTCCGGGACGACTTCGCTGGTATTTGTGGGCAGTGATACGAAAAGCGCGCCGGATGTGCCAGTAGTGACAAAGCCATGTGCCATTGAAGGGATGCCATGGATTTTTGACGCGCCCATACAGACCAGCGGGGCAGCATTAAAATGGTTTATTGACACATTGGGGGCAGAGGAGCGCGCTTATGCTGACGCACATAATAAAAATATTTTCACTTACTTAAATGAATTGGCATTAGAATCCAGCCCGGGGGCTGGCGGGCTGTTCTTCTTCCCGTACCTTCTGGGGGAGCGGGCACCATTGTGGAATGAATATGCCCGCGGGATGTTCATAGGGATGGGAATGGACATGAAGCGCAGCGATTTGGTGCGTTCGGTCTTTGAAGGCACGGCCTATGCCCTGCGGCATGTAATGGAAACTGTAAAAAAAGAAGGGGCGAAGGCCGATGTCCTGCGGATTTGCGGCGGCGGTGCAAAGAGCAGGGCATGGTGCCAGATAAAGGCTTCCATGCTGAAAATGCCAGTTTATATCCTTGATGAAAAATCTGGGGACGTGCCGGTTGGCGATGCGCTGATTGTGGGGCATAAGGTTGGGGTATTTTCAGACCTTTCCAAAGCGGCGGAGCGTATTGTAAAGGTAACTTCCATTGTACAGCCCGTGGACAGGTGGGTGGAGGCATATGACAAACTGTACCCCTATTATGTGGAAATGTACCAGCATTTGGATGGGGATTTGAAGGAGCTTCGGAATACCGTAGAAAAACTGTGAGCCAAACAGGAAAAAGCCTGCGGATGAGGAAAATAGGGGGCGGCTAAAAAATATTTTCCATAGGTATCGTTTGCGGAGGGTTTATCCCATATTTATCGGCTATATTGGGCAAGGGTAGCTGAATTTGGGACAAATCCTCCTTTTTTATGGAATTTATAGTTGCCTAGTACTCCATCCGGCTAGAAATTATACTCGTGCCCTGCCTGCTTGGCACCACCATTGCGGCGTTAAAATTTCTAGCCGATGGGACCACATCGCCGTTGAAATTTTGCCTTGCACTGGCACGAACCATGCAAAGCACAAGTACAATTTCTAGCCAGATGGAGTACTAGGGCCTGTCTGGAAAGTTCTTTCTGCAGGATGCCCTTCCAGCCAAATGCAGCCCGGTAAGCCTTGGCCATTTAGCATAAACTTTGAGGAACAAAGTGGGTAAGCCCACTTCAGCTCCCCGAACCCCTCAATCTTGAGGGGCTTGGTGTCTACACTCCGTTTCGGTCCGTCCTATACAAGTGCCACTGGCACTTAGGACCTTTGTGCGCCGAGCACGGCCGCCTTAGCGACATAATACCCTTCGTGCGAGTGCGCATCCTGCCCGGAGGGCTTTATCTTATAGGAAAGTCATAGACTTTAACACTTTACAGTGGCACGGTCTTTCCTATAAGAAAATAATAGTATGCCTTACTGATTTGTGGAAGATATCTTCCGGGCAGATTCCTGCAGGATACGGGGCACCAAACATATTGTAAAATTCCCTAAATATGTTATAATCCAATTATACAAAGGAGTGATTATGGCCGATACAAAAATCCAATGGCATCCGGGTTTCGTTGCCGCAATGGACTTAGAATT
>CAJTWA010000042.1 GCA_910580195.1 uncultured Lachnospiraceae bacterium
ACTTCCTCTTGACGAAGTAAAAAAATTGAAAGCAGAGCGGACAGCATAAAACAAAGCCGTAGGCCGGGAATCTAAAAACAGGTTCCCGGCCTTATTATTTTGCCCTGAAATGTAAATTTTTTGTGAATTTGTTTAAAAAATCCTTTACAAAACGTCACTGGGAGCCCTGCTTAGATTCCCTGTGTACCTTGGGCATCCCGTGCATGGTTAAAATTTGGCTCTCAGGCTTTTGTGAGGACTTTCCCCACTGCTTCTTTCCAGCCTTTGTACTTTTGCGCGCGCATCGCTACGTCCATTTGGGGTTCATATTTCACCCGTTTTAATTTGGTGAAAATGCTTTCGTCCCATAGGCCTAGGGCAATGCCGCATGCATAGGCGGCGCCGATGCCGGATAGTTCTTCTGCGTCTGGGATTTGCACCGCAGTGGCTGCAATGTCGCTTTGGAACTGCATGAGGTATGCATTTTTGGTGGGGCCGCCGTCTACGCGCAGTTCGTTGACGGTGATCCCTGCATCTTCGCTCATGGCTTCTATAATTTCTGCGATTTGGTAGGCGATACATTCTACGGCGGCGCGGACGAATTCTGCTTTCCCTGTGGTCCTTGTCATCCCTATGGCGGCCGCAGTGGCATGGCTGTCCCAATAGGGCGCGCCCAGGCCGGTAAATGCGGGGACTAAATATAGGGAATCTTCTTTCAGGGCTTCTTTTGCCAAGGCTTCGGTTTCCCCGGGGGACTGTATTAATTTCAGGCTGTCCTTGAGCCATGTGATGACTGCGCCTGTATAGTTCAGGTTCCCTTCCAGCACATAATCTACTTTCCCGCCGATTTTCCATGCAAGGGACGTTACGACGCCGTGGGTGCTCAGCACAGGCTGCTGCCCAATATTCATCATAATGGAAGAGCCTGTGCCGTAAGTTGCCTTTATCATTCCCGGCTGCAGGCAGCCCTGCCCGTACAGGGAGCCGTGGGAATCCCCTAAAACCCCGTGGATTGGGACTGGGTGCGGGAGCAGGCCTTCAAAATCAGTTTCCCCAAAATTGGAATCGGAATCACAGGCTTCTGCTAAATTTTTCGGGTCAATGCCAAATGCTGCACAGATTTCCTTATCCCAATAACATAGAATTGGATGGCCGTCCAGCCATTTGTCTTTCTTGGGTTTCCCTTCTATTGACATTTGAACTTATTTTTGCTATCATTTCATTATCCAAAAGAACAGGGAGGGGAAGGATGTTTCAAATTGAGTTCTACAGCACCCCCGAAGGCACTTCAGAATTATGGGACTTCTTAGACAGATTGCAGCAAAAAAGTACCAAAAATAAAGACGCCAGAATACAGCATAAGCAGATTATCATGTATATCCAACTACTGGCAGATTATGGCACCCAGCTTGGAGAGAATATCACCAAGCATATCGAAGATGGCATATGGGAACTTCGCCCGGGAAACAATCGGATATTATACTTTTTCCATAGGGATAATACTTATGTTCTTCTTCATCAGTTTCGGAAAAAAACACAGAAAACACCTCGCCGTGAAATTGAAAAAGCCAAATCTGAGCGGGACGATTGGATTTCCAGAAAGGGGTGACTTATTTGGCAACTTGGTCTGATTATAAAAATTATGTGAAAGCAGCAAATCCAGAAATAGCAAAAGATATTGATGAAGTTGAGGCTCTTTCTAAAATTGTCGGCGCAATGATTGAGCAGCGCCATAACCTTGCCCTTTCCCAAAGAGAACTTGCTATCCTATGTGGGCTCCCACAATCCTCTGTAGCAAGGATTGAATCTGGGAAATCCACACCAAACCTTAGCACGCTTTTAAAAATTTTCAGGCAGCTTGGCCTTAGTTTCAACATTGAGCCTGTTTCCCAACCAGCAATCCTGAAAAAATAGGAAACTGCCGACCTCTTATGGAGGGCGGTTTCCTGTCAGATAATCTCCTTCCCCTTCCATCCTCCTTGGAAATACCGGAACACCGCAATCACAAGCCCCACTGCCCATCCGGCAGGGTTCGCCCACATAATCACCATCCCTTGCGTGGCTTCGGCCAGCAGGTAGGTAAGCCCTACCCGTACCCCTAAGTTGCACAGGCTGCAGGTTAAAAACCACCCCATGTCCGCCGCGCCCCTAAGCACCCCATTGCTGACGTTCATAAGCCCCATCATAAAATAGAACAGGGAAACAATGCTAAGGTACTGCGCCCCAATGGATATGGCTTCGCTGCTGGACTCTGAATCCAAGAACAGCCCCACAAACCCCGTCCCGGTAAAATGCAATAGGACGGCAATCAAAAGCCCTATGCCTGCCGCCATGGCTAGGCAGATACGGTAGCCCTGCCCAATCCGCTCCGGCTTCTTGGCGCCCATATTCTGGGCCACATAGGTGGAAACAGCATTCCCCACCGCCACCATGGGCACAATGGCAATCCCGTCGATTTTCGTTGCAGCCGTATACCCGGCCAAAAAGGTAGAGCCAAATTGGTTGACGGCCGACTGCACCAGCACCATGCCTACGGACACAATGGACTGCTGCACAATGGTTGGAATTGCCACTTTCACCATGTTTTTCAGCAAGGCCCTATCAAAACGGCGGAACTCCCCCGTTTCAATCCCCTTTAATTTCCGCATCAGGAACCCAAAGGAAAGGAGCGCGGAAATCCCCTGCGCAATCAAGGTCGCCCATGCCACGCCCGCTACCCCCATATGGAGCTCTGCCACGAAATACAAGTCCAGCCCGATATTTAAAAGGGAAGAAAAAATCAAGAACATCAGGGGTTTTTGGGAATCCCCCAGCGCATTGAAAATCGCAGAAAATGCATTGTACAAAAACAGGAATACAAACCCAAAAAAGTAAATCTGCATATACTCTGCCGCGTCCCCGAAAATATTTTCCGGCGTCCCCATCAGGCGCATCAGCCCCCTATTCATGGCAAGCCCAAGGACGCTTAAGAAAATGCTGAACCCTAAAATGGACAGCAAGGCAGTGGAAATGGCGGTCTTCATTTCCTTTAATTTCTTCGCCCCGAACAGCTGGGAAATCACCACGGAACAGCCAATCCCCGTCCCCATTGCCACCATGACGAACATCATGGTAATGGCCGTGGAGGCACCTACGGCCGCCAAGGCCTCCTCCCCTACCACATTTCCCACAATGACGGAATCCATAATATTGTAAAACTGCTGGAACAGGTTGCCCGCCACCATGGGCAGCGCAAAGCCAATCAAGGCCTTTGTGGGGTTGCCTGATACCATGCTCCCTTTGATTTGTCCTGACATAACCTCGGTACACTCCTGTCTGCCTGTGCGCTGGCGCACAGAAATTTTTATCCTTCCAGAAAACTTTTTGCCCTTTCGCCTCTAAACCTGCCGCTTAGGGACTGCCCAAAAATAACTTTTGGATAATCCCTTAGGCTGTCACCGGTCTGTCCACGAGCCAAACCTTGCCGGAACCTGAGGGTCGTACAGGGGGCAGCCAAATTCCATCAATATGTCAATCAGAGTGTTCATATCCTCCCCCAGCATCCCGTAGCAGTCCAGCCTTACAATCTGCGGCGTAGTAAAAATCTCAAAGGCTCCCCTGCCTTCTTTTTCATAATGGTTTTTATCTGGGGAATCCCAGCTGGAAAAGGCGGCTGCGATTTCCCCTAAAATATCATCAACCGGGAGGGGTTCCAGCTCTTCCATATATTCGCCGTCACAGCATGCCAATCCGTAAACCTTGCTGTCATCATGGGCAGCCCCTTCTTTATATTTCCAAAAATTCAAATCCATGCTCATTATAATTTCTCCTTCTTTCCGTCCCATTTAAACTTAATAGCCTTTAAAATCCATTTTCCGCAGGAACAACGTGGGCAATCCCACAGGGGCTCCCCTAACCCCTCAATCCCCCGGGGCTTGTTCACTTTGCGCGCCGAACACGGTCGCCTCCGCACCGTTTTCGCCCTTCCTTCCTAGGCAGGAAAACAATAGGCAACGCCCTTTCGTACTTCTCAGCACGAATTTCCCTTCACCCTTCCTCCTCCAGAAATTTTGCCGGGACCCTTTCTGTCAGCCATACCCCGTTTTTAGAAAGGTAAAAGGCATAGCCCTCCTTTTGCATCTTGCCAGAAAGCACCCGGAATACCACGGGTTTCCCATGCCTTTTCCCTACGTTTTTTGCTGTTTGGGGGTCGCTGGAAAGGTGCACATACAGGCGGCTTTTCGGGATTAATCCATCCTGCCTGATTGCGCCCGCATATTTTTCCGCTGTCCCATGCCATAAAAATTCCGGCGGGCCTGTGCGTTCCAGCCCTACGTCCACAGGGATGGAATGGCCTTGGTTTGCCCGGATTTTTGTTTTATCTTCATTGAAGGAATAACGCTGCTTTCCGTCTGTTTGGACAATTTCCTCCAGCAGCCCCATGTTGAATTCCCTTGTCTTTGCGATTCCTGCGATAAGCTCGCCCACATCCGCCCAGCCGTGGCTGTCCAAGGAAATGTGGATGGCTTCTGGCTTATGGCGCAGGATTAGGCTTAAAAATTTACCCGTGCTTACAATATCCAATGTCCGTTACACCCTTTCTATTGGGATGAAAAGTTCCCTTTTATGTCAATGACTGCATACTCTGCCTTGCAGCCGGTTTTAAACTGGATTGCCCAGTTGGAAATGCCGGAGGTTACGATAAAATTTGTGTCCCCGCGCTGTTCCAGCCCATAAGATTTATCGTCAATTCCCAGCCATTCCCCCATGTGGTTGAATGGGAATAGCTGCCCGCCATGGGTATGCCCGGACAGCACCAAGTCTGCGCCTGCCGCGGCCTGTGCATCATAGTCATGGGGCTGGTGGTCGAGGACAATGCTGTAGCTGCCGGGGCTTACGTTTTCCATTAATTCTTCCATGGACGCCCTTCCGCCCTGCTGGCCTTCGGAACGGTCCTGGCGGCCAATAAGGGAAAAACCATCCCCAATTGGTACCGTTTCGTCCTGCAGGACTGTTACATGGTTTTTCTCCAATTCTGCAATTAAATCATCCCCGCTGTAGCCGCGGTATTTGGGGCCGTAATACCCTTTGTCATGGTTCCCGAATACATAGTAGGCGCCATAAGTTGTTTCCAGTGTGCCAAGGGCTTCACACGCAGCTTCCATGTCCTCTTTTGAAGTATCGTCGTCTACATAGTCCCCGGTAATTACCACAATGTCCGGGTGTTCGGACTGGATGGCCTGTACATGCTTGAAAAACCCTTCCCCGCTGAAAGTATTCCCTATATGGGAATCTGCAATCTGCACAATGCGAAGGGAGCCCACCTGCTTGTCCGTTTCCAGCGTATATGCCGTCCGGGTTACATGATGGGCAAAATACCAGCCGCAAGCAAGGTATGCCGCCGTAACCGCCAGCGCGCAGGCCCCGGCATAATACCTTGGGGTTTGGCTGCTCTTTTTCTGCCGCCCCACCAGCCTGCCAATCCCGTCGCAGGCCAGCCAGAAAAACACAAGGTGCAGGATACATAGCTCTGCATTAATTGCGCCAAAAGCCGCCCCTGTGGCAAGGAGCAGAGCCAGCACAAAGGCAAGCCCTATGGCAAAACGAGCCCATTTCCTTCCTTTTGCTGCTTTCTGCACAAAAGCAAATTTTGCAAACCTGCTGGAGAGGTAAACGATACCGCCAACCGTCCCAAGCAATAGCATGCCTAAAAGCAACATCCACATCATTTCCTGTATAGCTCCTTCCTCTGCTGTTTCACTGCCCGGCTCCTTGTATTTTTATGGAAAATCCCTCATATATCCCAACTGGCACATGCTGCCCAAAAGGGTATTCTTCCATATTGTCCAATTCAAAATGATAAACTGTCACCATTTCTTTTTCCAAATCCACGGCCCAATATTCCCTGACGCCAGAAGTACGGTATTTAAATAATTTTTTGAAATAGTCCATCTTGCGGCTGCTGGGGGAAACAATTTCTATGACCCAATCCGGCGGGCCTTGGCAGCCTTTTTCTGTGATTTTATCCCTGCCGCATACCACTGAAATATCAGGCTCTACATAATTTTTATCATTTCCATCCAAAAATACGGCAAATGGCGCAGGGAACACTTCGCACTTCCCGCCGCTTTCCCGGATGTGCAGATTTATTTCCGTATTGACATCATTGAGCAGCCTTTGGTGTTTTGTGCTTGGCGGCGCCATATAATAAATATTGCCGTCAATTAATTCTGCCCGTTTTCCCTCTGGCAAAGCGTAGATATCTTCAATGGTATAGGTTTCTTCCTTTCTTGCTGCATCCATATTCCAATGCCTCCTCCCTGTATTCCCAAGCACGTTCCGCAAAAGATACATCCGTTCCATGCCCTGTACGGCATAAGCCCTATTTTTCTGCGCTGCTGCAAAACTTATTACTATTTTAGCCTGAATGGCAAAACTATGCAAATACTTATTCCTAATTTTAGCCAATATACCACGGGACAGCCCCCTATTTCAAGTGCGCAGGCCAAGTTATCCCCCAGTTTATAAACTTTTAATAATTCCCCAAACCCTTGATTTTCCTGCCTTCCCGCCGTTTTGTTAGCACTCGCGCAAAAAGAGTGCTAATTTTCTATTGACTTTTAAAAAAATGGGTATTACAATCTATTTCAGGTTATCACGATTGCATAGAAAACGATAAAGGAGTGTATCATTATGAGCAACAGGCATGGGAACCTTTCCATCAACAGCGACAATATTTTCCCTATTATAAAAAAATGGCTCTATTCCGACCATGACATTTTCTACCGGGAACTGATTTCCAACGGATGCGACGCCATCACCAAGTTAAAGAAATTGGACCTGATGGGCGAATACGAACTCCCGCAGGACTTCGAGCCCAAAATCCAGATTGTGGTAAACCCGGAAGAAAAGACCCTGAAATTTATCGACAACGGCCTTGGCATGACTGCGGACGAGGTGGAGGAATACATCAACCAGATTGCATTTTCCGGCGCAACGGATTTCTTGGAGAAATACAAGGACAAGGCCAGCGAGGAACAGATTATCGGCCATTTCGGCTTGGGCTTCTATTCTGCCTTCATGGTAGCGGACGCCGTACACATTGACTCCCTCTCTTGGCAAAAAGACGCCGTGCCTGTGCACTGGGAATGTGACGGCGGGACGGAATTTGACATGTCCGACGGCTCCAAAGATACCGTGGGCACTGAAATCACCTTATTCCTCAACGAAGACTGCTTAGAATTCGCCAACGAATACCGGGCAAGGGAAGTCATTGAAAAATACTGCTCCTTCATGCCCACCCCCATTTTCCTGAAAAAAGAAAATGCAGAGCCCGAATATGAAACCATCCCGGCCGATGAGGTAACGGAAAAAGACACCGTCATCGAAACCATCGTGGAAGAAGCCAAATTCGAGGAAAAAGAAAAGGAAGACGGAACCAAGGAACAGGTGGAAGTTTCCCCACGTACGGAAAAGGCAAAAATCATCAAGCGCCCCGTGCCCTTAAACGACACCCATCCCCTTTGGACCAAGCACCCCAACGACTGCACCGACGAAGAGTACAAGGCCTTCTACCGGAAAGTATTCCAAGATTACAAGGAGCCCCTGTTCTGGATCCACCTGAACATGGACTATCCCTTCAACTTAAAGGGCATCCTGTATTTCCCGAAAATCAACACGGAATATGACTCCATTGAAGGCATTATCAAGCTATACAACAACCAAGTATTTATTGCCGACAACATCAAGGAAGTCATCCCCGAATTCCTGATGCTGTTAAAGGGCGTCATTGACTGCCCGGACCTGCCCCTGAACGTGTCCCGGAGCGCACTGCAGAACGACGGCTTCGTGCAGAAAATTTCAGATTATATCACGAAAAAAGTAGCGGACAAGTTAAGCGGCATGTGCAAGACCGACAAGGAATCTTATGAAAAATACTGGGACGACATCAGCCCCTTTATCAAGTTCGGCTGCTTGAAAGATGAGAAATTCTGCGACAAGATGAATGATTACATCCTCTTTAAAAACTTGGATAACAAATACCTGACCCTGCCAGACTGCCTGAAGGTGGAAGAACCTGCCGATACTTCTTCTGGCACTACAGATGGGGCTGAGGATACTACTGCTTCTTCTGGCACTACAGACGGGGCTGAGGATACTACTGCTTCTTCTGGAACTGCAGACAAGGCTTCTGGCAATGCAGATGCTGCTTCTGAAAACAGCGGGGCTGCCACTGCTGATGCTGCTGAAAATGACGCCGAAGAAGATGAGGATAAGGACACCCGCAAGCCAGTTTACTATGTCACTGACGTCCAGCAGCAAGGCCAGTATATCAACATGTTCAAGGAACAGGGCATGGATGCGGTAATCTTAGACCACAACATTGATACCTCCTTCATCACCCAGTTAGAGCGCAGGAATGAGAAAATCAAATTTGTCCGCATTGACGCAGACCTGACAGAATCCTTGAAAGAGGACATCCCAGAGGAAGAGCTGAAAGAGGCCCAGGACACATTGACGGAAACCTTCCGCAAAGCATTGAACAACGAGAACTTAAAAGTATCCGTCGAAAAGCTGAAAAACGCAGAGATTGCCTCCGTCATCACCCTTTCCGAAGAAGGGCGCAGGATGCAGGACATGATGAAAATGTACGGCATGGCAGGGATGGACGCTTCCATGTTCGGCGGCGACCAGACCCTGATCCTGAACGCAAAACATGCCCTTGTCCAGTATATTTTAAACAACAAGGATTCCGAACATGTGAACCTGTTCTGCGAACAGCTTTATGACTTGGCCGTGCTCAGCAACCACCCGCTGCCCACTGACGCTATGGGCAAGTTCGTGGCAAGGAGCAACCAGATTATGATGCTGCTGGCAAAATAGGAAAGAATAATTGCATAAAATCCCAAGCTATATTTTATGGATAGATGTTGGAATCATCAAGTACTACCCCGCTGTGAAAGCCGCCAAGCGGCCTAGAAGTTTCCGGCGGAACGGTGGAACAGGATACTTCCGTTGCAGAATATATCATGCAGCATTGGAATAACGCATGAATTTTGTAAAACCTGATTTATTCCCGCGAACAATGAATGAACCAGGCAGCCGCGGGGTATCTGGCTTACATCTTTCAATAATTTTAAAATGGGGCTGCCGGAAACTAATTAACCCCTAACAGGGGCGGGTGTAATCCATACAACTACACCCGCCCCTGAAATTTTTCCATAAAAAAGAAAAATCTTGTCCATTAATGAGGGTTTCATCCTTCATTTTCTCCGCCCTTTTCTTTTTCTAATAGAAATGTTACACCAATTCAGGCTCTTTCTTTACAATAACAGCCCGGATGCCTTCTATGTCCATGCCTGTTGCAACTGCAATCTGCTCCAGCGTAAAGTGGTTCGTGTACATATTTATAATGATTCTTTCTTCCCTTTCAGCCCTTCCCTCGGCTCTTCCCTCGGCCCTTCCTTTTTCCCTGATTCCCTGGCTCAAATTACACATTGCGCTCACATCCTCTCTCATCTTATCATTTACCGGGATATTATACTCTGTTTCCATAATCTCCAGTTTTTCCTCCGTAGATAATTCCGTGGAAAGCATGGCGCCCAGCAGGCGGTGCAGCCCATATTCCCCGCTGTGTTCCGGAAGTTCCTTGGAGATTCCTATCAGCATGATGTTCAGCAGGCCAAGCCCGCCTTCCCACTGGCTGTGCCCCATCACCCTGTCATTTGTCAGGTGCATATAGTCCATGCTGTTTTCTTCCATGTCCATACATAGCCAAATGCTGAAGACAGGCTTTATGCTGTCATAATCCATTTTTACAAAATCCCGCTCTTTCTGGGAAGAAACCATCCTGCTCACATAAAATACTGCCCGGTTTGGCAGGCGGTATCCGGCAGGGGTGTCCTTCTGCGCCTCTACGTTCACAATCATCTGCGATACCCCGTCTTTCATGCGCACATAGAAAATAATGTCAAACCTTACAAGCCCTTCCTTTATTTCTGCGTTTTCTGTATTCATCCCGACAACCCGCTGCCCGCTTTTTTCCGCTATCCCATTGGTCTGCCCCGGCTCAGCGGGGACTGTGCCGATAAAAGGTTCCCCTTCAATATAAGGAGCCACGTCTTCCGGCTCCATCCCCCGGAACTCCTCTACGGTTTTTACCAGAATATGCGCCAGAATAATTTTATTTCCCAGCAGGCGTTTTGCCTTTTCATCATACTGCGCATCCATGCCTGCCGCGCTGATTGATTTTTTTATCTCCGTGTCCACAGCCATCCCCCTTCCGTATACTTGAGGGCAATGCCAAATCTAGCTCCAAAATCCGCCATTCCCGGGGCATGGCGCCATGGTTACTCTGAGAAATCTATGGCGCATATACCGTTTGGGACAGTATCATAGCTGCAGATGCCCTTTCTGTGCAGTATTGTATGCCAATATTATACCCTGAAACATCCTCTGATTCAATCGGTACTTTTTTGAAGTTTACAAGGAATTTCACATTTAATTTCTTCCACCTTCCAATAATCCCTTGCCAACTTTACGTTCCACCTACATATTTTACCGCCAAAACCTTTGGCCCGCATGGTTTTGCCATAACCTATTTTTTACGTCAAAAATAGGCTGCCGTGCTATTCTTTCATCTGTCGCTACTGCCTTTGCATGGCCCGGGAAACGGAAAGAAGCTGAATGGATTTACGCAGATATAATTTCATCTGCATCTTAATGATTAGAAAGTGGGGGATACCATCATGAATGAATTATTGAGGAAAATCTTTGATACAATTATTTGCTATGAACGCCAATCGGTTGAGGCAGGGCAGAACATTGAAAAGGAAATAGAACTGCTGATTCAGCCGTATCAAGGCAAACTAACGGATGACATGCAGGAAGAGCTAAAAAACCTGCTATATGGAATATCATCCGCTGCAGAACGCGAAGGATTTTTACTGGGCATAAAATACACACTGAAAACATTGGCTGCGCTGCTATCGGATTAAAGCAGGTCAATCATCTTTAACACCCTGTATTTTTTATCCGTACTGCAATATTTTAACTTATCCATAATCCTATGTTCCAATCCATCTTCTAAATCCTCGCCAACCTTGTAGGTATACTCTTCGCTGATAAAACAATCCACGCTGCATTGAAGTATATTTGCAATCTTAACAAGGGCAGTCAGCGACGGATTGGCGCGCCCACATTCAATGTTGGAAATGTGGCTTGGGTTGACATCCAGCTTGTTTGCAATAAACTCCTGCGTAATCCCCAGCGCTTTCCGCCTTTTTCTGATATTTGCGCCAATCGTCTTGAAATCTAAATCATCCATATCTTTTCCTCTTTTTCGTAGTATGCCCTGATTTTAAAGAAACATTTCTGCTAGATTAATTATGACTCAAAATTTGATGATAATGGCAACACTAATAGTGGCAACAATAGTGGAACTAATACCAATATTGACACTTACAAAAATGAAAATCTATGGATTCAAACAGGTGCAAATTCAATGCAAGGAATGTTTTTAAATCTAGTAGATGCAACTGCAAAAGGAATTGGCATTACAGACCCTGCATTAGATGTAACAAGCTACGCCAATGCAAGTACTTCAATCTCCAGATTAGACAACGCCATCAATAAAGTAAGCGCCTACCGAAGCCAGTTCGGCGCCCAGCAAAACAGGCTTGAATATGCAAAATCCGTAGATGATAATACAGCCGAAAATACCCAATACGCAGAATCAAGAATCCGGGACGCCGACATGGCAGAGGAAATGGTAAAGTACACCAAACACAATATATTAGAACAAGCCGGGCAATCTATGTTAGCCCATGCCAACCAAAGTACGCAGGGCATCTTAGCCTTATTGCAATAATTTTGCCAAGCTTAAGTATGTGCACTGCTTCCACTCTTGGCCCATTGCCCACAGGATAAAATTTCAGGGAGAAATAAATGCATTTCTATTTATTTCTCCCTATTCCTATATCCTCTATTTCGGTGCATATATATCTTCCAACCGATATGCCGTGCATGGCTATCCATCTAACTGCATGCCAAAATTTTTAAAAGCCAAAAACCCTGCTTACCAATTGCAATGCTTCTCATACACCTCAAAGAAGCTATCCGTCTTCACCTCTTGGTTCACTTCCACCCTCACCTGCTCCCAGACCTCTTCATTGAACTCCGAGGAGAGGGAATCAAGGAATTCCATGTACACATCGTCGAAGGCTTCTTTCCGGCGTTTCTCCAGAATCACAGATTTATTGTCATCCGTCTTTTCTTGGTTATAATGGTTGGTGCATTTCAGGAAATAAAACCCTTTCTCTGTCTTGATGCGCTTGCTTACCTGGTCGTTTTCCAAGGAAAAAGCCACTTTTTCCACTTCCGGGGCCACGTCATTCCTGCCAAATGTAACCTCAATCTCCGAAGCCTCGTTATAAACATTTGCAACCGAAAGGAAATCCGCCCCTTCCTTTAGCTGCCCTGCTACCTCCTTGGCCTTTTCCTTGCTTGCCACGAAAATCTGCTGGGCTTCCATCACCCTTGCCTCATCGTCGCTCACCTCGTCGTCCACCCCTTGGGTCAGGTGGGTATACAGCTTATTGGCAAGGCCGTAACGCTTGTAAAGGGTTTCGATGTCCCCCTGCTTCACATGCATGTATTCCTTTTCCGTGTCATTGAGGGAATTGTAATATTCCTCCGCCGCCTCACGGACTTTCTCCTTTTCCTCCTTGGACAAGGAAATGTCCTTCTCTTCCGCTAGGAAATCCATTGCCATAATCTGGGCAAGCCGGGAAATCGTCAAGTCCTTCACATAATTTTCCAAGTCGTTGTTCCCAAACTTATGCTGCCACAAATCAATCCCATACATGGTTGCATACATGTTCTGGTAATTTGTCATCACAACCCTTGCTTCTGGCAGGGTACAGACTTCATTTTTGATTTTAAACACATCATTGTCGCTAAACCCTGCGCTCACCATGACTTGGGTATCCCCAAGCTGGCATCCTGCCAACTGCACGGCCAGCAAGGCAAACACTGCCAAAATCCTGTATTTTATCTGTCTTTTCATTCGTACCCTCACCTGTTAATCCATATTCTTTAAAATGCTGCGGGCTACGGAAAGGCCGTTTGCCGATGCCTGCTGGAGCCCCCTTGTGACAGAGGCGCCATCGCCGATTGCCCGGAGGCCAGCCACATTCGTTTCAAAATCTTGGTTCACTACCACTTTGTTGGAATAAAACTTTACCTCAACCCCGTAAAGCAGCGTTTCATCGCTGGCAATCCCCGGCGTCACCTTATCCAAGGCAAAAATCATTTCCTCAATGTCCACCATAATCCGGTGCGGGAATACCAAGGACAAATCCCCGGGCACAGCATCCTTTAACGTCGGTATCAGGTTATTCCTGCAAAGGCGTTCCTCCGTGGTGCGCCTGCCCCGGCGGAAATCCCCAAACGTCTGCACCAAAATCTTCCCGTCGCAGAGCATGTTGGAAAGCTGGGCAATCTGCTTGCCATATTCGATGGGGGTCTTAAAGGGCTTTGTGAAATTTTTGGAAACCAGCAGCGCAAAATTCGTGTTGCAGGTTTTCAAATCGCTGGATTTATAGGCATGGCCGTTGACGACTGCCAGCCCATTGTCGTAGTATTCCGCCGCCACCTCACCGGAAGGGTTGGTGCAGAACGTCCGCACCTTGTCGTCAAAAGTGGGGGTATGGTACACCAGCTTGGCTTCGTATAGGTTTTTATTCAAAAACTCCATTACTTCGTCCCGGACTTCTACCCGGACGCCAATATCCACGGTTCCAACCTTTGTTTCGATTCCCTGCTCCTTGCACACATGGCTGAACCAATCCGCCCCTTCGCGGCCGATGGCGCAGACAATTTCCTTCCCATAATATGTTTCACCCCCGGCTGCCACCACGCCTTTGGCCCGGCCGTCTTCCACGATGATATGTTCCACCATGGCCTTGAACTTCATTTCGATGCCCTGCCCCAGCAGGTGTTCCTGCAGGCGGCTGTAAATCTTATAGCCTTCCTCCGTGCCAAGGTGGCGGATGGGGCACTCCACCAGTTTCAGGTTGGCGTTGATGGCCTTCCTGCGGATTTCACGGATTTCCTTTTCTTTCCCAAGGCCATACACGCTGCTGTCCGCCCCGAATTTTAAGTATATCTGGTCCGATTCCTGAATCAGTTCCATAGCCTTGTCATAGCCTAAAAGTTCCGGCAGGTTGCCGCCCACGTCTGGGGAAAGGGATAATTTCCCATCGGAAAATGCCCCTGCCCCGGCAAACCCTGTGGTAATGGAGCAGGGCTTGCAGCCTACGCAGGCCTTGGTCTTGCGCTTCGGGCACTGGCGTTCCTCAATCCGCCTTCCCTTTTCCAGCATCAGCACTTTCAGCCCCGGCCTCTGCCGGATTAATTCATAGGCGCAGAAAATCCCAGACGGCCCTGCCCCTATAATGATTACGTCATAATTTCCCATCATCCTATTCCTCTGTCAAACATATTGCACCCACGCTATCTGCTAACCCTTTTCCTTCTTATCCATGGCTGAACGCATCCTACGGATGCATATGCCCTAGCCCAATACGCACATTACCCTTCCACTACCAGATACCTTCCGTCCGGCAGCGGGAATACTTCCGAAGCATCCTCCAAATCGTCATCGCTCATATGGGCAATATCCGCGCCTTCCTCTTTAAAATAAGCCCTTACTTCCTTTAAGTTCCTGCACACCACCGCCATGCAGTCCTCCAGAAATTCTTCTGCTTCTTCTGGGTTATTGGCTACCTTTTCGTCAAATAGCTGCAATTGGTGCTCCAAAAAATATTCTAAACAGGTTTCATCATACTCATTCATATTAATCCCTCCTTCTGCTGATTCTATGATAGTATGATTCTTATAAAATTTCAATGCCTGATTTTGCCAAGTTCTGGTACAGGGCGGCCAGCGGAAGGCCTACCACGTTGTTATAGTCCCCTATAATTTTTTCAATAAAAATAGCGCATTTCCCTTGGATTCCGTAGGCCCCTGCCTTGTCCATGGGCTCCCCGGTCGCTATATAGCGGTTGATTTCCAGTTCTGCCATGGGGTACATGGTAACTTGTGTTTCCTCAAAAAATGAGATGCTTTTTACCGTTTTTCGTCCCTCCATAAGGATGGCCGCCACCCCGGTAAATACGCTGTGGGTATTGCCGGAAAGCATGTGGAGCATCCGGGCGGCATCTGCCTCATCCTTTGGTTTCCCAAGGATTTCCCCTTGGAAAGCCACAATGGTGTCCGCCCCAAGGATCAATGTCCGTCCTTGCGCTGCTGCCAGCCCCGCCACTTCCTCTGCCTTCTGCCTAGACAATTCTACCACTGCCTGCTCCGGTTTTGTAGTGGAAATATGTTCCTCCCCTTGGGCTGGGAGGACTTCAAATTCCGCCCCAATCTGGGCCAGCAGCTCCCTCCGCCTTGGGGATGCGGAGGCCAGCACCAGCCTGCATGGCTGCCCCGCCATCAGAACCGCTCCACGGTGTGGGGTTTCTGGCTTTCATCTACCTGCTGCCATGTATTCTTCACAGATGCATAGCTTGCCCAAATTGCAAGGAAGTACCCTACGGCTAAATCTTTCCCTACCCCCAAAAGCACATCCTGCTCCTTCAAAAGCTCCGGGACCCACCCAAACGCATCCCAGATAGTCGGCGCAAACAAACTGCCTAATTCCTGATAAATAGCAACTGCCAAGGACACCATTTCCGCCCCTGCAACCATCAGGAAAGAAAGGATTACGCAAATGACAATCCCTGTCTTGGACAGTTCCTTCCCAAGCAGGGCGTAACCCTTCATCCCGCAGAATACAATGGCATAGCCTGCAATCCCGGCAATAAAGCCCACCTGCCCCAGCACAACCCAAAGCACCGAGCCCAAAAGGGCGCCGATAATGGCCCCAATCAAGCCAAGGGGGATATTTTCTTTCTTCTCCCTGCCCGTGCCGCTGGAAAGCTGCCTGTCGCAGTCTTGGCAAATCAGGGTTGGGATCCGGTCCACCACCGCCGCGCGCACGGGGCGTTCCTGACGGCAGAAAGAACAGCAGTTATGTACGCCATTTTCTTCGCATTTTGCGGCAATCTCTGAAACCACAAGGGTTAAATTTTCCTTGTCTTCCTGCGGCTTGGACAGCACATAGACGGAAACCATGTCTTTCCCGTTATATCCTGCATACTCCACGAAAGAATGGCGCTGCTGCAATGCTTTTAGGTATTCAAAAAGCGGGGCTTTCCCCTCGCAGTTCTCCAAATCTGCATAAAGCTGTATCTGGAACTGGTCTTCCGATGACATAGGCACAATCAGGAATTCCAAGCTGCCATATCTCCCGTGCGCCATGTTGTGCGCCTGCTCAAAGGTAAAACCGTCTGGCAGGGCTTTTTCAATTTGTACGTCCATTATGTTCCCTCCTTTGCATGGCCGTTACCATTATACTGCATTTTTTTTGAAAATACAATTGGCCTATGGCTGCTGGCGCAACTTTTTCATCATCCAGAAAGCGTCCTCATAAGATCCGTCTTTGTATTTCATGTTATCCGGGAACACGCCGTATTTTGTAAAGCCAAGGCTTTTGTACAGGGCGATTGCCAAATAGTTGGAGGATGCTACCTCAAGCTCCGCCTGCTCATAGCCCATTTCCTCCGCGGCTTTTAAGGCGGCCTCCATCATTTTCCGCCCAATCCCTTGGCCGCAGTATTTCTGGTACAGTGCAATGGCAATGCTGCACCGGTGGGCATAGCGGGAAAAGCCGCCCAGACTTGAGATGGAGCAGCTCCCAATGTGGTTCCCATTTTCGAGGGCTAACAGGAGCAGCTCCCGGGGGGATTCCTCTTTTTCCCGGAGGAAATTCTCTTCCTGCTGCAAGGTAAGGGTAATTTCTTCCGGCTCCCGGATTAAAAAGGGCGTTTCTTTGGAGGTTGCTATCAGGTAAGACATCAGCTGCTCTGCATCCTCTGCCCTTGCGCTCCGGAAAATAATGTCCATGTGGTTGATTTCTATGGCTTGTTCTTTAAAAAACATAACTTTTCCTCCTGTCCTTCATCCTTGTCCATGCATGTTGTCCCATCTTTCACCATTTCCTAGAATTCTTCCTTGGGATATGCACTGTTCCCTTCTGCTATTTCCGAAATTCCTTCTTTTAGTCCTTACACTGGGACAACTTCCCCAAGGCAGAAGGAATACAGCAACCGTTCCTTTACTTTTTTCCCCACTGCCCGCTCAACGGCCTCTTGGTAGAGTTCTAACTGGGCGCTATAGCGTCCTGCAAGTTCGGCAGCGGAACCTACCCTGTCCGTTTTATAGTCCAGAAGGACAAGCTCGCCATCTTCTTCAAAAAATACGTCCACAATCCCCTGTATCAAAATCATTTCCTTGCTGTCCGTCCCCTCCAAGGCTTCACAGGCTGGCTTGCCCATGACAAAGGGCTTTTCCCGGTATAATTTCCCCTGCCTTGCGGCGGCCTGCATCCGCGCCCCAAGCCTTGTCCGTAAGAATTTCCCCACGGCCCAAAGGTTTACAAAGGGCTGCAGGCTTTTTTCGATTTTCTCCTGTTCTGCCATCTCCTGAAATTGCGCCTGCAAGGTTTCCGGGGGCTTTGTAAAATCATAACATTCCAATATGCGGTGCATGGCCGTCCCGCGTTTCGCCCCAATATTTTCCTCCTGCACCCCTTCCATAAATGCCGGGATATACCGTTCCCGCCGCCCTTCCTGCAATGGGGCATGCCCTTCCAGCTGCCTTTCCTGCAATGGGATATGCCCTTCCAGCTGCCCTTCCTGCAATGGGGTATGCCCTTCCAGCAGTTGCTCCTTCCTAACAGCGCCTCCTACGCCAGCAGTTTCCGCCTTCTCTGGGACATGCTGTTCCCGCGCTTCTTCCTGTAATGGGAACACTGGCTCGGATTCCTCTGCCAAGATTTTGTCCATCGCTCGGTGCTTTAACTCTGACACAGACACCTTGGTTTTCATGGCAACCTCATTTTCAAAAGGGTACCCATAGGTAAGGCGCGCGGCAATCCGCCCTTCCCATTCCGGCTCTGGCTCCTGCAGTTCTGCCAAAAGCTGGACCCGCGTCAAGCCTTCCTCTGCCGTTTCCCTAATTTCCTGCTGTTCCAGTTCTTCCTGCTTTATCAGCGTAATGGGATAGCTTTCTTCCTCGCAGGACCTTGCCAGCAGCAGGAACTGCAGAAAAGTATTGCTGCTGGTCCGGCTTAAGAAGGTAAGGAATCCGTCCTCTGCGGTAACGGCCTGCATAGATGCAAGCTTTTCTTCCGCTTTCTTTAAAACCCCTGTCAGCACCAGCTTTTCCTTTGCCCTTGTGAGGGCGACGTAGAGCACCCGCAGCTCTTCCCCTACGTTTTCCATGGCAGTTTTCCGGGCAAGGAACCTCCTTGTCAGGCCCGGCGTCCGCAGGCGGCGCCCCACGTCCACCACATCCATGCCAAAGCCAAGGCTTGGGTGGAGCACCACCCGTTCCCGCACGTCTTGGTTATTGAACATTTTCCCAAGGCCGGACACAAATACGATGGGGAATTCCAGCCCTTTGCTTTTGTGGATGCTCATAATCCGCACCACGTCCTCGGCCTCCTCCCCTTCTGCAAGGGGGAAATCCACGTCATATTCCTGAAGCTGCTCCATATAGCGGATGAAATGGAACAGCCCCCGGTAGCTGGTATTTTCATAGGCAATGGCCTTTTCCACCAGCATTTCCAGATTGGCCTGCCGGACTTCCCCGCCGGGGAGGGCATACACGTATGCTTGGTATCCCGTTTCCTCCAGCGCTTGGTAGAGCAGTTCGTGGATGGGGGTATAGCTGGCTTTTTTCCTGAATTTTTCCAATAATCCCAAAAAACCGCACAGCTTTTTCTGCTGCGTTTTTGACAGGCAAAAACTGCCAGCCTTTCTTTCCTGTCCCCCGGGATGGAACCCTGCGTTTCCCTCCGGCACGGAAGCCTCGGTTATGCCTTGGGAGGGAAATTCCGGCAGCGTCCCGGCAAAATCCATCACTGCCTGATAAAATTTTTCCTTGGGGTAAGCCGTCCGTATCACCGCCAGGTCTTCCCCCGTAAGCCCCACAATGGGGGAGGAAAGCACGGCGGCCATAGGGATGTCCTGCCTCGGGTTATCGAAAAGCCGCAGCAAATTCAAAGCTGTCTGGACTTCCACGGAGGAAAAATACCCGGTGCCGGAAGAGGCCCGCACTGGGATTCCCAGCTCCCCTAAGACTTTCACAAAAGTATCTGCCCAGCCGGCCATGGAGCGCAGCAAAATGACAATGTCCGAATACCGGGCTGGCCGCAGCGTCCCTCCTTTCCCATCCTTTGGCATTTCCTCCGTCACCATCTGGGACTGCATCAGCTTTTTGATTTCCATGCCCACCGCTTTTGCCTCCAGCTCTTGGGATTTCAGGGCTTTCCCCTCCGCGCTTGGTTCTGCCACCAGAAATTCTGGCTCAAACATCCCCGGCTCCCCTTCTGGGAACGCTGCGCCGGGATAAAGGGCTGCTTTGGCGTCGTAAGTAACGCCCCCAAGGTCCTCCTTCATCACCCGGTAAAAAATACTGTTGGCCCGGCCAAGGATCTCTGGCCTGCTGCGGAAGTTCATGCGCAGGTCAATCCGCTGCCGCAGGCTTTCCCCTTGGGTATAGGTATTGTATTTTTCCATAAAAAGCTCCGGCCTTGCCATGCGGAACCGGTAAATGCTCTGCTTGACGTCCCCTACCATGAACATGTTGAAGCCCCCTTCGGCCTCCTTGGAAACAGCCTTTAAGATGGCCTCCTGCACATAATTGGAATCTTGGTACTCGTCAACCATGATTTCCGCATAATTTTTCCGCAGCTCCGCGGCTGTTTTGCTAGGTTCCTTCGTCTGGCTGCCCACCAAGATTTTCAGTGCAAAATGCTCAAGGTCGTTAAAATCCAGCATGTTCCGTTCCCGCTTTTTTTCTGCAAATTTTTCAAGGAAATACAAGGTAACTTCTGCCAGCATGTCCGCCACCGGGCGGTTTTTCTGCATGTCCTTTACCATATCTTCCGGGCTTTGGAAGAGGAACTGCTCCTTTACTTTCTTGATGGAATCCTTCACCTCGTTGCGCAGTTTTTGTATCTGGTCTTTCTTCCCCATGTCCCCTTCAAATTTCCTTGCATTTGGCAGCCGCGCAAAGGAACAGCCGCAAATCCTTTCGTAATACTGCTGGTAGGCGCTGCTTGACGCAACCTGCCCCATGGCCTCTGCCTCCTGCTCTAACAGCGGCGCATACATGGAAGGCCCGTCCGCCTCCATGGCTAAATCCCTGCAAATCCCCATCTGCAGCGCCCACTGGCTGCTCAAGCTCCCCAGATAAGCAAGGAGTTCTTCTGCCAGCGGGAGGGCTTCAAACTCTTCCATGGACTGGATGTGGAAGGGTTTTTTGCAGCTTTCCAGCCATTCCTCGGGCCAAGGGTAGCTCATGGCAAACCCGAACAGGCTGAGTATGGTGTCTTTTAAGGGCTTGTCGTTTTTCCCAGTGGCAATGGTTTCCGAAAGCGCGAGGAATTCCGGCCTTGCCTCTTGGTAAAAATGCTCCAGCACTTGGTCTAACACATCGCTTTTTAACAGCTTTAGCTCCCCTTCCTCTGCCACCCTAAAATCCGGGTCTAAGTCAATCCGGTGGAAATAGTTGCGTATCACATACAGGCAGAAGCTATGGATGGTGGTAATCTGCGCATTGTGCAGTAAGGTCTGCTGCCGCTGGAGGTGGGCATTATCCGGCTGTTTGGCTAAGGCCTGTTCAATGGCCGCGCCAATGCGCTCCCGCATTTCCGATGCCGCCGCATTGGTATACGTCACAACCAGCAGCTTGTCAATGTCCACCGGGCGCACTTGGTCTGTAATTTTCCTGATAATCCGCTCCACCAAAACCGCCGTCTTGCCGCTGCCTGCCGCCGCCGACACAAGGAGGTTTTTGCCTTCCAGCGAAATGACTTGCTGCTGCTCTTTGGTCCATTTTCTTTCCATTGCCCTAATCCTCCTTTGCTCCGCGCCCTATGGTTTCAGCCTCTTCCTCTTCTGCCTGCATACGCGCCAAGATTTCCCCTTCGTCCTTAATGTCCTCAAGTTTCCGGTAGCCCCAGCCGGGGGAAGAATTGTCAAAGCCGCAGACCCCGTGGTACGGGCAGTAGTCGCACCCGGTGTCGTTCCCAAGCTGGTACGGCTCCGCCCCGATTTCCCCGTCAAAAATCCGCCTGCCGATATCCTGGATTTTGTGGTCCACATAGCGGGATAAAATCTGGAACTCCTCTTTCCCCGCCCGTTTTGCTTTCCTGCTGACGCTTGCGTCCTCCGCCTCCCCGGCAACCCCTTTTAATTTCAGCTCTTCCAAAATTTTTTCTTGGATTTCCTCGTCCGTGCTTTCGGAAGTCCCCTCCACCACCGGGTCGTCCAGGTGGTAATAGTACATGCCCCCGGGGATGATTTCCTTGTCCGGATACCGCCGCCGCATCAGCTCCATGGCGGAATTTAAGTACACCACAAGCTGCAGCTGCAGGCCGTAATACAAAGACAGCAATTGGAACTCCCGGTTCCCGGATTTGTAGTCAATGACTTTCACATAGACGTGGTTCCCCTCTTTCTTGGTGTCCACCCGGTCAATCCTGCCCCGGAGGCGCATTTTTTCCTCGTCGCTTAAAATGAAATTCACCGCCTCCAGATTTTCCGCAAAGGAAAAGGAAATTTCATAGCCTTCTGGGGAAAAATGGCTGGATTCCACCTGCGCCGCGATGGTTTCCACGGTCCGCCTTAAAATCCGCTTCATCCGCTCCAGAAGGTAGGCCGTCCGGGCCTGCTGGAACAGGAGGCTGTCAAAGCCGGAACCCAGCGTTTCCTCAATGGCCTGCTGGATTAATTCCTCCTTCACGTCCTCCGGCACGTCAAACCAATGGTAGCCCCGCTCCTCCATATGGTTGGAATAGCGCTCCAAGGCCTCGTGGAACATGTTCCCCATGTCCACCGGGGCAAATTCCCCCAGCCTGCGCTCCTTTAAGCCCAAGCCGTATTGGAGGAAATGGCTGAAGGCACATGCGCTGAACTGCTCCAGCCGGGTCACGCTGTTTTCCAGCACCCTGCCGTACAGCTCCCGCGTCACTTCCGCCCCCATGGGCTTCGCGTGGTAGCGGTAAAAAGCGGCCTCCAAGAACGGCTGCACCTGATCCCGCCACCCCTCCTGTGACAGATACCAGCGGAACAGCCCCTTCCATTCCGGGTGCACCCGGCCATTCTTGGCCTCCCGGATGCCCTCCACCAGAAATTTCAGGCTGCTTTTGGGGGTGACAATGGCGTCTGGCAGCTTGGCTGCCCCTTCCTGGCCCCTGCCAGAAAATTCCAAAGGGTCTGCCACGCTCCCTACATTCTGGGAAACCCCTGCTGTCTTCAATCCACTTCCTGCACTCTGGGTATCTTCTGAAACGCCTGCCGCATTACGTGTATTCTGGGAATTCCCTGCCATGCCTTTTGGCACATTCCGCGACATGGCCTTCCCAAGCCCGAATTCCTCCTCTTTCCGCACCGGATGCAGTTTGGGGAACATACGCAGGAGCGTCCCAACCAAATAGGATTTCCTCGTTTCCTTCCCATCCTGGCTGACCCTAAACCATGTCACATACAGCTTTTCCGAGGGCTTCGTCAGGTTCAGGTAAAGGTAAAATTTCTGGATAAAACTGCGCTCCCGGTCCGTGGGGGCAAGCTCCATGCCATGGGCTGCAAAGAGTTCCCGGTCCGCTTGGGAGATAATCCCCCCATGCTCCTGCGCCTTGGGGATCAGCCCATCATTGACCCCGGCAAAAAACAGAACCTTTATGTCCGAAAGCCTGGTCCTTTCAATATCGCCGAACACAACCCGGTCGTACCCCGGCGGGATAATCCCCACCGCCGCCGCCTCAAGGCCTGCTTCTAAAATCTGCCGGTACTCCCGGACGTCCATCCGCTCCTCCCCCAAAAGCTCCACCATCTTATCCAGCAAATCCATGGTAATCTTATAAATCTGGGCATACTCTTTGGCAAGGGCGCTTTCCCCTTCCTCGGTAAAAAATTCCTCATATCCCTTAAGCTGCCCTTCCACGTCAAGCTGGTAAGCCAAGCCATACAGAGCCCTTGACTCCTCCAGCACGGTATGGCGCTGCCCATCCTTTTTCTGGAAAGCCTCCCACAAGGGGGAAACCTGCTCCACAAATTTTTCCCGTAACTGGTTGATGTGCCCCAATTCCTCCGCAGATTCCACAGATCCCCGGCGCACCCATGTTTTCTGCCATTTCCGGTACCCACGGATATTTTCCGCCAGCAGGTAATTTTCCAAAATATCCACGTCCTCCAAAGCCCAGCCGGAAAGCCCGCAACGGAAATAGCCCAGCACCGCTTCATAGGAAAAATCCTGCTCCACCAGCAGCAAGGCCTGCTTTAAAAATTCCGTCATGGGATGGAACACGATGTTTTTCCGGGCATCCAAAAACAGGGGGATCTGGTATGTGCCGAAAATCTCATTTGCATAATTCCCATACCGCTCCACATCCCCGCAGACAATGGCAATGTCCTTGTAACGGCAGCCCTGCTCCCGCACCAGACGCTTGATTTCCCTTGCAATAAAATGCAGCTCCTGCCGGGGGGAGGGCAAGGAATACATCTGGATGTCCAAATCGCTCCCGCTATAAGGCCGCGGCCGGAACCGGAACAAATTCTGCTCCAGCCACAGCAGGGAAGGGGAACCTGCAAACCTGCTTTCCTTGGAATGGCGCACCCAGTATGGCTCCTTCACCTCCACATGGTTCCTCCCCGCAATGTCCAGCAAAGATGCAACGGTCTTTTTGCTCATATAAAATAATTCTTGGATGCCTTGGCACTGGTACGGATCCTCCCGCTCGTCCAGCGTGACAGTCACCATGATTTCATCCGTCAGCAAAAACAAGGTTTCCAGCAAGAAATACTGCACTGGGGTAAACCCGGTAAACCCATCCAGCACAATTACCGAGCCTTTCAGGGCCTTGGATTGGCCCGCCACCTGCGCCAGCACCTCCAAAAGTTCCTCCGCTGTGATGAATTTTCCCTCCAGATAGTCCAAAAACCCTTGGTACATGGTCTGGATGTCCTGAATTTTATACCGGAACAGGGGGGACTGCCTTTCATCCCCGATAAAAGTATCTAGCTGCCCCGGCCGCACCCGGTATTGGGTCAGTTCGGAAATAATGGATTTCACGTCCGTAATATAGCCCGTCCGCTTCATCCCTGCCCCCAGCAATTTCAAATTCCCCTGCTGTTCCTCTGCCACCCGGCGCAGCAGGAGGTTTTTCCCCGTTTCCTCCAAAACCTTTACGTTCCCCATCCCCAGTTCATCAAAAATCCGGTAGGCAAGCCTTGGGAAACTTACCACGTCCACATTCATAATGCTGTGGTTTTCTTGGCGCTTTACCAGCTCCCGCTGGGCCTGCATGGTAAACTGCTCCGGCACCAGCACGAAAAATGTTTTCTCCTGCCCCTTTTTCGCCTCTTGCAACACCTTCCGGTACACATAATCCGATTTTCCGCTGCCGGAACCACCAAACACCAACTGCAATGACATTCCATGCCCTCCTTCTAAAAATAAAATAGGCAGGCAATCTCCTGCCCGGAGGGCTTTATCTTATAGAAAAGTGATGTGTTTTAACACTTCACAGTGTCACAGTATTTTCTATTCGATAAAAAAGGCCCCTGCCACGCACCATGGCAGGAGCCCCAGCCCTCTTCCTTCGCCCTATTCCTCTACTGGATGGTAACGCTTCGGGAACTTATCGCGCCCGCATACGTGCCTCTCCATATCCGTTTCCGTTATGATGTAGTCCCCTTCCCTTAAGAAAGTCAGCCCCCGGCGGTTCTGGACGAAGGGGCAGACCACCACGCCGTCCTCCCGGGTAATCTGTATCAGGTTATCCGTCTTAATCCATCCCGTTGTCACCACGGAAGTCCACGGCATGAACCCGTCTTCCATCCCTTTCCCAAGCTCATACTCCACAGCCTCCACTTCAAAAGAACTTCTCCTATACTTCTTCATAATTCCCACCCATCCTTTACTCAACATTCTGCGCGATATGATGCAGCTACTATTTTCCTTACTAATAATATACCTCAAATGAAGAAAAAACTCAACTAATTTTCCGGCCTTTGCATAAATTCCCCCATGTTTTTCAATACTAAAATAAGAATCCATGGCAAAACTGCCCCTACAGCCAGAAAATAATTTCAGCCATCTGCCCCATATGGCGCCAGACAGGCCTTTCTTATGGTGCAATAGGATGCCAGACAGGCCTTTCTTATAATGCAATAAGATGGCAGACAGGCTTTTCTTACGATGCAATAGGATGCCAGACAGGCCTTTCTTATGGTGCAAAAACATGCAAACATCAGAAATAGAAATGCAAAAAGAAGGAGGACATTTATGGAAGAAACAATCACGCAGCAGGAGAAAAACCAGAATGAAAATGAAGAAATCAAGGAAATGGGGCAGCTTACCCTAGGCCAAGGGACCTCCCGCCATAAAATCCACCTGCTATCCATTATCGGGGAAATCGAAGGCCATGAAAGCCTTTCCCCCAACACCAAAACAACCAAATACGAGCATGTGCTGCCTAAGCTCGCATCCATTGAGGATGATGAGAACATCGACGGGGTGCTTGTGATTATCAATACCGTGGGCGGGGACGTGGAATCCGGGCTCGCCATTGCAGAAATGCTCTCCTCCCTCAGCAAGCCTACCGTATCCCTTGTGCTGGGTGGCAGCCATTCCATCGGTGTCCCGCTGGCTGTTTCTACGGATTACTCTTACATTGTGCCGACCGGGACCATGGTAATCCATCCGGTGCGGCTAAACGGGCTGGTTATCGGGGCGCCGCAGACTTATGATTACTTCCAGCAGATGCAGGACCGGATTACTGGGTTCGTGGCAAGCCACTGCTTCGCTACGCAGGAACAGTTGGAAAAAATGATGATAAACACTAGTATGCTGACAAAGGACTTGGGGACAATCCTTGTGGGGAACCAAGCGGTGAAAGAAGGGATTATCAATGAAGTGGGGGGAATTGATGAGGCGATGAAAAAGCTGCATGAGATGATTGCAGAGTACAAAGGGGAAGAAGAGGCATAACGCTACGGTATGGTAAAGATATGTGGGGGTCTTTGGGGGCGGACGGCAATTTGGGCCAGCCCTTCCCCACACAAACTGGGCAACGTTCCGGCGAACTAACTGCTAACTCCGACTAAGGGATTTCAGGATAGCCTTCATCCCTAAGTCTGCGTAAGCAGTGGATTTCGCCTCCACTAAGGACGCCCATAAACCGTTTGCTTAGGGGAAGGGCTGGCCCAAATTGCCTGTGTATTGAAAAAGAAAAAAGTGCACTGTAGTACTAAATTCCCTGCTGCACTGGAAGATCCCCTTATGCAAGAGGGTCATGACTACAGGAGCAAATACCCCATCGCACTAGAATATTCCCTTATGCAAGTCTGCCAGAAGGGCATGGCTAGGGGCGGATTCCCTGCGCACGGATGAAGCCCTTATGCAAGCGATAGGTGTAAAGCAGCCTCCAAGCCGCAGCTTGGCGGAAAAGCCTTACACCTATCTGTATTCTTAATCCTTATATCTCTTTGCTTAACATTCCCCCATCAGGTACTTATAAAGCCCTTCATAGCGGAACTTGGATGCATTCCAAGAATAGTCGTTTGCCATCGCCCGGTCTATCATCTGGTTCCACTGGCGTTTTTTGTCAAAGAAAATCTGCTTGGAATAATTGATGACATTGAGCATTTCTTCCCCGTTGTAGTTGGTGAAGGAGAAGCCGTCCCCTACATTGTCATATTCGTTATAGGCCTGTACGGTATCTTTTAAGCCGCCCGTTTCCCGGACAATGGGAATCGTCCCATAGCGGAAGGAAATCATCTGGGTCAGGCCGCAGGGCTCGAACCGGGAAGGCATCAGGAATGCGTCTGCCGCCCCATACAGCTTGTGCGCCAAATCATCGGAATAGCAGATATTTGCAGAAATCTTATCTGGGTATTTCCATGCAAAATGGCGGAACATATTTTCGTACTGCGGGTCGCCGGTCCCGATGACAACCAACTGGGTATAATCGTCGATAATCCGCTCAATCACATAATTAATCAAATCCAGCCCTTTCTGGTCTGTCAGGCGGGAAATCAAGCCAATCATGTAACGTTTCTTATCCACTGCAAGGCCTAATTCCTGCTGCAGCCTTTCTTTGTTGAGGGCTTTCTTCTTCCTGTGGTTGCTTGCATCGTAATTTACATAAAGTTTCTCGTCAGTTGCCGGGTTGTATACATTGTAGTCAATCCCGTTGACAATGCCCTGCATATCCATATGGCGGGCGGAAAGCAAGCCGTTTAACCCTTCCCCATAATAATTCGTCTGGATTTCCTGCGCGTAGGTATCGCTTACAGTGGTGATATAGTCTGCGTACACCAGCCCGCCCTTGAGCATGTTGGCGTCCTTCTTAAATTCCAGCTTATCCGGCTTGAATAAATCGGTAGGGAACCCTGTGAGGCCTTTCATCGTCTTCACGTCCCAAATCCCTTGGAATTTCAGGTTGTGGATGGTGATAATGGATTTCATGCCCCAGAAGAACATGTCCCCTTGGAATTCTGTCCTTAAGTACACTGGGATAAAGCCAGTTTCCCAGTCATGGCAATGGATAATCTGCGGCTGGAAATTAATTAGTGGGAGCATGGAAAGCACTGCTTTGTCAAAGAATACAAACTTTTCCACGTCAAACCGGATATCCCCATAAGGCAGGAAACAGTCAAAATATTCTTGGTTGTCAATAAAGTAGTAGGTAATGCCATCCATTTTGTACTGCAGGATCCCTACGTACTTATTCTGTATGTAACTCCCGCAGCTCATATAAAAATGGGTCACATATTCAAACTGGTTCCTCCATTTTTCTGGGATACAGGTATAATTCGGGAGCACAACCCTGATATCCCAATCATTCTTGTCAAATTCCTTTGGCAGCGCCCCACATACATCGGCAAGCCCGCCGGTCTTGATAAAGGGCACACATTCCGATGCCGCAAACAGAATTTTTCTCATAATGCAAATCCTCCACAATATATTATTTTTAAACGATACTTTCCAGCGCCTGTTCCAAATCAGCAATAATATCTTCTGCATTTTCGATCCCCACAGACAGGCGGATTAAATCCGGCGCAACCCCTGCTTCTGCCAGCTGCTCATCGGTCATCTGCCGGTGGGTATGGCTGGCCGGGTGCAGGACGCAGGTCCTAGCGTCTGCCACATGGGTCACAATGGCAATCATTTTCAGCTTATCCATAAACCCTACCGATACTTCCCGGCCTCCCTTAAGGCCAAAGGAAATGACGCCGCAGGTGCCATTTGGCATGTATTTCTGGGCCAGCGCATAATATTTGTTGCTTTTGAGCCCGGCAAAATTCACCCAAGCCACCTTCTCATGGCTTTCCAAAAATTCCGCCACCTTCCGGGCATTCTCACAGTGCCTAGGCACCCTTAAGTGCAGCGTTTCCAAACCTACATTCAGGAGAAACGCATTCTGCGGGGACTGTATGGAACCCAAGTCCCGCATAATCTGCGCCGTGGCCTTGGTGATATAAGCCCCTTTGCCGAATTTCTTGGTATAGACAATCCCATGGTAGGTAGGGTCTGGCTGGGTCAGCCCGGGGTATTTCTCCCCATGCGCCTCCCAGTCAAAATTCCCACTGTCCACAATGCAGCCGCCTACGCACATGGCATGGCCATCCATGTACTTGGTGGTGGAATGGGTCACAATGTCTGCCCCCCATTCAAAAGGCCGGCAATTAATCGGCGTAGGGAAGGTATTGTCCACAATCAGCGGGACCCCATGGCTGTGGGCTGCCTTGGCAAATTTCTCAATGTCAAGGACAACCAGCGCCGGGTTTGCCACGGATTCTGCAAAGACAACCTTTGTATTGGGCTGGAAAGCCTGTTCCAGCTCTTCCAAAGATGCGTCCGGGTCTACAAAGGTGCAGCTAATCCCCTGCTTTTTCAAGGTTGCCCCAAACAGGTTGAAGGTGCCCCCATATACGGTGGAAGAACATACCATATGGTCCCCTGCCTCGCAGATATTGAACACGGCATAGTAATTTGCCGCCTGCCCGGAAGAGGTGAGCATGGCTGCCACGCCGCCCTCCAGTTCGCAGATTTTCTCTGCAACTGCATCATTGGTAGGGTTCTGCAGCCTTGTGTAAAAATAGCCGCTGTCCTCCAAGTCAAAGAGCCTGCCCATCTGGTCGCTGGTATCATATTTAAACGTGGTGCTCTGGTATATGGGAAGAACCCGCGGCTCCCCCTTTTTCGGATGCCAGCCCGACTGGACGCATTTTGTTTCTATCTGGTATCCATCCATGCGAAATTTCCTCCTAATCCAGATTTATGTAGTCGTTTGTGTTCCTTTGGCTGCCGTAACCCATATCTGCATTTGACGCCAGCGCGTATTCTGCACGGAGGATAAATTTGGCAACAAGCTGCTTGAGCATGTCTGCCTGTTCGGAAAGTTCCTGGCTGGCTGCCGCGCTCTCCTCTGCGGTGGCAGAATTGGTCTGTACCACGCTGGAAATCTGGTTGATGCCCAATGTTACCTGTTCAATTGCGCCTGCCTGCTCTTCTGCAGCATCGGCAATCTTATCCACCTTGCCAGAAGCAGAACGGACTTCCTCCACAACCTTCACTAAGGACTGTGCCGTAGAATCTGCAATCTGTGTCCCGCGGCTGACTGCCTTAATGGAGCTTTCAATCAGCTCTGCCGTATTCTGGGATGCCACGGAGCTCTTGCTTGCCAAGTTGCGCACTTCATCAGCAACCACGGCAAAGCCTTTCCCTGCCGTCCCTGCCCGGGATGCCTCGACAGCCGCATTGAGGGCCAGTATGTTTGTCTGGAAGGCGATATCTTCAATAGTCTTGATAATTTTCCCAATTTCATCCGAGGTACGCGTAATCTCTTCCATAGCGTTCATCATGTCGCGCATCTGCTGGTTGCACTCTTCTGCCTCGTCCCCTGCCATGGTAGACTGTTTCTTTGCCTCCAGTGCGTCGGACGCCGTATCTTTTACCTGCGTGGAAATCCCTGCAATGGTAGTTGCAAGCTCTTCCACTGCCGCTGCCTGCTCCGTAGAGCCTTGGGAAAGGGCCTGCGCCCCGATGGATACTTGGTCGGAGCCTGCCGCTACTTGGTCTGCGCTCCGGTTAATCTGGCCTAATGTCATGCTCAGGTCACGGTTCAGCTTACGGATGGAGGATAACAGGCCTTGGAATTCCCCTACGTAATGCTCTTCTGCTTGGGTGCGCACGTCAAAGTTCCCGTCTGCCATCTCGCTTAAGAGCCTGGAAGCATCTGAAACCACATCCTCCAAGGTGTCCGCCATCTTGCGGAATGCATTTGCCATCCTGCCTAATTCGTCTTTTGATTGATAGCTGATGGAAATGTCAAAATCCCCATCCACGATTTTCTCTGCTGATTTCTCAATTTCCTTAAGGGGCTTGGTAATGGACCGTGTCAGGTAAAGGGACAGGACGACTGTAATGAACAGCGCCCCACCTGCAAGCCCAAGCTGCAGGAAAACCAATTCTTTTTGCATATTAACGGTTTCTTCATAATCTGTTTCTGCAGACTGTTCTGCAACTTCGCTGACCTCTATCAATGCATTGACTGCCTCGTCTACCAGCGGCTGGTACTCATTCAGCAGCATATCCTGTGCCTTCACCCTATCCACAGTTACGGTTTCCAGCACTGTCTGCTGCAATTCCACTGCCGTTGTAATTTTATCAGAGAAGGCATCCAACAGCTTTTTGTCCCCCCTGAAATTCTTGAAAAGCCAGTTCCCATTTTCCTGCAATAAGTCCAGTTCCTTCTGCATATCTTCCCTATAAGATTCTGTTTTTTCTGTTTCATCCTCCATAGCAATAAAGGAAAGGTCCTTTACAATAATCTGCAGGCCCCTGCGCATGCTCATAACTTTATGGGTAATCTGGTAGCCAACCGTGTAGAATTCAGAATATTTCTGTGAATTCTCATTGAGCCCACGGATGGAAGTAAATACGGTTGTGCAAAATAATAGGATGATAATCATAAATGTAACTAATAATTTTGTTCCAATCTTTAGGTTCTTCATGTTTGTCCCCCTGTATTTTATTCTGAATAATTGTGATACACAGCCTGCACGTCATCGTCCTCTTCCAGCAAATCCAAGGTTTTCTGGAGGTTCTTAATGGCCGTTTCGTCTGTCAGTTCCACCCAGGTCTGGGGAATCATGGTTACTTCCGCGGATGCCATGGGAATCCCTTCCTCTTCCAGCTTCTGCCGGACTTCGCTGAAGGAATCCGGGTCTGTGATGACTTCATAACCGTCCTCTTCTTCCGAGAAATCCTCTGCACCGGCATCCAGCACGGCCATCATCAGCTCATCCGCATCCATCCCACATTCTTCCTTGCCAATGATAATCTGGCCTTTCTTGTCGAACATATAGGACACGCAGCCCGGCGTCCCTACGTTCCCGTTCCCTTTGGTAAATGCGCTCCTTACGTTTGCGGCAGTCCGGTTCTTATTGTCGGTAAGGGCATCCACGATAATCGCCGTGCCGTTAGGGCCGTAGCCTTCATAAGAAACAAACTCATAATTGACGGATCCGGCGTCCCCGGCCGCCTTCTTAATGCCCCGGTCAATGGTGTCATTGGGCATGTTGTTGGCCTTTGCCTTCGCAATGACATCCCTTAACCTGCTGTTATTGGCTGGGTCGGGCCCGCCCTCTTTCACGGCAACTGCAAGCTCCCGGCCAATAATGGTAAAAATTTTTCCTCTTGCCGCATCATTTTTTTCTTTTTTATGTTTGATGTTGGCAAATTTTGAATGTCCTGACATAAATTTTCCTCTTTCCTCTTTTCTGTTTCTATTTTTCTTTCTATTCTACCATGTTCTAAGAAATATGACAAGATTTTCTGATACGCTTTCACAACCTTTCCATTCATTTCCTGATTCTCCCTTATCCGAAAGAATATGGCAAAATTTTCTGAAAGGCTTTTGCAGCCTGCCATCCGTTTCCTGGTTCTCCCTTAGTTCCCCTCCGTTTCCTCTTCCGGCGGCTCTTCAAGCTTTATCACCCTCGCCATATGGATGATTTTGTCCCGGACAGAAAGCACATGGAACCGCCAGCCGCCCCAGTCCAGCTCAAACTGCTCCTGTTCCCCGGGTATTTTCCCAATCAGGGAAATTAAAAAGCCGTTTAAGGTTTCATATTCCGCTTCTTCTTGGGAAATCCCCAAAACCTCGCACACTTCATGGAAGGGCGCAAGGCCGCTCATCAAAAAGCTTCCGTCTGGCTGCTTGGCAACCGTGGTTTCCTCCTTGTCGTACTCGTCGAAAATATTTCCCACAATCTCCTCTAGGATATCCTCCATGGCTACTATGCCGGAGGTCTGCCCATACTCGTCCACCACAATGACCATGTGGCTTTTCCGGGACTGCATCCCTTTGAAAAGCTCGTTGATATTCCTAGTTTCCGGGATAAAAATTGCCTCCCGCACAAGGCCCGGGATGTCCGCAACCGCCCAGTCCAGCCGTTCCCCCTTCCGGCTCTCTATCATTACGTCTTTCATATGTATGATGCCGATGATATTGTCAATGTCTTCTTTGTACACGGGGAACCGGGAATTATTCCCCCCTAGGATAAATTCCAGCACGTCCTTAAGCTGCATGCGCCCGTCAATGGCAGCCACATGCTTGCGGTGTGTCATGATATCCTTTGCCTCCTTGTCGTCAAAGGCAAAAATATTGTGTATCATTTCTGCTTCGCTGGCTTGGAGCACCCCCTGCTCGTGGCCTTCCTTTACCATGGAAATGATTTCTTCCTCCGTCACGTCGTCGAAGCTTTCATTCGGGTCAAGCCCTGCCAGCCGGACAACCAAGTTGGAAAGCTTTTCCGCTGGGTAAGTATATAATTTCAGCACCGTTACCATGCCGCGGACAGGCCCTGCCAGTGCAAACAGCCATTCCTCTGGCCTCCTTGCCGCAATTTTCTGGGGCGCGATAATCCCAAGCACCGCAAACAGGAACACGCCTGCTACAACTGCCGCCGCAAAGCACAGCCCTTGGAACAAGGCCCCTGCCTCTTTCCCAAAAAAGCTGCGGATAAAAAAGTTCCCCAAAAGCCGGATTTGGTAAATCCCAAAAATGCCGCTGGCAAACGTTGCCATAATCTGGATGGCATGCCTTGTCTTATACGGTTCATCCATCACTGCAAGGAGCCACGGGGCATGCTTATTCCCTTCTTCCGCCCGTTTCCCCACCTGGCTCTCCGTTACCTCATCCAGCGCAGTCAAAAACCCGTACAATGCCCCTGTTACCGCCACCAATACAAAAAATACTATCAGCCCTATGGCCGGGCTGCCACCATCGTCCATCTTCCTGCTCCTTTTGCATTTGTATTCTCAAACACTTGAAATATACCATTTTCATGGATATTAGTCAAGATTTATGTATACAGTTCCAGACTGATTTCAAGCGCCCTGTCGACTTTCCTCAATATTTCGCTGTCAAGGCGGCATACTTTGTCTTTGAGCCGCTGCTTATCAATGGTACGGAGCTGTTCCAAAAGTACCACGGAATCCTTCATCAAGTCGTATTTGGCCGCCTCCAGCTCTACATGTGTGGGCAGCTTCGCCTTGTTCATCTTAGACGTAATTGCCGCGCAGATGACGGTAGGGCTGTGCCGGTTCCCAATGTCGTTCTGTATAATGAGCACCGGGCGCACCCCGCCCTGCTCAGACCCTATGACTGGGCGCAAATCTGCATAATAAATATCTCCTCTATGAATTACCACTTTCCTCACACTCCAAAACTTTATAGGTTATTTCCTATTCTTCCCAATTTTTTCGTGTGTATACAAGCTGCCTTCCAAATTTTTATGTAACTGCCTGCCTTACGCATTGCAGGGCTTGCCATTTTCTGGCTTTGGCGCTGAGAGCCGCGGGGCTTGCCATTTTCTGGCTTTGGTGCTGAGAGCCGCAGGGCTTGCCACTTTCTGGCCTTGCCTCTGATGGCCGTGGGGCTTGCACATTCTGGCCTTGGCACTGAAAACTGCAAGGCTTGCCACTTTCTGGCCTTGCCTCTGAAAACTGCAGGGCTTGCATGGCCTGTATGCGGAAAATAGAAATCCATTACGCTGGGGGCTTTTGCGCCTTACTCCCCAAAATAGTCTTTTTCCTGCACCACTTCCCCGCCCTTTTTATAAACCCTTGGGATACGCTTGCCCAAGCAGCAGGCAAATTCATAGTTGAACCTGCCGGAAAGCTCCCCGATCCCCTCCATGGAAATGGTTTCTTGGCCGTCTGTCCCTACCAATGTCACGGCGTCCCCTTCTGCTGCTCCTTTGATATGCGTCACGTCCACCATAAACTGGTCCATGCAGATACGGCCGCAGATTGGCGCCTTCTGCCCGCGGACCAGCACATAGCCCCGGTTAGAAAGGCTTCTCGGGTATCCGTCCCCATACCCCACCGGGATTGTTGCAATCCGCTGCCTTCCCGCTGTTTCATACGTTGCGCCGTAGCTGATGGCCCTGCCTTTTTCCAGTTCTTTTAAGAATACAATGCAGCTTTTCAAGGAGAGGGCCGGGCGCAAATCTATGTTTTCCTTCTGCACCTCGTCCGAAGGCCACATGCCGTACAGGCTGATTCCGGCCCGCACCATGTCCATATGGGCTTCTGGCATGTCAATGATGGCTGCGCTGTTGGAACAGTGGGAAATCGGGATGGAAATCCCATGCCCTGCCAGCATCTTTTGCATCGCGCCGAATTTTTCCATCTGGCAAACGGCCATGGCCTTGTCTTTCGCATCGGATTTAGCAAAATGGGTATAAAGCCCTTCTATTATGATATGCTCCATCCCCGCAATCTGTGCCACTTCCCCTGCCGCCTCCTGCGTAACCTGAAACCCAAGGCGGCTTAAGCCCGTATCGATTTTTACATGGACAAAAATGCTCTTTCCCCTGCTGCGGAAAAACTCCTCCAGCCCCTTAGCCTGCTGCAGGGAATAAACTGTCGGGCGGATGTCCCAATCTGCCAGCCCTTGGTACTGCTCTGGGAATACGGCACCAAGCACCAATATGGGCTTCTCCAAGCCGTTTCGGCGCAGAACCTGAGCTTCTTCCGCCGTTGCCACCGCATAGCCCCAGACTATTTCCAGCTTTTCCAGTTCTTTCCCAATGGGGACGGCGCCGTGCCCATAGCCGTCCGTCTTGATGACTGCCATAATTTTTGCGCCTTTTGCAATATGCCCTTCCATCTGTTCCACATTATAAAGTATTGCGTCCAAGTCAATTTCCGCAAACACCCTGCGATATAAATTCATTTCCTACCTTCCTTTGATTCCCTGTTTTCCTTGCCATAAGGGACTATGCAAGTTCTGTTTAAACTGTCCCTTTCTGTTATCTTCTTTCCATACTTTCCCTGTCATGGAGGACGGCGCGGATTCCGCTTTTAAAGTCCCTTTCTGCTATCTTCTTTCCATACTTTCCCTGCCATGGAGGACGGCCCGGATTCCGCTTATAATGTCCCTTGCCGCTATCTTCTCTCCATACTTTCCCTCTCATGGAGGACGGCCCGGATTCCGCTTATAATGTCCCTTGCCGCTATCTTCTCTCCATACTTTCCCTCTCATGGAGGACGGCTCGGATTCCGCTTATAATGTCCCTTGCCGTCATCCCATAGGCGCCTAGTTCTGCGGCCTGCCTGTCTGCTGCAGCCCCGTGGAGGTATACCCCGGCAGGGGCAGCCTGTTCCAAATCCATCCCTTGGGCGACAAGCCCGGCCAACACCCCTGTCAGCACATCCCCTGCCCCGCCGGTTGCCATGCCATGGTTCCCGCTGGTATTGATGTAAGCCCGGCCATCTGGCAGCGCTGTCACTGTCCTTGCATCTTTCAAGACACAGATAACATGGTATTCTGCTGCAAATGCGCGGGCTGCCTGCAATAAGCCCTGCTGGATATCCGGAATGCTGCTCCCGGTAAGCCTTGCCAGTTCCCCCAGATGGGGCGTTACAATGACGGGGGCTTTGGCTCCTTTCAGCCATTCTGGGGCTTTGGCCACAAGATTCAGCCCGTCCGCATCCAAAATAAGCGGGATTTCTGCCTCCTTTAAGGCAAACCGGACAATCCTGCGTGCCGTTTCCCCAGTCCCAAGCCCCGGCCCCACGACCGCAGCCGTTGCCCATGACAGGGCTTCTCCCAGCAAATCTTCTATCTGGCCTGCCTTGCCTTTTATCCCGCTATGCGCAGCAAGGCCTGCTTCTGGCAGAATCTCCTCTTCTAAATCCTTTTTCCTGCCATTTGAAGCAGCGCTGGCTCCTGAAAGGGTTTCCTCTTCTAACTCTTTTCCCACGCTATACGTAGCAAGGATTGCTTCTGGCAGGAGCCCTTGCAGGATTTCCCGGTTCGCTTCTTCAGTGAAAACTTTTACCAGCCCTGCGCCTGTGGCGTATGCGGCGTTTCCACTTAGGAAAGCTGCCCCGGCCATGTTTTTCTGACCTGCTGCCACAAGGACTTTCCCAAAAGTCCCTTTGTTAGAATAAGCCTTCCTTGCCGGGACCATGCTAAGGTCTTCTGGCTCCAAAGAAAATACCGGGGGCTGCCCCCCAGCGCCCGGATGGGTTTCCATCCCTGACAATCCATGGCGGCTGTTATCCCACGCTGGCAATCCAGCGCCCGGAAAGCTATGACGGCTGTTATCCCATTCAGGCAATCCAGCGCCCGGCAGACTATGGCGGCTGTTATCCCATTCAGGCAATCCAGCGCCCGGAAAGCTATGACGGCTGTTATCCCATTCAGGCAATCCAGCGCCCGGCAGACTATGGCGGCTGTTATCCCATTCAGGCAATCCAGCACCCGGCAGGCTATGGTGGCTGATTCCAATATCTTTTACAAGGACCTTCCCGGCGTATTCTGCCCCGGGGTACAGCAGGAGCCCCAGCTTTGCAAATGCAAACGTCACTGTCACGTCCGCCCGGAACGCAGCGCCCATCACTGCCCCGGTATCGGCATGGATGCCGGAAGGGATATCTACGGCAACTTTCAGGCCTGTTTTCCCGTTCATGCCCGCAATATACTCCCGGTAAATCCCTTGCAGGTCCCTTGTCAGTCCAATCCCGAACAAGGCGTCCACAATTACGTCAAATGCTTGGTCTGGCATTTCTTCTGTTATGGCTATCCCATAATTTCCTAAAATCTTTTTCTGTACCTTTGTTTCTTCCGATAATTTTCCATTGCTTGGAGGCATTAGGATGGTTACCTGATAGCCCTTCTGCCAGAGCAGCCGCCCAATGGCAAGCCCATCCCCGCCGTTATTCCCGTGCCCGCAGGCGATAAGGGCGGAATATTTTTTATTCCCATGCCCATAGCCAGCAGCAGGGCATCCTGGGCTCCCTTCCCAACAAACGGTAACAGCAAGGCATCCTATCGCAAGATGCCGTTCAATTTCTTCGGCTACCCCTAGGGCTGCCCGCTCCATCAATACAAGGGAAGGCATCCCGAATGTTTCTATGGTAGTTTTATCGCATTGCTTCATCTGGCTGCTGTTTAGCACAATTTCCATACGTTCCCTCCTAGGGTTCCTTTGGCAGCCTCCCCTTCTATCCCTATGCCTGCTGCCCTATCCAAAAAAGACACTCCCAGCTTCCCCGCTAAGACTGCCTTTTCACTTCCCTGTGTCTTTATATTCGCCCCGGTATTTCAAGTCAAAAGCCCCTGTCACTTGGGCGCCAAAAATATCATGGAGATATGCATAGATTTCCTTATTTTTGTCCTCAATGGCTTCTTTGCGGATGACTTTCTTCTTCAGTTCTACGCGGGTCTTGGAAATCCAGTCTGCCAGTTCGTCTTTTTCTTTTTCGTTGCTGTCCATAATGCCGTAACAATACTCCATAGTTTCTGCCATAAGCTGGCTATTGTCCATTTGCATCAGTTCTTCAATCCCTTCTAATTCCTGCCGTGCAGACTCCATCCGCTGGTTGATTTCCGTAATCAGCCTCCTGTCCTCCTGAAGCCTTGGGGTTTCCTGCCCCAGTTCCCCGATTTCATCCATGTTTACCACAATATTTTTCATTAACTTGTTTTTGACAGACCTTAATTCCTTCAGTTCCTGCGTGAGGTGCCCCTGCCTTGATAAATGCTTGCTGACTTTCTGCTCCAGCCTTGCCACCTCTTTTGGTTTTACGCCATCCGCAAATAAATGGTGCCATTTCTGGTCCAGCACCAAAGGGGGGAGATTCTTACTCTGTGCGATTTGGGCAAATCCATGGCCCGCATTTTTTTTCTTGCTCATACCATCACTTCTTATCCTTCGGTTTTTCTGTTTTTTCAATGTTATAGGAAAGCTGCATCAGGCTGTCGGAAAGGTGTACGTTTTCCACCACTACATGCTCTGGCAGCTCTAGGTCCAGATGGGCGAAATTCCAGATTGCCCGGATCCCGAGCCGGACCAGCATATTGGCTACTTCGTCTGCCTTTTCCTTCGGTAGCGTCAGGGCTGCAATGTCCACTTGGTTTTTCTTTAGGAACCCCTCTAATTCTTCCATCATGCGGATTTTGATCCCACGGACGGAAATCCCCTTGAGCGCCGGGTTCACGTCGAACAGGCCGTTGATGACAAAGCCCCTTTTCTCAAATTTGAGGTAATTGGCTAATGCTTGGCCGAGATTGCCTGCACCTACTACAATGATATTGTGCTGGCGATCCATGCCGAGGATTTTGCCGATTTCATCGTAGAGGTATTTTACGTTATACCCGTAGCCTTGTTGGCCGAACCCGCCGAAGTTATTCAGGTCCTGGCGGATCTGGGATGCTGTTACACGCATCCTTGTGCTTAGTTCGTTGGAGGAAATCCGCTCTACCCCATCGTCCAGAAGTTCCCCTAAATACCTGTAATACCGAGGCATCCTGCGTATGACTGCCTGTGATATTTCTTTCTCCATTGCTGTTCCTCCTGCCCAATACATCAATATATTCTTATGACATATATTCTTATATTATAATAAGTTGGGGGTGGGATGTCAATGTGTGAAAAAATTTAGGGGGTGGGGATTTGGCGTTGTGGGGGTGGATGCAGTTCTGGGTGGAGGATTTGCGCTGTGGGGGGGGGCGGATGCAGTTCTGG
>CAJTWA010000043.1 GCA_910580195.1 uncultured Lachnospiraceae bacterium
CTCAACCCTCTTTCTTGGGATTCCCTATATTTGAATTATACAGGAAGCTCCTAAAAATTCTTCCAGCTTCAAAGGCCCTCCCCCGCAAGGCTTTTCTTTAACTTCTCCGTCCCTTGGCGCACCCTGGACTTCACCGTTGCAATCCCTGCCCCTGTCATCTTTGCAATTTCCCGGTACTTGAACCCATAGCCATAGTAAAGCACCACGGCCTCCCGCTGCATTTGCGGAAGTTCCTCCGCCAATTGCCTGACCGTAACTAAGAATTCCTCCTGCCAGCTCCCCGCCTGCTGGGAAAACGCCTCCTGCCCCGCCCCAAGCTCTCCCTGCCAAAACTGCTCTTCGTGTTCCTGCCTGCGCTTGCATCCCCTGAAATAATCCATGCAGACATTCCTTGCAATGGTGAGCAAATACCCTTTCAGGTTCCGGCAATGGAACTGCTCTACGGAACGGATAAAATGCAGGAAAGTTTCCTGTGCCAAATCGCCGGCATCTTGGCAGTTCCCAACCTGATAACAGCAGAAACGGTAAATATCATCATAATACTTTTCTGCAATATCATTCAGATATTCTTTTTTCCCTCTCTGGATTTCCCGGATTAGTTCCCTGTCGCTCATGTCTGGGCACTCCTTTGCTGCGGCGCGTTCTACTAAATATAACGTATCTTTTCTGGAAAAAGTTTTAAAACCGGGCGGTTTCTTTTCATTTTTCCCAAAAATTTTATATTCCTAAAAAATCCCTAAAATTTACAGAATCCATTGACAAGGCCAACCGGTCCGTTTATAATTCCAAGTACCCGAACATACATTTCAATTTTACAGGCCATTCGGCTGGCAGAAGCCCCAACCCATGATACTACTCCAGCGGTTAGATATCGACGAATTTAACCGCCGGAGTAATACAAGCCGCCTTAACAGCAGAAGGAACCTTACCCCAAATGCGCCGATTATAATTCTGGCATACAAAAAGGTGCAGTACCATTCCGGCTGCACCTTCTGCTCCCTATTCCCTTACCAGCTCCTTTGCCACATTCCCCGCCCTTTTGGAACGGAACTGGCACCAAAGCGACACCAACGCGCTGACAATCAGCACCATATAAAAATTCAGCCCCCGGGTCACGCACATGGACGCTGTCAGGAAAGCCCCCGGGAACACCATGGCAAATGCTGTCTTGTACATCATCTCCGTAATCCCCTGCGCCCCCGGCAAAGGCAGCATATCCACCGCAATATAAATGGCCGCCTGAAGGCTCATCACGGTAAACGCGCTGGCGCCTTGAAGCCCCAGCCCCCGGTAAATCAGCCATGTAAGGAAAAACACGCTGCACCGCTGCACCACCGTAAATGCAATGACTGCACCAATCTTGCCCTTATTTTTCAAGAAAAACAGGACAGCTTCATGGTATTGGTCTGCCATGTCAATTAGCTTTTCCGTCCGTTCCCGGGAGGATTTCAGCAGGCGGAATTTCTTCAGGACTTTTTCGCCGCCAACTACAATTCCCTTAAAGCACTTAGGGCTTACCATAATAAAAAGCAAAATAACCACCAATGCCGTATTCAGGAACAGCCCCAGATAATATAAGTACAAGTAATTTTTCAGGTAAACAGCCAACGCGTCATGGCAAAAGAGCAGGATGCCCACCCCCATCACCACAAGCACAAACTTGTAAATCACTGCCACCGCCATAAGCACCACCGTGCTGTCTGAAACCTTATGGCCCTCTTTTTGCATATAGTAAAGCTGCATCGGCTGGCCTCCGGTGGCAGAAGGCGTAATGCCGGAAAAGAAAAACCCTACAAAAGAATATTTTATGCAAGCCAGCATCCTTGTCTGGTAACGCAAGGACCGCAGGAGATACCAAATCATCATCCCTTCCGCGGATACAAAAAAGATTGCCGTTGCGGCTGCCCCGCACAGATACGCCGGATGCAGCTTTCCCATGGCGGCAAACACCGCAGCCATGTCATTCCCTTTAAAAATTGCACTGATTGTCAGGGCTACTAATACCAATAACACCCCTGCACTGATAAGATTTTTCCGATTCATACACTACACTGCTCCATTCATTACATAATACAATTCTCCGCATTACCTGGCAGAACACGCTGATTCCCCGTTCCCTATGCTATGCCGCCCCATTCATCACATAAGACAATTTCCGTATCGCCTGACGGAATATGTTGGGGTTCTCGGCAGGGTAGCGCATACAGCTTTTGTTAAAATCCTGCAATGTCCCTTCGAACACCACGCTGGTATTTTCAAGTTCATAGAAATCCCTTGGCGTCACCAGTGAAAAATGCTTCCCGAAAAGCCCCATCCCGTTCTTTTCCAAAATATCTGCCACAAAGGAAGAACAGGTATAATGGTTCCTCTGGTAAAACGGTATATTACATAATAACATGGGAAGCCCTACGATACAATAATGATAATGGAATCTTTTGGAAAAACATTCCTGTAGCTGTTTCGAAATGTTCTCTTTCTGCTCCTTAGTACATGCAATGCTCATCACCTTGTATTTTGCTGTAGGGAACACCTCCTCAATTTTTCTGGCGTCTTCCTTCTCAAACCCTGCCAAAATGGGGATTGCCGGGTTCCTCCGCCCGACGCTGTATGCCTCGTTTAATTCCTCGTCCATGGAAAGGACCACATGTATGTAATCAATGCCAATCACCCGGCGTATGATAGATGCAAAAAATCCTGGCGTATCTACTAATGCTAAATATAATTTTTCCATATAATCAGCCTCTTTTCTCCTGTAAAAACGTTAATTAAATTGGTACAATTTCTGCGCTGCTTTATACCCGGCCAGCGTAAGCCCTGCCCCAAACTTCCCCGGCAGGTACGTAAAGCCGCTTAAGGTCCGGAAACGCAGGGTGCGGTACAGCTTCTGGTCGTGGTTTTTCACGTAATTCCAAAGCATTTCCCGCTGTTCCCATGCCTCCGGTGTCCCAATCAGCAGAAGGTGGATGGAAGAAATCGCCATCATAATGGAAATATTCCGGGCCAAATAGTTTGCCAGTTTCGGCGACTTTTCCCTTACCTTTTCCAAATCCGAACAGCCGGAAACCAGCTTCGTCACACGGATTTGCTGGCCAATCCGCTTCATCAGCACCTTTTCATTCACAGACTGGTCTTCCCTGCCCAGAAAATAATGGTACATATCCAAGTTCAGGTAACACAAGGTATTCACATAAGGCAGCGGCTGGTTGGCAAAAATATTGTCCACATAAAAGGTATGCTTCGGCAGCTTCACCCCAGATTCCCGCAAGACTTCCGTCCGGAAAAACAGGGAATGCATCACCAGATACTGGGACGGCCGAAAACGCCTGATATCCTCCCACCCGCAGATTTCATTTTCCTTGAACACATTTTTATAGCCCATCCGCTTGGTTTTATTCTCATAGAGGTGGTCGTAGATGTAATTGCAGATAACCAAATCTACCGTCTTCCCTGCCTGTTCCCACCTCCGGATGCTCCGTATCAGCTTCTGCAGCTCCTCCTCGTCCAGCCAGTCGTCAGAATCCACTACCTTAAAGTACTTCCCAGTGGCAAGGGCAAGCCCTGCGTTGACCCCTGCGCCATGGCCGCCATTTTCCTGATGCACCACCCGCACTACCTCCGGGTAGTTCCTTGCATAATTGTCTGCAATCTCCCCAGTGCCGTCGGTGGAGCCGTCATCCACAATGATAACCTCCACGCACTCGTCCCCAGCAAGGAGGCTGTCAATGCACCGCTCCATATAATCCTCGGAATTGTAACAAGGTACTGTAAATGTAATCTCTCTCATAATGCCTTCTCCTGTTGTTTTCTGTGTCCTATACTATTTAACGAAAATATTCTTGATATTTCTTCATAAAAATTCTTAATATTTTTTTAATATCCAAAATCCACTGCTGCATGGAGCAAGGTTCCCAACCGCCCCATGCAGCCCATGAGGACGGAGGAATTGGCTTCTTGGCTTTCCAATTACTATCCTACCTTATTTTTCTTAACTTTGCATTGTCTTTACCTTACGCTTATCTTACAATTATGTTAGAATGGTGAAAACGAATTGTTTGGAAGGGAATGAATCAGATGTTATAGAAAGATAAGAAATGAAAATCGAATCATACGCGGCCTGCCCATGCACCATAACATAAATAGCTAGCTGCCCTGCCTGCCATTATTTTATGGTATACGATAAAATCAGGGAATCTGCCATTACCCTGCAATTAAAAGACAATATTAATTCCATTCGGCTGCATAATCAATTCCGCAAGTTCTTCACTAGTTATGGAAATCTCCCTGTTTTGTATATCAAAAATTCTTGTACCTAACACTGCCACATTTCCATTTATCCCACTGTTCAAAATAGTTTTTATATGCTCCTTATCCAAAAGGATATTTTCCCTGTATAAAACCTGTACCAATTTAGGTGTACTAAAAATTATAATCTTTTTTCCCCGATGCTGTCTTGCCGTTTTCTTAAATAATGCATCAATTTTGCCTGCTGCCCCTTTATCATCTGTAATAACACAAAATTTTCCGTCTTTTTCCCCGGGTATGTGTGAAAGAATGTGCAGGCAAACTGCCAAAAGTTCCTCCCCCAAATTATCCCCTGCTTCTTTCCTCCCCCGCACTGCCTCAAAAAAATGTTTGTATACGTCCCGTTGCCCTAAATTCCTTCCCTTTATCACTTCATCCTGCAGTTCCCTGTTCTGCCAAAGGGTTTCTGCAATAGTACTTACAGGGCTTTTTACCATCCGCACTGCCCAGCATAAGTAATTATTTATTACTACATTCGCGCTAAAGACCGCCTCCAGCACCGAAAACAAATCTTCCTCATAAATGATTAAGAAAACTATCCCATATTCGTTGATGTGTTTGGCATACGCCACATATTCTTGGCATAAAACGCCGCTGTGGGATGCCAATTCCATCAATATGCACCTTGTAATGGAAATTATGCCGTTTTGGGATTTTATATATCTCAAAAGGTATTCTGCTTCATTTGGTTCCAAATTCGCATGCCTGCGGAAAGAACAAGCATCGTAGAAATAACATTTCTCTTTTCCCAATATCTCCGTAACAGCTTTTTCACGGCTGGTAACCGCATAAGGCGCCAGTTCTTCCATATTATGGGGAATTTCTATATAATCAGTTCCCATTTACTGCTCCCCCTTTATTTCTGTATAAAGCACCTGCATATTATGAAGCACTTTCTGAAGGGTGCGCCTTTCCAGATAAGAAGCCCCAACATATTTATTTCCAAACTCTGCAACCGCTGCTTTCAGGCGGAGGAAGTCGTCCTTCCCCGTAGCATCCAAAATACTGTCATCCAGCCATAAATCAATAAATCTCTGCCTAATATATTCCCGCCCCATTTGCAGCAGTTCTTCTGAGATACTGCCAGTACCCGGCATCCCCAGTTCATAGCAGCGGATTAAGACCGCCATATAAGGCGCCTGATAATAATTCATTAACCGGATCACAGTATCCCTTCCATCCCCCATGGACTCTTCCCTAAATTTGCGGTACATAAACCGGAAACCTGCCTCTGGCATCAGCAGCATGCCAGCAAACAAATTTGCAGCCAGTTCTTCTTCTTTTCCCGTATAATCCTCATCCGCAAACTCCACTTTTGTCCTAAATTCGCTCTTCTGGTAAAAAACATGGTATAGTTCATGGCAAATGGCAAAATTAACATTGACTTTTGGCAAAGATGTATTGAGGACAATATATCCCAGAGCATCCCCTTTATAACAAAGGGCTCCTAACTCCCCATCCGCAAAAGGCAGTTCCAAAACCAAATAACCTTTCTCTTCAAAGGCAGGCCTTGCAATCTGCATAATATTCAGAACTTCTTTGTCACTGCCCATCCCCACAAAAGAATAAAAGTTTTTCACCTTAGTTTCCATATCCACTCTTTTGGCATTGCTATATTCAATTATATTCCTTAAGCGTTTTACATCCATCTACTGCTCCTTTGGCAAATTTAAAAAACGGTATCTTGCGCTCAAGACCTCATCTATATTTTCCATAAGCCTCTCTAATTTTTCTGCTATCTGATCCTGCTGTTTTGTAGGATTCCCTGCATAAAAAGCTATCTTTTCCGGCGCAAACCCATTCACTTGCGGTACACGGAACGTATCGCTTAAGAAATATTCGGCCTTCTGCCCTAATGCATTTGCAATTTTTTCCATATCATTACTGTTTATGTCTTGTACGCCAGTCAAAATACGGGATAGTTTTTTCTTATCTATCCCAGTTTTCAGGCTAATATATGCCTGCTTTATTTTCATTTGTGACAAATAAATATTCACATTCTCAATATACTTTGCCATGCACACCTCTTGCCTTTCCTATTGTTAAAAATAAGATTCCTTTTCTCCTTTTTATTATACATATCTTTGCGTATTGCGCAATCACTTTATCTCATTTACTGGGATTTTTATGTGTATTCCTCTAATTTTCTGCTAGCCACTACTGATTTTCCTTATAAAAATCTCATAATTATAGTATTTCCTTGCCAATGAGCCCCTGCAACAAGCTACGGGATATCTGTCCCTAGCCTCCCCCAGAACACCGCAGGCAGCGGGGTATCAGGCTCGTAAAGGAATAAAAATATTAATAGCTCCCCTTCATATACTCTGACATCATGCAGGCTCCCGCCGCCCCTGCCCCCCGTATCTGGTGCAAATTCTCTGGATGGATTCCCCCAATGGCATACACAGGTATGGAAACGCTGGCACAGAGCTCCTCTAGGAACCCAAGCCCCCTGCCCGGCAGGCCCTTCTTGCAGCTGGTAGGGAAAATATGCCCCGCCGTCAAATACGAAGCCCCCATGGCTTCTGCTTTTTCCGCTTCTTCCCGGGAATGGACAGACACGCCGATGTTTTCTATTGCAGAAATTCCGCCGTGGCAGTCCCTTAAGATTTGGCTGGAACCATATTCCCTATCCGGACTGCGCCCTTCCGGTACTTGCACTTGCTCCGCATAATATTTCTCAAACAGCGGAAATGGAAGGTGTATCCCGTTACACCCTGCCTGCCTAGCTGCCAGCAAATGGGTATGCGCAAGAATCCCTGCCCGTTTCCCTTGCCCGTTAAAATATCTGCACTTTCCCAAAAGCTTTATCAGCAGCTCCATATATGCCTGTTCCGGCAGATTTTTTTCCCTTAAGATTAGGAAATCTGGCTGGATAAATTTTCCGCTTTCCCCACCGCCCCCTGCACTTGCGCCTGATGCCTTGCCGCTCTCCTGCAAGCTGCCCATCCCAACTGCCCGATGCCCTGATTCCGTTCCCACTCCAAATACAAGCCCGGCCAAATATTCCGCATATGCATCTAACCCTGTGCACCCATGGAATTCCTGATACAGCCCCCAGTCAGTGACGGCAATTATTTTAAACATACACATAATCATTCATCACCGGCTGCAAGCCCTGCGCCCGGATTGCTGCAGCCACTTCCTGCACGCCCCGGCTGTCCTCTATTTCAAACTGGCTGTCCCCCTGCCCTTCTATTTCCTCGGAATGGGTTCCAATGCCAGTGCTCACCCCGGCAGAAATCTTTGTGGCCGCCATCCCAACCACATGGTCCCGAAACTGGGCGCGTTCCCTTGTGGAAATCGTCATCCCGGCATAAGGCATAAACAGCCGGTAAGCGCACATCACCTGCAGCAGCTGGCGTTCCGTCACCTCGTGTTCCCCTTCCCATTTTGCAGCGGCAGAACCATCCTCATTTCCATCTTCAGCAGATGCCGCAGTAACCGGCCTAAGCCGCGGGCAGGAAAAAGAAATTTCTGCGTAAGGGTATTTCCGCTGGATATAATAGGCGTGCATCCCTGTAGCAAATGCATCCCTCCTGAAATCTGAAAGCCCCAAAAGCGCGCCAAATGCAACGCCCCGCATCCCGCCCAGCAGCGCCCGTTCCTGAGCATGGAACCGGTATGGGAATACCCGCTTTGCCCCCGCCAAATGGAGCTCCCCGTACCTGCCGGGATCATAAGTTTCCTGAAAAACTGTAACATAGTCTGCGCCACATTCCCGCAGATACCGGTAATCCGCCGTATTCATGGGATATACCTCAAGTCCCACCATCTTAAAAAATTTCCGGGCAGCCTTACAGGCCTCCCCAATATATGCCACATCAGACTGGGTTCGGCTTTCCCCTGTTAAAATAAGGATTTCCTCCAATCCCGACGCTGCGATTGCCGCCATCTCTTTTTCAATTTCCCCATATTGGAGCTTCATCCTGTGAATCCTATTTTGGCAGTTGAAACCGCAGTACACACAATGGTTTCCGCAATAATTGGAAATGTAAATGGGGGTGAACAAATACACAGAATTCCCAAAATGCTTTTTGGTTTCTGCCCAAGCCGCTTTTGCCATTTCTTCCAAAAATGGTTCCGCCGCAGGGGAAAGCAAAGCTGCAAAATCCTCCTGCGTCCTGTTTTGCGCCTGCAGGGCACGCTCCACCTCCTGCCCGGTGTACCCCTCTGGCTGGTAGCTGCCCCGGGCAGCCATGACCTTCCCCAAAATATCCGAGGAAACCTGCTCCATGCCCTCCTGATATTCCATGGGGCTGAAATTTCCCTTCCGCTTTTTTTCCATAATAAAATCCATCCTTCCGCTTCATTTTAAAAACAGGTTATTTGCCCGTCCCTCCCGCTTCATACCAGAACAGGCTATTTGCCCGTCCCTCCCGCTTCATACCAGAACAGGCTATTTGCCCGTCCCTCCCGCTTCATACCAGAACAGGCTATTCGCCCGTCTTCCGCTTCATGCCAAAACAAACTATTTGCCCGTCCCTTCCGTCTTATTTAATCCCGCAAAAAACCTGTCACCGGGGAGGACGCCTCCCCGCCGGATTCCCGCACCCTCCCAAGGCCGGAAAGATATGCCGCCCGCCCGGCTTCAATGGCTTTCCCAAAGGCCAATGCCATCTGGGGGATATCCCCTGCTGTGGCAATTGCCGTATTTGCCATCACTGCCGCCGCGCCCATTTCCATTACCTCGCAGGCTTGGGACGGCCTGCCAATCCCCGCGTCCACAATTATGGGCAAATCAATTTCATCTATTAAAATTTGGATAAATTCCTTCGTTGCAAGCCCTTTGTTGGAACCGATTGGGGCAGCTAAGGGCATCACAGCCGCTGCGCCGGCCTGCACCAAATCCCTTGCCGTATTTAAATCGGGATACATATAGGGGAGCACCACAAAGCCTTCCTTTACCAACAGTTCCGTTGCCTTTACGGTTTCTTGGTTGTCCGGCAGCAGGTACTTGGAGTCCCGCATAATCTCCACTTTCACAAAATCCCCGCAGCCCAATTCCCGGGACAGCCTCGCAATCCGCACCGCCTCTCCGGCATCCCTCGCCCCGGAGGTGTTAGGAAGAAGCGTGGTCCCTTCTGGGATAAAATTAAGGATATTCCCTGCCCCACTGGAATTTGCCCGGCGCACCGCCAGCGTAATGATTTCTGCCCCAGCCTGCCCAATGGCCGCTTTTATCAGTTCCACATTGTATTTCCCGGAACCTAAAATAAACCTTGAATGAAATTCTTTCCCGCCTAACATAAACTTATCTTTTTCCATAAAAATCTCCATTCCGCCGCCTTTCAGTTGGCAGCACAAAGTAATGAAAGTGAGAGATTGATACCACTTTCTGAACCATTAGCTTCTTAGTTTGAATTTCTTTCTTAATATGACTTCAAAAAGTTGCCCGTTTCAGACAGCTTGGTGAAATATACCCTTTTATGGCTTTCCTTTACTTTCTTTCACAGTAATCACCCATCCCCTTCATTTCACGCTTTATACCTCTTCCTCCCCAAGCAGCAGCCGGATTGCCGCATTGGCCTGATGGGCGGCGCACGCCATCACCCGCGGGGCCATCAGGCAGGTACCTGCATCCAGTTTCGTCCTGCCATCCCCGCAGAGATACAGCCTGCCCATCTTTCTTTCAGTAACAATTTGGTTGGCAGGCCCATATCCCGCCATGCCGCTCCCGGAAATGACAATTGTGCCAGCGCACTGGGCAAGGACTGTATTTACCAGCATGGCTTTCTGTTCCGGCCTGTCGAACCCTTCGCAGAGTATCGGGTATCCGCGGAATAAAGCTGCTGCATTTTCCTCAGTCACTTTTTCAGTTCTGGCTTCGGTTTCCACATATGGATTAATCTGTGCAAGGATTTCCGCTAAAGCCTCTGTTTTTGGGCGCCCTAAATGCCCGATATGGTAAGCCTGCCGGTTCAGGTTCGTCAGTTCCACCTTGTCAAAATCCACCAAAAACAATTTCCCTACCCCAGCCCTTGCCAGCATCACCGCAATCTGGGAACCAAGTCCCCCAAGCCCCGCGATAGCAACGGAACCACTGGAAATCTTTTCATACATCCATGGGGAATACCGCTCCAGCAATGCCTGCTTGAGCTGCTCTCTGGTAACTGGGCAGCTATTCCCTTCCCTTTGGGCCCTTGCTTCCCCTAAGGGGCTGTTTCCAATTTGCAACCCTGCATATCCTCCTTCCCCTTCCTGCCTGCAAAGCAGTCCCTAAGCAATTCTGGCTTTTTTCCCTGTCCCATCAGCCGCCTCCTACAAAACTTACCACTTCCAACCGGTCCGCACCGCCTACCAATGTGCTGCCATAAGCTGCTTTTGGGATAATTTCCCCATTCAGCTCCACCGCAACCCGTTCTTCCAAGAACCCTTCCTGCCCCAGCAATTCCGCCAAAGAAACCTGCTGCCGCATTTCCCTTTCTTTTCCATTGATTACCATATGCCGCCCTCCTTTTTTTCTAATCTTAGCCTTCCATGGCTTTTTGCTTTTCCTTTTCCCAACGCTGCCCTCCTGCTTTTTCTAAAATCTCCCCTTCCCATCACGCAAAAAAAGCCACCACGAAAGGATTACGCCCGTGGTGGTGTACCCCTTCGTGTGGCCCTTGTCCCAAGTCCTATGTCACACTCTGTTTGGAATTATAATGCAGGTTCCTGCCCCTGTCAAGGGTTATATTTTTCTTTGCTGCAAAATGGGAAACATGCGGCGCTTTTTCCACAAATGGCGCGCCCCGCACACAGCATAATAGCACCCAACTGCCTTTGCCGTTTCCATCAGCGGGATTGCCGCGCACAGATAGTCATATACTTTCCGTTCCGGCAAAAAATTGCAGAACCACAGCACCGCCGCCATCAGCAGCAGGCAGCTTGCTATCAGCCCCAGAAGCACCAGCAGGATATCCCCTTGCCTCCCCACTGTTTTCCTCTGCGCCAGCTTTGCCGCAGTTGCCAGTAAAAGTCCCGTGCACCCAGCCAGCCCAACCCAAAAGAAAGCCCATCCTGTTTTCTGGTAAAGGCGCACAATCTTGTTCTCAATTGCCACAATCACCTCATCCCCCTTGTAATATTTGCTATTTGTCCCGCCCCACCGGAAATGGGTCATCGTAACATTTGACATCAGCGCAAGGTTTTCGCTAAGCCCCCTTGCTTCTTGGGATGTTGTGGCATTTTCCTGATAGGCTGCCAGCAGCTTCACTGCCCTTGGGAACCGCTCCCGGAAGTATCCCGCAAATTCCCCTGCCGTAAGCCCCCGGGCAGTGGGGGAAATGTAAAACCTCCCTTCCCACCGCTTCAGCTCCCCGCTTTCAAATGCATGTTCCAGTTCCTCATGGATTTTCTGGTAACAGGAATCCACATAAGCGCCCCCTTGCCCATAAGCCCCGGACAGTTCCATTGCGCCCCGGAACGCCCAAATACAGAAGTCCCCGGGAGCCTCACTTTCCCCGCACCAGTTCTTCCAGCTTTGCTCCACATAAGGCAGCAGTTCTTCTAATGTTTTGCTGTGCTCCGCTGCCGTATGGACCATATTCCGTGTCACCCATACCCCCAGGTTCTCGAACCCTTTCCCGTCATCCACCTGAAGCAGGTCGGCCACCACTTCCTTGAAGTAGGTCCCTTCCCGGTCTGTAATGGCATATTCCCCATAATAATGGTAATTCACCATTTTATAGCCTACTGTCACGCAGCCTAACGCCAGCAGCGGGGCCAAGGCTGCCCCAAACCTCCAAACCTTCCGGGTATCCTTGTTGTTCCACAGGCCTATCATGGTAAAAGCCGTCCCCCCGCACACAAAGGGCAGAATCCACACGGAATCTTCTTTCAGGTAATAGAAAATTGGCAGGGCAAAACACCCCAGCAAAGACCACAGGGCCACTTCCTTTTTCCTTGCGGCGCCCCTTGCTGCAAACTGCCCAACCACAGCCCCTAACACCAGCAGGGTAAATATCACAATATACCCGCCCCGGTACACCTTCTGCACATTTTCCTCATGGAACATCCCCGGGGAATACAAGAGGTACACATACAATGCAATTGCAAACCCGCGGCTCCTTACCAACCGGTACATTGCCAAAGAAAACAGGGCGGCCGCTAACATATAGCCAGCAGCCAAGGAAACCGGGTAAGAAATGCCCAAGACATAATTCACCGCCAAAATCAATGCCGGGCCAGCCGTTTTCAGCAGCACAAGGGCTGAAAAATCCCCCAGCCATTTCCCGCCCAGTATGTGCGTGGCATACTGGATATACAGAAAATCATCCATTGCCGCATCCGCCTGCAAATAAACCGGGGTCTTGACCCCCAGATAAAACCGGATTACTGTCAAAAGCAGCACAGCCGCTGCTGGCAGGTACCTCTTAATCTTCTTTTTTCTTCCGTCCGCCATAGCCGTTCCACCTCTTCCCGTTGGGCAATCCCAGCCGTCCCATACCCAGCGCCCCCTCCTGCCGTTTTGGGATGCCCGCAAAATCCCAGCCATTCCACACCCAGCGCCCCATCCTGCCGTTTTGGGACGCCCGCAAAATCCCAGATTCCACACCCAGCGCTCTATCCTGCCGTTTTGGGACGCCCGCAGGGTCCTTCCTTATTTTCCGCAATTCTGTTTCCCTTCCATTACCCTTTGCAGGTCCATTTCAAAATCCTGCCGGTTCTTCTGTATCATTGTCTGCAGCGTCAGCCCGGAAAAAAAGGACTGGATGGCCGCCAGCATGGTAAAGCCGCAGACAATCAGCGTTGGGAAATTCGGCACATACCCGGTTTTCAGGTAAGTGTCTAAAATCGGCAGGAAAAAGGCCGCAGATACCAAAAACATTGCAGCGGCAATGCCCCCGAAAAAGCCCATGGGCTTGTATGTGCGGAAGAGGCGCACAATGGTACGGATGACTTTCAGCCCATCGGAATATGTATTCAGCTTCGATTCGCTCCCCTTGGGCCTGTCCCGGTATTTTACCACGAAATTTTCCACAAACATATTTTTTTCCACTGCATGGATGCTCATTTCCGTTTCAATCTCAAAGCCCTTGGACAGTACGGGGAAGGTTTTGACAAATTCATAGCTGAATGCCCGGTATCCCGTCATGATGTCCTTGATATCCGTGTGGAACAAGAAATTTATGCTTTTACGCACAAACATGTTGCCAAAATTGTGGAAGGGCCTCTTATTTTCCGTAAAATAATCCGAGGAAAGCCTGTCCCCTACCACCATGTCCACCTTCTTTTCCAATACCATATTTGCCATCTCCGGGGCGTCTTCTGCCGGGTAGGTATCATCCCCATCCGTCATGATGTAACACTGCGCATCAATCTCCCGGAACATCCTGCGGATGACGTTCCCTTTCCCTTGGCGGAATTCCCTGCGCACCACGGCCCCGGCACACGCTGCAATCCTGCCTGTGCCGTCCGTGGAATTATTGTCGTATACATAGATTGTGGCTTCGGGCAGGGCCTCCCTAAAATCCTCCACCACCTTCTGGATTGTCCTGCTCTCGTTATAGCAGGGAATTAAAACTGCTATTTTATCCATGGTAACTTTCCTCCCATACAGGCGCAAATAATAATAAAAAGCCTGTTAAAACTATCCCTTGTTCCCTTTATATGTAATAATGGATCACATCCAGCACAGTTATCCCATGCAGCATCAGCAGCAGCATGTAAAAATAACTTCCGTACACCTGATAGATTTTCCCTTCCCCCTGCTTCTGTTCCCGGAGATGGAACCCGCATACCACGGCCATGGCAAGGCAGGGGAGGATGGGGATGAAATACCGCCCCTGCACCCCGGCTATCACTTCGCTGGCGACTGCGGTCCACTGCACGTAAATGCTGGTGCAGATTAATGCAGCCCCGCTTAGAAAAATAAGGACAAATACCATCCAATCCCGCCTGCGCGCCTTCCATGCCATTTTCCTGCAATTGCATACCTCATAGACAAACATAACTAAAAATGCTACCCATACAATCTCGGAAATGCTTACATTCAATGCCCCAAGCACGCTCCCAACCATCGTCTTCACCCACTCGGTACCCCACATCCGGAGGGTATTCATAACTACCGCGCAGTAACTTGGCAAATGCCCCAGCACATACTTTACCTGTTCCCCGGAAGATACCCCCGGCATAAATTCAATGAGGTATCCCGATGAAATTTTAAGCCAAATGAGGTTCACGGCAAACGCTATGCTGGGAATCCCAAACTGGAACAGCATGGCCTGTTTTTTACCCGTAAATTTTTCCCTTGGCAGCAGGAACACTAAGAGCAGCAGCACCACATATACGATTTTGCATAAGGCTATCACAAGCCCCATCAGCCCCACCAAAGCCATTTCTTTTTTCCCTATGCCCCCTTCCCTGCACCGGAGCCGGAACAGGTAGGCCAGAAATGCCATGGAAAGGGCTATGGTAAACCCATCCGGCGCCATAGACGCCATTTCCTGCATGCTCATGGGGAAAGCCATTATGAGAAACAGGATTTTCTTCCCAAAAGGCATCAGGTAAATTGCCCACAGGCACAGCGCCATGCTGGCTAGGAGCCCACCAAGCCTCCCGGCATAAAAAATTTTCTGCACATTGCCCGTAAACATCCTTGCAACCCGGATCCCCACTGCTTGGGGCAAGTAGCTGACGGGGGCGTAGAGGGCTGTGTTCCCATAATGAAGTTCTGCAATTTCTTCCTTGTCTATCTCTGCGCTTGGGTTGTGGTAATCCTGCAATGCCGCCGGGAGGTAGTTCCCTCCTACGCCGTCCTCCCCCATATGCTGCGACGCCCATCCGCCGCAGGAGATTTCATAGGCACGGTAGAAATGGTTGGTTTCATCCGGCGCCATCCCCAGCGGGCACAGCCAGAAATACACCGCCCCTAACACAACCAAAATTCCCGACATCAGCATCTTTTCATCCACCTTCCACAGGACTGCCGCCCCTACGGCTAAAAACAGGATAGCCGCCATCAGCCGTACCCCGTTCTTTAACCCAACCTTCATATACGTCTGTTTCCAGCAGAAGGCATATCCCCCCAATGGTTCCCCATTGGCAAAAACACTCCCGCCTGGTTCCTCCGTAAGCCAAACGGACACGCCTGGCCCTTTCCCTGATTTTTCTGTTAGCCCGCCGGATTCGCCTAATTCCTTCCCAAATTCCCCGGAACCCCCGCCAGATCCTCCAGTTTCCTTTTCAGTTTCCCCAGTAATGGACAGCTTATAGGCAGCATCTTTTTTCATTTCCCTTAACGTATGGAAGGGAAACCCATGGTATGCGCCGTCTTCCAGTTCCCCTGCCGCAAGGTACCAGCCTTCCAATGGCTCCCCATTTTCCAATAGCTCGACATGCACCTTCCCGCTGCTTTCCGTATGTACCCCAAAGCGTATGGATACTCCCATCAGCGTTGTCCCTTCTCCCTGAAATTCCTGTTCTACCGCCGCGCCGTCTTCCAAAAACACTTCCTTGGCCGGTTCCTTTTCCCCGCTTATCCCGGTGAAGATATCCCGCGAATAGTTGTAAAAAAATAAAAGCATCACAAACGAAACCAACACAAATACAATTGCCCCAAATTTATTCTGAAACTCCAGCAAACGTCCTTTCCATTTTCCCTTTTCTGCTGCCCCCAGTTTTTCCGTAATCCTCACTTTTCCCTTCCCTTTCCGGCATCCGCCTTTCCCATTTGTAACCCATCCAGCCTGGCTGCCCTATTTTCCCTTTCCAGTATTGGCCTTTTCCATATGCAATTTATCCAGCCTGTCTGTTCCATTTTTCCTTTATTTCGTAATTACGTTAAGATTATACGATAAAAAGTATTAATTTGCAACGATAAAATGAATAATATTAACGAAAAAAGAGATTTATAGAAAGAAACAGACGGAAATCCTGTGAAAAACAGGATTGTCCCCTTGCTGTTCATACCTAAATTGAAAGGAATCAGTGATTTTATGGTTGATGTTTTAAAAGAAATTTTATATTACAGACAGCAAAAAGGCTGGTCTGAATACCAGCTTGCCGAAGAATCCGGTTTAACCCAGTCTACCATTTCCTCTTGGTACCGGAAAAATATGATCCCCTCCATCCCCTCCTTGGAAAAGGTATGCAATGCCTTCGGCATCACCCTTTCCCAATTTTTTTCCACAGGGGATGAAGATTATGCCCTAACTTCACGCCAGAAAGAACTGCTGAAAGAAGCTGGGCATCTGACGGACGAGCAGCAGGCCGCCCTGATTGCATTTTTTAAAACCTTATAGCGCGCCGGCGCTTTCCCTTGCAGGCAACGGCTGCAGGCTCAAACCTGCTCCCGGGCGCACTCTGCCAATAGACGGACTGCATAGCAAAACCCCAGTTCAAACCCATGCTCCTCCGCTGCGGAGGCCACCAGAAATGCTTTATCCCTGTAACTTTCATATTCCTGGCGGGGGAGCCGCCGTTCTTCCTCCTTCAGAAGATGCAGGATTTCCTCCTTCATCCTCCTGCTGCCTGCATTGGGCGCGTCCATGCCCTGTATCAGGCAGTTGTACAGTTCCCTTATCATCTTGCCACATCCTTTCTTTCAAACCACTCCTCCCTCATTTCACTTCATAGACGTTATTTTATACTTCTTAGAAGTATTTGTCAATAAAGATACACGTCTTTGTGATATTTTATTGACAATGGCGTGTGCTTTTTTTATGATGGATGAAAACAGCAGAAAAGGAGTAACCATTTTGAAAGACCGAATACGGACCATCCGGACAGGGCTGGGGCTGACGCAAAAGGAATTTGCCGCCCGAATCGGGACCAGCCAAAATGTCCTTGCAAACTACGAAACAGGGCGCAGGAACCCCTCCTCCTCCGTGATAAACAATATTTGCAAGACGTTCCACATCAACGAACCTTGGCTGCGGGCTGGAGAAGGGCCAATGTCTGCAGAAGTTGGCATGGAGCAAAAAATAATTGCATGGGTAAAAAACATTTTTGCAAAAGAAGAAATGACATTCCAGAAACGTTTCCTGCAAATGCTTATGGGGCTTGACGGCGCCAAATGGGAATTATTGGAAGAAATGATGCAAAATACAATGGGGAACCTCCCAGGCCGGAGGCTCCCCCAAGAACAAGAAAACCTAACTGTTTCGGATGCCGAAGCAGCATATATAAAAAGTCGCTCAAAGAGTGCAGCGCGCGCGGCTTCTCCTGTTTCGAGTATTACCGAAGAAGGAGGCAGCGCTGCGCAAAAGAAAAAGATTGATTAGCAGGCGTTATTTGCGGTACATGCTCCTCAGGCGTTTTGCACTGTACCCCGGCACTACCTGCTGCCAGGAACTTGCCCCAATCACGCCCAGATACCTGTCTGTGTACTGGGACGCCCGGGAGGTGTCCATATACTTAAACACGTCAAAGGCCTGTTTCCCTTGGATGCCAAGCAGGTACCCTTGGGCTACCTCTACCGGGTCATCCTTATAACTCCTTATGATAAATGCGTCAACCATAGGGTTGCAGGCTGCAATATAGTAGCTGTAAGCCAACGCTGCGGCCTGAAGCTCCTCCCCCTGCCCAGAGGAATAGCCCTGCTCGGAAAGGATAATTCGCACGGAAGAGCCATACGTATTTTTGATATAGTTTGTCAGCACCTTTAAATTCTTCATGGTGACGGAAGGGGTGGTATTGACGTTATTGGTAATGCCATAGCCGTTCCAGACCCGGGTATACGTCAGCGGGAAGGAGTACGCATGGTATGCCAGATTCCATTTCAGCCCCTTCTGGATTTTTTTCAGGTAGACGGCAAAGTTGTCCACCACCTGCTTTGCGCCGTAACGCCTGCTCCTAGACTTGCTCCAGTAGTTATCCGTACAGATGAAAATATGGGCATTGGACTGCTGGCTCCTGACTGCATAATACAGCGCCCGGAAAGCATAAGCATACGTTGTAAAATATGCATCGTCCGACATGCTGCCCGCATAATTCCAAGCTGCGGGATGGTTCACTTCATTTCCCAGTACCCAGTTGGACACATAGCAGTCCTTCTTCCCGAATATCATGCCAAGGTAACAGAACATGGCCTCCATTTTTTCCCTTGAGCTATTGGAATAAATGTTCCAGCTATAGTATAGGGCTCCGGGCTTGCGCGCCTGTAAATTAATCAGGTCCGTATACCCCGGGGTCCAGTCCAGCATAATCTGCATGGTTACTACAACTTTTTTCCGGTTGCACTCTGATACAATCTGCTTGTAATAATCCATGGAAGAGAAATAATAAGTTTTCCCATTGTATTTATAGGGGACTGCCCCATTTTCAGCCAACATGGAAACGGTGAAATTCAGGAAATACTGTTTTGCGTTGCAGTCCGTAACTTCATTGACGTCCGAGTAGAACTGGATGCCTTTTTTCGTTTTCCCGGGATAGTATTTCGCCTTGTTAGCGGCTGCTTTTTCCGGGTTTTTCACAAAGGATGTATTGCTGAGCAGATGGTACTTCCCGTCCTTTTTCACGGCAATGCCAAACATGGATGTGGCAAACCCTTGGTTCTCCGCCGTTTTCAGGTTAAATGTAATGCTTTTCTTTTTGTAGGCCCTGGCTGCCGCCCGGTAAGGGGTTTTGCGGATTGGGTCTACGTACACCAGATAGTAGTAATCGTCTGCGCTTGCAATCCTGTTTTTCACGGTGGCCTTCACCTGTACCGTGTTGGTTTTTACAGCTTTGCATGTTTTTATTTTTGCCATGCCGGCCTTGGGTTTTCTGGTACATTTCACCCATTTGGCGTAAAGGGTCAGGTTCCCGGTCTGCCCCTTTTTTATCTGGTCCACCCTTTTCTTGAATTTTTTGTCCTTATACCATCCGTCAAAATCGTAGTTCTTCCGGGTGGGCTTGGGCAGGGTGAAGGTCTTTGTAGTTACCTTGTAGCTTTTCTTCGCGGTAAGGGGCAGTTTCCCTTTGTTGGTTTTGTAGGTGATGGTGTAAGTAATGGCCTTCCACTTTGCATAGAGGGTGATTACTTGGTCTTTGGTGGCGGTAAGGTTCTTGACAGACGCCCCGTTTTTATAGGTTTTCCCCTTCCCGTCCATCTGGGTGTTCCATCCCACAAAGGAATAGCCCTTGCGCTTAAAGTTATTGTTCCGTAAAGGCTCTGCCTTGCCATATACGGGGAAACTGTCCTCCATTGCCCCGCTGGTGGCCCCATTCCCCTCATAGTGGATGCGGTAGGAATTCCCCTGCCACATCGCGTACAGCTGGATGGCTTCCCCCTGCTTGCGGCTTAAGGACTTTACCTTCTGCCTGTCCGTGTAAGCAAGGCCGCTCCCGTCCTTCTTGGTATTCCAGCCAACAAATGTATAGCCGCTGCGCTTGAAGCTGTTCTTCGTCAGGGCTTTTTCTTTGTTATAGGTATGGGACTGGTCTTTCATGGAGCCTGTCCCGCCGTTTGCGTTATAATGCACCTTATAAGTGATGGCCTTCCAATATGCATTTAACTTCAGCGTCCCCGTAACGGGCTTACCAAAGGAATACAGGGCTCCTGCTGCATCTTTCCAGCCGCTCAGCTTGTAGCCGGATTTTTCCAGTACGGGAGCCAGCTTTTCATCCAAGGGTTTCCCCTTCTCCACTTTTACGCTCAGTTTTGTCTTATTGGGGTCATCTGGGAGCTTTCCGCCCTTAAAATAAAAAGTGACTGTCCACGTTCCTATTTGCGGCGTGTCAGGGGTTGTATCCGGTTTTTGGGCATCGCCCGGGGTTACAGCCCTCTGCATGCTTTCCCGTGCCTGACGCACTGCATTGGAATCTGCACCTGAAAGGGCTTCTGTCCTTGCACTGCCAATTCCCTGCATGGCCGCATCTGTTCCTGTCCTTATGCTGTTAGTCCCTTGCCCTGCTGCAATTGCTTCTGTCCCTACGCTGCCAGTCCCTTGCCTTGCTGCAATTGCTTCTGTCCCTATGCTGTCAGTCCCTTGCCCTGCTGCAATTGCTTCTGTCCCTACGCCTCCAAAAGCAAGCACTATTGCAAGGAACAGCGCTATCATACGTTTTCCCATATCTTGTCCCTATCCTCCACTGCTTTTTATGTTCCCCACCTATCATACCCCCACTTTTCAAAAAATGCAAGACACAGATGAACGAAAATACATTATAAAAAAACGATAAACAAAACCATCCATGAATCACCAATCAATTGAACCCAACTACCTTCTGGGAAATTTTATACGCGGCAACAGAAATTTTCCGCCCGCCTTTCCCCGGGAGGTTCATGGCCTGCCCCATAATCCCATTCCGCAGGTGCCAGAACAGCCGCAGGTCATATTCTTTCAAATATTTCCAAAGCTCCCTCTTTTTCTCCAGATTTTCCCCCGTCCCGGAACGGATGAGCATAATTGTCGATACGACGGTAATAATCTCCAGATAATTAAACATGTATTTCCGCAGCCTCCGGTTGGGGAGTTTCCATAAATCTACGGCCTCTACCATCAATTTGTTGACTTTTATCTGCTGGTCAATCCGGCTAATCATCACTTTCTCATTGACGGACTGGTCCTCCCGGCCGATGAAATAGCGGTAGAAATCCACATTCAGGTAATACATGTTTTTCACATGGGGCAGGGGCACATAGACAAACAAGTTATCTACGTAAAACGTATGCTTCGGCAGCTCCAGCCCGCACTCCCGCAGGAGCTGGGTGCGGTAAATCACGGAATGCATCAGGATATACTGCCCCTTGCGGAAATGCTTTGCTTCGTTCCAGCCGAAAATCTTGCCTTCCGGCAGGGTCCCTGCATACTTCATGGTCTTTTTGCGCTTCGCCCCTTCTTTTTCATACACAAAATTGCTGATTAGCATGTCTAGGGCAGTACTGCCGCCGGAAAGGGTGCGCAGGGTGTCAAGTACCTGCTGGTATGCTTCCCCGTCTACCCAGTCGTCGCTGTCCACTACCTTGAAATACAGGCCTGTGGCATTGCGGATCCCGGCATTTACCGCCTCCCCATGGCCGCCGTTTTCCTGATGGACTGCCTTTACGATAGTGGGGTATTTTTGGGCATAAGCATCTGCAATCTCCGCCGTGCGGTCTGTGGAGCCGTCGTCCACGATAATAATTTCCACATCTTCCCCGCCGGGCAGGAGGGATTCTATGCAATGCTCCATGTAATCCTGTGAATTGTAGCTTGGAATTGTAATTGATAATAATTTCATCTTTTTCTCCTTTTTGTCCTTAACCAACCTTTTTTATCTGTCCTTTGCTGCACTCGCTGACAATATAGTGAGGCCTTTTCTTTGTTTCTGCATAAGTTTTCCCAACATACTGCCCAATCACCCCCAAGCAGAATAGCTGCACCCCGCCAATGAAAATCATCACGCACATATTGGACGCCCATCCTTGTACTGGATCCCCAAATATCAATTTCCGGATCACAATAAACACAATTGCCGCCAAAGAAATCCCTGTACAGGCCATTCCCATCCAAGATGCAATGCCCAATGGGACTTGTGAAAAGCTGACAATCCCATTCAGCGAATATTTCAGCAGTTTCCAAAAGCTCCACTTTGTTTCCCCTGCAGCCCGCTTTACATTTTCAAAAGCATACCAATAGGTCCGGAAGCCAATCCATCCAAAAATCCCCTTGGAAAAACGGTTCTGCTCCCCCATGGCTACGATTACATCTGCCATTTCCCGTTTCATCAGGCGGTAATCCCTAGCCCCATCCACAATGTCGGCATCCGAAATTTTATTGATAAGCCGGTAAAACATCCTTGCAAAAAATGAACGTATGGGAGGTTCCCCTGCCCTATCTATTCTCCGCGTTGCAACGCTGTCATATTCCCCGCTTTCTAAAATCTTCACCATATCGGGGAGAAGTTCTGGAGGATCTTGTAAATCCGCATCCATAACAGCCACATAATCCCCATCTGCATTGCTAAACCCTGCATACATCGCCGCCTCTTTCCCAAAATTCCTAGAAAATGAAAGGTAGCAGGCATAGTCCCTCTTTTTGCAGATCTGCCGCATAATTTCCAGCGTGTGGTCTTTTGACCCGTCATTGATATAGAAGACCTCAAATTCATAATCCCCCATCTGCCCCACAACTTCTGAAAGCTTCTCATCAAAGGCCAAAAGGCAGTTCTCCTCATTATAGCATGGAACAATCAGGCTAATCTTTTTCATCTTCTGTTTCCTCCCAAAAATCATCTGCCAGCCCATTGTGCAGCCCTGCCGCCGGCAATCCTACCCCAAACATATATAATCTGTATGGACAGCCAAAGAAAGCGCAGCAAATCCGGCAATCATCACCATCATTTTCTGCCTGTCTGCCTTTTCCATATATTTATTCCAAAGATGCCCCGAAGCAATCACCAATGCGGCCTGCCAAAATAGATACGTGCGGGTGCCAGAAATCAAGATTGTGGGCGAAAAACACATCATAAAAGCCGTGCCGTACCCAATCCCAAGGGTTGCAAAAAGCAACATCCCATCCTCGCGGTCCGCCTGCCAAACCATGCATAATTCCCATAGCACCAAGGCAATCATCACGGCGTAGAACAAAAGCGCCAAGACAGACCAGCCGGAGCCGGGGACATATGTCCCTTTCAGCCCTATCGGCCTTATAACATTTACGATGCCCGGCATAAATTTCTCAATTTCCTTCAAAAAATACCGGATAGCCACCGTCCCAATGATTGGGGCAAAGGCCAAATATTTTTTCCAGCTTGCCACCGGCATCTTCCGTATTATAATGCAAAGCAATGACAAAAATATCAAAAACAGATAATTGTTGTCCATAATGCTATAACGGCAAATGGGCGTAATCCCCATATCTAATTTGTTCCACAGCGTAAGTTCTTCAAAATCCTGAAAATAAGTAATGATTTCTTCCTGCTTGCGCACTGCATTTCCTGGGCACATCAAAATAAAACCCAAGCTTGCAATGGCAACCGCAAGATAGCCCCACACCCATTGATTAATTTTTATTTTCTTCCATGCCATGTACAAGATACAGCAGAAAATACTGCCAAATGTCACTGCTACCCCCTGCTCATGGTTGCATGTGAAAACAGCAAGCACAACCCCGGCTGCCCCTACATACCATTTGATTGGCTGCCCCTGCAGATTTTTTTTCAGTATCAGCAGCAAGCCTATGAAAAATGCCAACGTCCATACATAATTATTAATCGTAGCTATCCATCCTGCACCATCCATGTCCTTTAAGCTGTAACAAGCCCAAAGGAGGCATACCGTCCCCGCAAACTGCGCTGTATAATCCTCTTCTATCAGCTTTGCCATCCCATAAAGCAGGAATACCCAGACTGCCGTATCCACAATCCGCCAGGCTGCCACATGGCCTGTGAAAAAAAGAAGCCCAGCTTCAATCAAAAGCCGGGAGGTCCAGTCCTGATACCGTCCTGTGAGAAACCCCAGATAAGACGTTTCTTCTAATTGTTCGCTAAACCAGATACTGTCCCCATCCAGCCCTATCTGCGTATGCCATGCAAAAATCACAAGGGCCGCTATGAAAAATACATAATTCCTTTTGAAAAACTCCTGAAACCTTATTTTTCCCTTCATTTCCAAAAATATTTCCCTTCCTTCCATTTATTCAAAATGCAAAACCTTTTCTTATTATACATGCATTTCCCGGATAAGGCAAATTTTTTAATACCATAAGTTTGAAATGGCAATTCTACCCCAATAATATATAATCTGTATGGACAATGAAAGAAAGTACAGCAAACCCAGCAATCATTACTATCATTTTCTGCCTGTCCGGCTTTTCCAAATACTTTTCCCAAAGATACCCAGCAGCAATCACCAAGGCAGCCTGCCAAAATAGATAGGTACGGACACCAGAAACCCAAATGGAAGGCGAAAAACACATCATAAAAGCTGTGCCAAACCCTATCCCAAGGACTGCAAAAAGAAATAAGCCATCCTCATGGTCTGCCCGCCAAACCAACCATAATTCCCAGAGTACAAGAGCAATCATCCCCGCATAGAAGAAAAGTATTAAAACAGACCATTCAGAGCCAGAAATATATGTCCCTTTCAGCCCCATCGGCTCCACAATATTCACAATACCCGGCAGGAATTTTTTAATTTCCCCCAAAAAATACCTTACAGCCACCGTCCCAATGATTGGGGCAAACGCCAAGTATTTCTTCCAGCTTGCCACTTGCATCCTCCAGACTGCAATGCAAAGCAATGACAAAAACACTAAGAACAGATAACTATTTTCAATAATACTATAACGGCAAAGGGGCGTAATCCCCATATCTAATTTATTCCACAGCGTAAGTTCTGGGAACTCCTGAAAATATGCACTTATTTCCGTCTGCTTGCGGGCTTCATTCCCAGGGCATGCCAAAATAAAAACCAAGCTTGCAATGGCAGCCGCAAGATAGCCCCACACCCATGGATTGATTTTTATTTTCTTCCATGCCATATACAGCATACAGCAAACAATACTGCCAAATACTGCCGCAGCCCCCTGTTCATGGTTACATGCTAAAATAGCCAGTATAATCCCGGCCCCCCCCCACATACTTTTTAGGGGATGCCCCTGCAAACTTTTTTTCAGGATAAGCAGCAAACCCACAAAAAATGCCAAAGGCCATAAGTAATTATTAATCGTAGCTATCCATCCTGCATCGTTCATATCCTGCAGGCTATAACAAGAAAAAAGGAGGCAGACTGTGCCCGCGAACTGCGGCGTATAATCCTCCTCTATCAGCTTTGTTACCCCATAAAGCAGGAATACCCAGACTGCCGTATCCACAATCCGCCAAATTACCAGATGGTTCGTAAAAAAAGAAGCCCAGCTTCAATCAGGAGCCGGGATGTCCAGCCCTGATACCGCTCTATAAGAAATTCCATATAAGACTTTTCTTCTAATTGTATGCTAAACCAAGTGCTATCCATAGTCAGCCCTATTTGCGTATGCCATGCCAAAATCACAAAGGCAGCTATGAAAAACGCATAATTCCTTTTAAAAAATTCCTGAAACCTTACTTTTCCCTTCATCGCCAAGAGTATTTCCCTTCTTTCCAGTTTTCCGCTAAAACCTTTTCTTATTATACATACCTTTCCTTCATAAGGCAAATTTTTTCACAAGATAAATTTGAAAACTTTCCATACAAAAACCTTACAAAAAATAAATTTGTTCATATATTTGTTACACAATTCTCATATTATGAACACACCAAAGTCACATTTCACGGCTATACTAACATCATCAAAACAAAACATTACTTTTTACTTTTGATTATCTTTTTCATAGCCTTGCCCTTGGGGCAAGGTCCTCCCGGCAACACAGTGTATCCTCACTTTTTTATATAAATCTTTTTCATATGAAAGCCGGTGCGGAATAACGCACCGGCCCCTCTTTTTCCATATCAGCCGCCCATCCCATCCATCCCGCTTAGGCTCAATTATCAATGAAAAACTTATCTTCCACCGTACATAACTTCCTATAAACAGCCAAAATGCCCGGCCCCTTCACAGGCAGAGCCCCTCACTCTGGCAAAAACCTTTCATTCCCAAGGCGGATATGCATATACCTTGTATAGGCGCTAAAGGCTGCCGGGATAGGGTAACGCTCTTCGGATTCCGAAGTTTCCACAAATAAGAAGCTGCCCTTTTCCTCGGAAAGCTCGTCCACCCGTATGGCATACCCTGACATATGCCATTCCACATGGGAAAAAATATGCTTGGCCGGCTCCAGCTTCTGGACACGGATGGGGGAAAGCCCCTGCTCCTTTGCCCATAAGATTGCCTCTTCTTCCGTCAGGTGCCCGCTGGTGTTGGGAAATTCATACATCCCTGCCAGCAAGCCCCTTGATGGCCTTTTGCGGAGGACGGTTTTCTCCCCGTCCCGGATGACAAATACTGTTTTTTCCTCTATCCTTCTGGGTTTTGCTTTGCTTTTTACCGGGATTTTGTCCCATAGCCCTTGGCTTGCTGCTTCGCAGAACCCCTGCCACGGGCAGTCCCCGCACTGGGGCGCGCCGTTCGGCAGGCAGACGGTTGCCCCAAGCTCCATCAGCCCTTGGTTAAAGGCGCTGGCACGTCCCTTTGGGATAATTTCCTGTAATTCCTGCTCCACTTTTGTGCGGAAGGACTGTTTCATAATGTCGGAATTATCTGCCGCCACCCGGGTAATGACCCGCAGCACATTCCCGTCCACGGCTGGGACTGGAATCCCATAAGCAATGGAGGCGATGGCCCCTGCGGTGTAGTGGCCGATTCCCTTAAGCCCCAAAAGCTGCCCATAATCCGCCGGAAGCTGCCCGCCGTAGTTTTCCATCACATCCTTTGCCGCTGCCTGCATGTTCCGCACCCGGTTATAGTACCCAAGGCCTTCCCAGAGCTTGAGCAGCTTTTCCTCCTCACACCCTGCTAAAGCCCCTACGTCCGGCAGCGCGGCAATAAACCGCTCGAAATAGGGCTTCACCGCCTCTACTCTTGTCTGCTGCAGCATGATTTCCGATACCCATACCCGGTAAGGGGTTGGGTCCTCCCGCCACGGGAGCGCCCTTGCATTGCCTTGGAACCATTCCAGCAATGGCCCTACAATTTTTTCCAATGGAAAATTCTCTACCATAATGTCCCTCTGCCTTGTTTAAATTGGCCCAGCTTTCTCATTTTTTATACACTTTTTTATTATACCGCCAAATCCCTGCCCTTACAAGAAGAATAAAAGTGGGTTCCGCGCGCGGAGCTGCGCAGGGTCTGCCCCAGCAAAGCGAGGGTATCATTGCCCGGAGGGCTTTTCTTTCATAGGGCGCACTTCCCTATGAAAGAAAATGGGCGGCAGTCAGTTTACTGCCACCCGTTCCAGGCGTTCCCCCATCCTGCTTAAAATCTCGTTGCTGATGGTCCCTGCCCACTGGGCCATGTCCTCGGCGCGGATTTCCAAATCCCCTGATTTCCCAATCAGCACCGCTTCATCCCCAGCTTTCACATCGCCGGCCCCGCTTACATCCACCAGCATCTGGTCCATGCAGATGCGGCCGATGACTGGGGCTATTTTCCCATTGCAGAGCACCTGCCCCCGGTTGGACAGGCTGCGGGGAACGCCGTCTGCATAGCCGATGGACAAAACAGCAATCTTGCAGTCCCTGCCTGCATGGTAAGCAAGCCCGTACCCGGCGCTCTCCCCTTGGTAGAGCATTTTCACGCTTTCCACCCGGGTTTTTAAGGACAGCACCGGCTTTAGCTCCACGGCCGCATTGACCCGGTCGCTTTTCCCGCTCAAAATGCCGTAGAGGGCAATCCCTGCCCTTGCATAGTCAAAGCAAAGTTCAGAATAATTCAAAATGCCATAGCTGCCCTGCAGATGGCATTTAAAGCCGCAAAACCCCCTGCGGCGGAGTTCTTCTGCCGCATATTCAAAATGGTGGATTTGCTCCAAGGTATATTCCCGCGCTTTTGGCCCTGTCCCGTCAGGCACGCATAGATGGGAGTAAATCCCCGTTACCTTTAGGTTTGGCGTCTGGAAAATTTTTACGATTTCCTCCACATTGTCCCAACGCTCCCCAAGGCGGTGCATCCCCGTGTCTATCCCCACATGGACCGTAAACTGCCGCCCGTCCTGCTCCAGTTCCCGGGCATAAGCCGCATCCACTACAGTCTGTGTCAGGTCATATGCAATCAAATCGCCAAACTGGGCTGGGTGGGTGTAAGCCAGCACCAGAATTTCCCCTGTAATGCCCGCCCGGCGGAGCTCTATGCCCTCCGCCGCAGAGGCCACGCAGAAATTTTGGATGCCCTGCCCCTGCAGCGCCTTAGAAACCAGCGTAGCGCCGTGGCCGTAGGCATTTGCCTTCACGGCTGGCATCAGTGCGCAGTCCCTTGGCAGCAGCGCGCGGAACTGCCTAATGTTATGTATCAGATGCCCTATGTTAAGTTCAATCCAAGCCCTTCCTTTTTGGTACATAAAAACCACCCACTCCTTTCGATTTACTTAGGCACAAATAGTAATGAAAGGTGTCCTCTGCTTTCTTTCACAGCAATCACCCATTCCTTTCATTCCACTTAGGCACATATGCCTTTTCCCTCCCTTTTGCCGCCCCAAAAGCCAGCGCCAAAGAAACCAAGCACACCAACAGGTAATGGACGAGCGACTGTTTTACCATCAGCCCTTCCATTTTCAGCGCCCCTGCTGCGCCCCGCACCAGAATAATGCAGATGGGGTGGATAATATAAACCCACATGGACAGGTCCCGCGCCATCCCAAACGGTTTCAGTTCCACGGAGAGCAGCAGTTCAAACAGGAAAAACATGGCCGGGACCAGCATCAAATACATGCTGTTATGCTTCTGCCATTCCATTGTAAAAGTCAGCATCCCTTCTGCCAGCATGCCCGCCATGGAAATGAGGAGCCCTATGGCTGCCTTCCGCGCTGGCATCGTAAGCCTTCCATTGGCAATCAGGACGCCCATCCATAAAAATAGCGGGGCAAAGAAAATCCCATTCCTCGTATAAGAGCTGAAAGTGAAAATCCCTTCATACAGAGCCTTAAAAGCCGGCACTTTGCTGATAAGCAGGTAATAGCTGTCCCCTGCCGTCCCCACAGCATAGAGCAAGAACGCCACCAAAGAAACCGCCAACGGGCTGCTTACGCGCATCATGCCTGCCAGCAGCAGGCACCCCAGCAGCACAGCCGGCAGATACCAAAGATGGTAAAACGTCCCATCAAAAAAGATTTCTTTCGCCCATCCCCAGCCATCCGGCCATTGCTTGGCATAAGCCTTGACAGGCAGGTATAGAAGGATGGAAACAGCATAGAGCCCAGCCGTCTTTTTTAAGAATTTTTCCACCTTCTGCCATGCGGCCCGCTCCCGTTCCATCCCCCGCCCCACTGCTTTCTGGTAAGGGGCCAGCACAAAAAACCCAGTTACCATCAGGAAAAAAGGCACTGCCACCCGCCCCATGCAGTAAGTCACAAGGAAATCCGCTGTTTCGCTAAAAGACGCCAGCGGGGCAGTATGGATTGCCACAATCAAGAGGGCTGCCGCCAGCCGGAAATTGTCAATTGCCCCATAATTTTTTCGTTGTTTCATGCTTTTTTCCGTTCCTTTCCAGCACGCATTTGAAAATACTTTTACACTTCACAGGGCCGCTTCGTTTGAAAATACTGTTACACTTCACAGAGCGGTTTCGTTTGAAAATACCGTTACACTCTATCGTGCGGTTTCCCTTCTGCCTTACACACAGACCAGCAGCCGGGACAGCAGTTCTTCAAAGGAAATCCCTGCCGCTTTCATCATATTGGGGTAACGGCTGTGGGCGGTAAAGCCGGGTATGGTGTTTACCTCATTGAAATAAATCTCCCCTTCCGGCGTCAGGAACATGTCAACCCTTGCAAAATGGCTGCATCCAAGGCCTCTGTAAATGGTTTTTGCCGTTTCCTTAATCTCTTTCGCTTTTTCCGGGGAAATGCGGGCAGGCACATGGATGCTGGAGGTCTTTAAGGTGTATTTTTCCGTATAGTCAAAAAACCCTTGGGACAGCTCAATTTCATCCACTTCCCCTACCAAGAGCTCCTCGGTTCCAAGCACGGCGCAGCCCACTTCAAATCCGGGGATTGTTTCTTCTAAAATCACATAAGAATCGTATTCAAATGCATGGCGCACCGCCCCCTCCAAATCCTCCGGCCCGGCCACCTTCGTAATCCCAAAGGAAGAGCCTGCCCGCAAAGGCTTTACAAACAGGGGATAATTCAGCTCCCTGCCCCAAATCCTTAGCTGCATCTGGTTTGCCTCCGCCTTGGAAACCGTATAAGCCCTAGGCACTTTGACGCCGCACTCCTTTGCCAGCCGGTGGGCCGTCCCCTTGTCCATGCAGATGGCTGAGCTCATGGTATTGCAGCCAATGATGGGGATTCCTGCCAGTTCCAGCACGCCCTGCACAGTCCCGTCCTCCCCATTTTTCCCATGCAAAATAGGCAAAGCGCCGTCCAGCGGAAGTTCCTTCACCTCCTGCCCATCCAAAAGGATAAGCCCATGCAGTTCCTTATCCGGGGAAACAGCTGCAGGGGTGCAGACTTCCTCCCTGCACCAACTGTCCTCCGGTATTCCAGAAGGCTCCCCTTGGTACAGATACCATTTCCCAGCCCGGTCAATCCCGATTAAAATTGGCTCATACTTTTCCGTATCCATATGGGCCACTACTGCGTATGCTGACTGGAGGGAAACTTCATATTCGCTGGAACACCCTCCAAATAATATTGCAATTTTTTTCCTGTTCTTTTCTTCCATCCCTGAGGCTCTCCTTCCCTTGTGTCCTTTTGTTGCTCCGGAGGTTATATAGCGCGGCAGGTGGAAATTTGGGCAAGCACGATGCTGCCATATTTAACCGCCGGAGTAATATTTATGGGTATCTTACCTGCTGCAAATGACAGGCTGGTGACTTTTTTATAACAAAACTGTCACTTTGCGTATCCTGCACAGGCTGCCCAATGAAATGTGCCATTCCCTGCAAGCAGCGGGCGGCCCTGCATCTTTGCGTATCCTGCACAGGCTGCCCAATGAAATGTGCCATTCCCTGCAAGCAGCGGGCGGCCCTGCATTTTTCCGGACGCCGCTGGCAACGGGGCATACAGCCTGTGGGAAAACAAAAACCCTGTTCCAGTATTAGATTGTGTTTGAGAAAGCATTTTTCAAACATGCCCTAATTATACGGAACAAGGTTTCTTGTTGCTTTAATATTCTGTTGTTTCTTTCCTAAGAAAAACGGAAAGGTTTTTTATATTTTTATGAAGGTGGTTTCCGTTCCCGCAGAAACCGTTTCAGCAGGAATACCAGAAAATATGGGAATGTGTAAAATTTCCCATTAAACCCTATATTCCGGTTTGCAAACTTAACCCCATAAGAGATATCTGAAAATTTCCCTTTCTCAATCAGATGGTTTAAGGAGATTGTTGCCCCGTCATTGGCTTTCACCTCCACAGGGACTAATGTGTCTTTGTCCCGGACAAAGAAATCCATTTCCAGCGTCCCTTTCTGGTTCTTATAAAAATACAGGCGGTATCCCTGTTTTACCAGCATATCTCCTACCATGTTCTCATACAGCGCCCCTTTGTAGGTATTGAAATTTTTATGATACCGCAGATCCTCCTGCGCTTCTTCATCAAGGGATGCTACCAGAAGGCCTGTATCCCGGAAATAGACTTTATAATTGTCCGGGTCATAATTCCCCCTTAAAGGCAGCTCCGGCTGTTCCATGCAATAGCAGGCGTTAATCATGCCTGCATTGTCCAGCCACTCGATGGTGCCTAGATATTCCCGGTTCCGCGCCCCATGGGCAACCTTGGAAATCTGGAATTTCTTATTTTCTTTCCCAAGGAACACAGGTATTTTCCGGTAAACATTCAATATCCTGCCTTTGTCAAGGCCTCCCGCATACTTCGTAATGTCCTCTTCATAATCCAACAGGATTTGCCGCTGCATGGTAAGCGTCCCGCTGTAGTTGCCGTTTTTCACAAAAGAATCCACAATTGCCGGCATCCCGCCTATTACCATATATTCCTTCATAATCTCAGAGTAAATATTCCATTCAAGTTCTGAAAAGGGCGATACCTGCAGCATATGCTGGTACATGTCCTCTATCTGCCCCTCCTGATACCCTTTTGCCCACAAAAATTCCTCAAAATCCATGGAATACATCTGGTAATCTTCCTTAAACCCAACACTGTTGGACTCTATCTCATGGTAATTAATGCCCATCAGGGAACCAGAGCAAACTACATCAAACCTCCCATCCTGCTTAAAGGATTTCAGGCTGGTGGCGCAATTGATGCAGCCTTGGATCTCATCAAAGAAAATCAGCGTTTCCCCGGGGACAAATGTAAGATGGGGATTTATCAAGGAAATATTTTTTAAAATTGTACCTACTTCAAATCCATTGTCAAAAATGGACTTATATTGTTTCTGCAAAATAAAATTTATCTCTATCACATTTTTATACTGTTCCCTGCCAAACCGCCGGATGGATTCCGTTTTGCCGATTTGCCTTGCCCCTTTTACAATCAGCGGCAAATGGCTGGGGTTGCTCTTCCATTGCAGCAATACGCTGTCTATTTTTCTTTTTAATAATTCCATGGCCCTGCCTTCTTTTCGGATGTAATAGGGCAGTTTCCTGCAATGCCAGATGATTCCTGCCCTATCACACCCGTGTTTTTACGCTTAGGTTATCACATTTTTCCTTCCTTTTCAATTAGTATTTTCACATTTTTCCTGCTTTTTTCATCAGCAATATCACATTTTTCCTGCTTTTTTCATCAGTAACATCACATTTTTCCTGTTTTTACCGGCAGCATCAGGCTTTTTCCTGCTTGGGGAGGAAAAAATCCCCACTTTCCGTAATAGTTTCCAGCATCAGGAGAACCCCCAGCCGGAACCCTTTCGCAAACATGTGGTTTGTATAGAGCATGTGTTCCTCCGCCTGTGCATCGCCGTAACCAGCCAGCAGTTCCCTGCCGCCTTCCGGAAGCTTTTCCAGCAGCTTCTGTTCAAGGATGCAGGAGGCCTCCCTTGCAGCCTTATATTCCTTGCTGCCCTTGTAATCCAAGGCCGCTGCGCATAGCTGGTCCGAGGCAAGGGCTTCTAAAATTTTTCCCATTCTGCCCATCCTTTCTTTTTGATGGAACAACTCCTTGCAAGACAAAACCGCACAGTGTATAATATTTATGCGGACTGCCTTGCAGGCAGATGTACCGCTTAGAAGCGGCGGCAAACTTTCGCGGGGATGGCGCCGCTTCTTCCTACTTTTTGGTTAGGCCGTCGTGGATCCTGTGGACACCCTGCCTGACAATCTCTGCTTTGGATACTTCCAGAATTCGGGCACATTCTTCTAATTTTTCTGATGTGCCGCTGTCTAGACGCACCTTAAGGGAGATGTTTTTCGGGTTGTCGGTGGGACGGCCCATTTTTTTATTCCCCAAATTTACCACCTCACTTTATGGGGTCAGTAATATTATACACTTAGAGAGGTCGGTAAGTCAATGGCTGTTTCTAAACCTAACCATTACAAATTGGATTTTGTAATACAACTACTTGCTAGATACCACATTTGAACTGCTGAATTGAAAAGAGGATGCCGCTAAATGGAACTTTCCCATCTTATAAGGCATATAACCAAAATGCAGCCTATATAATGTGGAAAATTTCCCCTTGGGACGCCCCCATTGCCAGTAATTCTTGGGAAACGCTGTTTTCTGCCTTCCGGAAAGCCTTTTCCTCTTCTTTTTCTAAATCCCTAGCACGGTAATCTTGCAATAACCTCTGAAAGACATACGGATTCTTCAGTTCTTTTAACCGATTGCTATTCGTAATGTTAGGGGTATAATTTTTGTTAATATACCTTGTTAAAGTAATCTCTCCCCATCCCAAAAGCTTGCTTAAAAATTTCTGGCTGACATGGTACCGTTCCTGAATTTCCAGAATTTCTTCACGGGAAATAATTTCCCGTTGTTCCCGGATTTTTCTGTTGGCTTCTTTGTTAATTTTGTCTTCAACCTCTTCGATGTATATAGGAGCCCCACAATTTTCACAAAATGGAACTTGTACCAGCAAATCAAACTTATAACCGCCGCCTTCATATTTCCTGATAGAATCCATAAATTTATATTGGTTCTTCGTCCCACATTCTATGCACATTATTCTCTGTTCCATTCTGCCGCTCCTTCCTATGGTTCCCCTGCTCCTCCCGGCAGTTCCACCCAGAACGCTACCTGTTCCCGTTCGCTTTCTGCATAAATCCTCCCGCCATGCCTTACCACAATCTCCTTTGCAATGGCAAGCCCCAGCCCTGCGCCGCCAGTATCGGAATTTCTCGCTTCATCCATCCGGTAAAACTTGTCGAAAATGGCGGAGAGCTTTTCTTTCGGAATGGTTTTCCCCCGGTTCTGAAAGCAAATGACGGTTTTTTCCGGCAGGGCTCCCTGCGTTTCCTGCTGGCTGCCAATTTCTGCGCCTTCCTTGTATATCTCCTCCACAAAAATATCAATCTGGGTATCCCGGTAGCTGTAGGCAATGGCATTTCTTAAGATGTTGTTAAAGACCCGCGCCAGCTTCACCGGGTCGCCGTACACGGACACATCCTCGCTGCTGTGGAGCACTGCCCGGTTTCCTTTTTCCTCTAGGACGGGATAGAATTCCTCCAGCATCTGCACCAGCATATAGTACAAATCTATCTTTTCTTTTTCCAAAACAATTTCTTGGATGTTGTATCTGGTGATTTCAAAAAATTCATTGATTAGCTGTTCCAGGCGTCCAGCTTTTTCCAATGTGATATGCACATATTTTTCCCGCTGTTCCATGGGCATGTCCTTGGCTTCTTCCAAAAGGCTTAGGTAGCCGATAACGGAGGTGAGGGGGGTGCGTATGTCGTGGGCAAGGTACATCACAAGGTTGTTTTTGCGCTCCTCCGAAAGTTTGGCCTCCAGTTCCCGCTTTTCCAAGGCCTGGCGCAGGACGTTTAATTTCTGCTCCATGGGCGCCATTTCCGGGGACATGGTGATTTCCTTATTATCCCCCTGAATCAGCCGTTCCAGCCCAGCGTCTATCTCATTGAAATACCGGATGAACCAAGACAGGGAAAACCGGAACAGCAGCAAAAACAGGACTGCCACCGCCCCGAAAATAATCAGGCTGGAATTCTCCCGCAGCCCATACTGGTATATATTCAGCGCGTCTTCCCGCCCAAGGTGGAAGGCGTCCTGCAAGAACTGCACAATCCAGTCCCCTACCCGGCGGAACCAGAACCTGCTGTAAAAAGTAAAAATTATGAGAAATGTCAGTATTACGATAGCAAAGGTCTGCATGAAAATCCGGAAGGTCAGCTTGGAATAGGCTGCGTTCTTTTTGTGCCGTTTCCAATACCCTCCAAACTTGGACTCCTTTTTCGTTTCCTTGGTTTTCAATTTTGTAACCACGCTCCAGACTGTTTTGATGTATTTGGGATGCTTATATTTCCTCTTTCTTCATGTTCATTTCTGCTGCACATTCCCCAGGCGGTTTTCATGTATTCTGGATGTGTAACCTTCTTTTCTTTAATTTTCAATTTTATACCCCACTCCCCAGACGGTCTTGATGTATTTCGGGTGCTCTACGGAATCTTTCATTTTTTCCCGCAGGTGGCGGATATGTACGGTTATGGTGTTGTTGCTCTTGCTGTAGTATTCGTCCTTCCACACCCCATGGAACAGCTCTTCGGAGCTGACAACCTCCCCTTTCCGCTCGCAGAGGATTTTTAGGATGGAAAATTCTGTGGGCGTCAGCACCAGCGGCTTTTCATCCAGCTGGCACTCATGGGTTTTTACGTTCATCACAAGGCCGCCGTGCACCAGCAGGGAAGCGTCCTGCCCTTCGGCAAACTGGGGCTGGTTATACCGCTTGTATCGGCGCAGCTGGGCTTTCACGCGGGCAACCAGCTCCAAGGGGCGGAAGGGCTTTGTCATATAGTCGTCTGCGCCTAGCATCAGGCCGCGGATTTTGTCGATTTCTTCGTCTTTCGCGGTGAGCATGATAACGGGATAGTTGAATTTTTCCCTGATTTTTTTGCAGATTTCAAAGCCGCTGGCGCCGGGGAGCATAATGTCTAGGATGGCTAGGTCAAACTGGGTTTCTTCTGCGTGCTCCAAGGCGGCATCGGCATGGTAACAGGGGATTACTTCAAAGTTTTCGCTTTCCAGATAAAAAGTTACTAAATCGGTGATTTCTTTTTCATCGTCTACTACTAAGATTTTGTCTTTCATATATATTCATCTCCTAAAAGGTGTTTGTTTCGTTTTGCATGGACGTTGGGTGTTTTGGATACAGGTTTATTATAGCAAAGGCTTGGGGGAAATTCCTGTTTTATTTTCTTTAAAAGTATTAATTTTTTCCTAAGATTGGGTTGTTTCAGGGATGGGGGCAGTGTAGATTGGGTTAAAAAATGGGGAAATATGGGAAAATAGGGAAAAGGAAGGGTTTGGCAGAGGACGGCAATTCTGGCTGGCTTTTCCTCACGGAAACTGGGCAGCGTTTTGGTGAACTGGCTGCTGATTATGGCTGTGTGGGCTTAGGATAGTGAGGGGGGGGGGTTGGCTGCGGACGGCAATTCCGGCTGGCCCTTCCCCACGCAAACTGGGCAACGTTCCGGTGAACTAACTGCTAACTCCGGCTAAGTGATTCAGGAAAGCCTTCATCACTAAGTCTACGTAAGCAGTGGATTTCACCTCCACTAAGGACGCCCATGAACCGTTTGCGTGGGGAAGGGCCAGCCGGAATTGCCTGTGTACTGGAAAACTTTTCAATTTAATTTTTTTTAATTTTTAGCTGGTGTCCTTGGCATACTTCCATTTTATGGCTAATATACATACAGGGATGGATAAAAGCTGAAAGTTAGCAGGATGTTTATTTCACAGATGGGCAGGGGCTCGAGGGATACCCTCAAGAGGTTGCTTTACGTATGCAAAGCAGCCAGAAAAAGAATTGGAATTTTGGGGATTTAGTAAGATGGAATAGATAAGTATAAAGTAACAGGCAGTAAGAGGGAGCGGTTCCGCGCCCCTCTTTTTTTGTATGTTTTATGTGGGGCTGGAATTGTCCGGGAAATTCTGTATCTGTAAAGTGTATTTTTAGATGGGAGCAGCGCCGCAATTTTTCCATCCAGCCATTATTGCATATAATGATTTCAGGCAATATGGGGGATAAACCCTGTACCTGCCTGTTATTTCGTGGTATAATGCAGAAAAAAGAAGAAAGGATGATTTTTATGGAAAAGAAAAGGAACTATTGGCTCAAAGGCACTGCATTGGCGCTTGCACTTATGATGGCAATCCCGGTTCTCCCGGCAATGCCCGCACAGGCGGCAACGAAGAAATTGACAGTGTCCGTAAAGTCCCCCAAAAGCGGCGTGAAGCTGTCCGGCTCCAAGCTGACAGTGCACGGGAAGAAAGAAATCCGCTTAACTGTGAAATCAGGAAAAAGCGTGGTGACTTCCAAGGCCACCTGCCGGAGCAGCAGCCCGAAAGTAGTGGCAGTTAGCAAGGGGGGGGGAAATTAGTACCAAAAAAGAATGGCAAGGCGACAGTCACGGTCAAGTACAAAAGCAGCGCGAAGAAACTCTCCGTCACGGTGTCTGGCCATAGCTGGAAAGCGCACAAAAAGACAAAGACCGTCAACATGCCTGGCATAAAGTGTGTTTGTGGGAAAGTAGTCCTTAGCGAAAAGAAATATTGCGAAGAGTGTTCAAAGCATAGTGCAATTTGTAGGACATATGGATATTGTTTTTGTAAAGAAAGTGAGCATACTACAAATCATATCCTCAAAGGTGAGCCCAGCAATTACCAGAACATATTTGTGCCAAAGAAAGTAAAATACATTGACTACTATCAGTGCAGCTGCGGAGCGAAGAAGAAAGGCGAAGCAGAACCGAAGTAGCAAAAGGGCACCACGCGGCAGGGAGTTGCCGCGTGGTGCTTTTCATTTCCAGCGGCCAAAACCGGCAAAAAATAGCCGGAAAAATCACGCGCTTGATACGCTCGTATGTAACTTCGCGGCAAATATTATTTTCGTTATTGGTACAAAGGATAAATTTGCGGTTTCCTCCGCCTTCGGCATTTAGTTTCATAACAGCGTGTCCCGTTGTACCAGAGCCGGCAAAGAAATCTAAGACTGTATTATTCTTTCCTTGTTTAAGCGAAACAAGGTATCCAATCAAATCTAAATTTTTAGGATTGCTGAATGTGGCTCTTACACCCATTACATTCGTCAAAACATTAGTTCCGTTATTTGTAGAATAATCCACAATAAGTCCAATATCCTAACTTGCCACGTACCATTGGCGGTAAAATAGGAACGTAGCCTTTTTCTATCAGTGCTTCATCGTGGGAATAAATTTCTTCAATAGAATTAGAAGTACGAGCTAACTCTATATCATAATCTGCTACGGCAATTTTATCGTCTGCTTCGGGGTTGTAATATACCGTATAGCCAAGATTTGGTCGGGCATTAAGAGTACCACCCTCACCACGAGTGGTAATTGCATCACCGACATAATAATGTCTATTCCCCTCTTTTAAGGCAGGACGATATTTCTCTTTAATCTGCAATAATGTAGGTTTTACACGAGAACCGTTAATGTAAAGGTTTTTCTTTCTATATGCAAGAATATATTCGAGGTTTTTCTGTATGTTTACAGTATCATTTTTTACATTCATTTTGTTTTGGATAATAATACCCATAAAATTATCTGCACCGAACGCATCATCGCACAATAGTTTTAGTGGTGCTTGCTCGTTATCATCAATTTGAATAAATATTGCACCTTCATATGAAAGGAGTTTTTTTGCAATATTTAATCTTTCTGACATAAAGGAAATCCATTTGCTATGCTTAAACAAGTCCTCAAAATTCACAAAGGTACATCATAAGTAAAGTCATTATGTCCCGTATTATACGGCGGATCTATATAGTAAAGGTCGATTTCTCCTTTATGCGTTTTCTCTATATCTTTAACTATTGATTCTTTTTCAAATATGTCTTTAAGATTGCTCATTATTCTATTCCCCCAATTCACATCCACTTGTCCTTAGTAGCAGCCCATTTTTTATCAAATTTTTTGCATACAACTGCCTCTGTAAACGGTTTTGCCAAGAAGGCTTTTATTGTTTTCAACACAGTACTGTAATCCTCCGTTTTCGTGTCGATTTTACGGACAAAGGCTTTCCATTTCTTCTGCATCGCTTCATCACTGCCAAAAGCCATTACTTGCTCAAATTGTTCCACCGTAAAGGTATGTCCACGATTTTCAAATGTCTTTCGCAATGCTTCTGTCAGCGTTG
>CAJTWA010000044.1:0-25767 GCA_910580195.1 uncultured Lachnospiraceae bacterium
ATTTTATTGTAAATTTTTTTGTAGCTGGTAAAAATTCAAATTTGCTCATTTATAGAAAAATTGGGATGATGTACTTGCTGTAGCATTCGATACCTGTTTTGTTGATTGCAAAACTGAACAAGGTTTTCTTATCAGAGAGTGAAATTCCCATTTGCCGGGAAGTGACAGAGAGTGTAATATCGGAATTTGACATACTGGAAAATCGAAATTGAATCAGAATGGGAGGAATCGAAAATATGTTTGAAGGCTTTGATTTTACGAATTTTGTGAAAGACAGTGCATCCATAAAACCCAAAATGCAAAAAGACAGCCGATAGAAGCTGTCCATGACCGTCTTTTTCCTATCGTTATTCCATTTCCACCTACACTCCCAAAAACTCTGTTTTACTGCTCTGACACTGTCCCTATATCATTCTATTGCCAGGCAGAACTGGAATAACCGCGCCTGTGTCCAGCAACGCTGTCAATGCATCATTCAAAAGCACAACAGGCCTCTGCTGTTTCTTATCCAGCCTTAATGTAAACTGTTTCATCGCAATACCCCCAACATTCCCAATTGGAAAATATGATCCGGCGTTGTATATCTTGAAACAATTTCGCCATTTAACGCCTTCATCGTTAACTCACTCTTTGTTTTATCCAAATATTTTATTACTGCTGACTCAATAGAGATACCGTCATCATCTACATATTTTACATCTACAAGCCCAACCCACTGGTCTGGGTATCTTTCCTGAATTTCTTCCCATGTTAATCTTTCAGACATACAAAATCCTCCCTGCATCTTTCTATATTTTATGGTTGAAATTTTTATCATGCACTCTATCCCTTATCACCTGTCGTTTCCCATACGATTTTCTTTTCTCAAGCTTCTAAACTTCCTACTTGATATAAGTATATCACGCTGCCCAACACCACCGCAACAAAAAAAGAACCACCGCTTTTTCCGGCAGGGGCTATGCATACATCCATACTGCCCAAATAGGCTGTACAGTGCATCCATAAAACCCAAAATGCAAAAAGACAGCCGATGAAACTGTCCATGACCGTCTTTTTCCATTTTTATTCGATTCTCATCTATGCTGACTTTTCCAAAACCACCGCCCAAACACAACTCTCAGGCACTCAGGCACTTTCGCCCATATTCGTCAGCTTCGCCGCCTGGTCGGCTGCAATACATGCATCCACAATCTCTTGGATATCCCCATCCATCACCTTATCCAGCTTATACAGCGTCAGGTTAATCCGGTGGTCTGTCACGCGGCCTTGAGGGAAATTATACGTCCTGATTTTCTCAGAGCGGTCCCCGGTGCCAATCTGGCTGCGCCTTGCTTCTGCTTCTGCGTCATGCTGCTTCTGACATTCAATATCGTAAAGCTTTGCCCGGAGCAGGGCGAAGGCCTTATCTTTATTCTGCAGCTGGGATTTCTCTGTCTGGCTGTAAATGACAATCCCGGTAGGGTAATGGGTTAAGCGCACCGCGGAGTCCGTGGTATTGACGCACTGGCCCCCGTTCCCGGATGCGCGCATGACGTCGATGCGGATATCTTTTTCATCAATCACCACGTCCACTTCCTCTGCCTCCGGCATGACTGCCACGGTAATGGTGGAGGTATGGATGCGGCCGCCGGATTCCGTTTCCGGCACGCGCTGCACCCGGTGCACGCCGGATTCATATTTCATGACGGAATAGGCCCCCTGCCCGGTAATCATGAAAGTAACGTTTTTCATGCCGCCAATGCCGATTTCCTCACATTCCACCAGTTCCACCTTCCAACGGTGGCTTTCTGCAAAATGCACATACATCCGGTAAATTTCCGCTGCAAACAAGGCTGCTTCATCCCCGCCTGCCCCTGCCCGGATTTCCACTATTACGTTCTTATCGTCGTTAGGGTCTTTGGGCAGCAGGAGGATTTTCAGCTTCTTTTCCAGTTCTTCCACCTTGGCTTTGGAATCATTCAATTCCTCCTTGGCAAGCTCCCGCATCTCTTCGTCGCTTTCTTCCTCCAGCATGGCAAGGGAGTCCTCAATGTTCTGCTTTGCCTGCTTATACTCTTTATAAGCGTCCACAATTGGGGCTAAATCGCTCTGCTCCTTCATCAGCTTGCGGAACCGGTTGGTGTCGTTCGCCACATCCGGCTCACTGAGCTGGTTCATAATCTCTTCAAACCGAAGAAGGATATCTTCTAACCTGTCAAACATGTTCTTCTTCCTCTCTGTCTATGTTACAGGAACTAAGTTCCCGCACGCTCTTTTTCCTATTTCACTGCAGGCAGGTTGCCGAAGGCCACCCGGTCATTCCCTGCAAGGTCCTTGATGACTTTTATATTACGGAACCCATTCTCTTCCATCAGGAAAGCTACCCGCCTCCCTTGGTCATGGCCGATTTCAAAATACAGGTATCCGTTTGATTTTAAAAATTTCCTCCCCATGCGGGCAATTTCCCGGTAAAAGAAAAGCCCGTCTTCTGCCCCGTCCAAAGCCTCCAAAGGCTCAAAATCCCGGACTTCCGGCATCAGCCCCGGGATTTCCCCTGTGGGGATGTAGGGAGGGTTGGAAATAATGATATCATATTTCCCGGTAATATTCTGGAACAGGTCGCTGCGCACCAGCTCTGCCTCCACTTGGTTGTGCTTTGCATTTTCCTTGGCAATCAGCAAGGCCTGCTTGGAAATGTCGCTGGCCGTGCCTGTGATCTTTACCCTTGCGTGTTTTAGAAGGCTTATGATAATGCAGCCGGAACCAGTGCACAAGTCCAGCACTTCCATGCCGGGCTCTAACACCTTCAAGGCTTCTTCCACCAAGGTTTCCGTATCCTGCCTAGGAATTAGCACATGGGAATTTACCTTGAACGGAAGCCCCATAAATTCCTGCACCCCGGTAATATACTGCAAAGGTACCCGCTCCCCCCGTTTTTTCAGCAAAAGCGTATATTCTTGGAAGGCCTCGTCTTCCATTTCCTCTTTGGCACAGAGATAATATTCGCTTTTGCATATTTTGCAGGCATATTCCATCAGGTACCATGCGTCAAGCTGGTAATCTAAGACCCCTGCCTTCTCCAAAAGCCCTTTGCCATACTCCAATGCACCCTCAAACGTCATCCTTTTTCTCCCTTATGCTCTCCACAAATTCTTCCCATTGGAACACTGCCTCCACGGAGGCAATCCCCACTTCTATCATGCTTTCGTCCGGCTCCTTCGTCGTCAGCTTCTGCATCCACAGCCCCGGCTTGCTCAAAAGATCCACCAGGATGTTCTCGCTCCTGCCTGCAAGGCGGATTACTTCATAGGACACCCCTGCAACCAGCGGGACAATGGCAAGCCGCAGCACAAGGCGCAGTATTTTTGAGTCCACCCGGATAAACATGGTGGCTAAAATCGTGATGATTACTACAAAAAACAAGAAACTGGTGCCGCAGCGTTTATGCTCCTTTGAGCTTTTCTTTACATTTTCCACGGTCAGGTCCATACCGTGCTCTATGCAGTTAATGCATTTATGCTCTGCGCCGTGGTACATGAACACCCGCTTAATGTCCTCAAGCTGGGAAATCAGCAGGATATACCCAAGGAATATCAAAAGCCGCATGCCCCCTTCGATGAGTATTACCACGGTTTCCGACTTGATATGGCCTTGGAACAGCAAAGACAGGCCAAAGGGGAGCACCATAAAAATGGCGACTGCCATCACAATGGAAAGGCAGATGGTAAGCCCCATCTCCAGCCGCTCCTTCTTGGCGTCCCGCTCAACGGTCCCCTCTTCTTCAAAAAAGGATGCGGAAAAGGTAAGGCAGGACATCCCCAGCGCCATGGATTCGATAAAATTGATGATGCCCCGCAGGAATACCATGTTCCGGAGTGTTTCATTCCTGCAAATCCCGCCGTATTCCCGCTTTTCCACAATAATCTCCCCGTCCGGCTTGCGGACTGCCACGGCATAGCTTTCCTTGTTCTTCATCATGACGCCTTCCATGACGGCCTGCCCGCCAATCCCAGAATAAGCCAATCCGCCCACTCCCTTCCTAAAAAAATAGAGGATGTCCACAAAAAAGACATCCTCCCTTTGCTGCGCTCACACATCTGTTCACGGAGCCTGTAAAAATTCTTACTGATTGTTTATGCCATACTTCTTATTGAACTTGTCAATACGCCCGCGCGCCTGTGCAGTCTTCTGCTGGCCGGTGTAGAACGGATGGCATTTGGAACAGATTTCCACATGAATATCTTTCTTGGTTGAACCTGTCACGAATGTATTCCCACAGTTGCAGGTTACCGTTGCCTGATAATACTCTGGATGGATTCCTTCTCTCATGATTTCACCTCTTCACACTGTATTCTAAATCTGCTGCCTAGATTTTCCACAATTATGCTGCTTATGCAACAGCTTTATTATTGTAGCATAGATTTTTTTAAGATGCAAGTTCTTTTGAGAAATTCTTACAAAAGTTTTGTTTTCTTTGCAGTGCAGGGGCTTTTGGGCAATCTTTACAAAAGTTTTGTTTTCTTTATCATCTGGCAGAATTCCCGGTTGGTGTTGGTGCGCACGAAGAGGTTCAGTATGCTTTCCACGGCCTCGTCTGCCTTCATGCCGTTGATGGCGCGGCGCATAATCTCCACCGCCTCCTGCTCTTCCCGGTTTAGGAGCAAATCTTCCCGCCTTGTGCCGGACTTGGTAATGTCCACGGCTGGGAAAATCCTCCGTTCGGAAAGTTTCCGGTCCAAGATGATTTCCATATTGCCGGTGCCCTTGAATTCCTCATAAATTACGTCGTCCATACGGCTCCCGGTATCTACCAGCGCGGTTGCAAGGATGGTAATGCTGCCCCCTTCCCGCATGTTGCGGGCCGCGCCGAAAAACCGCTTGGGCATATGTAATGCCGCCGGGTCAATACCGCCGGAGAGGGTCCTGCCGCTGGGGGGGACAATCAGGTTATAGGCCCTTGCAAGGCGGGTGATGCTGTCTAAGAGGATCATGACGTCTTTCCCATGCTCCACAAGGCGCCTTGCCCGCTCAATTACCATTTCCGATACCCGCTTGTGGTGTTCCGGCAGCTCGTCGAAGGTGGAATAAATGACTTCCACGTGTTTCCCTTCGATGGCCTCCTTGATGTCTGTCACTTCTTCCGGGCGTTCGTCTATCAAAAGGATAATCAGGTGCATGTCCGGGTTGTTCCTTGTGACTGCCTTTGCTACCTGCTTGAGCAGCGTGGTTTTCCCTGCCTTGGGGGGCGACACAATCATCCCGCGCTGCCCCTTCCCGATGGGGGAAACCACGTCCATAATCCGCATGGCAATGGCGCTGCGGTCCGTTTCCAAGCGGATCCGCTCGTTGGGGAAAATCGGCGTCAGGTCCTCAAAATTAGGCCTGCGCAGGATTTCGGAAGGGTGGTTCCCATTGATGCTTTTGATGTAAAGAAGCGCGCTGAACTTCTCCTGCTGGGTCTTAACCCTTGTGTTCCCATGGATAATATCCCCTGTTTTCAAGCCAAATTTACGGATTTGGGAAGGGGAAACATACACGTCCTGGTCCCCCGGGAGGTAATTCTCGCACCGGATGAACCCATACCCATCCGGCATGACTTCCAAAATCCCATGGGCGCTTACGCCGCTGTCCAGTTCCGGGTTGTCAATCTCAATCCCGTCCGCCGTAATAATGCGGGAAGGCTTGCGTTCTGGGACGTTGTTTTGCCGTTCCTCCCCGTTCCTGCCAGAAAACCTCCGCTCCGGCTGCCTTGCATCTTCCCGCTCTTCCGTATTCCGGCTGACATACTTACGCTCCGGCTGCCTTGCATCTTCCCGCTCCTCTGTATTCCGGCTGACATACTTACGCTCTGGCTGCCTTGTATCTTCCCGCTCCTCTGTATTCCGGCTGGCCGCCCTGCGTTCTGGCTGCCTTGCATCTTCCCGCTCTTCCGTATTCCGGCCAGAAGCCCTGCGCTCTGGCTGCTTTATTTCCTCCTTTTCCTCGCTGCCCTTATTCGGGGATTTCCGCTCCGGCTGTTTTATTTCCTCTTTTCCCTCCGTATTTTTGCCAGCAGCTTTCCGTTCCGGTTCCCCTGCTGCTTTCCCTTCTTCTTTTTCCCCATTTTCCCCCTCGGCAGCTTTTGCATCTTCTTTCAGCATCAATTCCACCAATTCTCCTTTTTTCAGCCCTGAAAGATGCTTTAACCCTCTCGCCTTTGCTACCTCTTTCAACACGCTCACTGATAAACTTTCATACTTTTCTCTCATATTATTCTCCTTTAACTGCCATTATTGGGAATCCCTGTCAGATTAGACAATGATTATTCATATCACAGAAATTTCAATGAATTATATTATACACCATCTTTTTCTAAATAGGAAGTCCTTTTTTTCTTGATTTGTAAAATTTTTCATGATATCCTTTAAATAGTTCATTTTGGAAAGGAATGGTAAATTATGACAAACAGTGAAAAAGCAATTTTTCTCCATAAAGAATGGAACGGCAAACTGGAAACCGTTTCCAAAGCCCCGGTAAAAAACCGGGAAGACCTGTCCATCGCATATACGCCGGGAGTGGCGGAGCCCTGCAAGCTGATTGCCGAGGATCCGGAACAGGCATACCTCTACACCATGAAAGCGAATACTGTGGCAGTGGTTTCTGACGGAAGCGCAGTCCTTGGCCTTGGGAACATCGGCCCTTATGCCGCCATGCCTGTCATGGAAGGGAAATGCGTCCTTTTTAAAGAATTTGGGGGCATCAACGCAGTGCCCATCTGCCTTGATACACAGGATACGGAAGAGATTATCAAAGCCGTCACTTACCTTGCGCCGGGCTTTGGTGGCATCAACCTAGAGGATATTTCCGCCCCCCGCTGCTTTGAAATTGAGGAGCGGCTCAAAGAAACCCTTTCCATCCCAGTCTTCCATGACGACCAGCATGGCACGGCCATCGTGGTGCTGGCTGGGATTATCAATGCATTGAAAGCCACCGGGAAACAAAAGGAAAACTGCCGGGCTGTCATCAATGGGGCAGGCTCTGCCGGCATTGCCATTGCCCGGCTGCTCTTAAAATATGGGTTCCAGGATATTACCATGTGCGACCGCCATGGGATTATCCACAAAGGCTATCCGGGCCTGAACTGGATGCAGGAAAAAATGGCCGGCCTTACCAACCTTGGGCAAAAAACCGGAACCCTTGCGGATGCTTTGCAGGGGGCGGATATTTTTGTAGGCGTTTCCGCCCCCGGGATTGTGGATTCCGCCATGGTGTCCTCCATGAACAAGGACGCCATCCTCTTTGCCATGGCAAACCCTGTGCCGGAAATTATGCCGGACATTGCAAAAGCTGCCGGGGCAAAAGTCGTAGGCACAGGCCGCAGCGATTTCCCCAACCAAGTCAACAACGTGATCGCGTTCCCCGGGATTTTCAAAGGCGCGCTGGAAGGGCGGGCATCCCAGATTACAGAAGAAATGAAGCTGGCTGCAGCAGAGGCCATTGCCGGGCTTGTCCCCGAAGGGCAGCTTAATGAAGATTTTATCCTGCCAGAGGCTTTTGACCCGCGGGTGGCACAGGCCGTAAGCAATGCCGTAAAATCCCATATTCCAAGGTAAGCCCATGTTTTGGGGTGAAAAGCGGTATTATTCCGTCGACTACTATTTAAAACAGGCTTTTGGGGAAAAGGTCTACCGGCTCTCTTTAAACGGGGGCATGACCTGCCCCAACCGGGATGGGACGCTGGGGAGCCGGGGATGCATTTTCTGCAGTTCCGCAGGCAGCGGGGATTTTGCCCAAAACGGCTGTGCGCCTATCCCAGACCAGTTGGCTGCTGCCAAAGGGCAGCTTATGCAGAAGCGGAACTGCCGGAAATTTATCGCTTATTTTCAGGCATACACCAACACATATGCCCCAGCAGAAAAGCTGCGGGAACTTTTTATGGATGCAATCAAAGACCCGGACGTGGTAATCCTTTCCATTGCCACCCGGCCGGACTGCCTTCCAGAAGCAGTCTTGGAACTGCTGGGGGAGCTGAACCGCATCAAGCCGGTTTGGGTAGAGCTAGGCCTGCAGACCATCCACCCAGAAACCAGCCGATTCATCCGCAGCGGGTTTTCCTTGGAATGTTTCCATGAGGCTGTCCTTAAGCTCCGCCAGCGGGGCATCCCAGCCATTATCCATATTATTTTAGGGCTGCCGGGGGAAACTAAGGCACAGATGCTGGAAACCGTTTCCTATGTGGGGCGCCTGCCTGTATTTGGGGTAAAGCTGCAGCTTCTGCACGTCTTGTCGGACACCGACTTGGGCGCCCTGTACCGGGAGCATCCGTTCCCTCTTTTTACGCAGGAGGAATACTGCGGGCTGGTTTGCCGCTGCTTAGAAATCCTGCCTCCCTCCATCACCATCCACCGGCTGACTGGGGACGGGCCAAGGGAACTGCTGATGGCTCCCTTATGGAGCCGCGCAAAGCGCAGCGTCTTAAACCAAATCCATCAGTCCCTGAAAGAGCAGGACACTTGGCAGGGGAAATACTTCCGATGAGTTTAGCCAATGTACAATCTGGATGATATTCAAGCAGTACACTAGAACGGGCTGACTGATTGCAGGCTATTTGATACGCCTTGCTTCAGATTGCCCGGCCGGAAGGCTGGCCGATTACCAGAACTGAATCATCCCTGCCCTTTTCCCAAAAGCATATCAGGCAGCAAGGCTAGCGGGATTTCATATGCCCCGGCACCTGCTACTTCCCCAAAAGCGTAGCAGGCGGCAGGGAATCAGACGCAGGAAAGAAGAAAGTATCCAGCCCGTTCTGGATAAGGGTGTAAAAAACCGATATCCATATGTCTTGTCTTTAGAAAGGAATGGTGAAAGCAATGGCAGAAGCCCTGACCCAATATAAACTGATTGTATTATATATGTTAGACCATGTGGATTTCCCGCTGACGAATACCCAGATTTCCAATTTCGTGCTGGATAAGGGGTACACCACTTATTTTACGATCCAGCAGGCCATCAATGGACTGCTTAGCGCGGAACTTATCCATGCAAAGCCCACCCACAACAATACCTGCTACTACATTACCCCTGCCGGCCGGGAAACCCTTTCTTTCTTCCCGGACAAGATTTCATCTGCCATCAAGGCGGACGTGCTTACTTATTTTGCGGAAAATAAGATGGAGCTTAGGCAGGAAATCTCCGTAATTGCAGATTATTATAAGACTACGGCGCAGGAATATGCCGTCCGGTGCCAGATTAAGGAAAAAGACCGTGCGTTGGTGGATTTGACAGTCCTTGCTAAGACGAAGGAGCAGGCGGAGGCGGTGTGTGAGAATTGGAAAAAGCAGAATGAAGAGGTGTATGCGTTCTTAATGGATTTGCTGATAAGGTAACAGATGGAACTGCTACGCTTTTTCTGATAAGGGAGCAGATGGGGCTGCTATGCTTTTTCTGATAAGGGAACAGATGGGGCTGCTACGCTTTTTTTGATAAGGGAGCAGATGGGGCTGCTACGCTTTTTTTGATAAGGGAACAGATGAGCTGCATCTGGTAGGCTGTTTTCTTTTTGGGTATAGGGAAAGCCCTGCATCCGCAGAGCTTTCCCTATGTTTTTGTTTTCTTACATCTGCTTATACAGCCTAAACAAAATGTGGGAAACACCAACCCCACCAAAACCCGTAAGGCACAACACCTTATGCCAACGCTTTGGCTGGCACTCAGGCTGCCCGCCTTACTTAATTATACTACACCATGCCTTGGCATGTGCCAACCAGAAATTACCGCCCTTACTTTTCCTTGGAAGAATCCCCTTTTTCCAAAAACCTCATCCGGTTATCATCAGAGCCAGCCTGAAATGCTGCAAACCCTGCACGTTCCAGATTATTCATCTCACGGTAACACTTCTGGCAGAGATGCCCAAAGGTAATGGGGACGCCGCAGTTTGAACAGTGGAGGGTATCTAAGCGTTCCTCGTCCTCCTTATATTCAATCCTGCCTTCCATAATCCACTTTTTCACCAGCCTGCGGGGGATATTAAAATATTCCGCCACCTGATATTCCGTCACATCCCTAGAACGGATATAATCCTTCACTTCCGAAAATAACTGGTTCTCCTTACAGAATGGGCAAAGTTCATCTTCATAATCGTCCGGAAGGGAACCGCGGCATATTGCACAGAATTTTGAATTGTTAAACAAAGATGCATGTTCCAAAAAGACCACTCCCTTTTCTTTTACTCTTACAACATTCTTCACTTTAGCTGCTGCCCCTTGCCAGCAGCATCTGTGCTTCATTTTAACTATTATAACACCTTTTTGGCATATCATCTACTGTTTTCGGATATTTTCTTACTTTTTCTGCTTCTTCCTGACGCTGTAGCCAAATTTCCCAAGGGCATCCCCCAAAGCAAAATAGGAGCCATGGGAGTACACAATGGGCTCTGCCTGCTCCAAATGGAATCTCCCCGTTCCGTCCAAGTACTCCTCTGAAATATGGACGGCTGCCACTTTAGCCAGAAACATATGGTGGGAGCCGAGGGCGATGCAGTCCGACACCTTGCACTCAATGTTCACGGGGCTTTCCCCAATCAGGGGCGGGCGGACCTTGGAGGCTTTTTGCCGGGTGAGGTGCAGTTCCCGGAACTTGTCCACCTCGCGCCCGGACTTCACCCCGCAGAAATCTGTGGCATAGGCAAGCTCTTTCGTGGAAAGGTTCAGGACGAACTCCCCGGTTTCTTTTATCATATGGTAGGAATACCGTTCTGGGCGGACAGAAATGGAAACCATGGGCGGGTTGGTGCAGACAGTCCCTGCCCATGCCACTGTGATAATATTGTCCTGCCCGTCCATGCCTGTTGCCGTCACCAGCACTGCCGGGACGGGGTAAAGCATGTTCCCGGGCTTCCATTCTTGTTTCCCATGGCCCGGGCTGCCCTTGGCTTTCCCTGTGCTTGGGGCTTTGCTGTTTTTCCCTGTATTTTTATTGCTTTTGTGCTGGGCGGGGCGTTCCTTCTTCTTCATCAGAACCATCCCATCAGATGCCCTGCAATCCCAAGGATGCCTGCAAGGTTTGCGGCTGCAAGGATAATGGCTGTCCGTAAGCTGCCTTTCACCATCTTGCGGCTGCCCTCTTCTGCTGTTTCCATGTTCCGCTTCATCTCTTCTACAAGGGACTGGACATTCCGGTAGCATTTAACATTTTCGTTGTGGACTTTCTCGCTGAGTTCCGCCTTTACAGCGTCCAATTTTTCCGCAACGTCTTTCTGGGTGAGCTCTGTAATTTTCCCAATCTCTTCTTCCAGCGCGCCTAATTTTTCCAGCAGTTCCTTCTGGGAATCGCCGGAAATTTTGGAAATATCCGTCCCCATCCGGTCAAGTTTCCCATTCAGCTCCTTTTGGGAATCCAAAGAATTCTTAGAAACCTCTGCCTTCATATTGTCCAGCTTGCCGGAAATCCCGGTAAGGAGGGATTCCAGCTCTTTCGTCTGTTCCTCTGTTTTCTGGCCTAAAATATCAGGGAAATTCTGCAATGTCTGATCCGCCGCAGTGCAGACCCGCTCCGTCCTCAAATCTACCACGGCAGCCAAGTCATGCATTTTCTGGCCTACCAAGGCGGAAACCTCTTTCATGCCTTTGCCTACGGATGCTGACAGTTCCGCCATGCCCTGACTGGACTGTTCGGACACAGATTTCATGTTCTGTTCCACTAAGGCACCCATCTCTTCCATTTTCTGGTCAGCCATATCGGAAATGTCCCGAATCCTTCGGTCAACAGTCCCGGAAATCTCCTGCATATTCTGCTCCATTGCCCCGGAAACTTTTTCCAGCGACTGGGCAACCAGGGCGTTCCCTTGCTTGGAATTGTCGTCCAAAGCCTTTACCTGCCCAAGGACCCGTGCATCCAAAGCGTCGATTTCACTGGTGATGCTCCCTTCCATGGCCTTAATCTGGGCGTCCACCCTTGCAACCATGGCGTCTATCTGCTTCTGCACGCCCCGGACAAGCAAATCTGCTTCTTTCTGCTGCTCCTCCAGCGCCTGCTGTAACTGCCTTGCCTGTTCTTCCCGCTCCTCCAATACCCCTTGGAGCTCGTCTACCTTATTTTCTTTCGTCACTAAAATGCTCTGCAGCTGCTTGGCCTTTTCCCGGAATTCGTCAATCTGCTTCAATAAAAAATCATCCTGCTGCATCCTGCTTAGTACTTTCTCCCGCTCTGCGTCCGGTTCTTTTGCTTTCATCTGCCGGGGCAGCTTATCCATAATATTTCCCATTTTTTCCTCCCATGCCTGTAAATTCTTACACCCGCGGGCCTGCTGGCTGTTCCCATATTGCCATGGTCCCAAAAGAACAGCAACGTTCTGCAAATAAACATGCCCTTGGGCGCCACGCCTGTCCGGCGGCTTATTTTTACTATTGTAGCATTTCAGGTTCGCTTTTGCAAGAAGCGGATGGCAGAGTTTGCAGCATTTCAGATCCGCTTTTGCAAGAAGCGGATGGCAGGGTTTGTGCAGGATTTGTGGAATATGGCCGCCCTGCCTGATTCCCTGCAACGCCAATATGATGCAATCTCCCGCTTATTGCGGCACATAATTTTCCAGAAGACCCTTGTATTTTTCATAGAGTTCCTCCAATTTTGCCCTATCCTCTTCTGTGACCTGCCCTTCTGCCAAAGCCTGCAAGCCTTCCATGTCCCCGCTTGCCGCCAAAGATGCGGCCTGCTGGATATTTTCCGGGGAAATATATTTCTCTGCAATCTCCGTAACCTGCTGCACGTCTTGGTCTTCCAACTGGCCCGCGATGCCTGAAACGTCAATGTCAGCCCCGCCGATATTCACATTCTTCCCCATCTGGCCTTCAAATATTTTCTTCCCGATTTCTACGGCTGCTTTTGTCTTAATTTCCTGTACAATCATATGCCGCCCTGCAAAAAGCGCGGCCGCTGTAACTACAAGGGCAGCGGCTACGGCAACCAGCCTAATCTGCGATTTTTTCTTGCTCTTTTTCTTCCGCATAAAAAACACCTCCTGAGCATATGATAACGAAATTTCATGCATATTTATCATAACACAATCCCAGAAGGCGTATCTTACGGTTTTCTTAATTTTTCCTAAAATTTTCACTGCATTTGGTGCATCCGCTGCAAGAGCCGCAGCAATTCCCATCCCTTTTGCTTTTGTAAATGCTGCGGCCTGCGCCTACGGCAATGAGCAGCACAGCCGCGCCAACCAGAACAGTACCCATGGCAAATCCTCCTGTCTATTTGAGAATAGTTATCATTTATGGTTAGTATATACTAACTTCCAGGGAATGTCAAGAAGTTTTTCACTGCCCTATTTTTTCTAGGCGGAAGATTTTGCCAGCAAACTTGCCATTTTTGCCAATATCAAGCAAAATGTCTTATATCGCAATGAAAGGAGCCTATCCTTATGGGAATTTACCTGAATCCGGGAAATGACCGTTTCCAACTGTCGCTGAATTCTGCAACGCTGTGGCATCTGCTGGGTGGGATACCGTTGCTGAAGCAATCCGCGCGTCCGACGCACTGTTAATGGCAACCCTCCGCAAAGACTATGATTGCATCATTGAAGAACTGGAGTTATAACACTATGCCCGCCGTGCCGTTTCCAGCGCAATTTCAATCATTTTCCCAAACCCTGTCTGCCGCTGCTGGGAAGACAGCTCCTCCGGCCTGTAAAGATGGTCGGAAATTGTCAGGATGCACAGGGCGCGTTTCCCTGCCCGGGCTGCGTTTAAATACAGGGCGCCGCTCTCCATTTCTACTGCAAGCACGCCCATTTTCTTAAAGCAGTCCTTGCCGCCCGGCAGGTCTGAGTAAAATGCGTCTTCGGAAAGGATGTTCCCCACCCGGACTGGGGTCCCTAAATCTTTCGCGCTTTCTACGGCCGTGTTCAGCAGATAGTAGTCTGCCAAAGGGGCTATGTGCCCGGGGCACCCAAACTGGTCTGGGTAACTGGACACCACCGAAGCCCCCATCCCGATGACCACGTCCATGACATTGACATCATCCAAAATGGCGCCTGCGGAGCCTACCCGGATAATGTTTTCCACGCCGTAGAAGTTGTAGAGCTCATAAGAATAAATCCCCATGGAAGGCATCCCCATGCCGGAACCCATGACGGAAATCTCTTTCCCCTTGTAAGTCCCAGTGTAGGCCAGCATCCCGCGGACTTGGCTGACGCAGCGGGGCTCTTCTAGGTACGTTTCTGCAATGTATTTTGCCCGCAGGGGATCCCCCGGCATTAATACGGTTTTTGCAAAATCACCTGCTTTTGCTTCAATATGTGGGGTTGGAATATTTGCCATAATAGTTTCCTCCTTTATTTGAAAAATTTTATTTCTGCCAGCAACGAGCCATGCACCGGGCTTGCCCGCTATTTATTACTATCCACGGATTAGCCCCAGATTATCTTTTTATGCTCCCGCACAATTCTGGCAAAGCACCGGGCTTTCTATCACTGCAAAAAACTAACTGCAAAAGCCAAGACGCTGCAGCACTACAAAAAAAGCCCAACTGCAAAAGCTGTGGCGCTGGCGCAGACTGCAACGGTAAACAGCCCTTTTCCCCGGTAGGCCGCAAAAAAGGCTGCGGCAACCCCGGCAACTGCCGTCACCGTGGAGCCGGTGGCATAGAGCACAGCCGGGAACGTCATGGCCCCAAGCACCGTATATGGGATATAGGCCAAAAATGAACGGGCATATTTATTTTCAATTTTCTTGTGGAATACCACAAAAGGCAGCACCCGGATTAAGTATGTTACCCCGAACATCACCAGCAGATACAGCCAAAAATTCCCTGATTCCATAAAGTTCCCTCCTATTCCTCCTGTGTGCCTACTGCTTTTTATGCATATTTTGCTGCCCCAGATTAACCTGCTGCATATGGCAGCTTGCCCCATGCAGCGGCTGCTTTTTATGCCTCTTCTTCTATTGGGAAAAACAGCGCGCCTGCCGCAGAAGCAGCTACTGCGCAGATGATGATGGAAAAGCCCCCGGAAATATGCTGGAACATAGGCACATAGTAAATACAGCAGCTTAAGGCAACTGCCAGCAGCACCATCTTAAGGATGCGGCTGTCCTTTTTTGCCGCGGGTACCACAATGGCGATAAACATCCCATAAATGGCAAGGCCAAGGGCATCGCTGACCTGCCGGGGAAGGATGTTCCCGCAGACTGCCCCGGCTAAAGTCCCCAACGTCCAGCCCAGATACGGAAGTACTGCAAGGCCGCAGAAATAGCGGCTGCCAACCTCCCCTTCCCGGCTCATGGCTACTGCAAAAATCTCATCTGTATTTGCAAACCCTAAAATAAGTTTTTTGGCTGCCCCAAACCGGCTGTCCACTTTCTGGGATAAGGAAATGCTCATCAGCGCATACCTAAGATTAATCACAAATTGGGAAACAGCCAGTTCCAGATAAGAGCCTGCCGCAGCCATCACCGTAATTCCGGCAAACTGCCCGGCAGAAGTCAGGTTCATCATGGAAACCAGCAGCGATTCCCACCAGCTTAGGCCGGAGGCCACCGCCGCAAGCCCAAACGTAAAAGAAACCGAAAAATAACCGATGCCAATGGGGCTCCCATCTTTCATTCCCTGCAAAAACTGTTCCATGTCCTTTCCCTCTCTTATGTAAATCCTGCCCAGCGCACAGAACCGGATTTTTATATACGTGCCAAAATGTGGATGAAAAACGAACCGCCCCCTGCAAGCAACAGGATATCCCTTCCCAGCCACTTCTCCACGAACGCTGCAAGCAGCAGGTCCTGAAACCTGTGAAAGAATAAATCTTCCATCACGCACTGCGGGTACAAGCTGCGGGGCGCAGATGGCAGAAAACATTTTTCAGGCGCACGCTAGGCTTTTAGCCCTTCTATTATACTAGATTTTGTGCCAGACAACAAGCATTTGTAAAATTCTCTTGCCAAAGCCTCTGGTTGGGGCTATGATAAGTATATGACACAGAACGGAGGGACGGAAAATGAAAAAAGTACAGAGGATTTTAGCAATCCTTGGCATTGCCTTGCTGGTTGGGCTTTACCTTTCCACTTTAGTGTTCGCTTTGCTTGGGAAAGACTTTTTCCCAATGTTCATGGCGGCTCTTTTTTCCAGCTTTGTGCTGCCGGTGCTCCTTTGGGCATATGGCTTTGTCTACCGGCTGATTAAGAAAAATTTTGGGAAAGATACAGAAAATGATGCGGAGGCAAAATAGGATGGTTCCATAGAAATGATGCCAAAGATGGTTCCATAGAAATGATGCCAAAACCTGCTTTAAACAGCTTTATAAAAATAGTGCGCTGGCAGCTTAATATTGTCCCATAGAATAGCGTGCTGCCAGCTTATCATTGTTCCATAGAATAGTACGCTGGCAGTTAACGTTGTTCTATAGAATAGCGTGCTGGCAGCTTATCATTGTTCCACAAAATTGCGCGCTGCCAGTTTATCATTGTTCCATAAAATTGCTGCGCAGGCAAAACGGGAATATTCTCTGAATGTGGTAAACTTACATGGGGAAGGGCAGCTGTCCCGGCCGCCCTTTCCTGCAGCATAGTAAACACAGGCAATCACATCTTATCTTTTCACAGGGATTCCCTGTATGCCTTAAATATCTTGCCCGCAGGACTTTAAAAAGCCTTGGGGCTATTCCACCCCTAAGCTTTTCAGTTCTGCCTCGGCCTGCGGCTTGGTGTGGAACAGGATGGTTGCCATGCCAAGCTGGTTGGCGGCAACAATATTCGCCCGGTTATCGTCCAAAAATACACATTCCGTTGGATCCAGCTGGTAGTTCTGGAACAATGCCTGATAAATTTCCGGTTCCGGCTTGGTGGACTGGACTTCATAGGAAAAGACAGCGCCGTCCACATCCTCCACGAAGGAAAGCTCCTCAATGCTCTGGGAATACATCCTTCTGGAATAATTGGATAAAAGGTACACCCCATACCCACGTCCCTGAAGGCTTTTAATCCATGCACGGGAATATCCATACTGCTTGATGCAGCCTCCCATATTGTCCCAAAACTGCATGATTTCTTTTCTGCAGTCCGGGGCTTTTTCCAGAAACCCTTCCAAGATTTCCTCGTCTGGCAGCTTGCTCCGGTCAAATTCATTCCACAGTTCTGAGAGGACAGTTGCATTTGCTACTTTTTCATACACATCCGGCGGAAAGCCAAGGGTGTCCATAAACCCTTGCCAGTCAAAGTCCACCAGAACTTTCCCTACGTCAAATACTATATTTTTTATCATATTCCTTCCCTTATCCCTGATTGCGGCAAATCATGCCGCCTTGCTTATCCCTGATTGCGGCAAACCATGCCGTCTTGCTTATCCCTGATTGCGGTAAATAATGTCGTCCCTGCCCGGCCCATTGGAAATCATGGTAATGGGGAACCCGATGTGCTTTTCTACAAATTCCACATAATTCCGGCAGTTCTTTGGCAAGTCTTCATACTTCCTGATGCCGCGGATGTCGCAGTTCCATCCCGGCAGAACCTCAAGCACTGGCTTTGCCTGTTCTAATTTTACGGTAGCTGGGAATTCCGTGGTAACTTCCCCGTCGATTTCGTACCCGGTGCACACTGGTATTTCGTCCAGATAGCCCAGCACATCCAGCACGGTAAAGGCAACGTCCGTGGTCCCTTGGATGCGGCAGCCATATTTGCTGGCGACCGTGTCGAACCATCCCATGCGCCTTGGCCGCCCAGTGGTTGCGCCATACTCGCCGCCGTCGCCGCCCCGCCGCCGCAGTTCGTCCGCTTCTTCGCCGAAAATCTCGCTGACAAAAGCGCCTGCCCCTACGGAGGAGGAATACGCCTTGCATACCGTAATGATTTTCTTGATTTCATAAGGCGGGATCCCAGCCCCGATCGCCCCGTAAGCTGCCAGCGTGGACGAAGAGGTCACCATGGGGTAAATCCCGTGGTCCGGATCCTTCAAGGAGCCTAGCTGGCCTTCCAGCAGGATGTTCTTGCCTTCCTGTATGGCTTTCCAGAGATAGGCGGAGGTATCGCAGACATAAGGCCCTACCATTTCCCGGTAGCTTTTCAGTTCTTCCAGCAATTTTTCCGGGTCTAGCAGGGGCTTATGGTATAAGTACTCCAGCATGACATTTTTCGTTTCACAGACACGCTGCACTTTTTCTTTTAGGTGCCCTCCTTCGAAAAGTTCGCTGACCTGAAACCCGGTTTTCGCATATTTATCTGAATAAAATGGCGCAATCCCTGATTTTGTGGAGCCAAAGGATTTCCCTCCCAGCCGTTCTTCCTCATACTGGTCGAACAAAATGTGGTAGGACATTACCATTTGGGCGCGGTCGGACACCAGAATTCTGGGCTTAGGCACGCCCCTGTCCACAATGGACTGGATTTCCTCAAAAAGCACCGGGATATTCAGCGCCACCCCGTTTCCAATGATGCTTGTGGTATGGCCGTAGAACACGCCGCTTGGCAAGGTGTGGAGGGCAAATTTCCCATAATCGTTGACAATGGTATGGCCGGCGTTTGCGCCGCCTTGGAAACGCACGATAATATCAGCTTCTTTTGCCATCATATCGGTGATTTTCCCTTTGCCTTCATCTCCCCAGTTTGCACCAACAATTGCATTTACCATTTTAGTTCCTCCTTTGCTTTCTGTACCCTGCGGACTGGAACATGCAGGGTTCCCAACATTGACTAGTATAGCGCAATTTATAGTATAAGTAAAATCAATGTTTTTTATGGGCAGCATAATTATTTCTTATGGGCTTAGCTTGGGGCGGGCAGCAATTCCTCACACGAACTGAACCCTGCAGGCTAACCGCACACTGTAACTAAGAGGTTCCAGAAAAGCCACTATCCTTTCACCTCCGCAAACAACTGAGCCTTACATGCTAACTCTGTACATTGCGGCTAAAAATTTCCGGGAAAATCCCTGTCCCTAAACCTTCCTACACAATGCATTTTGCCTGCGCTAAGGACGCCCATGGACCATTTCTAAGAGTTTTCCTGCGGCTGCAGATACGGGAATCCGCTCATCTGTTACCACGCAGAAGTCCCTTGCTGGGATTTTTTCCGGGAATTCCAGCAGGAAGAGTTCCCCGGAGCGCAGGAATTCTTCTGCAAAATCTTGGACTACGCTGGCAATGCCAAGGCCTTTCCTTGCGAACTGGATGAGGATGTTGCTGGTGGCTAGTTCGAATTCCGGCGAGAGGGAAACGCCATTTTTTTCCAGAAAATTGTCTACGTAGTTCCGGGTGGAGGTGTTTTTTTCGAGGCAGAGCACGGGCAGGCTGGCAAGCTGGGGGTAGGTGAGCCTCTGGCCGCGTAAAAATTCAAATTTTCTCCCTGCTACAAATACGTCCTGAATTTTCCGCACTTTTTTGGCTTTCCAGCCGCGGCGGCTGTTTAAGGGGGCGCTGACTACGCCGAAGTCGATTTTTCCGTCCTGTAAATGCTTTAAGGTTTCTGGGGTGGGGGCGTTGGTGACTGCAACTTTGATGCCGGGGTATTTTTCATGGAACTGCTCTAAGACTTCCAGCAAGTAAAACTGCAGGGTCATATCGCTGGCCCCAATGCGGATTTCCCCGGTTTCCAAATCCAGCATTTCCCGGATTTTCCGCTCCCCCTGCTGGATGTATCCATAGCCCCGCTGCACGAAGGAATAGAGCATTTCCCCTTCCGGGGTGAAGCGGACGCCCTTGGAGGTACGCACGAAAAGGGGGCTGCCCAAGGATTCCTCTAAATGCCGGATGGCTTGGCTTACGGCGGGCTGGGAAACGGCAAGCTCCTCTGCTGCTAGGGTGATGCTTTTTACTTTCCCTACATAATAAAAAATTTTGTAATATTCCAAATTGATATCTGACATGGCAATCATTCTCCCTGTTCCCTTATTATAACCTTCTGGCTGGAAAGCTGCAAGTCCATGAAAGAATGAAGCCTTGGGTGGATGCCTTTCCTTGCGGCGAGCAGCTGGGTTTGGAATCCTGCAAAAACTGTTTTCCATTTCACCATTGTATTTTAAGGCGGCTTTTTGTATAATCAAGGGGATTCATTGACGGAAAGGAGCCTTCCAATGTCTTATTCAGGACTTTTTATTTTCCTTTTGGAAATTGTGGGGACCATTGCCTTTGCTTCTTCTGGGGCAATGCTGGGGATACGGAAAAATATGGATATTTTCGGCGTCAATGTTTTGGGCATTACCACTGCGGTGGGCGGGGGATGCATCCGGGACCTGCTCCTTGGCATCCATCCACCGAAAATGTTCCAAAACTTTGCTTATGTGGGGACGGCCATCCTGACCTCCTGCCTGCTTTTTGTTGTGTTCTTTGTGAAAAAGGAGCTGCTGGAGAGTACGTTTTTGGAGCGTTACGAACGGGTGATGAGCGCGCTGGATGCGGTGGGGCTTGGGATTTTTACGGTTATGGGCATCCGCACGGCCATGGATTTGGAGGGGAGGCATTTCGATAACTTGTTCCTGCTGGTTTTTGTGGGGGTGGTTACGGGGATTGGCGGGGGGATGATGCGGGATGTGATGGCAGGGGAAACGCCCTTTGTTTTTATTAAGCATGTGTATGCCTGTGCGGCGCTGATTGGGGCGGTTTTATATATTTTCCTGTGCAGGGCGGTGCCTGATATTGGGGCGATGCTGGTGAGTTCTGTGGCTGTGGTTGTGGTAAGGCTGTTGGCAGCGCATTATAGGTGGAATTTGCCGCGGATCCGGTGAGGGCTAAGCAAAACGAAAGGAATGGGTGGTTTTTATGGCAGAGGTGCAGAAATGCAAGCAATGCGGCAGGGAAATTTATTTTGATGGGATTTGTGCTTCCTGCCGGGAGGAAAATGAACGGAATAGGATACTGGCGATGACGCAGGGGGAGCTGGATTTAGCCCTCCGGCAGGTTTGCAGGGAAATTGAGGAAACGGGGGCGTTGGAAAAAGAGTGGGATTTATTTAAGAAGCTGTTGGATTATAGGGACATTGATACCGCGGCATTGGCTGAAATTGCTTTCCAAAAAGGGGCTTTTTACCCTTGCGAGCTGTACAAGGACGCGCCTGAGGGCGTGGTGAAAAAGATGTTAGGGATGGTAATGGAGGACAGCACGGATGCGGGCCTTGCCGGGCGCCTGCTCTTGTGCCTAGCAGTCCATGGGGGTGAGGAAGTATTCCAAGCGTTTTTAGAATTGGAGCATCATCCCCGGAAATGGAGGGAAAAACTGTATGTGAATCCCTCATGTTATGCTGTTTATGGCGGGTGGTCCTATGATAAGGATGGGAATTTCTTGGAAACGAATTTTCGGGAATGTTATCCTATGGTAAAGGGGACTTTGGAGGAAAAGAAAAAAAGCCCTGTAAAAATTGGGGTTAAGACGGGGGAAACCTGCCCGAAATGCGGCTGTGCCATTGTGAACCTGATGGAAATTGACGGCAGCGACCCGCGGCTTTCTTTCCTTGGGATTGACGGCGCCATTCAGGCAAAATGCTGCCCCAACTGTTTTTCTTATTCCGATGGTGATTACTGCAGGTATGTAGTAAATGGCAAAAGTGAGGTGTTCTTTGGGGAAGGATGTTCCATGGAAGAAGACTATTTGGGGGATGCGGGGATTGAGGAGCTTTGTTCCAACCTTTATGTTTTGGGGGACGCCCCTGTCCCGCCAAGGTATGCGGCGGACTGGGAGGGCGGCTCTTCCATCGGCGGCTTTGGGTTCTGGATTCAGGACTGTGAGATTAAGCTTTGCCCAAACTGCGGGAAACCTATGAAATACCTTGCCCAAATCCAATGGGACACGGTATTGGACGGCATGGAGGGAAATGCCTATTTAGAAATCTGCAAGGACTGCCAAATGATTACCTTCCTCCACCAGCAGACTTGACATCTTATTTGCACCGTTTTACCCTCGGTTTCCTATAGGGTAGCAAAGAGGCTGCTGCAAAACAAGGATTCTCTACAGCATACCGTAAAATTTTGGCTATTATTGTACAACATACGGTAAAATTCCTTTGTTTTGCAGCAGCCCTTCCGCATTTTATAACCCCAATGGGTATTTTTTATGCTGGCAGAAGATTCTTTGCACTGGCAATGCCATGGTTCCCCCTATGCTGGCGGAAGCTTCTTCGCACAGGCAAGCGCTAAGGAGCCCGGCCCGATATGGCAGGCTACGCTTAAGGAAAGGGGGTCTGTCATGGTAATTTCTGCTTGGGGGAAAGCCTCCTGCACCTGTTCCTTAAATTCTAAGGCAGTCTGCCGATCCTTGGTGTAGGCAATGTAAAGGTACATATTTTTCCCTTCCTCATCGCCGAAACGCTTCTTAAAATCATTTTTCACGGCGTCTATCATGATGTTTTTGGCCTGTTTTACTGTCCTTGCCTTGGCAAAGGCATCCAGCTTGTCCCCTTGGATCTGCAGCACAGGCTTTAATTTCAGCAATGTGCCAAGGGCTGCGGCTGCCGGGGTAATCCTGCCGCCTTTTTTCAGGTACGTTAAAGTATCTACCATAATATAAATGCTGGAATCGAACTTTGTTTCCTCCAGAAATACTTTGATTTCCTCTGCATTTTTCCCGCGCTTTGCCAACTCCGCCGCGTCTAGGACTGCCTGTTTCTGGGTGACGGAAATCCGCTGGTTATTTACGACCTGCACCTTTCCATCATATTCCTGCGACAGCATAATGGCTGTTTCGCAGGAACTGCTTAAGCCGCTGGACATAGGGATATGGACAATCCCTTCATATTCTTCCAGAAGCTGTTCCCACAAATCCGTCACGGAGCCGATGGCTGGCATGGATGTGGAAATGTCTGCATTTCCTTCTAACTTTTCATAAAATTCTTCCTGCGTCAAGTCAATATCTTCAAAATAAGTTTCCCCATTGATAAAAAAGGGCATGGGCAGGACATTTACCCCATATTCCTTTGCCTCTGCTTGGGTAATCCCGCTGTTGCTGTCTGTGACTATTGCTATTTTTCCCACCGAACGTTCCTCCTTCTGTGATTCCTTTCTTTTGGCTTTGTGCCGATTGCTTCAATCTCTTTTTTGGCTATGCAGAAAATTTCTGCCCTTATCTATTTTACCGTGCTGCCTATAATTTTATGGTATAATTGCCGGGCTGTCAATAAACAAATCGGGTACAGCGCTTGAAAAAAATGGATATTTCACTGGAAATGCTTTGGGAACCGGGCAGTGGCGCTGCCCCAGCAAATGAGGGTATCTTCTTGGAAAGTTTTTATCTGATAGGGGAGCTGCAAACTTTAAAGCTACATAATATTATTCCGGCCTTCCCTATAGGAAAGCTATAAAATCCCACACATCATCGTATTGCGCTGTTTTTTCCTATAAAATGAAAAGGGCTGCCATATTCAAGGGAAATAACATTCCCTTTCCTATGGCAGCCCCTTCTCTATTTTGGAGCCTTAGGCAGCATAATCTTTTGCCTGCTGCACTTTTTCTCTGTCTGGGGCTTACATCATGCCCATTCCGCCACCGCCTGCTGGCATTGCCGGAACGTCTTCTTTGATGTTTGCCACTACGGATTCGGTGGTGAGCAGGGTGGATGCTACAGAAGTTGCATTCTGCAGTGCGCTCCTTGTTACCTTTACTGGGTCAAGGATGCCTGCTTCTACCATGTTGACATACTCTTCTTTCGTTGCGTCAAAACCTACGCCCGGTTCGGATTCTTTTACTTTGTTGATAATGACTGCGCCTTCTAAGCCTGCATTTGCTGCAATGTAGAACAATGGGGATTCCAATGCCTTTAAGATTACTTTTGCGCCGGTCTTTTCATCGCCGTCCATGTTTTCTGCCAATGCTGCAACTTCTTTTGCTGCATGGATGTATGCGGAGCCGCCCCCTGCGATAATACCTTCTTCTACAGCTGCCCTTGTGGAGTTCAGGGCATCTTCCATGCGCAGCTTGCTTTCCTTCATTTCTGTTTCCGTTGCTGCGCCTACGCGGATGACTGCTACGCCGCCTGCCAGTTTTGCAAGCCTTTCCTGTAATTTTTCTTTGTCAAATTCAGAGGTTGTTTCGTCAATCTGTGTGCGGATTTGTGCAACCCTTGCTGCAATTGCATCTTTGTCCCCTTCGCCGTCCACGATAATGGTATTTTCTTTCTGGACTTTAACAGATTTCGCACGGCCAAGCTGGTCCATGGTGGTTTCTTTCAGTTCAAGGCCTACTTCCTCGGAAATTACCTGCCCGCCGGTCAGGATTGCGATGTCCTCAAGCATTGCCTTCCTTCTGTCGCCATAGCCTGGGGCTTTTACTGCCACTACGTTGAAGGTGCCGCGGAGCTTATTTACAATCAATGTGGTGAGGGCTTCCCCTTCAATGTCCTCTGCGATAATTAAGAGCCTTGCGCCGGACTGTACTACCTGCTCTAACAGCGGAAGGATTTCTTGGATATTGCTGATTTTCTTATCGGTAATCAGGATATATGGGTCATCCAATACAGCTTCCATTTTGTCCATGTCGGTTGCCATGTACGCGGAAATGTACCCACGGTCAAACTGCATCCCTTCTACCAAATCCAGCTCTGTCTGCATAGTCTTGGATTCTTCAATTGTGATAACGCCGTCATTGGAAACCTTCTCCATGGCGTCTGCTACCAAGTTCCCGACTTCCTCGTCCCCTGCGGAGATTGCTGCTACCTTTGCAATCTGGTCTTTGCCGTTTACCTTCTGGCTCATGGCTGCAATGGATTCGATGGCTTTCTCGGTTGCTTTCTTCATGCCGCGGCGTAAAACGATTGGGTTTGCGCCTGCTTCTAAGTTCTTCATGCCTTCCTTAATCATTGCCTGTGCCAAAACGGTTGCTGTGGTAGTACCGTCCCCGGCAACGTCGTTGGTTTTGGTTGCTACTTCCTTAACAAGCTGTGCTCCCATATTTTCAAATGCGTCTTCCAGTTCGATTTCTTTTGCAATGGTTACGCCGTCGTTGGTAATCAAGGGTGCGCCGAAGGATTTATCCAATACTACGTTCCTTCCTTTTGGCCCTAAGGTTACCCTTACGGTATTTGCTAATTTATCTACGCCGGCTTCTAATGCTGCCCTAGCTTCTGTGCCATACTTCAATTCCTTTGCCATGATGGTTCGTCTCCTTTTTCTTCTATATTTTTAAGTGTTCCTGCCTTTTTAGCCTTCTACGATTGCGAGGATGTCGTTCTGTTTTACGATGATGTATTCTTCCCCGTCAACCTTTACTTCATTCCCTGCATACTTGGAATAAATGACTTTATCCCCTTCTTTTACCTGCATGGTTACTTCTTTGCCGTCTACCATTCCGCCAGGGCCTACAGCTACTACTGTTGCCTCTTGCGGCTTCTCCTGTGCGCTTCCTGCTAGGATGATGCCGGACTTTGTGGTTTCTTCAGCTTCACACTGCTTTAATACAACTCTGTCACCTAATGGTACTAACTTCATTACAATTCCTCCTTGTTCAGCCTTCTGTTCTATAGATGTGCTTTTCATTTTAGTTATTAGCACTCATTTATATCGAGTGCTAATTCTTATGTACATAATGTAGCACTATGGATTTTTTTTGTCAATATGGAATTTCATATTTTATAAAAAGTTTAGAATTATGGGTTTGGGGGCTTGGTGTAGATGTGGTTGGGGAAATGGGGGGCGTGGTTCGTGGTGTATGGGGGAATGGGGGAGGTTTGGGGATGGATGCGCAATATGGGCGGGAAGGAGGGGGATTTGGGGGTGGATGGTGCAAACAGAGTAGAATGGGCAGTTTTCGGAGGGGGCGGGAGATGGTGCAAATGAGTAGAATGGGCAGACTTGGGGGCGGATGGTGCAAACAGGGTAGAATGGGAAGTTTTTGGGGGGGGGCGGACGGCAG
>CAJTWA010000044.1:25777-38538 GCA_910580195.1 uncultured Lachnospiraceae bacterium
GACTAAGAAAGTCGGGAAAGCCCTCCTTCCTAAGTCTTCGTAAGCAGTGGATTTCACCTTCACTAAGGGCGCCCATGGATTGTTTGCTTAGGGAGAGCCCTTCTGGACTGCCTGTGTATTGAAAAATATGCTTAATTTACTGCTGATAGCTGGAGGCTGCTGGGTGACTGTTTGCTGGGTGCTGCAAGTTTTGGAATTGGGCTGCCGGATGCTGCATGCTTTGGGAGATTTGGCCTGCCGGATGCTGCATGTTTTGGGAGGTTTGGCCTGCCGGATGCTGCATGTTTTGGGAGGTTTGGTTTGCCGGATGCTGCAAACGCTGGGGTGTTTCGCTTGAAGGATGCTGCAAGCATTGGGGTGGAGCTGGACTATGGGAAAAGAGGGATAACCAATTAAAAAATCCCAGCAGTTACATACAAGCTCAACCCTGTATGTAACTGCTGGGGTATTGTCCGCTGGGGTATTGTTTACTGATCCTCCAGCGGGTGTTCTTTGATATATTGTTCCATGATTGCTGCTGCCAGATATACCAATTTTCCGCAGGGGCGTTTTTTGTAGTATTCTTCGGTTCTTTGTTCTGGGGTTGGTTCGTCTTTTTTCTTGTTTAGGCCTAATAGTTCCCGGCAGACGATGGAGCCGTTTTCTTCCTCGAAGGCGTGGGCAAGCTCTTGGATCCTCCCGTAGTGCTCTTTTTTGCCTTGGTAGTCTTTGGGGTCTTCGTAGCCGTAGAGAATTCCGGCTACGAGGAACATGCCGCTGACTGTCCCGCAGACTTCCCGCAGCCTGCCCATGCCGGCGCCGAAGGAGGAGCTGAGCCTTGCGGCTGTTTTTTGGTCCATGCCATGCAAATCGGAAAAGGCTAGGAATACTGATTGGGTGCAGTTATAGCCTTTTAGGAAGTTTGCTTCGGCGATTTGGCCGTATTTGCTTTCGTTGTAATCCATGTCTTATTCTCCATATGCTATTTGCTTTTCAGCATCTTTTTTGCTTTTCGGTAACCCCGGAAAATCAAGCTGTTATTGATTGCCCGGATTTCTTTTTTTAGGCTGTTAATCTTTTTTTCTTGGGCACAGAACATTTCTGCCATAACTGCAAAAAGGTCTTGGTACATTTCACTATTATTGCCATCCCATGTAGGGAGTTCCTGTACAGGTTCCCGGAAAAGCACACCATCTTCCCTGCCTAAAAATTCCTTTGCTGTTTTTGCATTGCTTTCTTCGTACTTTTTGAGGAACCCAACCTGCTCTTCATAAAGGAACATACTGCTCTTTTTCTGGGGATTCTGTTCTAGCCTGGCGTCGCTGGCATATGTCATAGGCATCCTCATAAAGTTATCCAAGCCCTGATATTCTTTGATTCCATTCAGGATACGCTTCATCTCAACAAAATTTCCATCCAGCCCATGGTTCAGTGTTTCTTCTGCGACTACAAAGTCCTCATTGAAATCAATCCCCAATGTATCTAAATAATCAGACAATAAATCGTGGTTTTTTCCTTCAAACTGCCCATTCTCATATATCCGGACTAACATATTTTCTTTTCCCACATAACCTGCTATTTTCTGGAGGTGCGCATAATAATCCAAGGGAAAATAAGAATACATCTTTTTCTGAAAATATGTCTGGAAATCTTCTGTAATCCCGGGGAGCCCTTTCACTTTTTGGTTCCAAAGCGATTGGATGATTGCATCTTGCCTCCGTAAATATACTACAATTTTTAAATCACAATTTATTTTTCGGAATTTTTCACACACATCTTCCCAAAAATTCTTTATTTTATTGCATTGATACCAGATTATTTCATCTGATAACACAATATTCTCATATTCTTCCGCTAATTTTCCTAAAATCTGGTAAGCTTTTTCTTTTTTCTCCTCTTCTTCCACAGAATCTGGGGAATGATAAACTAAAAAATGCGCATTCCTATTTTTATAATATGCATCTGGAATCCCAATATCCATATATGGATAACTATATCCCTGCTTTTTCAAGGCTCCTTCATTTGCCCTCATAAAATACTGTAAGGAAGTAGTTCCTGTTTTCTGGGTCCCAATACACAGATATACTGTTGCCATCTTGTCATCCTCTTAAATACTTTCCTAACCCATCCAAAAGAATTTCCACACATTCCTCTATGCTGTGTTTACTGGTATCCACAACGATATCTGGATGTTCCGGCTCTTCATACCGCCCAGATATCCCTGTAAAATTAGCAATCTTTCCCATCCGGGCTTCTTGGTACAGCCCTTTGGCATCACGTTTTTCACATTCTTCCAGCGGCGTGCTTACATACACTTCTATAAAACGCTCCCCTATAATCTCCTTTGCATTCCTCCGCTCCATTCTATAAGGCGAAATAAAGGAAGTTATTACAATCAGCCCTGCATCATTCATCAGCTTGCTTACTTCTGCAATCCTACGGATATTTTCTATCCTATCTTTCTCTGTAAACCCAAGGTTTTTATTTAAACCCATCCGGATATTGTCCCCATCCAGAAGCATCGTATGCTTGCCCATGGCAAACAGCCGTTTTTCCAAAGCATTTGCTAACGTAGACTTACCTGCACCAGAAAGCCCTGTCATCCAAATAGTGATAGCTTTCTGCTCCAGCCTGCCCTCGCGCATTTCCCTTGTAATGTCCATGCTATGCCATGTCAGGTTTTTCCCCCTTTCCAAAGGATATATAATTGTCCCACAGGCAGATGTCATATTTGTAATTCGGTCAATCAAAATCAGGGAACCTAATTCCCGGTTACTTTCAAAACGGTCAAATACGATGTTGCTTCCCGTAGAAATTTCACAAAAAGCTATTTCATTCTTATAAATGGCATCCGTGTATACCTCTGCGCCAGTATTCACATCAATCTTATATTTGATGTTCATTACTGTTGCCGAAATTAATTGCGTACCTGTTTTCAGCCAAAAATTCCTCCCAGCAATCAGGCTGTTGTCATCCATCCACAAAATAGAAGCTGCAAACATATGGCCAATAGAAAGTTTATAGTCTTTTTCCAAAACACATCCTCTGGAAACATCAATTTCCGTATCCAACTGGATAGTAACTGCCTGCCCATAGCCGCTTTGTTCCACTGACATGTCCCCTTGGAAAATTTTTGTTACCCTTGCCCTTTCCTTGCTTGGCATAACAGTAATTTCATCCCCCACTGCAACTTCGCCAGATGAAATTTGTCCCTGAAATCCGCGGAAATCCTGATTAGGCCGGCATACCCGCTGTACAGGCATGGAAAACTCCTTTTTATTCTCCTTCTCGCTTACGTCCACCTCTTCCAAATAGCAAAGTAAGGTATCACCATTATACCACATCATTTTCTCAGATTTACGGGTAATGTTATCCCCTTCTGTGGCTGATACTGGAATAATTTGCAATGTTGCATAATCAAATTCCGCCATAAGGATTTTTATTTCTTTTTCAATTTTCTTAAACCGTTTCTGGTCATATCCAACCAAATCCATTTTATTAACTGCAAATACAAAATGACGGATTCCCATTAAGGAGCATATCCTTGCATGGCGCCTAGTCTGCTGCAGCACCCCTTGGCTTGCATCTGTCAAAATAACTGCCAGAGAAGCAAATGACGCGCCTACTGCCATATTTCTGGTATATTCTTCATGCCCCGGCGTATCTGCCACAATAAAACTTCTGCGCTCCGTACTGAAATAGCGGTATGCCACATCTATTGTAATCCCCTGCTCCCGTTCTGCCATCAGTCCGTCTAAAAGCAACGAATAATCAATTTTCCCATCCCTAGAACCCACTCTGGAATCCAATTCCAATGCCCGTTTCTGGTCTGCAAAAATTAATTTTGCATCATAGAGCATATGGCCAATCAATGTTGATTTCCCATCATCCACGCTTCCGCAGGTGATAAATTTTAATAATTCATTTTTCATAGTTAAAAATATCCCTCTCGTTTCCTTTTTTCCATACTGGCTGCACCGCCGTCGGAATCAATAATCCGGCTTGTCCGTTCTGATTCTACCGATGACAGGGTTTCTTCTATAATTGCATCCAGCGTGGCTGCCTCTGATTCCATTGCCCCTGTCAGGGGATAGCACCCAAGCGTACGGAACCGGACTGTCCTTGTTTCAATTTTCTCCCCTTCCTTTAGCTTCAGCCTGTCATCATCTGCCATAATCAACTGGCCATCCCGTGAAACCACAGGCCTCGGTTTCGCAAAGTACAGAGAAACGATTGGGATATTCTCCCGCTTAATGTACTGCCAAATATCTTTTTCCGTCCAATTGGACAGTGGAAATACCCGGATGCTTTCCCCCTGTTTTATTCTGGTATTGAATAATTTCCACATCTCTGGCCTTTGGTTCTTAGGATCCCACGCATGGCTTTCGCTTCGGAATGAAAAAATCCGCTCTTTTGCCCTTGACTTTTCCTCATCCCTTCTTCCTCCGCCAAAAGCTGCTGTAAACCCATATTTGTCCAACGCCTGTTTCAATGCCTGTGTTTTCATTATATCTGTATAGGCAGCACCATGGTCAAACGGATTAATTCCCTGCCTTAACCCTTCTTCATTGATATATTCCAACATTTCAATCCCTAAGTTCCGTGCTGTTTCATCCCGGAATTCTATCATTTCCCGGAATTTCCATGTAGTATTCACGTGCAGGAATGGAAAAGGCGGCTTCTCTGGATAAAACGCTTTCATAGCTAAACGCAGCATGACGGAAGAATCCTTGCCGATGGAATATAGCATTACTGGTTTCTCACATTCCGCAGCCACTTCCCGCATAATGTATATGGCTTCTGCTTCTAATTCGTCTAAATGGTCCATTCTACTCTCCTTCTATAAAGTATAATTTAGGATTTACCCTAATTTTAATATTATTTAAAAAATATTACAATCTTATTATGGAATTTAATTGTGATAGAAATTTGAGTTCAAATTAATTCGGCAGAATCCCTGCGCTATTGCATTAAAAAAATCCGCCCTAATAAGATAAAAAGGCACTGTCCAATCTTTCAGAACAGTGCCCTATACCCCTACAACCTCTTTCCTGTATTAAGTAATTGCAAATACCATATATGTCTGCTATGCCAAATAGTTTTATTCATCCAACATTGCCCGTAGTCTTTATGGAAAAATTATCCTCGGCTATACATGGGAACTATCACACTTACACCGCATGGAGGTTTTTCAGGGAAATATCCATAATCGGCGCAGAATGGGTCAGCGCCCCGCTGGAAATGTAATCTACGCCAAGGGAAATATAATGTCCAATATTTTCTTTCGTGACATTGCCGGAACATTCTATCTCTGCTTTCCCGTCAATGGCTGCGATGGCCTCCTGCATTTCTTCCACGCCCATGTTGTCCAGCATGATAATGTCTGCGCCTGCCTCCAAGGCTTCTTTTACCATTTCCACCGTTTCACATTCTACTTCTATCTTGCGGACAAAGGGTGCATACTCTTTTGCCATTTCTATGGCTTCTTTCACGCCCCCGGCTGCGCCAATATGGTTGTCCTTTAACAAAATCCCATCGGAAAGGTTATAGCGGTGGTTATATCCGCCGCCGGCCTTCACGGAATATTTTTCGAAAATACGCATATTTGGGGTAGTCTTCCTCGTATCCAGAAGCTTTACCTTGCTCCCTTCCAGCAGGGAGGCAATGGAATTGGTATACGTCGCTATCCCGCTCATGCGCTGTAAAAAGTTAAGGGCTGTCCGTTCCCCGGAAAGAATGGCGCGGATATCGCCGGAAACGGTTCCAATTAAATCCCCCTTTTTCACCTTGTCCCCGTCTGAAAACTGGAATTCTACCTTGGTTCCCTCATCCAGAAGCTCAAACACACGCCGGAATACAAAAAGCCCGGCGAGCACGCCATCCTGCTTGCAGATTAACTGGGCTTCCCCTTTCTGGGCCTTGCGCATTACTGCATTTGTGGTAACGTCCTCACTGGAAATGTCCTCCCGCAAAGCCTGCAGGATCAGTTCATCCGCATTTAGTTCCATGGTTATTTTGTTGTCCATATGCTTTCTTCATCCTCTCTATTTCCTGCTGCACCAAGGCTTGGTTCTCCTGCTGCAGTTTTTTTCTGTCTGAATATTTTTCTGGCTGGAATAAATCTGTTGTACGTACTTTTTCTTGTGAAATCCTTCCTTTTTGTCCCACAAAAATTTTTCCTGCCTGCCCTTCTGGCGCGGAGCCTGATGCAAGGCCGGCAGTTTTTTCTGCCTGCCCTTCTGGCACGGATTCTGGTGCAAAGCCAAAAGTTTTTCCTGCCTGCCCTTCTGGCACGGATTCTGGTGCAAGGCCAAAAGTTTTTCCTGCCTCCACTTCTGGCATGGAGCCTGATGCAAGTCCAACACTATTTCCTGCCTCCACTTCTGGCATGGGGCTTGATGCAATGTCAAGGGCTGCGCGCCTTGCAAATACGAGGCTTTCCAGCAGGGAATTGCTGGCTAAGCGGTTTGCCCCATGCACCCCGTTGCAGCTTGTTTCCCCTACTGCATACAGGCGTTCCATGGAGGTCCTGCCTTCCAAATCGGACTGCACGCCGCCCATAAAATAATGCTGGCCCGGCACCACCGGGATACATTCTTTTGTCACGTCGTACCCTTCTTCTAGGCATCTTTGGTAGATGTTGGGGAAATGGCTTAAAATGTCCTCTTTTGCAATATGCTCCATGGAGAGCCAGACATATGGCTTTTTGTCCTCCTCCATCTGCTTTTCAATTGCTGCCGTTACAATATCCCTTGGCAGGAGCTCGTCCACAAAACGCTCCATCTTGGCATTATACAAAACTGCCCCCTCCCCCCGGACGGACTCGGAAATTAAAAACCGCCTGCCCGGTTTTTCGGAATACAAGGTGGTGGGATGTATCTGCACAAAATTCACATCTTGGAGCTGTACCTGATGGCGCAGCGCAACGGCTAACCCATCCCCGGTCAGGTGGGCAAAATTCGTGGAGTGGCGGTAAAGCCCGCCGATGCCGCCGCAGGCAAGCACGGTCTGCTTTGCCCGGATGGGAAATACTTCCCCGGCCTTGCCTGCTCTTACCGTTTTGCAAGAAACATTGCCTGTTTCCCCGGCCTTTTTCACGGCATCCAAATTGCAGGCGCCTAAGGTATCACAGAAATGGTTTCCCATTTTCCCATCTTTCTTGGCGGTGCCCGCCTCACAGGCTTCTGCTGCCCCACAACTGCTGCCAATCTTCTCCGCCTGTCCAAATGCGCACGCATCACAATTGCTACCAATCTCCTCCGCCTGTCCTGCTGTGCCCGCATTGCAGCTGCTGCCCATTTCCTCCGCCTGTCCAAGTGCGTCCGCGCTGCAAGCTGCCACAATCCCATAGCAAACATTGTCCTTGCAGAGCAAATCCAGCATTTCCGTGTGCTCATAAATGGCAATGTTCTTCCGCGCCCTTGCCTGCGCCAGCAATTTTCCCGTAATTTCTTTCCCGGTAACATCCGCGTGGAACAGGATTCTTGGGCGGGAATGGCCGCCTTCCCTTGTGTAAGCCAGCTCTCCGTCCCTCCGTTCAAACTCCACGCCATATCCCAGCAGCAAATCAATGATTTCTTTGGAACTGCGTATCATCATTTCCACGGATTCCTGATTGTTCCGGTAATGCCCTGCCTTCATGGTATCCTCAAAGTAGCTTTCAAAATCATCTTCGGAGCGCAGGACACAGATTCCGCCCTGTGCCAGAAAGGAGTCGCTGTTTTGGGCTTCATCCTTGGTGATAATTGTGATTTCCATGCTTTCCGGCAGCTGCAGCGCACAGAACAGCCCTGCTGCCCCTGTGCCTACGATTACTATATCTGTTTCTTTTTCCATGTCCCCACCTGTGTTTTTCTTTTCCATCTTATGATTGGCATCCAAAAAGTACCGGCAGCCTGCCATGGACGCCAAAGATTCTGGCAGCTCTGGCAGGCTTTGGTTCCGTTGCCTTTTGTCCTAACCGATAAAATTCTAACATATTTAGTAGGAAATTTCCAGTATAATGTTGTCCTTACAGCAGATACCCATAGTGTACATGGATTTTCAGCAGGAAATTTTCATTCCCCCAAGTTTTTCTTCCGGAATACCCAAAGGGATTTGCCCCTATCAGCGCCCTTCCCCAAAATATTTTTTCTATTATAAGCCCCATGGAAACCAATCTTTATTTCTTCACGCCCTTCCCATCCCGGTTCGCCATCCGTAGCCGGTGCAGGGCGATTTCTTTTTCTTTGGCCTTAATGGTATGCTCTCCGCTGCCGATGAGGTACACCGCCGCGAGGCTGTCCTTCCCGTCGATTTTCATGCCCCGGACGCCGATGGCGCTTTTTTTCTTCTCCGGCACGTCGGAGGCCAAAAACCGCAGGAACATGTTTTTCTCTGTCTGCATGACAATGCTTTCTTCCTCCGTCCCTGCAAGGGGCTCTACAAGGAGCAAGGTTTCCCCTTCATTCAGCTTTGTGGCGGCGACGGTGCGCTTGGACACGTCGAATTCTTCCCCTTTTACCTGCTTGAGCATCCCGCTGCTGCTGGCAAACAGGAGTTTTTTCCCCAGCAGGTTCCCTAGGCTGCTGACGCAGAGCATTGCTTCTTCGCTGCTGTTATAGTTGCTGATATTGTCTAGGGGCGTCCCCTTGTCCCGGAATTTCCCATGGGGCAAGTCTAAGGCTTTTACTGTGTGGAGCTGCCCTTTGTCCGTAAAAATGCATAGCTTGTCCGTGTTCATGCAGGGGATGACAAACTTATTCTCTGCATCGGCGGCCTCCTTGTTCCGCTCATAGGTGGGCACGTCTACGGATTTCACATATCCAAACCGGTCCATCAGGAGGACTATGGGCATCTCTTCGGTTTTCTTTTCCTCGTAGACGGCTTCTGCCGCGTTTTCAATGGCGGTCTTGCGGGGCGTGCCGTATTCCTTCTGGAACCGGGAGAGTTCCTTGATAATGACTTTTGCCATCACAGGCCGGCTGCCGAGGATTTCTTCATATTTTGCAATATTGGAAAGGGTAGCGTCATGTTCCTTTAACAAAGCTTCGATTTCCAAGCCAATCAGCTTGTAAAGGCGCATTTCCAAAATGGCCGTGGCCTGCCGCTCGGTAAAACAAAGCTGCTTGGCGTCGGCTTCGGAGCCTTTGTAGCGGAATTCGATTTTTTCCGTATTTCCGTGCATCAGGCAGTCCTTGGCGTCGCGGATGTTTTTGGAGCCCCGGAGGATTTCGATAATCAGGTCGATGACGTCGCAGGCCTTGATTAACCCTTCTTGGATTTCCTTTTTCTCCAGCTCTTTGGCGAGGAGTGTCTGGTATTTGCGGGTAGCCAATTCATACTGGAAATTTACATGGTGGCGGATGATGGGCACCAGCCCCATGGTTTCCGGCCGGCCTTCTGCCACGGCAAGCATGTTGACGCCGAAGGTGTCCTCCAGCCTTGTTTTTTTGTAAAGCATGTTGCAAAGGTTTTCCACGTCCGCGCCCTTTTTCAAATCCAGCACAATCCGGATGCCTTCCTTCGAGGATTGGTTTGAAATATCCACAATGTCGCTGGTCTTGCGGGTTTCCACCAGATGGTACACGTCCATCAGGAATTTCCCAATGTTCGCCCCTACCATGGTGTAGGGGATTTCTGTGATTACCAGCCGCTGCTTGCCGCCTTTTCCCTGCTCTGTTTCCACCTTGCCGCGGATTTTTATTTTCCCAGACCCAGTTTCATAAATATTGAGGAGGTCTGACTGGTTCACCACAATCCCGCCTGTGGGGAAATCCGGCCCTTTGATGTGCTCCATTAATTCTGCCGTAGTGATGTCCGGGTTTTTCATATAGGCCTTCACCCCATCTATGACTTCGGAAAAATTGTGGGGCGGGATGCTGGTGGCCATGCCCACGGCAATGCCTTCTGCCCCGTTGATTAAGAGGTTTGGCACCTTTACGGGGAGCACGGAAGGCTCTTTTTCCGTTTCGTCAAAATTTGGGACGAAATCCACCACGTTTTTATCCAAATCCGCAAGGTAGGCTTCTTGGGTGATTTTCTGGAGGCGGGCTTCTGTATAACGCATGGCCGCCGCCCCGTCCCCTTCAATGGAACCGAAATTCCCATGTCCGTCCACCAAGGGCAGCCCTTTCTTAAACTCCTGCGCCATCACCACCAACGCTTCGTAAATGGAGCTGTCCCCGTGGGGATGGTACTTACCCATGGTGTCCCCCACGATACGGGCGCATTTCCGGTATGGCCTGTCGTAGCGGATGCCCAGCTCGTGCATGTCGTAAAGTGTCCTCCGCTGCACCGGCTTCAGCCCGTCCCGCACGTCTGGCAGCGCCCTTGCAATGATTACGCTCATGGCATAATCTATATATGATTTCTGCATTAATTCCGAATATTCTGTCCGGATAATCTGTTCCTTTTCCTGCATGGTAAATCCTTTCTGAAAAAATCTGCCCAGCTTTTCTTAGAAACAGCCTGCAGGAAAACCCTGCCCGCTGCTTCTGCCGCCATGTTCCCTTAAAAACAGCCTGCAGGAAAACCCTGCCCGCTGCTTCTGCAGCCATGTTCCCTGCCGTGTAGGGTTCTGGCTGGGCAGCTCTGTGCCATTCTTATTTTATATATCAAGCTCTGCGTCATGGGCGTGTTCGTGGATAAATTCCCGCCGGGGCGGCACCTCCGTGCCCATCAGCATTTCCGTTACGTCGGAGGCCATCCTTGCGTCTTCGATCTCCACCCGTTTCAGGATCCGGGTTTTGGGGTCTAAGGTCGTTTCCCAGAGCTGGTCTGCATCCATTTCCCCCAAGCCTTTGTACCGCTGGAGGGTGAAAGGGCCTTTGTGCCGTTTCCGGTATTTTTCCAAAGCTATGTCGTCGTAGAGGTACTCTTCCGCCCCCTTTGAGGGAATCGCTTTATAAAGGGGCGGCATGGCTATGTACACATGGCCTTCAAAAATCAGCTCCGGCAAAAAGCGGTAAAACAGCGTCAGCAGCAAAGTTGAAATATGCGCCCCGTCCACGTCCGCGTCCGCCATAATAATAATCTTGTCATAGCGCAGCTTGGAAATGTCAAAGTCATTCCCATACCCTTCGGAAAATCCGCAGCCAAAGGCATTTATCATGGTCTTAATTTCTGCATTTGCAAGGACCTTGTCAATGCTGGCTTTTTCCACGTTTAAAATTTTCCCCCGGATGGGCAGGATGGCCTGATAATTCCGGTCCCGGGCGGTTTTGGCAGAGCCGCCGGCGGAATCCCCCTCCACAATGAAAATCTCGCAGATGGAGGCGTCCCGGCTCTCGCAGTTAGCTAATTTCCCGTTGGAGTCAAAGGAAAATTTCTGCTTTGTCAGCAGGTTTGTCTTGGCTTTTTCTTCCGTTTTGCGGATTTTTGCCGCTTTTTCCGCGCAGGCAATGACTTTTTTCAGGTTGTCCAGATTTTTGTCAAAATAAAGCTGGATTTCCTCCCCCGTCACTTTCCCGGTGACACGGGAGGCGTCTTGGTTGTCCAGTTTTGTCTTGGTCTGGCCTTCAAACCGGGGGCTGGGGTGCTTGATGGAAATGACGGCCGTCATCCCGTTGCGCACATCCGCCCCGGTGAAATTGGAATCTTTTTCCTTTAAAATCCCCAGCTCCTTGGCGTAATTGTTGATGACTGTGGTAAATACCGTTTTAAAGCCTGTCAGGTGGGTGCCCCCTTCTGCATTGTAAATATTGTTGCAGAAACCCAGCACATTTTCATGAAACTCGTTGATATACTGGAAGGCTGCCTCTACGGTAATCCCTTCGCTTTCCCCTTTGAAATACACTACTTCGTGGACGGCTTCCGCCTTCCGGTTTAAATCCTTTACAAAGCCGATAATCCCTTCTTCCTCATGGAACGTAAGCTGCTCCGGGTTTTCCCCCCGCCTGTCCTCGTATACAATCGTAAGTTTTGGGTTTAAGTAGGCCGTTTCATGCAGGCGGCTCTTGACGTCCTCTTCCTTGAAGCGGGTCTTTTCAAAAATTTCCGGGTCTGGCAGGAAATTGATGCGGGTCCCTGTCTTTTTTGTTTTCCCGGTGACGGGCAGCATGCCTTGGTCCAGTTCTAATGCTGGGATTCCCCTTTCATACCGGTCATGGTAAATTTTCCCGCCTAGGTAAACTTCCAAATCCAGATAAGTGGAGAGGGCGTTTACCACCGAGGAGCCTACCCCGTGGAGGCCGCCGCTGGTCTTATAGGCGTCGTTGTCGAATTTGCCCCCTGCGTGCAGGGTGGTAAAGACAAGGCGGGCTGCGGACATGCCTTTTTCATGCATCCCAACAGGGATGCCACGGCCGTTGTCTTCTACGGTGCAGGAGCCGTCTGCTTCTAGCGTTACGTGTATGGTATCGCAAAATCCTGCCAGATGTTCGTCTACAGAATTGTCTACAATTTCGTAAATTAAATGGTTCAGGCCTTTCCGGGACACGCTCCCTATGTACATGCCTGGGCGTTTCCGGACGGCTTCTAGGCCTTCCAGTACGGTAATGCTGCTGGCGCCATAATCCTGATTTTTTGCCATTTTTGTTCCCTTTCTAACAATTTGATACACATGTTCTGTTTTTTACTTGGTTATTGTAACATAAGTTTGGGGGATTTGCAAAGATTTCTGGGAACAGATTTTTGGGGTGGGGGCAAATTGGTGATGCGGGCGGTGGGGGTGGCTATTGGGGGGGGGGGAGGAATTTAATAGTGGAAGATGGGGGTTGGGGGGCGGACGGCAATTCCGGGCTGCCCTCCCGGGAGTTTGACAGTTGAATAAGAGAAAAATACCTTGCAGGCCTTGTAATGCC
>CAJTWA010000045.1 GCA_910580195.1 uncultured Lachnospiraceae bacterium
GATAGTATAGATTGTTCAACTTTCCCTGTCCACTATTATATACTAACACCACATAGTCGTTGCGGAGCTTTTCGATATCCAAAGTTTTCAGGTTGATTCCGAAATTTTTCAGCATATGTTTTGCACCGTCGTAGAGCAATAATTCTGTTTCGTGGTTACGAAAATATCGGTCTTTATCTTTTGATTTCTGGTATCGGAAATGGTATATATGATGGCTTTTATATTGTTCAGCATATTTTAAAATCTGTCCGAAATCCCTGAGCTGGCGTTCTATTTTTACAAGGCTCTTACGGCTGGTTTTCAAGTCGGCAGTTTTGGCTGAAATTTGCAGTTCAAGTTCAGCTATGGAACCTGTTTCACTGTAATTTGCGGCAGCTATTTTCAGGTTCTGTATATCTGCCCAATGTTTCAATCCGGGACTTTCTGCAAACTTGCTTTCCGTAGTGTCTATGATACTTTTTTTAGAAAAATCACGGACAGGGGGTTTTTTTCTGGCAGGGAAGGAAACGCGTTTATGCGGCAGTGAAAAAATGCCTGTTTCAATGCGTTCCTTAATACGTTCCTTTGTGTATTCCGCGCCAAGGGAACGGACGCTGCCACGGATAAAATGCTCCTGTTCTGGAGGACGGAAAGAGATATATTTTGCAGCATTTTTATCAAGGGACTGTCCCTTAATTTCATAACCCATTGAGCAGATATGCGTAAGAAAGCCTTCATAAGTTTCAGAGGTTTTGATAGCTTCGTCAATGTCATTTTTCAGTCTGCATTTCCATGAGGAGTTATCCCTTTCAGTCTGCCATTCATGATACTTTTTGCCCCGTCTGCCAGAAGAGGGAAGGACAGACAAATTATGTTCTTTGCAAAGTTCATCGTTGAGTCTGCGTATATGGTAATAACTCCGCTTGCAGTCATGGTACTTTTCGTGGTTTATGTTGTCGGCCGCACAGAAAATAATGTGGTTATGCACATGCCCTTTGTCAATGTGCGTAGACACGATATAAGAATACTTTCCCTCAAGAAGTTTATCCGCAAGCTCAGTGCCAATCTTATGGGCTTCTTCGTAGGAAACTTCCCCCGGCATGAAAGCCTGAATCAGATGGAAGGCTTTGTTTGGGTCGGACTGGCATGTTTTTGATAATGAAAATTTAAAATCATAGGCGGCAGTTTCCGGGCTGCAGCAAAAAGAAGAAATCAAGGTGCCTTCATCTGTTTTTTCTGGGGAGCAGATATAGGCTATTGCTTTATGTACGGTTGTTTGGATAGCATGGATTTTTGTAATTGCCATACTTTTTTCATCAGCTCCTTTACTTCTTTTATGTCGTCAGCATAGATGCTGCCTGTTTGGTTTGCGCGTTTTGTAATCTGGTTTAAATTGTTCCCGATTCTGGCAAGCGCAGTATTGTATTCTTTCAGTTCTGAATAATCAATGTCGTAGGTGTAGCCATACAAAACCAGATGGCGCAGGAAAGCGGACTTGCTTTTCATCCCAGATATTTTTTGTTTTTGCGTAAGGATGTAATCTTCATCCTCGTTCAGATAGAACTGTATGGGGATATTGCGGTTTCGTTCTGACAAAGGGAACTCCTTTCTGCCTACAGGCGTTTTGAAAATATGTATATGATACAAGATTTTATGGGAGCTTCTTATTCACTGTTGCTTATTTTGGCAATGTTTCAAAATATAATGTTTGTGCGTTTAAGGGGTCAGGGGGCTATCCCCCTGTGTATCAATTCCTGAAAGTTTCCGTATGGATGGGACTTGCAGGAATTGGAGCCTGTGTCATGACATAGGCAGTGCTTGCTCTGAATGGCAAATCTCCCGTAGGGGATTTGCGTGTTGTACGAGAATAGGCGAGTGTTTACAACACATAAGGGCATAATTGCCCTTCTATTGGGCGCGGGCTATTCTTGGTGGATATAGCATGTCCCTCCAGAAAATAAAAAACTGCTACGGCCAAAACATGAAAGGATTTCCATGTTTTAAAATCGTAGCAGCTTAATGATATCGTTTATAAATTTGCAGTTTAATTTATAAGTAATTTTAACAGGTAACATATGGAAAGTCAATGGGAAAAAATGTAAATGTGTTTGTGAAAGATAATAGCAAAAAAGGAAAATCCGTGGAAGGATGCATATGAAAAAATTGAAAAAGTTTTTTCAATAAGCAAGGATATTGCATATTCAGCATTTACAATAGATAAGGGGAATGGGGAGAGGGGTGAAGCATGAACGCTGCGCATCGCAGGGAAGAAATTATTAATTTGCTCATTATCAGGCGACATACGACAGCAAGTGAACTGGCACAGGAGTTTGGAGTTTCCATACGCACGATACAATATGATATTCAGTCTTTATCTCCAGCTTATCCAATTTATACAAAACAGGGAGAAAACGGTGGGATATTTATGAGAGATGATTTTCGTCCCTACTCGAATACACTTACTTTTGATGAATTAAACGCACTGAAGGAACTATATAGTCAGGAAAACGGACTGCATAGGGAAATCCTCTACGGGATTTTAAAAAAATATGGGCCGGATAAACTGGTAGTATAAACTTGCCATTCCGCTAAAGCACATAATCTATAAACCGTTTGTAGCAGCCGGTATGCTTATGTGCTTTTTGGACTGGCAAGTCCAAAAGTGTTTTTCATACAGGAGATTCCTGTAGCGTACATTGAAAATTTCACATGGTTCATACATATGGGACGTGTGGGATATGTGGAGCCACTATGCGGATACGCCAAAAGAAGCCTGCTTTCATTTTACGATGAATGTGTATACGAGGGAGTATTGAAATTTAATATTGAAGTTAAGGCATGGAGCGATAAATGTCTGGCGAAATGCACAACATTAGTGCGGGGCGATGATACATATTTTTGATAATGATACTTCTGGAGAAATCCAGTCACTGAACTGACGGTGCAATGCCGATGTGGGCAGAGTAATGAACTGCCACCCATATGTATTGGTTTAAATTGTCCATTAATCAAAGGGGGCTGCGTAAGCCCTTTTTGATTAGTTGTCAAGTAATATTGTGTTAGATATTATCGCATAGCAGTTCCAATTAGTGGAAATAATGATTGTAAGGAGGGATTTCATGCAGATAGAAGTAAATGAACAATTCAAGTTTGCCAGTGTATGGCTGACAAATGAAGAAAAGAACGATACAGATATAATAAAATCTCTGCAGCCAGTCATTAAAAAGTACAGAGAGATGAAGTACAGATTTGTTGTCTTTCAATCAGGCAACCAGAACTTATTGGAACTGACAAAAGGGCTGCTTGCCCATAATAAAAATCTGGTTAATAATGGGTAATAATATTATAAAATATACTTGCTTTTTTTGGATAAACAAGTTACAATGTTGTCAGTAAATGTAGAAAAATTTACTGACAATGTTTGATGATAGGAGGAAACGATGGAGAAAATAGCAGATAGCCTGATTGATACAGAAATATATGGTTACTGTCGAATCTCTGTTGATGAAGAATTAGACAAAGATAACACTTCTATTGAAAACCAAAAAAATATTATCTCAGATTTTTGTAAAAAAAAGTTTCCCAAAAGCAGTGTAAAATTCTTTGTTGACAGAGATAGGTCAGGGTATACCTTTGAGCAAAGGGAAGATTATCAAAAACTCCGAAAGAAGCTGTTAGGAGGAAAAAACTTAAAGATACTAATTGTAAAAGATTTTAGCCGGTTTTCCAGACGAAACAGCAAAGGGCTTGTGGAATTAGAAGACTTGCGCGACGCGGGCGTCAGAATCATTAGTATAGGTGATTCCATTGATTACCCGACTTTTGATGATTGGATGGCAATTCAGTTCCGTTTTTTGATAAACGAAATGCCTGTAACGGATGCAAGCAAGAAAGTGAGGACGGTTATCAAAAGACGTCAGGAAGAAGGCGAATGGATTTGTACAGTACCATATGGATATGTTATTACAAATATGAAGAAACAAGAGATAGCCATTGTACCAGACGAAGCCGAGGTAATAAAGAAAGTTTTTTCTCTTTATATTGAGGGATGGGGATATAAAAGAATAGCAAATTATCTAACCGAACAAAAAATCCCAACTCCAAGAATGAAAGAGAAAGAGCGGATAGAGGCCAGAGGAGATGAGTATAAAAGAAAGCAGACCAAAACTGTATGGAGCCTTGTTACAATTCAGGGTATTCTTACGAATGATTTTTATATCGGTACTTTAAGGCAGCACAAGTACAAGCGTAAGAAAATTAACGGTTCAGATGTAAAAGTCAATCCAGAAGAAAATTATGTGTTTGAAAACCACCATGAGCCTATTATAGACAATAAAACGTGGTTGTTGACACAGGATTTGTTAAAGCAAAGGACTGCTTCACATTATCGTGGAATTAAAAAATATGACAATGTGTATTCTGGTTTTATGTTCTGTGGGGATTGCGGTTCTCCGATGTTTTCCATGAGCAGAGGCGATATGGCTCCAGCTTATACTTGTGGGATGTACCACAAGAGAGGAAGGGCAGCTTGTACTTCACATCATACCCGTGTAGATATGCTGGATGCGATTATGAAGCAATATGTAAAAAAAGTCAGGGATAATTCTTCTGGCATGATAAAAAGGCTGGAATCTTCTATTAAAAACGAGGCAACGGAGCTTCAGGAAAATGAAAGTACCATATCGCTTTTAGAAAGACATTTATTGGATGCTAAAGAGGAATTGAAAGCTGTGAAAAAGAGAAAAATTAAAGAACTTGCAAAATTAGACGCACAGCTATCAACCAATCCAGAAGTGGCTGATCAGATAGAAATTATTGAAGAAACATATGTAGATTTAGAAGACGAACTGACTTTAAAAATAAGCGGTTTACAAAATCAAATCAATCTGACTTCTAATAAAAGAAATGATATTATCCGGATAAACCGTCTGGCAAGAACGGTCATAGATGTGTTCAACGATATTTTAGAGAAACCGAAACTTGATAAGATGGATTTACAATTGATTATAGACAGAATTATTATTTATGAAGACCACATGGATGTGAAACTCAAGGCAGATGTGGATTCTTTATTAAATGCTGATAGACAGCATATGGGGCAAGTTCCCGAAAATTTTCAGAAAGACAGTAAAGTTATATTAAATGATGGCCATCGCTTATCAACCCTTTATATAAATGATGAGGAAAGCCATAATCGCACAATGGTTCGGCTGAAAACTCGCAATCAGCCTGAACGACTCTTTACTGTCAGTGTTGTCAACAGTGGCGACCCGCTGGAAATTTTTACTGACCGGGAAGGGGAAATTATCCTGAAAAAATACTCCCCTATCGGCGAGCTGGGGCAGTTTGCAGGGCTGTATGCGGAAAGCCTTGCCCAGACCAGCGGCTGCTTGGTATGCATCACGGACAAAGACCATGTGATTGCGGCTGCCGGGGCTGGAAAAAAGGATTTTGACGGAAAGCCAATCAGCAAGCAGTTGGAAAATGTGATTACTGACAGGGAAACTTTTTATGCCCAGAAAGATGAGAAAGGGTTTGTGAAAATTACCTTGGACGATACCGGGGATTTCCAGTCCCAAGTAGTGTCCACCATTATTTCCGAGGGGGATGCCATTGGCTCTGTGGTAATGTACAACAGGGAAGAAGGCAGCGGCATGGGGGAAACAGAAAGCAAGCTGGCACGGGTAGCGGCAGGTTTTCTGGGGAAGCAGATGGAGCAGTAATTTGGTGATGTATCAGGAGAGAGGTTTGTTGGTGATGCAATGGGAAAGGCTGTAAGGGATTCTTTGGGGACGGACGGCAATTTGGGCCAGCCCTTCCCCGCACAAATTGGGCAGCGTTCCGGCAAACTGACCCTAACTTTGGCTAAGGGATTTTAACTGCTAACTCTGGCTAAGGGATTTTAGCTGCTAACTCCGGTTAAGGGATTTTAGCTGCTAACTTCGGTTAAGGGATTTTAACTGCTAACTCCGGCTAAGGGATTTTAGGAAGGCCTTCCTCCCTAAGCCTGCGTAAGCAGCGGATGTTCCCTGCATGAAGGGTGCCCATGGATATATTCCCTTATTTTGCTTCCCGGTACTGGACTGGCTCTGCGTGCTGGTCTAAGGAGCGGAATTCATAGCCTGCGTCCGAGAGTTTCTGCAATACGGTGGGGAGGGCTGCCAATGTGGCGTTCTTCCCGGAACCGTCATGCATCAGGACTACCGGGTTTTCTACATTTCCGATGGTGGTGCAGATATTGTCGATAATGTTCTGGCTGGTTGTCAAGTTGCTCCCATCCCCAGAGCTCACATTCCAGTCAAAATGGGTAAAGCCGCGCCGCCCCATTTCCTCAATAATGCTGTTGACTACATAGGAGGAGCCGTTGTTGCTCCCGCCGGGGAACCGGTACAGGCAGGGGGAATAGCCCGTCTGTTCGTAGACCCAGTCATATACCTTTTCATAATCTTCCAAAAAAGCATCCTTGGAGCGGTAAATCTGGCTGTAATTATGGCTGTAGGAGTGGAGGGCGAGGGTGTGCCCCCGTTCCACAATATCTGATAAATATTCTGCATACTCTTCATTATTTTTCCCTACGACAAAAAACGTTGCGTGGGCATTGTATTGGTCCAGCAAATCCAGTACTTTGGGGGTCAGCGAGGAAGGGCCGTCGTCGAAGGTAAGGTAAGCATATTTCTGCCCAGGCTGGGTGGGAGTACTGTCCTTGTCCGCATACAGGTTGGGGTAAGGGTCTTCGCTGGAACTGCTGGAGGAATACCCGTATCCTTGGCTTGTGCCATAACCTTCCCCGGAACCGTCATCCTGCCCAGATTCCCCATCCGGATCTTCTTGCCCAAAATCTTGTATCTGTTCTGACAGCTCTGTAATATAATCCTTTTGCCCTGCAATGTATTTTTCTTTTTCTTCCAGTTGGGCGTTGCTGTCCTCTAACTTTTCATTTAGGCCGGAGTTATCTTTTTCAAGCTGCCCTGCTTTGGCCTCCAAGCTTTGGTACCGGCTGTCCAAGTCCCGGTATTGGGACCAGAAAAACCCCGAAATACAAAGGAAAGCTGCGGTGCAGCAAAGCACTGGGATAATTATTTTCTTTTTCATAATCATTTTCTCCTTAAGTATAAAATTTCCCAAATAATAGTATAGCCGAAAGATGGGCTTGCAACAAGGGGTTAAGAATTTTTTAAGAAAAAGGAAACATAAGGATGGCATTGGGGGAGGGGAAATGCCGAAGGATGCTGTGGGGGAAGGGTGTAACGGCAGAGGGCATCTGCTGCTTCATCCCTAATTAGAAAAGGTTGTACGGCTATAAAATGTTAAAGTTGGTGGGGTTCTTATTAAATAAAAGCCCCTTTGGGCAGGATGCGCATGTACTGCCTAAAAGGGCTTTTCTTGTGCTGCATGGTAGGTGTGTTGCAAGTAGTAGAAAAGTACTGAAAATAGGAAATATGGACTATTTTTTATTGCATTTGCAAAAACCGTATGCTATATTAATAAGTAACTGGAAAGCCTTGCCAGTTACTTGCGCGGAAGATGCCGCAAGTCTGGTGGGCAGCGTGGCTCGTGTATAAAACATCATTTTACAGCATCTTCAGAGTAGGAGGGAATATGAAGAAAAATAAGGAAAAAATGATTGCTCTTGGAATGTGTGCAGTTCTTATTGCCAGTTCCCTAAATTTAGGGGGAGCATATGGCAATGCTTTTCAAGTGCAAGCGGCGGAACTGGGGTTATCAGAAGAAGCGTCAGAGGAATCAGAAAATGCAAAAGCAATAGAAGCATCTCAGAAACCAGAAAATGGGGAAATGGCTGAACTGACTGAAAAATCAGGGGATACGCAACTGCCCAAACCGCAATCACAGCCTACAGCACAAGAGGGGGAGCCAGAAGAACCTGAAGATGCAATGCCGGAAGGGGCATCCCAATTACAAGAGGTTGCTGCGCCAGAAGAACTGTCTGGGAATTCAGATGGGGTGGAGCAGGAGGATATTTCTCAGGTATTGGAAGATGCAGCGGCAAATGGAAATTCACAATTATTAGAAAATGAAACAGCGGGGGAACCGGCAGGGGAAGAATTGTTGGAATCCGAAGGAATGGCACAGGATGGTTTTTTGGCGCCGGCAGGGCTTGAAACTAAGGATGGAATAGAGCCGTTTGCAGAAACAGATGGGAGCATAGCCATTGATGAAACAAATTTTCCGGATGCATATTTTAGGGAATATTTGCTGGGGACGTTGTCTGGTTATGAATCTGTGGGTATTGATGCAGATGGGGATGGGATGCTTTCTGCAGAGGAAAGAAATCAGGTAACTTCTATTTCTATTGAAGGGAAACCAATCAGGGATTTTACAGGGATTTCCTATTTCCCAAATTTGGAAGGTTTTCGTGCAACAGAATGTTTGGTTAGTTCCGTGGATTTTTCAGGCAATGCGGAGCTTAAGAATGTTTATCTATATAACAACCAAAAGCTGGTTTCTGTAGATTTGTCAGGCAATGCAAAACTGACGTATATTTCTTTAAATAGTAATGAGAAAATGGAACATGTTAAGTTGTCTGGATGCAGCCAGCTTACATATTTATCTTTGTATGGGGGAGCGCTTTCAGGTTTGGATTTAAGCGGATGTAGCCAATTGGAATTCTTAGATTGTGGGAGTAATCAGCTAGGTGCATTAGACTTAAGCCCTGTTACGCAGTTAAAATCATTGGATGTTTCTTCTAATCAATTGGAGATACTAGATTTAAGCTCTTTTGAACAGTTACAATCATTAGATGTTTATAATAATCAATTGAAGACACTAGATTTAAGCTCTGTTGGACAGTTAGAATCATTAGATGTTTCTTCCAATCAATTGGAAACATTAGAGTTACAATATAACCAAAAGCTGGTGCGTTTGGAATGTAGCCAGAACCGATTGAAAAAGCTGGACATTGCAGGCCTGCCGTCCTTGGAGAACCTGTATTGTCCCAATAACAAGCTTGTGGAATTGAATGTAAGGGATAATTTAAATTTGTCAAATATCGTCTGTTACAATAATCCATTAAGAAGTTTGGACATTTCTCAAAATCTTAAATTGGAAAGCCTGAATATTGATAATACTTACATTACGGCATTAGATACCTCTGAGAATGAATTATTGCGATTGAACAGTTTTGGCTGGTCTACAGCACAGATTACCAGTGTTGCGGAGCGGTTAGAAGATGGCAGGTGGCTGCTTGATTTATCCTCTCAGGAGGGATTCCAGCCGGATAAGTTGTTACTGGAAGAATCCGACGTATCTGGAGCGGTAGGCATAACGGAACAGGGGATTGTCTGGGAAGAGAATCCGGCTCAAAATGGGAATGTAAATATTAGTGTCAATTATGATTTGTCGAATGGCGGTTATCTGGACGGCAAAGTCATAAGGTGTAATTATACCCTGCTAATGCTCCCGGAAGGATATGATAAAACGTATGTGGACTTGACGGCAGATAATTTTCCGGATGAGGCGTTTAGGAATTTTCTGAAAGAGAATTATGACCAGGATAATGATGGACAGTTCCAGCCAGGGATGGTTTCAAATTTAGGAATTTATGAAATAGAAAACCTGACAGATTTGGCTGGGCTTGAGTATTTTAAGGCATTAACAAATTTAACTGTATCTGGAAGTCCAAGTTTGTCAAAATTAGATGTCAGCAAAAATGAGCAGCTAACATATTTATATCTTGATAGGACTTCCATCCATTCCTTGGATTTACGAAGTAACCCCAATATGTCGGAATTGTACGGTGATTTGCAGCTGACTTCCCTTTATGTGGCGGAAGATAACATAGGGTTTTCCTATTATAGCGGTACGTCAATTACGGCAACTGCAATTGAAGAGAACGGCCGCTTTGTCCTTGATATGTCGGAATATGGCGGGTTAGATATGAACCGTATCATAAGGCTTTCGGGTGGCGAGGCAGATGGGGATAAAATATATTGGGATGCCGAGGATGAGATTCCGATGGTTTTGTCGTATGAATTTATTTTGCGCGTCGATTATGAGGAGGGCGTGGAATATTCTGGGAATGATGTTCTAAGAGTTATGGTTTCCCTGACAAACAATGCTCCAGAGATGCCAGAGGGAAAAGAGATTGCCCTTACAGAAGAAAACTTTCCTTCCACGGCATTATTGGAGTATTTGAAGGAGTGGTATAATGATAATGGCAAAGTGAATACAGCCAATGTGACAGATATTTCTTTGGGAGGGGCAGAAATTACTTCGCTGGAAGGGATTGAGAAATTAAATTGCCTTCAAACTCTTAGTATTTGGAATACCCCTTTGCGTAGTTTGAATTTGTCATCGAATACAGTATTGACGAGTTTGAGCGTTACAGAAAGTTCCTTAACGGATATTCATATAGATGGATGCCCGTATTTGGAATATGTTAGTTTCAGCGGAAATTCATTGACCAGTTTAGATGTCAGCCAAAATAAAATTTTGCGTACTTTGAATGTATGGGGAAATTCATTAATAAATTTAGATGTTAGCCAAAATAAGAATCTGAAAGATTTAAATGTAAATGAAAATGCGATTAAAAGTTTAGACTTATCATGTAATTCTAATTTACAGGTTCTTAGCTGCTCCTATAATCCTGCCATGGCAAGCTTGAATTTTCCGGCACAGAAAGGGAAAATGTCTGAACTTCATGTTTTGGGATGCAGTATTCAAAATCTGCAAATTGAAAATATGCCCAATCTTACAGTATTGGAAATTGATTCTAATGGGGGCAAGATAGGAGAAGTGGATTTAGCTGGAAACATAAAGCTGAAGTCTATCAGGGCTTACGATATTTCTGTAAAAGCAGATTGGCCTAAAATGGCGGATTTGGAATGGATTGAAATGCAAAACATGCAAATGCCGCAACCGGTTCCAAGGCCTGTTCCGGGTACTATAGAATCCTCTACTGTAGATGAATCAAATTCTGATATTCTGCTGGAAGAGATGGATTTAAGCAATGCTGCAAATTTACAGTATTGCCATGTAAGGATGGATTCTTTAGGTACATTGGATGTCCATGGCGGTACAAATTTGCAAGATTTAAGCGTAGGGGGCGGAAGACTGCAAATGCTCAATATTGCAGGCTGTGTAGCCCTAGTTAACCTAGATTGTTCTTATAATCACTTACAGACACTGGACATCAGCAGTTGCACCGCTTTGAAATCCCTGAATTGTTCTAGGAATGAATTGCAAGTGTTGGATATCAGAAACAATGGGGCGCTCCAGAACCTTTATTGTCACGGAAATAACCTGTCTACAATAGATACTTCACAAAATGCAGCCTTAAAATGGTTTGAGTGTTCAGGCAACCCAATTGTATCATTGGATTTGTCTAACAATAAGGCAATGCTTTCCACTTTATATTGTAATAATGCTTCTTTAACCAGCTTGGATGTTGGGGAAAATATGGCATTGGAAAGTGTATCTTTGGGAAACCAAGTATTTAAGGTATCAGAAAGCGATTTACAACAAGAAACCAATGTGGCAAAAGCAGCATCCTCTTCCGCAGTGCAGCCAAGCATAACGCAGAATCTCCGGGCTGCGGGCACAGGCAAGTATATCCTGCGCTTAGACCAGTATGGGAATTTTGACCCAAGTAAAGTGAAAAACCTTACCAGTGGCACAGCCGTTGCAAATGGAATCATGTGGGAAAGTAAAGATGCTGTCCCAGATGTAGTTCAGTATGACTATGATATTTCTAACCAGTACAAACTGGATAGTAAGGTTATGCCAGTTCAAATTGTATTTAACGAAGGAGAGTACGGCCAGCCAGACGGAACTATCACCGGAGAGTACGGCCAGCCAGATGGAACTATCACCGGAGAGTACGGCCAGCCAGACGGAACTATCACCGGAGAGTACGGCCGTCCAAACGGAATTATCCCCATACAAAAGCCAAGTAAATCTCTTTCTACCTGCACCATTACCTTTAACACAAAATCTTCTTCTTACACCGGAAGAACCCAAACACCTAAGGTTGTGGTAAAAGATAGAGGCTACACCCTTAAGCCCGGCACGGACTACATCCTTAACTACAAAAACAATATAAATGCAGGAAATGCATCCATAATCCTCAAAGGCACAGGCAACTACACTGGGGACGTTAGGAAAAACTTCACCATAAAGAAAGCCCAGCAGAAAATCCGCTGCACCAAGTCTTTCCAGAAGACCTACGGCAGCAAAGCCTTCCCCCTAAAGGCCAAAAGGGCGTCCGGGAACGGCAGGCTTTCCTATTCCACTTCCGATAAAAGAGTTGCCACAGTAAGCAAAAACGGGAAGGTAACCCTCAAAGGAGCAGGAATTGCCACCATAACCATAAAAGCAGCCGCAACCAAAAACTACAAAGCAGCCTCCGTAAAGGTTAAGGTTACCGTAAAGCCGGCAAAAGTTGCAGTAACCTCCTTAAAAACCATGAAAGGGAAAAAATTGTCCGTAAAATGGAAAAAAGCCCCCAATGCCACAGGCTATGAAATCCAGTACAGCACAGACAAGAAATTTAAAAAAGGAGTAAAACAAATAAAGATTGCCAAGGGCAAAGCAACCTCCTGCACCCTCAAAAAGCTAAAGGACAACAAGAAATACTATGTCCGCATCCGCGCTTACAAGGCTGTGAAAGTAAAAGGAAAGAAACAAACCCTGAAAGGCGCATGGGGAACCGTCCGGGGGAGCAAGAAAATTGGGACAATAGGTGAAAGCAGCGAAATCAAGAAAAGTAACCAACAGAATAAAATTATCCAGCAAATGGAAAACAGGAGCAAATAAATAATGCTTTCTAATCAAAAAGGCTCCCACTCCCATCACTATAAAGTGATGGGAGAAATGGAAGGATAATTAACAGACGAAGAATACAGCCAATCCCCAGACTGCGAATTGCTGCAGCCTGGGGATTCCTGCTGTTTTATGCGCAATTGATATTTATGCGTCTATTTCCCTTGGCTTTGTAGATTGCTTGCTGATAGCATACCATAAAATCAATTCCGAACAAGTCTTTACATTCGATAAAAAGCTGGACAAATATCTTAACAAAGAATAAATCTTGTATATTTTCCCCTAAACGTGTAAAATAAAAAGGAAATGTTTTCGAAATAACTACCATCACCCCAAAGCTCCATCCCAGCAGGGAAACCAGAAACATTCCATTGCCCTGCCCAGCCAAGGCCTTACGCCTCTGGCTGCAAGGAGCCCATTTGATTTTATCAGGCAAAGGAACACAATACGAATCTATCAGACAGAGGAAACCTATGGACGAAAAATTTATCCGTACCGCCCTCCTGCTGGGGGAACACAGCCTAACCCGCCTAGCAGGGGCAAGGGTGGCAGTATTTGGCATTGGCGGCGTAGGCGGCCATGCGGCAGAAGCGCTGGCTAGGAGCGGCGTGGGAAAGCTGGACTTGGTTGACAAAGATACCGTCAGCATTTCCAACATCAACCGCCAAGCCATTGCCACCACCAAGACGGTAGGGCGGCTGAAAGCACAAGTGATGAAAGAGCGGATTTTAGAAATCAACCCAGAGGCGGAAGTCCGTGCATACAACTGCTTTTTCCTGCCGGAAACAGCGGGGGAGTTTGATTTTAAAGAATACGACTATGTAGTAGACGCGGTAGATACCGTGGCAGCCAAGATTGCGCTAGCAGTACAGGCGCAGCAGGCAGGAGTGCCTATCATTTCCAGCATGGGCGCAGGGAATAAGCTAGACCCCACCCAGTTTGAGGTGGCGGACATCTACCAGACCTCTGTCTGCCCGCTGGCCCGGGTAATGCGCCGGGAACTGAAAAAGCGGGGCATCGGGGGCTTGAAGGTGGTATACTCCAAGGAAGAGCCTATCCGGCCGCTGGCGCAGGAATTGGAAGCATCCGGCCGGATGGCGCCGGGCAGCGTTGCCTTCGTGCCCTCGGTGGCAGGGCTGATTATGGCAGGGGAGGTAGTAAAGGACCTTTGTAAAACTCATTTACAAGATAGGGATACAGAAGCTTTTTGCCAAAGTTAGCGGGAATCTTATGTTTTGGCAAGTAAATTGCAAGATGGGACTAGGGAAATTTTTTGCCAAAATTAGCGGGAATTTTGTAATTTGGCAGGCGAACCGCAAGATGGGAATATGGGACTTTTTTGCAAAATATAGATGGGGCATTGCTTTTGGGCAGGAGAATTTATCCATCCCGCAGGACCCGTAGGCAAGAGAGGGATGGCGGGCCATCTTCCTTTCCTATCCGCCATACTTTTAAGAACTTCACAAAAGGAGAAAGTTACATGAAATTCATTCATATAGCAGACGTACATTTAGGGGCAAAGCCCGAGAAAAACATGCCATGGGCCAAGGAACGGGAAGAACATAGCTGGCAGGCGTTTTCCGACGTTATCACCCGGGCAAAGGAAGAGCAGGTGCAGCTCCTTCTCGTTGCCGGGAACCTGTTTCACAGGCAGCCCCTAATCCGGGAACTGAAAGAGGTGAACCGGCAGTTTTCAAGGATTCCCCAGACCCAAGTGGTGCTGGTGGCAGGGAACCGGGATTATTTACGGCAGAATTCCTGTTACAACACCTTCCGCTGGGGGGAAAACGTGCATTTTTTAAAAGAAGAAAAAATACGTTCCGTGGAGCTGGAAGGGCTGGGCGTCCGGGTCTATGGGCTAAGCTACTGGCGGAGGGAAATCCGGGAGCGGCTGTATGACAAGATTCCGGCGGCGAAAGATGATTTTAGCAACATCCTTCTGGCCCACGGGGGCGATGAAACCCACATCCCCTTTGATGCCAAGGAACTGGAGAAGCAGGGGTTTGCCTACGTGGCCCTGGGGCATATCCATAAGCCCATGCAGCTTGTGGAACACAAGGTTGTCATGGCCGGGGCATTGCAGCCGGTGGACTGCACGGAAACAGGGGAACATGGGTACTTTATCGGGGAACTTACGGAAAGCGGCTGCAAGGTGGAATTCTGCCCCTTGCATTACTGCGAATACGTTTCCCTAAACTTAAAGGTCAGCCAAGATACCACCGAGGAAAATCTGAAAAAAGTGCTGCAAGGCAGGATGGACCAGGCAAAGGAGTGCCAGCTTTTTAAAATCATCCTCACAGGCTCCTGCTCCTTAGATACGCCTATTGACACGGAGGAGCTTGCCCGGATGGAGCGGGTGGTGCAGGTAGTGGACCGGTGCCATCCCGATTATGATTTTGAAAAGTTAAAGCTTAAGCACCAGAACCAGATTTTAGGGCGTTACATTGAGGCATTGGAAAAAATGCCCCAGACGGAAATTACAAAAAAAGCCTTATATTATGGCGTGGAGGCAATGTTAGCGGAATGAAGATTACAGAGATTCAGATTAAAAATTTTGGAAAACTCCATAATATTAATATCCGCCCGCTGCCGGGGATTAATGTGATTTACGGGGAAAATGAAACCGGGAAATCCACATTGCAGCAGTTTATCAGCGCAATGCTTTTTGGGGTAGAAAAGCAGCAGGGTATGCCGGGAAAGCATGACAGCTACCAGCAGTATGAGCCTTGGGACGGCAATTCCTATTATGCTGGCGGGCTGAAGTTTACGGTGGCGGGGAAACCATTTTTTCTGGAGCGCAATTTTTACCATAAAGAAAAATCAGCGAAATTGGTAAATGAGGGGGACTTGGAGGAACTGTCCGTGGAGCAGGGGGATTTGGAAATGCTTTTAGGCGGCATGAAAAAAGAAACCTACGAAAATACCTTCTGTATCCGCCAAGAATCGGTGGAAACGAAAAAAGAGCTTTCTGACATCCTGCAGAATTACTTTGTAAACGCCTCCCTTGGCGGGGAAGGGGAAATTGACGTGGCAGGCGCACGCAAACAGCTCCGGGAGCGGCAGGCGCAGGCCGAGCAGAAATATCAGCAGAAACTTGCCGAGCGCAAAGAAGCAGAAGAAAAGCTCCTGCTGGCCGAACGGCTCTTAAAGCGGGATGCAGAGCAATTGAAAAAACAGAAAAAAGATGGGTTCCGCGCCCTTTTGCCAAATGAGCAGGAGGAAATGATGCTGTATGAGCACGATACCAACCAGATGGCGGAATACCTTAGGGATATCCGCCAGAAAAAAGAGCAGAAGGAATACCATTTGAAATTTGCCCTTTCCTTGTTCCTGATGGCCCTCGGGCTTTTTGCAGGGATTTGGAATGGGATGGAGCATTTGGCCCAGGTCCCGGCGGCAGGCTGGATTGTGCTGGAGGCCGTGCTGTCCTGCCTTGTGCTGGCCGGGGTAGTTGGGGGATTTGTCTGGTACGGGAAATCCAAGCGGCTGAAACTTCTCCGCAAGCAGCAGGAGGAGGAGGCTAGGGAAGTGATGCAGTACAATTCCATGGAACGGGAGCAGCAGAAGCATACCCAGCAGCAGAAGCAGCAAGCCAGCAAACAGGCCGTGGAAGACTTATTGCAAATCCAGCTTTCGGAAAAACAGGCCGAACTGATTAATTTGCAGGAAGAAGTGGAGGAGTGCCGCGTCCCTTCCGAGGAGGAGCAGGAATATGAGCGGCAGATGCGGGCCTATGAGCTAGCCGGGAGGCTTTTGGAACAGCTTTCCCAAGAAGCCTATCAGGACATCCGGGAGCAGATGGAGCAGGAAATGTCCCGGATCCTGTCCGAATTGACAAATGGGAAGTACCATAAAATCGGCTTGGACGCCCAGATGGAATTGGTAGCCACCGCAGGGAAACGGCGGCTGCGCCCATGGCAGCTAAGCCAAGGGACAATGGAACAGATGTACTTGGCGCTGCGGATGGGGGCAGGGCGGTTTTTCACAAGGGAGGAATCCATGCCGATTATGCTGGACGAGGTATTTGCCGCCTTTGATGAAAAACGCCTGGAAGGCGCATTGCAGTGGCTGGGTAAGCAGGATGGGCAGATTTTCCTGTTCACCTGCCGGAAACGGGAGATAGAGATTTTGGAGCGGAAAGGGATTCCTTTTGGGAAAATTATGCTTAGCAAGTGAAAGCAGGGACGTAAGCCTTTTGGGACGAGCGGCAGTTTAGGGCTGCCCGTCCCCGCGAAAACGAAATGTAAGAAAAGACTGACATAAGAGGCAGCAGGATAGGATATGAGTAAAAAGAAAAAAAAGAAGAAAAAATACCGTGTCTTTTGGTTTTTTGCAAAACTTCAGATTGTGCTGCTCCTGCTGGTGGCGGCCGGGGTAGGCTGGTACTACTACGGCGGCTATGCCAAGAAAGTGGGGATTATGCAGCAGGAGGCCCGGATGTTCGTGGAGAAGTCCAATGCGGATACCTTCCGTTCCGTACAGACCAGCCTTGTATACGATGCCAACGGCAAGCTGATTTCCACCCTGAAAGGGGAAAAGGACGTATATTATCTGGAATATGAGGAAATCCCTGCCTATGCAGTGGCAGCCATGATAAGCATTGAGGACAAGAAATTTTACAGCCATAACGGCATTGACATTAAGGCTATCCTGCGGGCTGCCCAAGCCATGATAAAGAATGGGGAAGTTACCCAAGGGGGCAGCACCATTACCCAGCAGCTTGCCAAACTTACTTTTTTGACGCAGGAGCGGACTTGGGAGCGCAAGATTGAGGAAATTTTCATTGCCGTGGGCTTGGAGCGGAAGTTCAGCAAAGACGAAATTATGGAATTTTACCTGAACAACGTCTATTTTGGAAATGGGTATTACGGCATCCAAGCGGCCAGCAAAGGGTATTTCAATGTGGACGCGAAGGACCTTTCCCTTTCCCAGATTGCCTTTTTGTGCGCCATCCCCAATAACCCCAGCCTGTACGACCCGGTGGAACGGATGGAAAATACCATCAAGCGGCGGGACCGGATTTTAAACCAGATGCTGGAGGATGGGAAAATCAGCCAAGAAACTTTCGGGCAGGCCCAGATGGAAACCATTACCTTGAACCGGCCGGAAAAGACAAAAAACGACTATGTGGAAACTTACACCTATTACTGCGCCATCCGTGCATTGATGCGCCAGCAGGGGTTCCAGTTCAAGACGGAATTTTCTTCAGACGAAGAAAAAGCCAAGTATCAGGAGGAATATGACGCCCTCTATGGGGAGTGCCAGAAAAGCCTGTATACGGAAGGGTACCGGATTTACACTTCGATTGACTTGGATGTGCAGCAGATGCTGCAGAATACGGTAGATACCCATTTGGCAGAGTTTACGGAGCAGAACGAGGAGGGCATTTTTGCCTTGCAGGGGTCTGCGGTGTGCATTGACAACCATACGGGGCATGTGAAGGCCATCGTGGGCGGCCGGAACCAGAACCTTCCCGGCTATACGCTGAACCGGGCGTACCAGAGTTTCCGCCAGCCGGGCAGCGCCATCAAGCCGCTGATTGTGTACACCCCGGCATTGGAGTGGAAATACACCCCCGATACCATCGTCCAAGATGTGAAAACAGAGGAGGGGCCTTCGAATTCCAGCGGCTGGTACGAAGGGGACATTACCCTGCGCCGGGCGGTGGCAGCGTCAAAAAATACCGTTGCATGGCACCTTCTGGAGGAGCTTACGCCCCGCACAGGGCTTTCCTACCTGAAAAACATGAAATTTTCCAGAATAGACCCCAAGGACGAACGGCCTACCAGCGCGCTGGGCGGGTTCACCAATGGGGTGTCCGCGGTGGAAATGGCTTCTGGCTATGCCGCAATCGTCCACGATGGGAAATTCCGGGAGCCAACCTGCATCACAAAGATTACGGATGCAGCGGACAACGTGATTCTGGAAACAGAGAGTGAAGAAGTGGAAATCTATAAGAAAAATGCTGCCCGCATGATGACGGATATGCTGGTATCCGTCCTGCAGGAAGGCACAGGCCAAGGCCTTGCGCTGAGCATGATGCCTTCCGCAGGGAAGACCGGGACCACCAACGACAATAAAGACGGGTGGTTTGTGGGGTATACCAGCTATTACACCACCAGCGTGTGGGTAGGCTATGACATGCCGAGGGAGCTGCCGGGGCTGTCCGGGGCAAGCTACCCGGGAGGCATTTGGCAGGACTTTATGGAGCAGCTCCACCAAGGCTTGGAGCCGGTGGCGTTCCTTCCCTATATTGATGAAAATAAGGCGCCGCTGGATGATGAAGAATATCTGGAAGGCCTGCAGGAAGAACAGGAAGGCGCCCAAGGGGAAGGGTGGCCGGAAGGGCAGGAAGTATTCCAGTGAAATGGGTGGGGATTTCAGGCCTAGAAGAATTTGTGCCTAAGTAAAATGAAAGGAATGGGTGATTATTATGGCAAAAGAGGCTACCCTGCAAGTAAGGATGGATTCAGAATTGAAGGAACAGGCAGAATTATTATATAAGCAATTAGGGACATCTTTTGCAGAAGCGGTTAGGATATTTGCACGGCAGAGTGTGGAAGAACAGGCAATGCCTTTTTCAATGCATCTGATGCCGTCAGAGTCCAAGAGGAAATTAGGCATTGCAGACGGGCAGTATGTGATTCCAGACGATATAGATGGAAGCAATGATGAAATAGCAGAAATGTTTGGGGTGAAATGATTGTGAAAATGTTACTGGATACCCATATCGTGCTGTGGGCTATTGCGGATAGCGCTAAATTGCCTGAAAAAATAATAAATCTCCTTGAGTCAAAAGAGAATGAAGTGTCCTATAGCGTGGCTTCTATCTGGGAAGTGGCAATCAAACACAAGATACGGCCAGCGCAAATGCCTCTGCCAGAGGAAGTATTTGTTGGGCTGTGCCAGAAGGTTGGTTTTACACAATTACCGATAAAGCCGGAACACATTTTTTGCTTAAAGGAATTAGTAAGGCCCTTGGATGCACCAAAGCATAATGATCCGTTTGATAGGATGCTGCTTGCACAGGCAAAATATGAAAAGTTAAAGTTGGTTACGCACGATTCGATGTTCCTACATTATAAAGAAGATTGTATTATGCGTGTGTAAAGGGAGGATGGTGGGCAGGCCATCTAAGTGCCATAGATAAAATCTATAGCGCCGCATGAAACGCCCAATTACAGGAATCCTGCCAAGGCGGAAACTCTTGCCTTGGCAGGATTTTAGTAATTGGCAATCCCCTGTGCTTAATCATTTTCTTCATGTACCTTAGAATAACTCTAAGGTAAAAGGGGCAGATGCAAGGACATTTGTGTCAATTACTGCATAATATTTCATCGTGTCCCCTTATCTTCTCGCTTCTGCAATTTCTGCATTTATTTCATCCAGACCCATATCGGATATCCCATGTTCTTCTGCAATCTGGCTGGCAGCTTTCATTGCCTTTAGCGCCCTGTTTTCAGGCTCCGGGTCAAGTTTCATGCTGAATGGGATACCATTTTCCTGAATTAATCTTGATATGCACATACGCAGGTACGTTGGCAAATCAATGCCAAGACGTTCACAGATACTGGCTGCCTTAATTTTGGAAGTGTCGTCAGTACGGAATTGTACGAATGAATTTGCCATGCGGTTCTCTCCTTTCTTGATAGTTTTACAGTAACATATTTTGTAATCACTTGCAATCAATTGATGGAAATTTCAGCACATAGGTGGGATTTCCCTTGCTCCGGCTGCCGGGGACCGCCCTGCTTGCTTACACATTTTCATTTTTCAGCACATCAATGGTATTCTCTTTCTTGATTTTCCCCATGGAATAGAGCATTGTCACAAACACCACAAGGAACACGCTCCCAACCGCAATGGCAATGCTGTACCAAGGGATGAAGAAGTCAGTGTTAAGCCCATTGGAAATTGTCTGGTAAATGAGCCAAGTGACAAGGAACGATACCGGCAGCCCGTACATAAGCCCCTTAAACCCATAGAGCAGGCACTCGAAATTCATCATTTTTTGGAAGCCTTCCGGCGTCATGCCTATAGATTTCAGCATGGCAAATTCCCTCCGCCGCAGGTTGATGTTGGTGGAAATGGTATTAAACACATTTGCCGCAGCAATCAGTGAAATCAGCGTAATAAACCCAAAAGCAAACACATTGACGACTGTTACCATGGCTCTGTCATTTTCTATGCTGGCAGCGACGTCGTATAAAGCATCTTCCGGGAGGCCTTTGCCTGCCAGCATTTTGCGGATCGTACCGTAAGTTCCCGCATGGTCTTCGCATGTAAGGTACAGCCGGGTGATGTGTTCCTGGCTGGGCGGGTTGCTGGGAAGGTTCCAGTATTCCGTATTTTGTTCCAAGCCGGCAAATACGTCGTCGATAAAGCTGCAGGGATAAAATAGCTGCGGGTTATCTTCCTTATCTAAGAACAATGCAGGAGCTTTCTGCACGGCAGCCCCTATGGAAATGGGCACGGTGAGGGCGCTTTCTTCCAAGGTGCAGGTTACGTTTTTATTTTGGCTTGTGAGCCATTGGATGCACTGGAGCTTACCGCTATCTTGGTCAATTTCTAGGTAGCCAGAGTCATATTTTTGAAACCGGCGGAGCAGGTATAGCTTAGGGTCAGCCTGCGTGGCATCGGAAAACATGGTGAAACTGTAATATTTTCCATCCGTGCCATTGTATCTGTTCAGGGAATCTACAGCTACGGCGGTGGGTTTTTCCCGGTTGTAAAAAACTGATTCTGGCAATCCCTGTTCCTTTAAGTAGCTGCGGAAGGCTCCGTCTTCCAAAAAAATCAGGTGGAAATCCTCAAGGGACAGTTCCTGTTTGCGGTACTCGCTTCCAAGCTGCTGTTGATGCAGTTTCTGGTAATTTAAATAACTCTGGCTGGTGGCAGAGGTTTTCACGGAGCCAGTGAGGTAAAATTCGTAAGCGTAAGCAGCGTTTGTTACATTTTTGATTTCCTTTAGTTCCGAAAGCAGCGTATCCGGGGAATAATCCTCATTGCGAACCGTGTACTGGATATCATAGCTGGAATTGGAAAGCACCGTCCCCACGGATTCCGTCAGGTAGCTGCACCAGCTGCTGGCAGAAATAAACAGCACAATGCTTAAAAATAAGGAAATGACGGTAGCCCGGTATTTCTTCCGGTTGCGCTTGTAATTTTTGGAGGCAAGCATGCCTTCGAAGCCGAACAGCTTTTTAGTAAGCCGGGAAGTCCTGACTTTGCCCGGGCGGATGGCAATGTCGTCGGTCTGGCGGATGGCGTCAATCGCCGATTTCTTCATAGCCCGCCGGACAGGGAGATAGGCGGAAATCAGGATTGTCATCAAGGAAACCAATATGGCAGCCACTAACGCAGGGAAGGAGGGATGCAGCGTTAAAGAAGCCGAAGTGGCTGGCCCTAGGGCCTCTATGACTGTGGAAGTCCCAGAAATGCTTGCAGTTCCGGGAACCCCTAAGACAGTCCCTATCATATCTTTGGTAAAAAAGAACGTTACCCCAATCCCAAGGAGCCCGGACAGCATCCCCAAAGGTATCCCGATGCATCCCAAAAACAGCGCTTCAAACAGGACGCTCCCCGTAAGCTGCCGCTTGGTTGCCCCAATGGAGGCCATCAGGCCAAACTGCTTGGTGCGTTCACTGACGGAAATGGAAAATGCATTGTAAATCAGTGAAATGGAACCAAACATGATAATGCCGATTAAGATAAAGGCAAGGCCGAACAGCACGCTGTTGTAGCGGCTTTCCCCGGAATACCCATAAAGGCGCAGCAGGCTGTAATTCATTTTGAGGGTGGCAGTTTCGGAGCTGCCCAGCTCGGAAAATAAGCGGTCCAGTGCAGGCACTGTGTCCCAGCCGGCGTCTGTGCGGACGTACATATTGTACCAGTGGCTGCTTTCATTGCTGCCAAAGGTCAAGGCAGTGTAAGCAGGGGCTGTGTAGTCCTCAAAGGAAGGGCGCTCGTAAAATCCGGTTACGGTGTAGGTTTTTGTTTCGCCGGGCACCAATTCTTCGGAAACAGCGGTTCCTGGCTCTATCGTATCCTTCCTGCTGCCGGGGGTTCCAGCCGTGTTCCCGGAACTTTCGCTGTTGTCCTCTTTTGCATTTAGGTAGGGGACCTGGTTCGTAAGGATTTCGCCGTTATCCCCCATACGGGTGCCAAGGTTCAGTTCCAGCTTGTCACCCAGCCCGTATTTGATCCCCCCATTGAGGTAGAGGTGGTTGGGGAGCAGGATTTCATTTTCATTTTCCGGCATCCGCCCGCTGGTGATGTGGATAGGCATCATTTCCGTAAAGTCGTCTTGGATCCCGAAAATGCCCAGAAATGGCTTATCTGCATTGTCGCAGCCTTCTAAGTAAGAATATCCCAGCAGTTCCAAAGAAACAGCCTTTGCGGCCTGCCCATGGGAACGTAGCTTTTGGGCGTCTTCCCATGGAAGGTCCCGAAAGCTGCCATCCCAGTTCCCGTTATCGTAAATGGTAGACTGGATTAGGCAATGGCGCAGGGAAGAAATGCTGATGGTGGTGGCGGTGAACATGGCTGCCGAAAGGATAATCCCGACAATGGTAACAAGTGTCCGGGTGCGGTTTTCTTTTAAATTTTTTAAGGTTATTTTCTGGAAAATATTCATGGCCGGATTACCTCATCCCTTATAATTTTCCCATCCTCTAGGGCAATGACACGGTTGGCTTGGAGGGCAATATTTTCATCGTGGGTAATGACGATTAAGGTCTGCTTATAGGTTTCATTGGAATACCTTAAGAGTTCCACAATTTCCTGGCTGTTCTTGGAGTCCAAGTTGCCGGTAGGCTCGTCGGCAAGCACCACCGCTGGGGCGTTCATCAATGCCCTGCCGATGGAAACCCTTTGCTGCTGCCCGCCGGAAAGCTGGTTGGGCAGATGCCCCTCCCTTCCCTTTAAGGAGAGGATTTGGAGCAATTCCTCAAGCCGCCTTTCGTTCACCTCCCGGCGGTCCATCAGCACTGGGAGCGTCATGTTTTCCGTTACGTTCAGCACGGGGATTAAGTTGTAGAACTGGTAAATCAGCCCTACCTGCCGCCTGCGGAACACAGCAAGCTGGCTTTCATTCTGTGCATACACGTCCGTTCCTTCCATAAATACTTTCCCGGAGGTAGGCACATCCACGCCGCCCAGCACGTGCAGCAGCGTGGATTTCCCGGAGCCGGAAGGGCCGATAATTGCGAGGAATTCCCCTTTTTGGACGGAAAAAGAAACGTCGTCCAATGCCCGAACTTGGTTTTCCCCGGAGCCGTAGATTTTTGTCAAATGTTCTGCTTTTAAAATTTCCATATGGTCCTAACCTCTTTTCTAAGAGCGCGCCTGAAAAACCGGCCCTGCCGCCTGCAGCCTCCGTAAATTATGGAAGATATCCGAAAGATGTGTTTTTAATCTCTCAGAGCCTAATTCCCGGCAGCTTTGCTGCATAACAAACGAATGGCGGGCGAAGCGGGTCTTGGGCTGATACCCCCGCAGCCCTGCTGCGGGAAGTTCCATTGCGCGCTGGCTTTATTCTGGGATTTATTCTAACCGGGCAGGGTGACAGCGGGGTGACTTCTCTGTGACAAAATTGTAATAATTGGATTTTGGGGCAGGGGCAGCATTTGGGCGGGCGGCTATTCCCCTCCATGGGGCGTCCCGGAATGGTAAAATTTCATGGTAAACCGCGCCCCGCCCTCTTTGCCGCGGTTTTCCGCCTTCAATGTCCCGTTTTGCTGGGAAACAATCATCCGGGAGAGGGCAAGCCCAATGCCTACGCTCTGCTGGGATGCATGTTTCCCTTTATAAAAACGCTCAAATAAATGGGGAAGGTCCTCTTTTGCAAACCCAGGCCCATTGTCCTCAATGATAATTTCCGTAAAAATTGCATTGCCCAAAAAGGATACTTGGATGCAGCCCCCAAAAGGGGTGTGTTCCATGCAGTTTTTTAAAATATTCAGGACAGCCTCTTGGGACCAGGCAAAATCTCCCGTAAACTGTACGCTGCTGTCCCCTTGGACAAGGAAGGACTGTTCCCGCAGCTCCATAGGGATTACCAGCGGTTCCGCGGCTTTTTGGATTAACGCCTCTACGGATACTGGCGTTTGCTGCAGGCGGACAGTCCCGGCATCCATTTTTGACATTTTCAGGAGGGATTCCACCAGCCAGTCAATACGGGAAAGAAGCTGCGTTAATTCCTGCAGCAGCTTTTTCCTGCCGGAGGGGGAAAGGTCCGGCTCCATCAGGAGGGAAAGGATGAGGTTGGATGAGGTCAGGGGGGAGCGGATTTGGTGGGAAATATCGGCCATGGAATCGGCAAGGAATTTTTTGTCGTCCAAAAGGGCTGCAGCCTGTTCGCTGAGCCGCAGCGTCATTTTGGACAGCTCGTTTTCTAAGATGGACAGTTCCCCTTCTTTGTATTTTTCAAAATGGATGGGCGCCTGGCTGTGCAGCATACCGTCAATTTCGAGGCTAAGCTGCGCAAGCCTTTGGTACCTGCGCCAAGTAACCCAGTAGTGGGAGAGGATGTAGAGCAGGGAGAAACATACCAGCAGAAAACCGGAGTGGGAGGGAAAGAAATATGCCAAGCAGATGGATGAAAAAAACAGGAAACAATGCCAAAGCATGCTTCCCCTGATTTCGGGGTTGCGTAAAACTTTCATAAAAACGAACCATTCCTTTCGTCAGAATTCTTCATTTATCCCTGCGGGCAATGAGGCAAGTACCACCTGCGTAAGCGTTTGGCAGTTGCCACGAGGGTAAGCGCATTGTGGGTGCAGATACCCTACAGCTTCTTGCGTTGTAAATACGCTGACTTGTTGCCTGCAGCAAGGGATTGGCTTTAGCCGCCCATCTTATACCCAATCCCGCGGATTGTTTTAATCAGCACAGGGTTCTGGGGGTCTTCTTCAATTTTATCCCGCAGCCGCTTGATGTATACGGTCAATGTGTTGTCATTGACAAATTCCCCAGCCATGTCCCAAAGGGCGTCTAAGAGCTGGGAGCGGGAAAGGACGATATCCTTATTATTCATAAAATACAGCAAAAGCCGGTATTCCAGCGCAGAGAGCAGGATTTCCTGCCCGTCTTTGGAAACCGTGCCGCGGGTTACATCCACGGATAAATTCCGGTATTCCAGCAAAGCGTTGGCTTTGCCATAACGGCGCAGGATGTTGTGGATGCGGGAAACCAGTTCTCTTGGCCGGAAAGGCTTTGCGATATAGTCATCCGCCCCTAAATCCAGCCCTGTCACTACGCTGTATTCATCCCCGGAGGCTGTGAGGAAAATTACCGGGAGGCTGGTGGTGGACTTTACGGCCCGGCAGATGGCAAAGCCGTTCCCATCTGCAAGGGAAACGTCCAGAAGGAGCAAATCAAAGGTTGGTGCGGATGTTTCCAGCAAAGCCAAGGCTTTGGATTGCCCGTCTACTGCGGTGATGGCAAAGCCTTCTTTTTGCAGGAATTCTGTTAAGTTGGTGACGATGCTTATATCATCTTCTACTAATAAAATATGTGTCATGGGGGATTCTCTCCTAATCATTGGGGTTTGGGGGCAGGCGTGGCGCTTGCTGTTTCCCTATTCTACCATAGGAGAAGGAGTTTTCCAATACTTTTTCGGCATGAAAAAGTTTGCCCTAATTTGAGAGGGATAAGGCAAATTTAGAGTTGAGAACGCTGCTGGAATATGTTAGTATGGAGGAAAGAATTTCTATACTTACATATAACAAAGGAGAGGTTAAGATGAAAAAATATGGTTTTGGCGTGGATATTGGGGGAACAACTTGTAAAATAGGCCTGTTTGAAACGACTGGGCAGTTGGTGGAAAAGTGGGAGGTTCCTACGGACACACAGGAGGCGGGGAAAAATATCCTTCCTGACGTGGCTGCATCCCTGAAAGGGAAAATGCAGGAGCGGGGGATCCCCAAGGAAGAAGTGGAAGGGATTGGCATTGGGATTCCAGGGCCGGTGCAGGCGGACGGCAGCGTAGCGGTATGCGTGAACTTAGGCTGGAAAAATATCAATGTGCCAAAGGAGCTGGAACCCTTAATGGACGGGATTCCTGTAAAAGCCGGGAATGATGCGAACGTGGCAGCCCTTGGGGAAATGTGGCAGGGCGGCGGCAAAGGCTGCAAGAGCCTTATCATGGTAACCCTTGGCACCGGCGTTGGCGGCGGCATTATCATAGATGAGCAAATCGTGCCCGGCACCCATGGGGCAGGCGGGGAAATCGGGCATATTGTCGTGAACCCCCACGAAAAGATTGCCTGCAACTGCGGCCGGAAAGGATGCTTAGAGCAATATTGCTCTGCAACGGGAATTGTACGCCTTGCCAAAGAATTCTTAGCAGAAGAACACGGTCCGTCCTTGCTGGATGACGTGCAGGAGATTTCTGCCAAGGCTGTATTTGACACGTACAAAGAGAATGATGCATTGGCAGGGAAAATTGTAGAAAAATTTGCCCGTATCCTTGGGCGTGCATTAAGCAGTTTTGCCTGTGTCACCGATCCTGAAGTGTTCGTAATCGGCGGCGGCGTTTCAAAAGCAGGGACACCGTTAATTGATGTGGTAAACAAGTATTACAAAGAAGCAGCCTTTTCTTCCTGCACCGATACAAAGTTTGCATTGGCATCCCTAGGGAACGATGCCGGCATGTACGGCTGCGCAAGGCTGATTCTGGAATAAAAGTAAAATAGGGGGAAAAGTTCCCTACGGTAAAAAACATACAGTACCGGATATTGTTTTCCAATTGGAATGATATCCGGTACTGTATGTTTTTCATTGTAGGAAACTAATTCCTAGCCGGCCGTGCAATCATAGTGATATGGCCTTCTGGCCGGTAAACCCGCAGCGGCTTTTCCAGCCGGTACCCATCCCCATAATACATGGAAACATGGTAAATATTCCGGTATCTCCCGTTGCTGCCCCTGCGCATCCGGTAGAAAATCAAATCCCCCGGCATCAGTTTGGAAACATCCACAGGGCCGTAGGCAATCGCTTTCCCGCTGGCCTCTAAGTAAGCTGCCATGGAGGCGGCCGTAGGCGCCCAAGAAGGCGTGCCCCCTAAAAGCCCGGAATCGCAGCCATAAGCCCGGAATACAAGGGAACTGCAGTCATAATATCCCGGCGACATGCGCCGTGCTTGGCTATAGGAAGAACTATTGATAATGGAATACCCAGTCTTGCAGGCATTGAGCGCCCGCTGGGAAATAACCGTCACCCGGTAAGTAAAGGACAGCCCGTCTGCTTTTACCAAAATGTCAGTGGTACCAGAGCTTTGCCCAGTTACGACGCCGGATTTGCTTACTTTTGCAATGGATGGTTTCTTTGATTTGTATGTAATTTTGCTTTTAGAGGAAACGCCTTTCAGCGGTACCTTGTGTTTTTTCCCCGTGCCTAGTGTTGTGGAAGTTGATTTTAACTGGGGCTTGGTAACAATTAGCTGGTGCCGGATGGTTTTTCCGTCTACCTCAGCGGTGACGGTTGTCCTTCCGGCATTTGCCCCTGCGGTAATAGTGCCGTCCTCTTGGATGGAAGCAACGGAGGCTTTCTTTACCTTCCATTTTACTGTGCTGAAGGGCGTAGTCCCGGTAACTCTCAGCTTCCGCTGCTGCCCAGTGGAAAGCACGGTGCAGCTTGGCTTAATCTGGGGATTTGAAACCCTTACCGTGGTGGGGAAGGTGGAGGAGGAGCCATCCGAATAAGTTACGGTTGCCGTAATCTCAGCGATGCCTGCCCGTTTCCCAGTTACAACGCCGCTGTCAGGGCTGACGCTGGCAACCTTCGGCTGGGAGGATGCCCATACCGTGCGTGTGACCTTGAGGTTTGGCTCCTTGATATTTTCTAAGGAAAAGGCCTTTTTTGTCTTTACCGCCACGGCAGCCTGCTGCTGGGCAATGCCTTTTTCAATGACCCGGATGGTGCAGGTCTGCTTGCTGGTTACTTTTTGGTTATTTTCCTTGGTGGTGCACAGGGCGTTCAAGGTAACTGTCCCTGGCTTTTCCGCTTTGATTTTGCATTTGTTCCCAGAAGTGGAAATGTCAACCACTTGGGAGGAGGGGTCTTCCAGCTTGAAGGATACAGAGTCGTCGGTGGAAACGTTGCTTAAGGTTACGGTTGCACTGTCGCCCTTCAAAAGGACCTGCGTTTCCCGGTTCAGCTTGTGGGGATCCTGCAGGACAGTCACGGTGCAGAATACCTTTGTATTGGATACAGAGGCGATAATGGTGGCGGTCCCCGGAGCCACGCCAGTGACTACGCCTTTTTCATCTACGGCTGCAACTTTCGGTTCCGATGATTGGAAGACAGCCTTAGAAGCAGACTTTCCGGAAAGTTTAAGCTTATATGTATTTTCCGTAAATATGGTAATAGATTCTTTATTCAGCTTTAGTGGGAGTTGTTTGCCTGCGGCTTTTTGGGCCTGCATATTGCCGGAAGAAATTTCCATGCCTGTGTCAGAAACTGCGGCGTGGGATTCAGGGAGCGGTGCAGAAGAAACAGAGGCTGCCAGTGAAGTGAAGGGTGTTTCCAATAGGAACAGGCAGCTTAATGCAACTGGGATAAATTTTCTGAATTTCATGGGAATATGCCTCCTGTGGTATCTGGTGAAAGTCCATGAGTAACTGAAGTTTTTCTGTCTGTATTTTATAATAATCCCTTTTTCGATAAGTTTCAAGGCATATCGCAAAAAAACTTAATTATTTTGTAATATTTTCATAATATTTCCAGAAGAATGGCGTTTGGGGGCAGGTAATTGGGACATTTTGACAAAGATGGAAAAATAATAAAATAGATTCCTCCCAGCTTCTTGGATTTTCCTTTTTATAATGCTATAATGAAACAGATATGTGGATTTTTCCGCTATGGGAAATTTGGCGCTGGCCGGTACGCTGGGTAAAGATGCAGGCATCCCGGCAGCGGTTTCTGGCAGGATCCATGCCAGCGGATCAAACATAGCGGCAGGAAAGGAGATAGGAAATGTATCAATTCACAGAGGACTGTTTGACGGGGATTGAGCAGATTGACAAGGAACATGAGAAATTATTTGAGCTAATCAACCAAACCATGAAGCTGCTCAATAATGAACTGCTGGAAGATAAATACCATCAGATTATAGGGGTTCTGGAGGAACTTAGGAATTATACGGATACCCATTTCGCCAATGAGGAGGCCTATATGGCGGCCATCAATGACCCGGAGCTGGAGCGGCAGAAGAAGCAGCATATGGCGTTCCGGGAAAAAATTAACATGCTGGGCTTTACTAATATTGATGAGCTGGAGAACCAGCAGGAGGCGCTGGACGATTTGCTGAAATATTTGGTGCGGTGGCTGTACCAGCATATTTTAAGCAGCGATATCCTGATTGGGAAAATGCCGGCAATGGAGGAATGGAAGAAGCAGGACAACCCCTGTGTATTTTCAGAGAAATATATGACAGGGATCCCGCTGATTGACGGGGAGCATGAAACGCTGTTTGAAATTATCGGGGAGGCCAATGATTTGGTAAAGGCGGAGCTGCTCCACGATAAATACGACGAGATTGTAGGGATTCTGGAAAAATTGAAAAATTACACCAAAGAGCATTTCCAAGACGAAGAGGAATTGATGGAAAGCATCCAGTACCCGGGCATCAAGGCGCAGAAAATGGCCCATAAGGCCTTTGTGTCGAAACTGGAAGAGATTGATTTGAACCAAGTAGACCAGAACCAGCAGGCGTATTTGGAAGAATTGATGGAATTCCTGTTTGGATGGCTGTCCAACCACATTTTGAAGTCTGACAAGCTGATTGCAGAGAGCATGGAAGGGTAGGAACAGATAGGCAGGCCGCCTAGGCCGGCAGAAAGAGAAGGAGGAACATGGATATGGAAACATTGTCATTTGGGAAGAACAGCCAAGGGAAAGAAACGTCTTTGTACATATTAGAAAATAAAAACCATGCGGTGATGAAGGTATCAGACCATGGGGCGACGCTGGTATCGCTCCTTGTGCCGGATAGGGATGGGAAGATGCAGGACGTGGTACTTGGTTATGATAAGGCGTCCGATTATGAGGGGCATACCTGCTATTTCGGGGCCACCATTGGCCGGAATGGGAACCGGATTGGCAAGGCGCAGATGGTAATTGACGGAAAGCCTTGCAGCATTGCGGCAAATGAAAATGAAAATAACCTGCACAGCGGCCCCAATGGCTTTGACCGGGCGCTGTGGGAAGTGAAAGGGCATACGGAAAACAGCATTACATTCTCCCATCTAAGCCGGGAAGAGGAGCAGGGGTTCCCGGGGAACCTGCAGGTGGAAGTGACCTATACGCTGACCGACGAAAATGCAGTGGAAATTACTTATCAGGGAAAATCAGACAAAGCTACCATTATGAACTGCACCAACCATTCATACTTCAATTTGGGCGGCCACGCCAGCGGTTCTGTGGAACAGCAGGAGCTGCAGATTCTGGCGGAAAGCTACAACCCTGTAAGGGACGCAAAATCCATCCCTACGGGGGAGATTGCCCCAGTTGCAGGGACGCCGATGGATTTCAGGGAGCCAAAGCCGATTGGGCAGGATATTGGGGCGGATTTTGAGCAGTTAAAGTTCACGGGCGGATATGACCATAATTATGTGCTCAGCAGCCATGCCGGGGAATTTAAGGTGATGGCAAATGCCTACTGCAAAGAAACTGGGATTGCCATGGAGGCCTCTACGGACTGCTGCGGCGTACAGTTCTATGCTGGGAACTTTATCGGGGACCAGGAAGGGAAAGGCGGGGCTGCTTATTGTGACCGCTGCGGCTTCTGCTTGGAATCCCAGTTCTACCCAGACGCCGTGAACCAGAAGGGTTTCCCATCCCCCATCATACAGGCAGGGGAAACCTTTACCTCGAAAACGTCTTACCGCTTTTATGTGAAATAGGGCGGCCGGGAGCATCCCTCCTTGCACGTCCCGGTTGAAAAAAGTATATATTTGGATGGCACCTATGCTTTGGAAAGAGGCATAGGTGCTTTTCTTCTTTAGGGGTTGACATTTTGTAGATTTTTTTATAAAATATGCTTCGATAGTTAGGAAACGAAATATTTGAGGGCGGAGGGAATATGGGAAACCAGACGGATGCAGGAAGGTATATCAATAAAATTTCAAACAGGCTGCGGAGGAATTCCGGGAAAGTACAGGAAAAATTTGGCATTACAAGGGCGCAGGGGAATATTTTGGGCTTTATCCTGTTGGAAGGGATGGAGAGGCAGGTGTACCAGAGGGATGTGGAAAAGGAGTTTGGCCTGCGCCCTTCCACTGCCACAGGGCTGCTGCAGGCGTTGGAGGAAAAGGGGCTCATCCGGCGCATCAGCGATAAGCGGGATGGGCGTTACAAAATCCTGCAGGCTACAGATTACGCAAAAGAAATCCAAAAAGAGCTGGAGGAGGAAATCCGGGAGAAGGAAACAGCCCTCACCAGAGGGATTTCCCAGCAGGAATTGGAGCAGTTTAAGCAGACAGCAGAGAAAATGCTGCAGAATTTAAGTTAAGAGGCGTCATGGAAGGTACTGCAGGGCTTAGGGTAAGCGGCGTCAGGAAAAATGCCGCAGGGTTTCAAGTGGGCGGCATCATGGAAGGTGCTGCAGGATTTAGGATATGCAGGCAGCGGCCATTAAGGAAAGGAGAGGATTAACATGAATAAATTATCAGATGATTTTACCCAAGGGAATATTGCGAAGAAGCTGTTAAAGTTTATGGTGCCCATCTTAGGCGCGTTGGTGCTGCAGGCCATGTACGGCGCCGTTGATTTGCTGGTGGTTGGGCAGTTCGGCACGAGCGCAGGGATTTCTGCGGTGTCTACGGGGAGCAATATCATTAACCTTGCTACGTTTGTCATTACCGGGCTGACGATGGGCGTGACGGTCTTAATCAGCCGTTACCTTGGGGAACGGACGCCGGAAAGGATTGGGAAAGTGATTGGCGGCGCCATTGCTTTCTTTTTCTTGCTGACGGCAGTGATGATGGTCCTGCTGCTGGCTTTTGCGCCGGGGTTTGCGGGGCTTTTAAATGCGCCGGAAGAGGCTTATGGCCTGACGGTTTCGTATGTGCGGATTTGCGGGGCAGGGCTGGTCTTTGTAGTTGCTTATAATGTCATCAGCGGGATTTTCCGGGGGCTTGGGAATTCCCGGCTGCCATTAGTTTTCGTTTCCATTGCCTGTGTGGTAAATATTGCCGGGGATTTGCTGTTTGTAGCGGTGTTCCAGATGGATGTGGCGGGGGCTGCCCTTGCTACGATTCTGGCGCAGCTTGTCAGCGTGGTGCTGTCGCTGGTGATTATCCGGCGGCAGGAGCTTCCCTTTTCGGTGGCAAGGTCCGATATTGGCTTTAACCCCGAAATAAAGAATTTCTTAAAGCTGGGATTTCCCATTGCCTTGCAGGATATGCTGGTAAACATTTCATTTTTGATTCTGTGTGCCATTGTTAATGGAATTGGGCTGGAGGCTTCTTCCGGCTATGGGATTGCCCAGAAGGTTACGGCTTTCGTCATGCTGATCCCTTCCGCCTTGATGCAGTCTATGTCGGCCTTTGTGGCGCAGAACGTAGGCGCGGGCAAGGAGGAACGGGCAAAAAAGGCTATGGTGACGGGGATGCTGATTGGGGCGGGTATAGGTGTCTTCATTTTTGCAGTCAGCTTTTTTGGCGGGGAAATCCCTGCCGCATTATTTACTTCAGACCCGGCCTATATTGCAAGGGCGGCAGAATACTTAAGGGGGTTCAGCCCGGAGGCGGTTCTGACATGCCTTGTGTTCAGCTATATTGGGTATTTTAACGGCCATGGGAAAACCATGCCGGTGATGGTGCAGGGGATTACTTCGTCTTTTTTGGTACGTGTGCCATTGTCCTACCTGTTCAGCATCCAGCCGGGGGCAAACTTAGTTACGATTGGGGCGGCAGTGCCGATTACTTCGGTGTATGGGATTTTGTTTTTTACGGTATGCTTTGGGGCGTTCCAGAAGAAAATGCGGATGGGGCAGGCTCCGCAGGCGTGTTTGTAAGGCTGCAGTGGGAAAGGATTATTTTCCGGTATCAGGGATTGCGCCAAGCAGGGATGCCACAATAGATTTGGTGTCTGTTTTGTCTGCTGTTTGCAGCCTGTCTGGCGTCCGTTCCTTTTTTCTGGTGATTAAAAATTCGATATAAGAAACAGCTTTTTCATAATCGTCTTCTTCCAAATGTTCTAACAAGGTATTTAACTTTGTTGCAGCAGAATGCATATTGCCACTCCTTCCATTTTTCTTCTATTATAAGCGATTGGGATTGGTTTTACAAGGAGGAACGTAGGATGGAAAAAGAGTTGCCAGTATTCTATCTGGCTGGAAATAGGGAGCCATATTGCAAAACATGCGGTACAGCCTGAGCCATACCGCATGTTCCCTATTTATTGCTTCTTCTCCAGATATGCATTTTTTCTGCTTCTTTAATCAGTTCATCCCGGAAGTCAGGATGCGCCACGGAGATAATGGCTTCGCATTTCTGCCAAGCAGAAAGTCCCTTTAAGTTCACCTTGCCGTATTCTGTCACCAGATAGTGGATGTTGGCGCGGGTGTCGGTGACAATGGAGCCGGGGTGCAGGGTGGGCAGGATTCTGGATTTCAGTTCCCCGTCTTTGGCCTTGAAGGTGGAGGAGCAGCAGATAAAGCTCTTCCCGCCGTTGGAAAGGTACGCCCCCAATACAAAGTCAAGCTGCCCGCCTGCCCCGCTGATGTGCTTAATCCCGGAGGACTCGGAGCTTACCTGCCCGAACAGGTCAATGTCCACGGCGTTGTTGATGGACATGAAGTTGTCCAGCGCGGAAATGGAGCGGATGTCGTTGGTATAACTTACCGGCGCGCTTAACAGCTCTGGGTTGTCGTCGATATAGTCGTACATTTTCTTGGTCCCTGCGCCAAAGGCATATGCTTGGCGGAACCGGTCGATATTTTTCTTGGAACCGTTGATCTTCCCAGCCTTGGCAATGTCCACAAAGGCGTCTACGTACATTTCCGTATGTACCCCGAGGTCTTTTAAGTCGGATTCTGCAATCAGGGAACCTACTGCGTTAGGCATCCCGCCAATGCCAAGCTGGAGGCATGCGCCGTTGGGGATTTCTTCCACAATCAGCTTTGCCACTGCCTTGTCCACGTCGGTTGCAGGGCCGCCTGCGCCCAATTCCCCGATGGGTGGGTTTTCACCTTCCACGATAAAGTCTACGTCGGAAATATGTACGCCGTTCTCAAATCCGCCGAGGCAGCGGGGCATATTTTCATTTACTTCCACAATAATTTTTGCAGATGTTTCGCAGACTGCTGCCAAATGGGATGCGTTGGGCCCGAAATTAAAGAATCCGTGCTTGTCCATTGGGGAAACTTGGAACATGGCAACGCTGTTTTTCACCGGGGAATCCCTGTAGTAGCGTGGCAGCTCAGAGTAGCGGATTGGGGCATAGTAGGCGCAGCCCTTGTTGATTAGCTTGCGCTCCAGCCCGGACATATGCCAAGAATTCCATGTAAAATGCTCCCCCGCGTCTTCACGTTCAAAAACAGCCAGCGGCTTTAAAAGTATGCCGCCCCGCAGGTTGACGTCCTTTAACTCATCCGTGCGCGCTGCCAGCGCCTTGTCCAATGCGTCCGGCGTGCCGTTGCACCATCCGTAGTCTACCCAGTCGCCAGATTCGATAACTTTTACGGCTTCTTCGGCAGTTACCAGTTTTTCCTGATATTCCTGTGTGTAATCCATGGCTAAAACCTCCCTGAAAATAAAAAATGGATTGTTAAATATGTAACATACTTTCATATTAGCATCTTTCCAGCCGAGGGTCAATAGATGGGGGTGTCCTTTGGCGCAAATTTTTAGGTGGAAGAATCTGTGGATTTGTATTATAATAGAAAAAGGGGTGCCTGCAGGGCAAAAAGGCGCTGGCGCTACAGAAGGGCCTGGCATATGCAGGAGGCAAAAGCTGGCGGAGCTATTAGCAAGGATACAAGGACGCAGGGCTACAGCGGGAACCGGCATATACAGGAGGCAAAAGCTGGCGGAGCCGCCAGCAAGGGCACAAGGACGCAAGGCTATGGCGGGATCTGGCATATACTGGATGCGGGGAGCGCATCGGCGGGCAAACCAGCATTGGCACAAAGGGGGCAGGCTAATTCCGGGAAACCGGTTGGCATAAAATATTTTTCAAAAAGGAGAAGAAGTTATGAGATATCAAGTAATCGGCGATACCATGCCGGCAGTGGAAGTTGTATTTGACAGGCCGGGGGAAACGATGTATACCCAGTCTGGCGGGATGGCATGGATGTCAGAAGGGGTTTCTATGGATTCCAATATGCGGGGAGGGCTTGGGAAGAGCATCGGCAGGATGTTTTCTGGGGAATCCCTGTTTATGGCAACCTATAAAGCGGAGCGGCCGGGAGCCATGATTGCCTTTGCATCCACGGTAGCCGGCGAGGTCCTTCCGGTGGACATTGGGGCTTGCGGCGGCATGATCTGCCAGAAGGGGGCGTTCCTCTGCGCAGAGGAAACGGTGAATTTGAGCGTTGCCCTGACAAAGAAGCTTTCGGCAGGGTTCTTCGGCGGCGAGGGCTTTATCCTGCAGGACATTTCCGGAAACGGCATGGTGTTCCTTGAAATTGACGGGAATAAAGTGGAAAAGCAGCTTGCACCGGGGGAAGTGATTAAGGTGGACACCGGAAATGTGGTTGCTTTTGAGAAATCTGTAAAATATGAAGTGGAAACGGTAAAAGGCATTAAAAATATCTTTTTCGGCGGGGAAGGCTTGTTCCTGACGAAGCTGACAGGGCCTGGCCGGGTAGTTTTGCAGACCCAGAACTTTAATGAGTTTGCCGGAAGGATTGCACGGCTGATTCCGGGGAAATAAGGGATACATACCCCTTTGGGCAATTTAAGGCCCAGCCTTTTAGGGATTGGATTTCCGTAATGGCTGGTAACAGTTCGGATACCCCTCGGACTGTTGCGGCATACGGCCATTCAGGCCGTATGCCTGCGGCCGTTGCGTTTGTACGGCCAGAGAGGCAGACGTGAGGCTTAGCCGGAACGGTTATACTATTACTCCGGCGGTTAAATATCGACGTTTTTACTTGCCTAAATTTCCATTTGCTGCGTTTTCATCCGTTGACGTAGCCCCGCTACGCCGCCTTCTTCCGCTTTGCAGATGAAAATTTATTCTGCGTAAAATTCGCCGGTATTTAACCGCCGGAGTAATGGCTGGCCTTTTTAGAAAAAATAAAAAAAGTCCTTGACAATCCGGCAGATTGCGTGTAATATAATATCGTTGCTGAAATACGCAAGCCCAGTTAGCTCAGTTGGTAGAGCAGAGGACTGAAAATCCTCGTGTCTCTGGTTCGATTCCGGAACTGGGCACTCAGAGAGAACGGTAAATTGTGCGGGTGTAGTTCAATGGTAGAACACCAGCCTTCCAAGCTGGACACGTGGGT
>CAJTWA010000046.1 GCA_910580195.1 uncultured Lachnospiraceae bacterium
GCGACCTTGCCAAGGTCGAGACCGCGGGTTCGAGCCCCGTCTATCGCTCTTCTGGCTAAGAGCCGTAAACACAGAGATTTTCTTGTAAAATCGAAGGTTTGCGGTTCTTTTTGTTTCTTATTTTATCTGGATGGGAACTGCCATATGATGTGCAAGGATTAATTTTTTGCCATAATATTTGCTATGGGGACTTTTGTAAAAATATGCAGCTTTTTTCTTTTTTCAGATAACCCAAAAGTATTTTATTTTCCTATAAAATATGGTAGAATAGCGGCAGATATGGCATATGCCGGAGCCTGCATGGGTTGCCGGGCTATGGCACAGGGCGGTCCTGGCAGGATGCCAGCGTATTTTCTTTCATAGGAAAGTGCGGCCTATGAAAGAAAGCCCTTCGGGCAAAGCTGCGCAGCGTCGCGCGCGGAACATGGAGGAGTGGAAATACAGGGATTGCGGAAAGGAGGGATTTGGCATATGCGTTACATGCCGATTGCGAAGGTTATGGCAGCGATGGTGCTGGGACAGGAAATATTGGACGGGGAAGGGAAGGCCTTGCTGGAAAAAGGCACGCTGCTGGGGCAGGAGGAAACCCAGAGGCTGCTGGGGCTGGGGGTTTCCGGGATTTATATAGAGGATGGATTCAGCAGCGGGGTGGAGGCCCGGGGCCTGATAAGCCCTGCGCTGTGCCAAGAGGCGCTGCGGCTGGTGCATGATCTGTTTCAGGAAGAAAAGTTCCGGGAGGTAGGGCAGGATGATATCATAGACCTTGCGAGAAGGATTGCGGAGGAGCTAATTGCAGGCAAGGAAATGCTCTATGACAGGATGGATGTGCGGGCGGCGGATGATTATGCATATTTCCATGCGGTAAATGTGGCGGTTCTGTCAGCCATGCTTGGCATACAGGCGGGGGAACTGGATTTGGAAGAACTGACAATGCTTACGGCTGCCGGCCTTGTCCATGACGTAGGCAGGCGTTATGTGGAGCAGGAGGTGTTAAACGCCAAGCGTGCGCTGACGGAGGAAGAACGGATGCTGGTAGTGCAGCACGCGAAGCTGAGTTACGATTTTCTGGAAGAACATTATGACTTTGGGCCGGAACTCCTTGCGGGGGTGCTGGAGCACCACGAATGGTACAATGGGTGCGGCTATCCCATGCGGCGTTCCGGGCAGGAAATTTCTTATTTTGCAAGGATATTAAAGATTGCAGATGTATTTGACGCATTGACGTCTAGGCTTCCGTACCATGGCCCGGTTTCCCCTTCCGGTGCGGTGGATTATATTTTGGCGAATACCGGGGTGGAGTTTGACCCGGACCTGGCAGAACTGTTTGTGAAGAAAATCGCCATTTACCCGGTGGGGTGCCAGGTGGCGCTGTCAGACGGCCGGGAGGCCTTGGTGCTGGAAAACAGCCCCGATTCCCTGCTGCGCCCGAAAATCAAAGCGGCGCCGGAGGGGGAAGTGGTGGATTTGCAGTCTGAGGCGGCAAAAGACTTGGCCGTGCTGGAACTGCTTGTGTAAGGGGCGCAGCTTTTCGGCGGTTCCGGCAGAGGGGATAACGCTTATGGAAGAAAGAATAGGAAGTGGGAGCATGGCAGGACAGAAAGAAACCATAGATATCCTGCTGGCAGAAAGCTTTAAGGAGCTGGCTTGCCAGCAGCCCATTGAAAAAATCACGATTAAGGCGATTACGGATAAGGCCGGGGTCATACGCCCCACGTTTTACAACCATTTCCAAGATAAATATGAATTGCTGGAATGGATTATCCGGGTCCAGGTCTTAGAGCCAATCCGCCCTCTGGTCCATGCCGGGATGGTGGACGAGGCGCTGATACTGATTTTCACCTTATTGAAGAAGGAAAAGGAATTCTATGAAAAGGCTGCCCGGCTGGAAGGCCAGAATTCCTTTGAGGATATTGTGAAGAAGTGCATTGCGGATATCCTGCTGGAAGTCATTAAGAGCAAAAGCCCCTCCGGCAGGAGCGGCCATCCATGGCTGACGCCGGAGCATATTGCCCAGTATTATGCCCAATCCATGTGCTTTGTGGTGGTCCACTGGATCAAAGGCGGGATGACGGTGGGGCCGCAGGAGATTACGGACGTCTACAATTATATGATTACCCGTTCCATGAGCCAAGTGATTGAGGAATTGTAATACAAAAATTCCCTAATGTTTCCCAGAAACTACATATTGCCCAAAATGTATGGCTAAGATAGACAGAGGAAAAAGATTGAATATTCATTTATTCAATCTTTTTTTATATACTGCTAACTGAAAGAACCCAAGGGCACAATGGGGCGGCTGCTTTTCTTGGAATAGCAGGGAACAGCCGGCAGGCCATTTGCCTTAGGGCAGAAAAATTAAGAAAGAGGAGCGAGAGGAAGAACGATGATTAAGTTTGGAAAAGGAGTTGTAAAGGCGCGTATCCCGATTTTTGTAATTAGTTTGCTGCTTTTAGTCCCGTCCGTGCTTGGCATGGCAAATACAAGGGTCAATTACGATATCCTGACATACCTGCCAAAAGACATTGAAACCATGGTAGGGCAGGATATTTTGGTAAATGAGTTTGGGACAGGGGCATTTTCCATGTGCGTCCTTGAGGGGATGGAAAGCAAGGATGTGGTGGAGCTGAAATCACAGATAGAAGGCGTGGAGCATGTCAAGGCAGTGATATGGTACGATTCCATTGCTGATTTGTCCCTGCCCATGGAATTCCTGCCAGATGATGTGCTGGATAAATTCAATTCCGAGGGGACGACCCTCATGGCAATCCTGTTTGAAACCTCCATGTCGGCGGACGAAACCATGGATGCCATTGATGAAATCCGGGGGCTTGCCGACAAAGGCTGCTTTGTCAGCGGCATGTCGGCAGTGGTAACGGACATTAAGAACCTTTCCAATAAGGAAACGCCCATTTATGTGCTGATTGCAGTGGTGCTGTCCTCCCTTGTGCTGGCGCTTACCATGGATTCCTTCTTGGCTCCGGTATTCTTCCTGCTAAGCATCGGGATGGCAATTTTGTACAACTTGGGGAGCAACATCTTTTTAGGGGAAATTTCCTATGTGACAAAAGCCTTGAGCGCAGTGCTCCAGCTAGGCGTTACCATGGACTATTCTATTTTCCTGTGGCACAGCTATGAGGAGTACCAAGAAAAATATGTGGGCGACAAGAACCGTGCCATGGCCCATGCGGTAGCAAATACCTTTACTTCCGTTGTGGCAAGCTCTGTCACCACAGTTGCAGGCTTTGTAGCCCTTTGCTTTATGAGCTTTACGCTGGGCATGGACCTTGGGGTGGTAATGGCAAAAGGCGTGGTATTCGGCGTCATTGGCTGCGTAACGATATTGCCGTCCATGATACTGATTTTTGACAAGGCCATTGAAAAGACGAAGCACAAGCCTATTATCCCGGATTTGGGCGGAATCGGCGGCTTTGCCACAAAGCGGTTCCCAGTGTTTATCGTGATATTCCTGTTGGTGTTGGGGCCGGCTATTTACGGCTACACCCACACAGGCGTCTATTATGATTTGGCAGGCACATTGCCCAAGGAGCTTGCCAGCATACAGGCAAAGGACAAATTGGAAGAAAAATATGAAATGAATTCCACCCATATGGTGCTGGCGGACAGCAGCCTTTCTGCGAAGGATGCCTCTGCCATGATAGAAGAAATGGAACAGGTGGACGGGGTAAAGGCCGTGATGGGCATGGACTCCATTGTAGGGCCTGCCGTCCCCAAGGAGATGATCCCGGATGACATCAAGGAATCCCTGATGGATGAAAATTATCAGCTGATGCTGGTGAGCTCGGAATACGCCATAGCTTCGGACGAGGTCAATGCACAGATTGACGAACTGAACCAAGTGATTAAAAAGTATGACAAGAAAGCCATGCTGATTGGGGAGGCGCCGTGTACGAGGGACTTGATTTCCATTACCAATACGGATTTCCAGACCGTAAGCGTAGTTTCCATCGGGGCGATTTTCATTATCATCCTGCTGGTGTTCAAGTCCATTTCCCTGCCGGTGATTTTGGTGGCAGTCATTGAATTTGCTATTTTTATCAATATGGGCATCCCGGCGTACACAGGGACGACGTTGCCGTTCATTGCTTCGATTGTCATTGGGACCATCCAGTTAGGGGCTACGGTGGATTATGCGATTTTGATGACGAACCGGTATAAAAAGGAGCGGAACCGGGGCAAGGATAAGAGGCCTGCGGTTACAATTGCACTGTCTGCTTCGGTGCAGTCGGTATTTGTCAGTGCATTAAGCTTTTTTGCGGCGACCTTTGGGGTAGGCATGTACTCCAATATTGATATGATAAGTTCCCTCTGTATTCTGATGGCGAGAGGGGCGCTGATTAGTATGTTTGTGGTAATATTTATCCTTCCGGCCATGTTTATGGTATTTGACAAGGTAATCTGCAAATCCAGCATAGGGTTTGGGGGAAGGAAAAAGGAATCAGCGGCGGCAGTGAAGACAGTGTAGGGGTTGCTGTTGCAGTGGATGATACGATGTAGGAGTCTTTGGGGGCGGACGGCAGTTTGGGGGCAACCCTTCCCTATGCAAATTGTAGGAATCTTTGGAACCGGACGGCAGTTTGGGGCAGCCCTTCCCCACGCAAACTGGGCAACGTTCCGGTGAACTAACTGCTAACTGCGGCTACGGAACAGCCGCTAAATAGCTTTGCCATTTTGCTTGTCTATTCCTCCAAGTGCACATGGCAAAAATACTCAACATAGCCCGCTAGGGTCTGCCCCAGCAAAGCGAGGGCATGCCTCCGTTTTTTGCCATGCACCCTTGAAGAAATATCCAGCGCAATCTGGCAAAGTTATTTAGCGGCTGTTCCTCGGAATTTCGGGAGCGCCCTCATTCCTAAGCCTTCGTAAGCAGTGGATTTCACCTCCACTAAGGGCACCCATGAAATGTTCGCTTAGGGGAAGGGCTGCCCCAAACTGCCTGTGTATTGAAATGAGGAAATGTTTGTGATAGGAAGGTTATTGTTTGTAGACTAAGATTGAAAGGAATGGTATAAATTATGAAAAACTTTGAATTGAAAAAAATGTTCCGCAATAAATATATGATCCGGGTGGCAGCAGGGATTGTCACTGTTGCAGTGATTGGCTCAAGCGCAGGCATCAGCGCCTATACGGTGCGGGCGGAGCGGCAGGCTGCATCAGAGGAGGCCGCTGGTACAGATGAAGGGGAAAACCAGCAGGCGAAAGAAACGCTGGAAAAAGCTCTTTCCGTTGGGGAGGAGGACCAGGAGGCTGGGAAAGAGGAAACCGTCTATGTGGTGGCGAACCCGGACGGCTCTGCCAAAAGCGTAATTGTGAGCGAATGGCTGAAAAATAAGGATGGGGCTGCGACACTTGCGGATATTTCGGACTTGGAGGAAATTGAAAATGTAAAAGGGGATGAAACCTTTACCCAGAGCGGCGAAGAGATTACGTGGCAGGCAGACGGGAAAGACATTTACTATCAGGGTAAAACCAAAAAAGATCTTCCGGTTACGGAAAAAGTGACTTATTTCATGGACGGTAAGGAACTGTCCCCAGAGGAAATGGCAGGGAAAAGCGGCCGCGCTACCATCCGTTTCGACTATACCAACCATGAAAAAACAACGCAGGAGGTGGATGGGAAAAAGCATGAGGTATACGTGCCCTTTACCGTAATGACAGGCATGGTCCTTCCAGAGGATTATGCAAATGTGGAAGTTACCAACGGGAAAGTGATTTCAGACGGCAGCAAAAAAGTGGCAGTGGGCCTTGCAATGCCGGGCCTGAAAGAGAGCCTTGGGATTGAAGCGGGGGATTTGGACAGCGATCTGGAAATCCCGGAATATGTGGAAGTTTCTGCAGATGTGGAGAATTTCTCACTGGAAATGTCCATGTCCGTAATCATGAGCGATTTGGTAAGCCAAACAGATTTGGCAGGGAATTTTGACTTGGAAAATCTGGATAAGGACTTAGATACCTTGACGGATGCCTCCAAGCAGCTCATGGATGGCAGCAAGGAGCTCTCAGAAGGCCTTGGCACCTTGAAGGACAGCATGAAGGAATTTGCGGCTGGCGTCGGCACCTTAAAAGACGGCATTGCAAGCTATACCAACGGCGCATCCCAGTTAAACGACGGCATCCACACGCTTGCGGATTCCTCCGGTACCCTGACGGAAGGGGTAGGCACTTTAAACAGCAGCGCGGCAACCTTGAATAACGGCGTGGCAGAACTGGATAAGACCTTAAAGGCTGAAATGTCAAAGGAGGAAAAAGACTCCTTAATCCAGCAGGCAGACGCAGCCATTGACGCTACCTTCAGCGAGGGGGAAACAGGGACCGAGGCCATTAAGAGCCAAGCAGCTTCCGTATTCTATGACAGCCTTGCAAATAATGAAGGGGCAAAAACGCAGGTAGCCGGAGGGCTTAACACTTATACGGAAACGGTGCTGAATTCCGTGCTAAGCAGCGCCTTCCGCTCCGTAGCCGCAGGGACTGCAAAGACAGAAAAGATGGCGGAGGCAAAGCCGCAGGTAGTTCAGGCGGTGACGCAGGCAGTCGTGCAGGAGGTTACTAGGCAAGTGACGGCAGGGGTAGTTTCCACCGTGATTGGGCAGCAGCTTGGCACAGCCGCAGCGCAGCTGGCAGAAGCCGGGGGCAGCTTGGACGCCCAGACGATTGCAGGGGTCTGCGCAGCCGTAAATGAAGCCGTAAATACGGAAGGCAGCGAAGCCCAGCAGCAAATTAACGCATTGATTGCCCAGCAGGACATCAATGGCATGGTGGCACAGAATGTAGATGCAAAAATGGCTGAAATCGAAGCGCAGGTGGACGCAGGGATTGCATCCCCAGAAGGGCAGGCACAGATTCAGGCAACGGTTGACAGCTTGGTAAACCAAGCGGTGGCATCAGCTATGGCAGACCCAGACCTTCAGGCGGGCATGGCCTCCACGGCGTCCCAGATTGTCACAGGCATTGCAGACGGGGCAAAGGACACGGTAGGCACAGCCGTTGCAGACACAGCGAAAACAGCGGCAAAGACGGCAGCAGAATCTGCAACCCTGACTGCGGTTGCCGCTACAAAATCCCAGATTTCCCAAGCAATCAATGCCAAGGACGAAGCAAGCGGCTACAGCTTAGTGAGCGGCATGGCGGCGTTAAGCAGCGGGACCCAGACGATGCATGACAGCCTTCCGGCGCTGACAGCAGGGATTTCCCAGCTTACCAATGGGGCAGCACAGCTGGTTTCCAACAATGGCGCGCTCCTTGATGGGGCAGGAAAACTTTCCGACGCCACCTCACAGATTGGGGACGGGGTAAATAAGCTGGCGGATGGCTCTGTGAAGCTGATGGACGGCATGGTCCAGTTCGATGAGGAAGGGATCCAGAAGCTCTTAGATGCTTACAATGGGGACATTAAGGAGCTCTTAGGGAAACTTACGGCAGTGGCCGAGGCCGGGAAGGAGTACCAGACATTTACGAAGGTTTCCGATGGGGTGAAAGGATCCGTGAAATTCATCCTGCGGACAGAAGCGGTGAAAGCGGAAGAGTAAAAGCAGGAGAGGGATTGAGCCAATGGAGGGCAGCAGCCTATTCCGTTTCGGAGAAGGATTGGGCCAATGGGGGCTGCTGCCATTCCGTTTCGGAGAAGGATTGGGCCAATAGAGGGGCATTGCCTAATTAGGTTTGGAGAAGTGTTATGGCTATCGTAGAATTTATCATTATATTGGGAGTATCGCTGGATATTTTTGCAGCCATGGAGTGCCAAGGCGCGCTGGTTGCAAAGGTTGAAAAAAAGCGGCTGGCATCCTTCTGCGGAATCCTTGCAGTTGGGCAGGCATTTGCCTTGGGGGCTGGGAGTTATATTTCCCTGCTCCTTTGCCAGAATGTCAGGGGCCGGGGCGAGGCTTTCCTTGGGCAGGTGGCTGCTGCGGCTATTTTCCTCTGCCAAGGGGCGCGCCTTTTTTGGAAAGCTTGGCGGAATGAACGGATTGTGGAACACCGGAAAGAGAAGCTTGATATGGCTGAATTCGTCCGGTTTTATGTCAAAACCAGCCTGTTTACATTGCTGACAGGGCTTGCTTTTGGGTTCTTGGGCAGCAGCGTGGAACTGATCCTTGCCCTGATAACCGTAGTGACGGCTTTGGTAACAGTGTTTGGGATTTATACGGGGTATAGGCTTGGGTTTGAGCATAAGGCAAAGGCCTATCTGGCAGGAGGGATTCTGCTGGTGGCAGGGGGGATGGATGTGGTGTTGGGGCATATCTGCAATTTTTGATTCGGGGGTTCTCTGTAGGTAAAATTCCCCTGCTTAGCCATTAAATGTGAAGGAACGCAAATAAGCAAGCCTGCCTTGTATTTGGCCGTTGCAAGGCAGGCTTAAAAGCGGTTTTTATAGTTTTCCCAACAAGTCAAGGGCATAGTTAAATCCATATAGAAACCCTTGTTTTTCTCTGTAAAATGCTACGTCATATAAGGCATTTTCAAATTCGATTTTATCAATCTGTTCCCTATTTTTAAAAATATATTTTTCTGCATATTCCCAGAATCTTCTTTCTGCTTCTGCTGTTTCAGGCAAGTCGGAGTATTTATCAAGCAGTTTGTCAAGGTAATTATAAATATTATTTAGCGGCCTTTCATTTTTCATTCCATTCTCCTTGCAAAAACTTTTTCGTGTAGGGACTGTATGCTATTTTTAAGAATTTTTCTTATTAAGAATATCACAGTATTGCAAGCAAATCAATTCTTTTTCCTCTAAATGGGGAATAAATTCTACACATAGTGCGCCTTGTTTTTGCAGACTATATGTAGAATTTATTATACTGGAAGGGGAATCTTAATGGAAATACTTGGAATTGGAGATAGGCTAAGGAACCTCCGCACCAGCAAGAAACTTTCTTTAAAGCAAGTATCTGCGCGGCTTGGAATATCTGTCAGCTCTTTGTCTGCATATGAGCTGGAGGAGAAAAAACCGTCTTATAAAAATCTTTTAATGCTTGCAAGGCTCTATGATGTTTCCTGTGATTACCTAATAGGGAAGGCAGAAGGCCGTACCCTTGATGTTTCTGGGCTGACGGAACGGGAAATAGATTCTATTGCTGAAATTATTTCTATTTTGAAAGAAAGCAGGAACCAGGGGTAAAGTTTCCGGGCGTTTTTTACTCCCGGATATGCTCCAGCCCCTGCGCAATAATCGTAAGGACATGGGAATCCAGCAGGGAATAGTAAATGGTTTTCCCATCCCTGCGGTTTTTCACCAGCCGGTTCTGCTTTAAAATGCTAAGCTGGTGGGAAATGGCGCTTTGGGACATCCCAAGCTCCGCTGCAATGTCATAGACGCACTTCTCCCCGTCCACCAAAGCATGCATAATCTGTAGCCGGGTAGGCGTCCCAAATATTTTAAATAATTCTGCTAATTTTTCAAATTCATTCTGGTCCATGGAAATTCCTTCTTTTTTCCCTCTTTTACAGCTGCAAAATGATGTTGGCATGGTGCAAAATGCCTTTGCAGGCTGCAAAATCCATTTTACATCTGCCCATAGGCATACATAAAAAATAACATACAAGCGGGAAACTGTCAAAAGGAATGTAAAAAGTTTTTAGAAATAGACGGTTTACAGGAATTGTCTGATTGCGGATATGCAAGGGGATGTGCTATAATACAAATCAAGAGTTGGTGCAACAGCGAACAAGCCCAAATAGGGATTCATTCCGCAGCAAACCGTATCAAACAGAATGGAGGGTTTTTATGGCAACTAAAATATATCAGTGCATGCAGAAAATTGGGGAGGATATCATTGCAAATAAGGAATTCCTGACAGAATTGGACTCCGCAATCGGGGATGCCGACCACGGGATTAATATGGCGCGGGGATTTACCGAAGTGTTAAGCCAGCTTCCCCAAGAGGAAGAGGACATCAGCGTAATCCTTAAGAAAACCGGGATGGTGCTGCTGTCAAAGGTAGGCGGCGCATCCGGCCCTTTGTACGGCACGGCATATATGAAGGCAGCCGGGGCAGTAACTGGGAAGAAGGAGATTACCTTAGAAGATGGGAAAAATATGATGGAGGCTGCCATCGGCGGCATTAAGATGCGCGGCAAGGCAGAGCGTGGGGAGAAAACCATGCTGGATGCATTGGAGCCAGCCATGGAGGCTTTGGCAAAAGGCATAGAAGCCGGGGAATCTCCGGAAGATTGCTTAACCCATATGTGCGAGGCAGCGAAGGAAGGCGTGGAATACACCAAGACCATCCGTGCAACCAAGGGCCGTGCTAGCTATCTGGGGGACAGGAGCATTGGGCACCAAGACCCGGGGGCAACGTCTTCCCTGATTACATTAGAAGCAATCCGGGCGTTTTATCTGGAACAAATAAAGTGAGGGAATTATGGTAGGAATCGTGATTGTATCCCATAGCAGGAAAGCTGCAGAAGGGATTTTTGAACTGGCAGCCCAGATGGCTGGGGAAGGCCATAAGATGGTGGCAGCCGGCGGCATGGACGACGGCAGCATTGGGACGGACGCCATCCGTATCCTCCAAGGGATTCAGGAGGCAAACGATGGGGATGGGGTAGTGATTTTGGCAGATTTAGGGAGCGGGGTCATGAGTTCAGAAGCAGCCATTGATTTATTAGAAGAGGATATTGAAGTTGTGATTGCAGACGCACCGATTTTGGAAGGGGCTGTGGGGGCGGCTGTGCAGGCATCTGTCGGCGGCACCCTTGCAGAAGTGGTAGAAGCCGCAGAACAGGCAAGGAACCTTTCCAAGCGGCAGTAGCCAGCAAGGGACCAACGGGGCAGGATCCTGACATTCCGGAGCGGGGGACGGATTCTGCTTTGTCAAAATAAAAGCAGGACAAGGAGAAGGAGGTATTTGCTTTGAAAAAAATGATTAACAAGCCAGACGACGTAGTGGAAGAAATGTTACAGGGAATGGTAGCAGCCCATCCAGAATATGTAAAACGGGTTGACGGATGCGACGTGGTTGTAAGGGCAGGCGGCTCCCAAGGGAAAGTGGCATTGGTAAGCGGCGGCGGCAGCGGCCATGAACCGGCGCACGGCGGCTATGTTGGGAAGGGCATGCTGGATGCAGCAGTTGCAGGGGCGATGTTTACTTCACCCACCCCCGACCAAGTGTATGAAGCCATCAAGGCATGTGACGGCGGCAAAGGCGTGCTTTTAGTCATCAAGAATTACACAGGCGACGTGATGAACTTTGAAATGGCAGCAGAGATGGCGGCTGACGAAGGCATTACGGTAGAGCAGGTGATTGTAAATGATGACGTTGCAGTGGAAAACAGCACATGGACAACCGGAAGAAGAGGGATTGCAGGCACTATTTTCGTACATAAGATTGCAGGCGCTTGTGCAGAAGAAGGCGGGGATTTACAGGCGGTGAAAGCCGTAGCAGAAAAAGTAATTGCAAATGTGCGCACCATGGGCATGGCAATTGCGCCTTGCACTGTCCCAGCAGCAGGGAAACCGAGCTTCGAGCTGGGGGATAATGAAGTGGAAATCGGAATGGGAATCCATGGCGAGCCGGGGACCCACAGGGAAGAAATCCGCACGGTCAGCGAAACCACCGATACCTTGCTGGAGAAAATCTTTGCAGAAGATATCTACCACGAAGGCGATGAAGTAGCAGTTATGGTAAACGGCCTTGGCGGCACCCCCTTGCAGGAATTATATCTGGCGAACTTAAGGGTATCCCAAGTGCTTGCAGAGAAAAAGATTACGGTTGCTAAGACCTTGGTTGGCAATTTCATGACTTCCATTGACATGGCTGGGTACTCGGTATCGCTGCTGAAGCTGGATGATGAATTGAAGAAATATCTGGCTGCACCAGCAGACACGCCTGCATTTGTACAGGCATAAAGAGTGGCTATGATAGGCTGCCGCAGGATTTGCGGCAGCCTGTTTTTCCTAGAGCGTGCCTGCCCCAGCAAAGCGTAGGCATGTGCCCTTTGTTTGGCACAAATTGGAAATGGGGCAGATAAGGTACATGTCCGCAGAAATTAAGGCAGGGAAGAAAGAACAAACATATGAATATTTTATTAGTCGCCATAAATGCAAAATACATCCATTCCAACCTTGCAGTTTACAGCCTGAAATCTTATGCAAAAGAATATCAGGAGCATATCAAGATTGCAGAATATACCATCAACCACCCAGTAAGTTATATTTTACAGGAGATTTACAAACAGGGACCGGATGTCCTGTGCTTCTCCTGTTATATCTGGAATTTCCGGTACGTGCAGGAACTTATTACAGAACTCCATAAGCTGCGCCCTTCCTTGCCCATCTGGGTCGGAGGCCCGGAAGTGTCCTATGGGCCGGAGCTTTTTTTGGGACATAATCCCGGCGCCGCAGGCGTCATGCTTGGGGAAGGGGAGGGCACGTTCCGGGAACTGTGCCGTTTTTATCTGGCAAAAGATGGAGCGGTGCAGGGCAGGGAGGACATGCCTGCGCCAGATGGCATAGGGCAGGGCAGGGAGGGCATGTTTGCGCCAGATGGCATAGGGCAAGATAAGGAGGGCATGTTTGCGCCAGATGGCATAGGGCAAGGCAAGGAGGACATGCCTGCGCCAGATGGCATAGGGCAGGGCAAGGGGAAAGGGTGCCGGAAAGATGGAATGGCTCTGGAACTAAGGCGGCACAGGGAACATGTGGAAGAGGGTGCGAAGGAGCTAGAGGACATTGCAGGGATTTTGTTCCGGGATGGGGCAGGAAAACTAATAAAAACCCCGCAAAGGGCTCCCCTGCCCATGGACAGCCTTCCGTTCTGTTATAGCAGCCTAGAGGGGTTTGAACATAGGATATTGTACTATGAAACAAGCCGCGGCTGCCCCTTTTCCTGCACCTACTGCTTATCCTCCCTAGAGAAAAGCCTTCGGTTCCGCCCATTTTCCCTGGTTAAGCCGGAACTGGATTTTTTCCTAGGGCATCAGGTGCCGCAGGTGAAGTTCGTAGACCGTACCTTCAACTGTAGCCACAGCCATGCCATGGAAATCTGGCGGTATATCAAAGAACATGACAACGGCATTACCAATTTTCATTTTGAGGTATCTGCGGACTTGCTTTCCGAAGAAGAGCTTGCGCTGATTGCATCTATGCGGCCGGGGCTGGTCCAGTTGGAAATCGGCGTCCAGTCCACCCATGGGCCTACCATACAGGAAATCCACAGGTCCATGGACCTTGGCAGGCTGGAACGGGCGGTAGCAAGGCTGCAGCAGGCAGGGAACGTCCACCAGCATCTGGACCTGATTGCAGGGCTGCCCAAAGAAGATTTCCCCACCTTTGCAGAATCTTTCCGGCAGGTGTACCAGTGGAAACCCCAGCAATTGCAGCTTGGCTTCTTAAAGGTGCTGAAAGGCTCTTGGATGTACCAGCACAGGGAGGAATACGGGCTGGTGTACCAAGAACAGCCCCCTTATGAGGTACTTGCTACCAAGTGGCTTTCCTTTGGGGAACTTTTAGATATCAAGCTGGCAGAAGAAATGCTGGAGGTGTATTACAACAGCGGCCAATTCGGGATGACAATGAAGGTGCTGGAGCTTACCATGGACAACCCTTTTTACCTGTTTCTGGAGCTGGGAAAGTTTTACGAAAAACGGGGGCTTTTGGCAATCAGCCATTCCCGCCTGCAAAGGTGCAGGATTTTGCTGGAATTTACAGAGCTAACCGACCCATCCCATCTGGAACTTTACAAGGAAACACTGACCTTTGACCTGTATTTCCGGGAAAATATGAAGACACGCCCAAGCTGGGCGCCGGACAGGGCAGAATTTAAGGAAATCACAAGGAAATACTGCAAGAAAGGGAAATTATCTCATGCAGAGCCTTTTTGGCATGATATGGAAACTGTGCTGCAGCAAAAGACGCTGGGGGAATACCCGAAGAAGCTGCCAGAAAGGCAGTTTTACTTGTTTTCCTATGGGAAAAAAGACCCCCTGACGGGGCAGGCAGAAGTGAGGAAAATAGGAAATGACCAAGAGGACGAAACAGATTTTGGAACGGCTGGATGAAGCGTACGGCAGGGAGTACCGCTGTTACCTGAACCATGAAAATGCGTGGCAGCTTTTAATTGCTGTCATTATGAGCGCCCAATGCACGGATACTAGGGTAAATATTGTGACGAAGGATTTGTTCCAGAAGTACGATACGTTGGAAAAATTCGCATATGCAGATATCGGGGAATTGGAGCAGGACATCCATTCCGTCGGCTTTTACCACAATAAGGCCCGGAACATTATTTTGTCCGCACGGAAACTGGTGGAGGAGTTTGGCGGCGAAGTGCCTAGGAGCCTAGAAGATTTGACTTCCTTGCCAGGAGTGGGGCGCAAAACGGCCAACGTCATCCGGGGGAATATTTACCATGAGCCCAGCGTGGTGGTGGACACCCATGTGAAGCGGATTTCCAAACGCCTTGGGCTCACCAAGGAGGACGACCCGGTGAAGGTGGAGTATGACTTGATGAAAGCCCTCCCCAAGGACCACTGGATTCTCTACAATATCCAGATTATCACGCTGGGCAGGAGCATCTGTACCGCCCGTGCGCCGAAATGCAGCGAGTGTTTCCTAAGCGATGTCTGCCGGGCGGGCTGTAAGAAAAAATAGGAAAAGGGAACGGAAGAAAGCGAGGGAACCATGCTGGAAAATTATGTAGTAGTAGATTTGGAAATGACAGGGCTGCACCCCAAGACGGACCGCATACTGGAAATCGGTGCAGTAAAAGTGGAAAACGGCCGGTGCTCCGGCACCTTCCACCAGATGGTAAACCCCCATACCGGACTGTCCGAGGAGGTAAAAGACCTGACGGGGATTACGGAGGAACTGGCAGAAAGGGGCTGCGAGGCAGAAGCTGCCGTTACGGAATTCCGGGCCTTTGCAGAAGGGTTCCCCTTGGTAGGCCACAACCTTATATTTGACTACAGTTTCTTAAAGCAATGCGCCGCCAACCATGGACTCCCCTTTGAAAAGGACGGCTTGGACACCTTAAAGCTGGCGCGCAAATTTCTCCCAGAAGCGGAAAAGAAAACACTGGATTACCTGTGCGCATGGCTTTCCATCCCCCGCGCCCAAAGCCACCGGGCGTTAGAGGACGCCAAAGCCACTGCAGCCCTTTTCCAGTATTTGCAGCAGTTTGAGCCGGGGGAGCCGGAGGCTTTCCTTCCCAAACCCCTCCTGTACAAGGCAAAAAAGCAGGGCCCAGCATCCAAAAGGCAAAAAAAACGCTTGAAAGAATTGGCAGACTGGCATAAAATAGAGCTGAATGTTGAGATAGACAGCTTGACAAGGAGCGAAGCTTCCCGGATGACGGATAAAATTTTGGCGGCATATGGAAAGATACCGAAGGATGGACCAATATAATTCCACAGCCGCCGGAACTCAGCCTTCATCCTAGAGTGTGTTTGAAAAATGCTTTTTGGCAGATGTATTCCACAATGATTTTTCAAACACGCGTTAGGGCCCGATTTGCTTAAGCATGCCTAAAATAGGCTCCTTCATTAAGGAATTAAGGCCAGAAGCCGCCTTACGCAAGCCTTCTATTTTCCCAGATTCCCCTTGCTGCTGGTACAATTTTGCCAGAAGCTGGTAGGTAGCCTTAATATCGCTCCCAGCCGCCACGGCAAATTCCAGCACGGAAATAGCCTCAGGCGCATATCCCAGCTCTTCCAGCCGGTGCCCCCAAGTGTTCAGCGTGCGCACCAGCAAGGTGAAGTTCTGGTCATACTGGGTTAAAGAAGGCAGGTTGGCTGCGCCGTAAGTAAGCTTTAAGTCCGTGTTGCTGATGCCCGTCAGGTTCAGGATTTTTTCATCCTTCAGCTTCTTTACCTGTTCCTCGCATTGCTTTAAGGTACCGTCCGGAAATAAAGCGAAGGGCAGCGATACGCCGGTGAAGTCCACATAATCCAGATTGGAAATATCCTGCTTGCGGGTTGCATTTGCAGTATTTTCCCGCTCCCAGAAGTCAAGTTCCGTTTTTTTGCGGCTGCGGTCTGCTTTGCGGCGTTTATAGGAAACAACAACGACAAAAATCATGACCCATCCGAATAGTACAGGGATTCTCATAACATTCCGATTCCTTTCTTTTGAAAATAGTAAAACATTGCATTGATGAAAATGGAGGTGAGCCCGATGATGAATTTCCATAACCCAAAAACGAAAAAAACCTTTGCGGCCATTGTGGCGCTAATCTTAGTGGCATCTATGGTAGTGTCTTTATTTCTGGCAGCATTTATGTAGGCATACGCAGCACACCTGCATCTGTTCATAATATACAGAAAGTATGGTATTATGTCAACGAAATTCGTGGTTTCGTACCTTGAAAAATTCCATTTTATTATGATACAATGTCAGGGTAGGAAACCAAAGCAGAGTAGTAGGAGAATAGATGATGAAGAGAAATTGGAAAATGTATGTTGGGGCTGTAGGGGCAGTCTTTGTGTTGGCGCTGGCTGCCGTGGTAACGGTTCCGGTAAATGCGGAAACAAAAGAAACAGACACAATCCCTGAACGGGTGTATTTTGGCGACATTTCCGTGGGCGGGAAAACGCAGGAAGAAGCCAAGGCGGCAGTAGAGGAATATATAGAAACCCTGCAGAGCGAGATTATTACCCTGCAGGCTGGGAAAAACACCGTGCAGGTCCCAATTTCCCAGATGGGCCTTACTTGGGGCAATGAAGAGATTGCTGCAGAAGCCGTTGGCCTTGGGAAAAGCGGCAACCTGATTACCCGCTACAAAGCCATGAAGGATTTAGAACAGGAAGACAAGGTATATGAACTGGCTTTCCGTGTGGATGAGGGCAAAGTCCAGAAAATGCTGGAGAATAACTCAGAAGTTTTAAATACAGAGGCAGTCAACGCCGGGCTTACAAGGGAAAACAGCCAGTTTACGATTATTCCCGGGAGCCAAGGGGTGACAGTGAATGTGGCGGAATCCGTGGAAGTCCTTGAAAAATATTTTTCACAGGAATGGAAGGGCGGCCCTGGGACGGTTGAAATTGTGGCAGATGTGGTAGACCCCAAGGGTACGGAAGAAGAGCTGGGCAAAGTCAAGGACTTGCTGGGCGGCTTCAATACCTCCTATGCCTCTTCCGGCGCAGGCCGGTCTAAAAATGTGGAGAACGGCGCAAGCAAAATCAATGGTTCAGTAGTTTATCCGGGGGACAGTTTTTCCGTTTATGAAGCGGTAAGCCCCTTTGAGCCGGAAAACGGGTATGAGCTTGCAGGCTCCTATGAAAATGGGACAACCGTGGAAACTTACGGCGGCGGAATCTGCCAAGTGTCCACGACATTATACAATGCAGTCATCCGGGCAGAGCTGGAGGTGACGGAGCGGTTTAACCATTCCATGATTGTCGGCTATGTAGACCCTTCCGCAGACGCAGCGATTGCAGGGACATATAAGGATTTAAAATTTGTCAACAATACAAAAGCGCCAATTTATATTGAAGGGTATACTTCCGGAAGGTCCCTGTACTTCAACATTTTCGGGGAAGAAACAAGGGATGCCGGCCGGGAAGTAAGCTTTGTGAGCGAAACCCTTTCCACAACAGAGCCGGGTACCCAGTATCAGGCGGCGCCGGGGCACTCCATCGGCTATATGAGCCAGACCCAGTCCTCACATACCGGCTATACTGCCCAATTATGGAAAGTAGTGACCGTAAACGGGGTGGAACAGAGCCGTGAAATCTTTAATAAGAGTACTTATAAAGCATCCCCAAGGATTGTTGCAGTCGGGACGGCTTCCGGCAACCCGGAGGCGGTAAATGCCATGCATGCAGCCATTGCATCCCAGAATGAAGGCGCAATCAGCGCAGCGGCAGCCCAATGGAATGATGCAGCCGTTGCAGCCCAGCAGCAGGCGCAGGCAGAAGCGGACGCGGCAGCAGCCGCAGCGGCGGCAGAGGCAGCAGCCCAGCAGGCAGCTTTAGAGCAGCAGCAACAGCAATTGCAGCAGCAGGAGCAGCAGGAGCAGGAGCAAGAAAACAAGGATAAAGATCAGGATAAGGGAAAAGAAGAGAAGAAGGAAAACGAGGATGATGGCGGCAGCGAGGACAATGGGGACAACGGCGGCGGTGAAGATTCCGGCGGTGAAGAAGAATAAAAATAAAAAAGAATAAGAAATAAGGCTGTCCCAGAATAGGGTTCTGCCAAGCCGTTTGGTATGCCGGCCGTGCAAAGTTCCGGATGCAGCAGGAAAATATAATCCTGCAGCAGTCCCTCGGCAGGAATTCCCAAAGGTTTCGGCAGGCCCGCAGGATGCCTTGGCAGGAAGTCTTTGTGGCGGGGAAAGAAACAGCCATATGGAAACCGCCGGGGCAGGGGCAGCCTTAAAATGTGCAAAAATAACTTTACCATCTTGCCAAAAGATGGTAAAGTTATTTTTACACCATCCTTTGATTTGTTCTAGGGACATTCTACCATATATGATTCTCTCCTCTCATATTTTTATATCTGAGGAAAGCGAAAGGAATTAGGCAAAACATGAAGCCAGAAGAATTAAAAGTAGGAAAAGTGCCGGAAAGCGTGTTAAAACGTTCCGTGCTAAAGCAGATACACACAAAAAGGCCGGAAATCCTTTTGGGGGCTGGCGTGGGGGAAGACTGCGCAGCCATAAAGCTGGCCGAGGATGAAGTCTTTGTCATTTCCACAGACCCAGTGACCGGGACTGCCACGGATATTGGGAACCTTGCCATCCATATCACCATGAACGATTTAGCTTCTGCCGGGGCGGAGCCGGTAGGGGCCATGCTGACTATCCTCCTGCCGGAACATGCCTGCGAATCAGACTTGAAGGGGATTATGGGGCAGATGGAGGCAGTATGTGCCGAGGCAAACGTACAGATTATGGGCGGCCATACAGAAGTGACCCGGGCAGTGAACCAGCCGCTGGTAAACGTCTGCGGCGTCGGGAAAGCCAAGGCAGGAAAAATAGTGTCTACTGCCGGGGCAGAACCGGGAGACGACATCCTAGTAACCAAATGGATTGGGCTGGAAGGCACCTCGATTATTGCAAAAGAAAAAGAACAGGAATTGGCCTCCCGTTATCCCATGCAGCTTGTGAAAGAAGCCCAAGGCTTCGACAAATACCTGTCTGTGCTGCCAGAGGCCGCGACGGCCATGAAGTCCGGCGTCAAGGCAATGCATGACGTGACGGAGGGCGGGATTTTCGGCGCCCTTTGGGAACTGGCAGAAAGCTCTGGCGTCGGACTGGAAATTGACTTAAAAAAAATACCTGTCAAACAGGAAACTATTGAAATATGCGAATATTTCGGCATTAACCCCTATGGCCTGATTTCCAGCGGATGTATGCTGATGGCATCCTCTGACGGAAATACCCTTGCCCGGGAACTGGAAAAAAATGGCATCCACGCAGCCATCATCGGCAAGGCAATGGCAGGGAATGGCCGGGTGCTGCTGAAGGAAGAAGAACGCAGGTTTTTGGAGCCGCCCAAAACGGATGAATTGTACCAAGTGGTCTGAAAATTGCAGATAGGGAAAGGATTGTATTTTTATGGAAATGAGAGAAAAAATCTTAACTTTTATTGAAAAAAACAGCAGGGTAGACCTAAAAGAACTTGCAATTATGTTAGGGGTAGACGAATCAACCGTGGCAAATGAAATGGCTGCTATGGAGCAGGAGCACATTATCTGCGGCTACCACACCTTGATAGACTGGGAAAAGACCAGCTTGGAAAAAGTCAACGCCTTGATTGAAGTAAGGGTGACGCCCCAGAGGGGCCGGGGGTTTGACAGCATTGCAGAACGGATTTACAATTACCCGGAAGTCAACGCCGTATACCTGATTTCCGGCGGGTATGACCTTCTGGTGACACTGGAAGGGAAAACCCTGCGGGAAGTGGCGCAGTTCGTTTCTGACAAGCTTTCCCCCTTGGAATCTGTCTTAAGCACCAAGACGAATTTTATCCTGAAAAAATATAAGGACCACGGAACCATAATTGCAAAGCCAAAAGAAGATGAAAGGATGTTGGTGAGCTGATGAGGAACCCATTATCGGAACGCATTGTGGAGATACCTTTTTCTGGAATCCGGAAATTTTTTGATATTGCAGCGGAAATGAAAGACGTGATTTCCCTAGGCGTCGGGGAACCGGATTTCGACACCCCTTGGCATATCCGGGACGAAGGTATTTTTTCGCTGGAAAAGGGCAGGACGGCCTATACCTCCAATGCGGGGCTGAAAGAACTAAAGATTGAGATTGCAAAATATCTGGAGCGGAGGTTTCAGCTATCTTATGATTACGATACGGAAATGATGATTACGGTAGGCGGCAGCGAAGCCATTGATATTGCCATGCGGGCAATGCTGGATCCGGGGGACGAGGTGCTGGTCCCACAGCCCAGCTATGTTTCCTACACCCCCTGCGCGCTCCTTGCAAACGGCGTCCCTGTGGTAATCAATTTAAAAGAGGAAAATGAATTCCGCCTGACGGCAGAAGAATTAGAGGCCTCCATTACCCCGAAAACAAAGCTTGTGGTGCTCCCGTTCCCCAACAACCCCACCGGGGCAGTGATGGAGAGGAAGGATTTGGAGGCCATTGCGGAAGTGGTGAAAAAGCATGATTTGTTTGTGCTGAGCGATGAAATTTATGCAGAACTTACGTATTTGGAAGGCAAAAGCCATGTGACAATCGCCTCCCTGCCGGGGATGCGGGAGCGCACTGTCTTAATCAACGGGTTTTCCAAATCCCATTCCATGACGGGATGGCGCTTAGGCTATGCCTGCGCCCCCAAGGAGATTTTAGAGCAGATGCTGAAAATCCACCAGTATGCCATTATGTGCGCGCCCACTACCAGCCAGTACGCGGCAGTGGAGGCAGTCCGGAACGGGGACGGGGATGTGGCCGCCATGCGGGAGGAATACAATGGCAGGCGGCGCTACCTGATGCACCGGTTCCGGGACATGGGCTTGAAATGCTTTGAGCCCTTTGGGGCCTTCTATGCCTTCCCCTGCATACAGGAGTTTGGCATGGCGTCGGAAGAATTTGCCACGCGGATGCTTCAGGAAGAAAAGGTAGTAGTCGTGCCCGGGACAGCGTTTGGGGACTGCGGGGAAGGGTTCCTGCGGATTTCCTATGCGTATTCCCTAGACAGCCTGAAAGAAGCCTTGGACAGGATGGAATCCTTTATCCAGAAAATAAGGGGTGAAAGGATATAGCCGTAAGGAAAAACAGGGATGCGGCAGAAGAGATCCTAATATATAGATAACCTGTTAGGATATAGCCGTAAGGGAAAACAGGGATGCCGCAAAGGGGATAAAAGCCCCAGAAACGGCTGAGGGGAGAAAAATAGGCTGCCGAAAGTATGCAGCAGGAATATCCACGGAATGAGGTAACGTATGCCAGCATTGAACATTGTGCTTTACGAGCCGGAAATCCCGGCAAATACAGGGAATATCGGGCGCACCTGCGTTGCAGCAGGGGCAAGGCTCCACCTGATTGAACCCTTGGGGTTCCAACTGAATGAAAAAGCCATCAAGCGCGCCGGGATGGATTACTGGCAGGACTTAGACGTCACCCGGTATGTGGACTGGCAGGATTTCCTTGGGAAAAACCCAGATGCAGAGATTTACATGGCAACCACAAAGGCGCGCAAATTATACACCGAAGCCCGGTACGCCCCGGGCTGTTACCTGATGTTTGGGAAGGAAAGCGCGGGAATCCCGGAAGAAATCTTAAAAGAGTACCCAGAATCCTGCGTGCGGATTCCCATGGTAGGGGAAACCCGTTCCCTGAACCTTTCCAATTCCGTTGCCATTGTCCTATACGAAGCGCTGCGCCAGAACCAGTTTGCCGATATGAAACTGGAAGGGCAGCTCCACCGGTTAAGCTGGGAGGGTTAAGGCCATGAATTTTATAGAAGCCAGAAAATTAGTCCATGAATATTTCCGGCGGGACGAGGAAGGCAATGTGGAAGGGATTACCACGGCCTTGGACGGGGTGGACTTAGATATTGAGCCGGGGGAATTTGTGGCAGTCCTTGGGCATAACGGTTCTGGGAAATCCACCCTTGCCAAGCACCTGAATGTGCTCCTTCGGGCCAGCGGCGGTACCCTTTGGGTAGGCGGGAAAGATACGCTGGACGAAAATTATTTATGGGATATCCGGCAGGAAACTGGAATGGTGTTCCAGAACCCGGATAACCAAATCATAGCCAGCGTAGTGGAGGAGGACGTGGCCTTTGGGCCGGAAAATATCGGCGTCCCCACCGATGAAATCTGGAAACGGGTGGAACGGAGCCTGTCTTCCGTAGGTATGCTGAAGTACCGGGAACATTCCCCCAATAAGCTCTCCGGCGGGCAGAAACAGCGTGTCGCCATTGCAGGCGTTATGGCAATGGAGCCAAAATGCATTGTGCTGGATGAGCCAACCGCCATGCTGGACCCAAGCGGCAGGAAGGAAGTCCTTGAAGCAGTGGAGGCCCTGAACCGGGAAAAAGGCGTGACGGCAATTTGGATTACCCATTATATGGAAGAAGCCATCCATGCGGATAAAATCTATGTAATGGACCATGGGCGTGCAGTCATGAAAGGAACCCCAAGGGAAATATTTTCCCAAGTGGAAAAACTGGAATCCTACCGGCTGGAAGTGCCGCAGATGGCCTTGCTGGCCTACCGGCTGAAAAAGGCCGGGCTGGATATCCCGGCAGGGATCCTTACCAAACAGGAACTGGAAGAAGCACTCTGCCGCCTGTACGGGGAGATTGGTGAAAAACATGTCGATGATATTAGATAAAGTAAATTATATTTACAGCCCGCAGACTGCCTATGAAAAACATGCCCTGAAAAATATAAGCCTGAAAATTGAAGACGGGGAATTTATTGGGCTTATCGGCCATACCGGGTCCGGGAAATCCACCTTGATCCAGCATTTAAACGGGCTGCTTCAGGCAACTTCCGGCGGCATTTACTACAATGGGCGGGATATTTATGAGGAAGATTATAACCGGAAAGAGCTGCGGGGCAAAGTGGGGCTGGTGTTCCAGTACCCTGAGCACCAGCTTTTTGAGAGCACGGTCTTTGCAGACGTATGTTTCGGCCCTAAGAACCTTGGGCTTTCCCGGAAGGATGCGGAACTTAGGGCATTTTCCGCCCTTCGCAGCGCAGGGCTTTCCGAGGAGTATTGGTACCAGCCGCCCTTCCAGCTCTCCGGCGGGCAGAAGCGGCGGGTAGCCATTGCCGGGGTGCTTGCCATGAAGCCGGAAATGCTGATTTTGGATGAGCCAACGGCTGGGCTGGATCCCAAAGGCAGGGACGAGATTTTAGGGCAGGTCAAAGCCATGCATCAGGAGCTTGGCATGACAATCCTTCTGGTTTCCCACAGCATGGAAGACGTGGCAAATTATGTGGGCAGGATCCTTGTGATGGACCAAGGCAGTATTTTGATGGATGGTGCGCCTAAGGAAATTTTTAAACGGTACCGGGAACTGGAGGCAGTAGGCCTTGCAGCCCCGCAGGCCACTTACCTGATGCATGGGCTTAAGGAAAAAGGGGTTCCTGTGGATACAGGGGCTACTACGTTGGAAGAAGCCAAGGAATCTATCCTGCAGGCATTTATAGAAGCAGGGAAATTCCCGCCGCATACAAGCTAATAGGAAAACCTATCATAGCATTGCTGCCTGCGCCTGAATGAAGTGAAAGGAATGGCTGGTTATTATGATAAGAGATATTACAATCGGGCAATATTATCCCTCCAATTCCATCGTCCACAAGCTAGACCCGCGTGTAAAGCTGATGGGCGTCCTCCTATATGTGCTGTCCTTATTTCTGTTCCGGGGGCCTGCAGGGTTTGCGGCCGTAACGCTAGGGCTTGCAGCAATGGTAAGGCTTTCCAAGATCCCTTTCCGCTATATGGTGCGGGGGCTTAAGGCGATAGCAGTAATCCTTGCAGTTACTGGGGCCTTTAACTTGCTTTTAACGCCGGGGGAGCCGCTGGTATCTTTCTGGAAACTGAAGATTACGGAAGAAGGCCTAAAAAGCGCAGGTTTTATGATGGTAAGGCTGTCCTATCTGGTATTGGGGAGTTCTGTGCTCACACTGACGACTACCCCGAACCAACTGACGGACGGCATGGAGAAATCTTTGCGCCCCTTGAATAAAATCGGGGTTCCAGTCCATGAGGTTTCTATGATTATGTCTATTGCTTTGCGGTTTATCCCCATATTAATAGAAGAAACAGATAAAATTATGAAAGCCCAGCTTGCACGTGGGGCTGATTTTGAAAGCGGGAACTTGGTAAAAAGGGCGAAGGCGATGGTCCCCCTTCTGGTGCCATTGTTCATTTCTGCATTCCGGCGTGCCAATGACCTTGCCATGGCTATGGAGGCCAGATGCTATAACGGCGGGGATGGCAGGACGAAAATGAAGCCTTTAAAATACAAAGGAAGGGATGGTGTAGCTTATTTTATAATATTTGGTTATTTTGCAGGGATTATTATGCTGCGGGTACGGCTGTAGCTGGGCAGGTGATAGCGTGCGCTAAGTATATCATTTTACAAAAACTGTATTTAGAGGTATACAATATAGGTCACGTTTGCCCTGCTGGTACTAGGTACTGCTGCCCGCGGCAGAAAGGCATGGGGACAAGTGAAAAGGATAAAATTAGTGGTTGCCTACGAGGGCACAAGGTACTGCGGCTGGCAGCTCCAGCCAAACGGGATTACAATTGAAGAGGTGCTGAACCAGACGCTTTCGGAACTTTTAAAGGAAGAAATCCAAGTGGTTGGGGCCAGCCGGACGGATGCCGGGGTACATTCATTAGGGAATGTAGCAGTTTTTGACACAGGGACTAGAATCCCGCCGGAAAAAATCTGCTATGCCTTGAACCAGCGGCTGCCCGAGGACATCGCAGTGCAAAGCTCCTGCCAAGTACCGGATGATTTCCATCCCCGCCGCTGCTATAGTGAAAAAACATATGAATACCGTATTTTAAACCGGAAAATCCCAATCCCAACCCTGCGCCGGGACACCTATTTTTACTACCGGGATTTAGATTTGGAAAAAATGCGGCAGGCGGCAGCCCATTTGGTAGGCGAGCATGATTTTAGGAGTTTTTGTTCGGTAAGGACAAGCGCAGAACATACGGTCCGAAAAATTCTGTCCTGTACCGTGGAAAAATCGAAGGAAGATATCATTGCCATCCGGGTAACCGGGACAGGATTTCTTTATAATATGGTAAGGATTCTTGCGGGGACGCTGGTTTCTGTGGGGGTAGGCGAGGTTGCACCAGAATCCATGCCAGAAATTTTACAGAAAAAAGACCGTGGCGCGGCAGGACCCACAGCGCCGGCCCATGGCCTGACTATGATTGGGATTAAATATGGAGGAGGGGGTAATTAACATGTTAAAGAAAATGGATCAGATGAAGATGAAAGAAAAACTCCAGTTTGGCTATGCCTTAGTCATTGGGCTGATGGTAGTCATTACGATTTTTTCTGTGGTGGGGCTGTTTTTGGTACAGGGAAAAATGAATTCTTATATCAAGGGTGCGCAGGCCGCGGATACTGCCGTAAAGACCTGCAGGATTGAATCCAACATTGCGGCAAGGAAAATCCGGGAACTTGCGCTGAATGATGATAAGGATATGCTGGCACAATATAAAGTGGAAATTGAAGAGAGCATGGCTTCTATTGAGGCAGCGCTGGATGACTTGAAAGCTACGGGCGTGATTGAAGACGAGCTCAACCAGAAATATGAAACTGCTTTGGAGAACTGGATGCAGCTTGGATACCGGATTGTGGAGGATTTAGAAGCCGGGAACCGGGCGGAAGGGATCACACAGATTATCACAGAATGTTCCCCAGCATTGGCAGAAGCCGTTGGGATTGCAAAAGAAATTAACGATGATACGGATGAGATGAAGAAGGAGTCCCTCCAAATCAACCAGCAGACGGTTGTAATTGTCATCATTGTCATGGCCCTTTCCCTTGGCCTTGCCATACTGACTTCCATAAAAGTAGGGAACCGGATTGTAGGCAGCATTTTAGGGCCGCTGAGCGAGATTGAGCAGGCAGCCGTAGACCTGTCCGAAGGGAACCTCCATACAAGCATTACATATCAGAGCGAGGACGAAATTGGCAAGCTGGCAAATGCCCTGCGCAGTTCTATTGACGGCTTGAGTTCTTATGTGGCGGATATTGACCATGCCATGCATGAGTTTTCAGAGGGGAATTTTGACGTTCAGGCCGGGGTAGAGTACCGGGGGGATTTCATGGGGATTGAAGAGTCCCTGATGCATTTTGAGAAAAATATGTCGGATATGGTGAAAAATGTCCAGACGGTAGCCAACCAAGTGACAAAGGCGTCCGAGCAGATTGCCACAAATTCCACGGAGCTGGCAGAGGGCGCTACAGAACAGGCCGGGGTAACCAGCGAGCTTTCCGCCACTATCGAAAATGTATCCGGGCAGATTGACCGCAATGCAAAAGAAGCCGTTGATATCAGCAGGGAAGTGCAGCAGCTTGGGAAGGAACTTGGGCATAGTAATGGAAAGATGCAGGAAATGGTGGAATCCATGGACCGCATCAGCCAGTCCTCCAATGAAATCAGCAAGATTATCGCTACGATTAATGAGATTGCCGCACAGACCAACCTGCTGGCGCTGAACGCTTCCATAGAAGCAGCCCGGGCAGGGGAGGCAGGGAAAGGCTTTGCCGTGGTTGCAGACCAAGTATCCCTGCTGGCATCCCAGAGCGCAGAAGCTGCAACGGAATCCACGTCCCTGATTGAAGAATCTGTCCGTGCAGTGGAAAAAGGGATGGTAACAGCCAATGAAACGGCCAGCCAGCTGCAGGAGGTAGTGAAGGGCGCAAAGGCGATTATTGATAAAATCAACCGGATTGCAGAAGCCTCCGAAGCACAGGCGGAAGCTGTGGACCAGATTAATCAGGGCGTAGAGCAGATTAACCATGTGGTGCAGACCAATACGGACACCTCCGAGGCATGCGCGGCCTCCAGCGAGGAAATGACCGCCCAAGCCGAAACCCTCCGGGGCATGATTGAGCAGTTCCGGGTAGGGAAATTTTAAGGCGCCGTGAAAAAAGAATTGACACTGGGAAAATGATGTACTATAATATTTTGGTATGGCGAGTTAGAAATGCAAGCCTTTCTCCGGCGAAGCGTTTTTACTTTGATGTACAAAGAAAAATGTAAATGGTGTGAAAATGATAGGGCAGGTGGAATTTCAGGCCATGCAAAACCGTAGGCGCCTAAGGCCAAAGCGGAGGGATATCTGCAGCAGGCCAAAAACGGGCACAGCAGGTTTTGCAAGGCAGGGCAGCGGATAGGCGCAGCATTGGACGGCACCTGAATATCAGAGTAACACTGTAAAATTCAAGGAGGTAACAGTTGATGAATACTTTTGTACCAAGTGCGGCAGCAATCGAAAGAAAATGGTTTGTAGTTGACGCAGAAGGAAAGACATTAGGACGCCTTGCAACCGAAATCGCAAGGGTATTAAGGGGCAAACATAAGCCAATCTTCACCCCATACCTTGACACCGGCGATTATGTCATCGTGGTGAACGCAGAGAAGATAAAAGTAACCGGCAAGAAGCTGGACCAGAAGATTTACTACCATCACTCCGGATATGTGGGAGGAATGAAAGAAACCACATTAAAAGAAATGCTGGCAAAGAAACCGGAACGGGTTCTGGAACATGCAGTAAAAGGGATGCTCCCCAAGGGGCCTTTGGGAAGGCAGATGTATAAGAAACTTTTCGTATACGCAGGGCCGGAACACAAGCATGCAGCCCAGAAACCAGAAGTATTGACATTTTAATCAGGAGGTAGGAAAAGATGGCAGATGCAAGATATTATGGGACAGGCAGGAGGAAAAAATCCATTGCCAGAGTTTACTTAATGCCGGGTACGGGCAAGGTGACAATTAATAAAAGGGACATGGACGACTATTTAGGGATGGAAACCTTGAAGGTTATCGTGCGCCAGCCATTGATGGCAACAGACACTGCTGACAAATTCGACGTCCTCGTAAACGTAAGGGGCGGCGGCTACACCGGGCAGGCAGGCGCAATCCGCCACGGCATTGCAAGGGCATTGCTCCAAGCAGACGCAGATTACCGGCCAGTGCTGAAATCAGCAGGGTTCCTCACACGTGACCCGCGTATGAAGGAAAGGAAGAAATACGGCTTGAAGGCAGCACGCCGGGCGCCGCAGTTCTCCAAGCGATAATTCTTCAGAATTTCCGTTTGAGATAGGAAAACGGAATGTCAAATATAGCTTTCAATCCCCAAAGCATATGTGTTTTGGGGATTTTGTCTGCAGTTTGTATAAAATGCCAGTAGATATTTATTGGAAAATGAGTATAATATAAATAAGAAGTTCGGTGGAACCTCTTATCATTCTGTCGGAACTGCATATCGGCATTAATAGAAAAGGTGCAGATACAAATATTTTTGTAATTTCGTTGGTAAGAATAAAGAGTGAAGGTCTCCATTAACCTTTGGTAGCCAATCCATAAAGAGATGAACATTAAAGAAGGTCTCCATTAACCTTCGGTAATCAATCCGTAAAGAGATGAACATTAACGAGTGGGAAGTTGCTATAACTTCCCACATTTTTTGAAAAAGAGGTAAAATAGTGTTTAAGTTTGATGGGAATATAAAGTTTATTAACATAGAGTCAAATTATATCAAGGAGCTAAATCTTGTATGCCCAGAGGTATATTATAAATCAGTAGGTTATGATAATAAACCATACATAGGAATTTTGATAAACGAAGAAAATCGGTCATATGCAATTCCATTATCTTCGGCAAAAGAAAAACATAAAAATTGGAAAAACATTAATCAGGAATGTTATCTGGTGTATGAATATGCTTTGAAGTCAAAAATGGGGGATGCAGATATTTGGGTACAAGATAATGATGAAAATATGGTTAAGCATATCATGGCAGTGATAGATATTAAAAAAATGATTCCTGTTAAATCAGGGGTATATAAAGAAACAAATTTAAATAAAGAAAATACTGATACACCAGAAACAGTAAGATATAAGGATTTACTGAATAAAGAATATTCTTTTTGCCTGAAAATTGTAGGAGATTTAATAAAGAAAGCTAATAGGTTGTATAATAGTCAGATGGCTACGGGAAAAGTTAAAAAATTTTGCTGTGATTTTAAATTGTTGGAGCAAGTTTGCGATACATACGTGATTTAATATGAGTAATTAAAATAGGCAAGTGGCTGTTTGGGTTTGTATCAAGGGCTGTGGGTAAGTGGCAGGTAACTAACAAAGTACTTGAAAATGCCCTGTTTCAGGCATTTGGAACTATATAAGAGAGAAGTATGAGGTATCAGATAATTCCAATCCCCAAGGCGTATATGTTTTAGGGATTGGAATTTATATTTAGGAGGTTAAAAAATAGTTCCATTTTTATCACAGGTTAAGGTAATTTTTTTTGAAATAGCTTGGGTTGTAATGCCAGATTGTGTTTGTTTTGCAGTAAAATTCCCTGTTGCCATATTCCCAGATTTCGAAGAAGATTTTGCGCTAAAATTCCATTGCCTGTCAGAAATGGAGGAACTGTGTGATACGGATGTGCATAAAGCGGAAACACCGCTGGGGTAACGGAAGGAAGCAGTCAATGTAAAGCTGGCTGCAGTGGAACCCGATGCAGTTTTCAGGGTATACGTTTTTGATGCAGTCCTTGATGCACGTGTAGGGGCTGTTTGGATTTCCAGAGTAGTAATGCCATAGAAGCCGTTGCCCAAATCCTCAATAGCAGTATGTGTGTGCAGCTGTTGGTTTGCGGATTTTAAATATGCGCTGTCAGGCAAATCCTTGGCAGCAGTATGCACAAGTAGTTGTTGGGAGGATGAGGCATAGGAAACTGCTGGGGCAGATAAGAACATGAAAATGGCAAGTAAGCCAACATATAATTTTCTCATAAGATCAATTTATTCCTTTCTTAATTATAAAGGTTTATTAGTAATGAAATTCTTATTTTTCTATGCAGATTAGATTTATTCTGGAATACAGACAGTACGCTAGTCTGGAATTTCTGGATAAACTACAGTTTCAATTTCAATTTCTGTTACCGTGCTTTGCCTTACAGTATACACGAACCAAGTGCACCACGCGGCAAATGCGGTTGTAAGCAAAATACATGTAAAGCGTATTATTTTGTTGAACAGGATAAATTTGGACAGCGTATCCTCTGGGATATTTTCGATATATATTTCTGCTAATTCATCTATTGTGCCAAATTGCCCATAAATATCATCCATGGATGCATCAGGGTGTTCTTGGCAGTAATTTGCTATGCCGCTTTTTAGGGAACATAAGTATACTTTCCGTGCATGGAAGACATATGGCAGTTTCCGCTTTAGGCGGCGGCAATATCTTTTTAATTCTTTAGCGTTTGCTTGGTTCAGTGGAATCCCCTCCTTTGTGCCTTGATAAATTTATGATGATTTGTATCGTGCCGTTGCAAAATCCATTTACATTGTATAAAAATTCTAAGCAAAAATCAATACATAGAATAACAATATAATATTGACAAATATATATTGTTGTGATATTATAAAAACATAAAATTTTTAAGGCAGGGGATGTTATGAAAAAAAGATTTACGATGCTGGTATTTGGCATACTGCTGGCAGTGGTGGCGGCTGGCTGCAGTTCGGCAAGGGAAAAAGATAGTAATGATACTTTCCAAAATGAAGCAGGCGAGGAATTGCCATCTAATGTTGTTGCTTTCGGTATGTATAGTAATGAAAGAGATTATATAGACAATGGATCCTCCCTAAACCGTGAAACAGCAGAAAAGCATATGGTTGAAATTGAGCAGAACCTAAATAGGGAGGTCAAGTATTTGCTATTAGCTTTTGCAGATTACAGGCAAATAGGTTTTTTTGTTGATGGAAAAGAATATATAAAGTACCCTTTTGTATTGGGGAAAAAAGAAACAAGAGATATTAATATCAGCCATAGCCGATTATCAGATTGCAGGGAATTAACATACCTTATTATTCCGGATTATGAGGAAAAAGTGCAGGAGAACGACATAGAACAGCTATTAAACATTTCTACTGTCTATTCTATGCGCTATTTATTAGAGTTTGGGACGAAGACTGTGCCGGAGGCGTCCAAAGAGCCAGAAAGAGCAACAATCAATCAGGAAGGCATTTTTTTGAGTGATTCAGAAAAGCAACAAGAAGTTCTGACAATTGTAAAGAGGGATATCCCATTGTATTTACATATTTCAGTGAAAGACCCAGAGGTAGTGGATTATTTATTTTTCATGTTAAATGATTGGGAACAAGTACCAATAGCCGATGATTTTTATTTTTATCTTAAGAATGACCCTGTTGATGGATGGATTCAGGAGATTAATGTGTCAGGAATGATGCCGGATTCCAACTTTCAGATAGTAGGCATACCAAACCCGTTTCAGGATTTTGATTTTTACTCAAATAAAGCTGTTTATTATACGCACCGAATCCATGTGGTTGAATAATTTTTATGTTCGTTTGGGCTATTTTTATTGAAATATGTAACAAACAGTAATATGCATTTTGCAGAAAGGGGGAGCGTTAAAGCATTACTGTTAAAATAAGGAATTTATTAATAATTAGCGATGGGAGAAAGGAAATGGGAAAATGAAAGTAAAGAGGTTTTTGGCAATGTTTTCAGTAACTCTGGTTTTTGCTGCTACTGTTAATCCAGTGTTGGCAGCAGATAATGCGCAAGGGGGTAAAGTATCAAAGGATAATTCCCGAGCTGCTGTGATTATGGATTATGGGAGCACATATGGTTCAGCTCCTTACAGTTCAGGATTTTATAGGATTCAATCATACGGAAAATCATATTCTGATGTACGGAATGATGTTATTACAACTACCAATTATTTGATTGTAGATGGGTATCAACAAGATTCTAAAACCAAAACAGAATATAATGTTTCTACAAGCCAAACTGGGAAAACAAGTTGTGTTATCTCAAATTATGGAAGTGCCTATACATATAGTACCCATTTTTTTAAACTGAAAGGTTATAAGGATCATGTACTGAATACTTCGCGCTCTTTATAATTAGGAAGGAGAAATAAGCATGAAGAAAAAAATTTTGGTGTTGTTTGCAGCAATGTCCATACTGGGAAGTTCAATGAGCGTAAATGCTGTGGGGATTTCGGGAGAAGGGCAAGTGTTTCGCCCAGAGGTGAGCGGAAGAAAAGAAAGTAAAGGATTAGCTCCAAAGGGGGATACGCCAACAGATAGAGGAACAACAGCAATTTCTGGATTCCTTGGTAGCGTAAATTCATATGGGGAATCTACTTCCACAATAAAAAATGATAAAATTACAACCCGGAATTACCTTGTGGTTGATGGGAAACAAGTGAAAAGTTATGAATCCATCAGCACAAATTCTAAAAGTGATAAAACGACAGAAATATATGCGGGAGTAAGTTTGTTTAATCCGGATGCATATTCCCATAGTACACATATATTTGAATGTAAAGGTTATAAGACAAATGTGCTTAATTCCAGCAAGAAATTATAGATGATGAACTGTAAATGATAAGGCCGGGGCTTCGGGGAGAGGGTATTTTCAAAGAATATATATGTAATCTGCCAGCGCATATATTGTAGAAAATACAATACTTTCCGATAGCCCTTTTACTTTTTCATCATTATTTTCCGTGCATGGAAGACATATGTCTGTTTCTATTCTAGGTGGCAATACCGTTTCCCTTTTTTGGTAATTGTTTTGTCATATTTAAAGTTAAATTTCTATTTCATTTGTATTATAGGGTGTTTTTATATAAATTAAAAAATATATTATTTTGTTATTATAAAAATATAAAGTCTAAAAGGCAGGGGATGTTATGAAGAAAAGATTTACGATGTTACTGTTTGGTATGTTGCTAGCCATATTAGTAGTTGGCTGCAGTTCGGGAAGGGAAGGTAACGAAGAAAAAAGTGAGGTTCAGGAATCCTCTCCTCCTGAAACAGAGGATGTACCAGATAAAAATGTAAAGGAAGAAGGGGATTCCCCGCAAACCATCCAATATAATGACGATGGGACAGTCACTTTGCCAGAAGGATATAGTGGTACTGGCTTTTATGACATAGATACAGGCAAAATATATGATGACAGGGCAATTTATACCACAGAGAATGGAACCTTGAGAGGACGCGTCCTGTTCCAGCAGAATTTCCCAGAAACGAGGCATTATATTTTCATTGCCATGGTAGATTATGTACAGCAGGAATTTGCCATGGATGGGAAAACGTACACAGAATATGCGTTTGATTTGACTGGGGATACAAAAATAGAGTTCGAGATTGAACTTTCCGTGCCGGATGGGGCGACGGAATTTACCTATTTATTTATCCCGGAACCCGACGAAAAAGAATTTGTCAAGGATGGGGAAATTCAGGATATTTTTTTAGCGCTTAAGTATTTTAACTTATACAGGCTAAGGATTGAAGATGGGACAGGAAAAGGAGGGCGAAAGCCAGAGGAATATCCGGATGAGATAGAAACGGTAGATGTTACAGGATCAAGGATAGCGTATGGTTTTATATTGATGGAGCAGGATAATGATAAGTTGGTTACAGAAGGTTATAGTGGGCAGCAATATGAACTGTTGATTAGCAATGAAGATGGGAAAGAGGATAAGGAATATGTTATCATAGCCTTTTTAAATTGGAAACAGGTTCCTTTAGTGGAAGGAGAAGAAACAGTATATGTGAAAGTACCAGCAGGGAAACATTATATGCTCCCAGTTACAATCCCAGAAGCAGGGGAGGAATCTATATACCAGATATATGCTTTTAGCAGCCCTTATGGGAAAATTAATCCAGACGATAATTGGGGTGAGAATCCAGCTACCTACCGTATGTTGGTGAACCCTGAAAATAAAAAAACAGAGGAGGAATAATCTATGAGGAAAAAACTGGTAGTTATGTTTTTAGGGCTGATAGTTGCTGCAAATATGAATGTCCATGCAGCCCAGCCGGTAGAAACGTTGGAAGATTTAGGGGTAACAGAGAAAGGGGGGATTTTGGTAGATAAGAATGGAAGAGCCATTGATGCAATATATTATAATGAAGAAGATGTTATTATTGAATATACAAAGGAAAATACTGTGCCAGACGAGGCAGGCGTGGTGAAGGAAAGTGTGGCAGTTCCGGAAAATGGAATCATGGGCAGGGCAACGAAACCACATTATACGTCTACCTTAACACCGCATAATGATTATGCCTATTTACATGCATGGTCCCGTTCAGATATAGGGATTAAGAAAATGGAAGTAACTGTTTCAGGGAGGACGGTTAGCGGAAGCCCTATTCCGGAAACAAGAGCAGTAAGCCCAGAAGGGTATATGACAATGGCGACTTCTGCATACCTTAAGCCAAAAGATTTTGGGCTAAATTATAAGGTGGGAAGTGGGGTGTCCCAACATTATTATTCGTGTACAGGCATTGGATCGCATAGTGATGTCCTGCGTTGGGTAAAATAGTAGCGCTGTATTTTAAGAAACAGGGAGAGGCGTCCAGACGCCCCTCCCTGTTTTTCTGTCAGATGCAGTGTGCTATTTCATATGCCATCCAATTCTGCCCCGGATTCCCCGATACATTCCCCTTCCTTGCTTTCCAGTAAAAAACCTGCCACTTCCACGGCATGGTAAAATTCTTCTTTCATTTCCTTCAGGCGTTCTGCCCCAAGCGCTTCGATATGGTAATAGACCCTCGTTTTGCGGACGCCCGTTTTCTGCTCATAAAAAGAAATGCACCCCATATCTGCCAGACGGTATAAGATGGGGTACATCGAGCCTTCTAATACGGTGAACTGCTGGTTGCTGCGTTTTTTGAATTCCTGCGTAATCTGGTAGCCATACATATCAGATTCCGATAGCAATTTCAGGATTAACATTTCGATTACGGCTTTTTTGATTGTGTTTGTTAAGCTTTTCATACTACCATTCTAAAACGCAGGGTGGCAAAATGCAAGAGATAAAATTAGAATCTTGAAAAAAACCCTTGACATAAATCCGAAATCAGACTATACTAGCAATTATCCGATTTCGGATTTGAAAGGATTCCTGTGAAAAAGAGCATTATCCATCGTTATTTGTGCTGGATTGGGGCAAAAAGGAAGGGGCGGTTACTGCAAGGCGCAGAATAGCCCCAAGCGGTTTGCCCCGGAGCAAAAGAGAAGGGAGAGGAACGGTTATGAGGTATGAACAAGGAAAAAGCTTAGAGGCGTTTAACTGCCTGTACCGGGAACTGGACCAGATTTACCACGGGCTGGCAGTCCGGCTTGGCATGTCAGACAGTGCATTTATCATTTTATATACCATTGCAGAACTGGGGGAAGGATGCCTGCAGAAAGACATTGCAGCATGGTGTTCTTTAAGCAGGCAGACCGTCAACTCTTCCATCCAGAACTTAAGAGCCCAAGGGTTCCTGTCCTTAGAATCTGGCAAGGGGAGGGAAAAAGGGGTTTTTCTCACCCTAGAAGGGAAAAGCCTGATAGAAAAAAAGATTTTCCCGGTTATGGAAATGGAAAAATCTGCATTTGAGGAAATGTCCCCGGGGGAAAGCCGGAAAATGCTGGAACTGATGGAAAAATATGTGCAGCTTTTCCGTGGAAAGGTGCAGGAAGGCCGGGACGTGTGAAAAATAATATTTTTCATTGCTTATGTGTGCCTGAGCAGGGCGAAAGGAAAGGGTGATTCTCATGAGAATACAGTTATCAGACCATTTTACGTACCGTAGGCTGCTGCGTTTTGTGGTGTCCCCCATTTTGATGATGGTTTGCACCTCGTTCTACAGCATTGTAGATGGGTTTTTCGTGTCGAATTATGTAGGTAAGACGCCTTTTGCCGCATTGAATTTGGTATTTCCAGTGTGCATGGCATTTGGCACGGTGGGGATTATGATAGGGACCGGCGGCAGCGCAGTAGTTTCTAAGACGCTTGGGGAAGGGAAACGGGAACAGGCAAACCAGTATTTTTCCATGCTGGTGTATTTTTCAGTTGGCCTAAGCCTTGCCCTGACTGTGGCAGGGCTCGTATTTGCAAGGCCGATTTCCATTGCATTAGGGGCCAGTGGGGAGCTATTGGAATACAGCGTGCTCTACAGCAGGCTCCTGATGGCGGCATTGACGCCCTTTGTGCTGCAAAATGTGTTTCAGAGTTTATTTGTGACGGCGGAAAAGCCGGGGCTGAGCCTGAAAATGTCCATAGCTGCAGGGCTTACCAACATCTTTTTGGACTACCTTTTTATTGCCGTGTTCCGCTGGGGGCTTGCCGGGGCAGCCATAGCCACGGGGATTGGGCAGGCAGTAGGCGGGATTGTCCCGCTCTTTTATTTTGCACGGGAAAATGACAGCCTGCTTAGGCTCACTAAGGCAAAGCTGGAAAAACAGGTGATCCTAAAAACGTTTGGGAATGGCTCCTCGGAAATGGTAACGAACCTTTCTGCATCCATCATAAATATCCTGTATAATTTCCAGTTAATGAAGCTGGCAGGGGAAAATGGGATTGCGGCTTATGGGATTATCATGTATGTGAACTTTGCTTTTATGGCGATTTATCTGGGGTATGCCATTGGCAGCAGCCCCGTGGTGGGCTACCATTATGGCGCAGGCAACCACAAGGAGCTGAAAAACCTGCTGAAGAAAAGCATTGTCCTGATGGGCGGCGCAGGCCTTTTGCTGACTGTGCTGGCGGAACTTCTGACAGTGCCCCTTGTAGCAATTTTTGCCAATTATGATGCGGAGCTTTTTGATATGACCTGCCACGGGTTCCGGCTGTATGCTTTGGCTTTTGCAGTAATGGGTATCAATGTGTTTGGTTCCGCCTTTTTTACCGCTTTGGGGAACGGCCTGATTTCCGCTACGATTTCCTTCCTGCGGACGCTGCTGTTCCAAATTGCTATGGTTATGCTGCTGCCGCTGGTTCTTGGCATAGATGGTATCTGGCTGGCGATTGGGGCGGCGGAGCTCTTAGCTTTGGCAGTTACAATGACCTTTCTTCTAAAGAACAGGGGGAGGTATCATTATGGCTGAATAAAGGCTGTGATATGGGAAATTGGGAAATGTTTTGGGCTTATTACAAATAATGGGGGAGGGGGAGTCTTTGGGGGCGGACGGCAATTGCGGGCTGCCCTTCCCCACACAAACTGGGCAACGTTCCGGCGAACTAACTGCTAACT
>CAJTWA010000047.1 GCA_910580195.1 uncultured Lachnospiraceae bacterium
CTGCGACCTCCTGGTCCCAAACCAGGCGCTCTAGCCAAGCTGAGCCACACCCCGTAAAATTCTTTTGCGCCAACAACCGTAACGCAAGATATATTATATGCGAAATATTCCAAAATGTCAACAACTTTTTTCATTTTTTCTTCCTACAAGTATTTGATTTTAAAATGCGCCTCCCCTTCCTTATCAAGTTCCATCAGTGCATAGGAAGGCCGCCTCCCTTCCTGCCTTGGGAAAGAAACGCTGCCGGGGTTTAAGGTGACAATGCCCCTGCTGTAATCTAGGAGGGGGCGGTGGGTATGCCCGAACATGACAACATCCATCCCCCTGCCCAAAGCCTCTTTTTTCAGGTCTTCTACCCCCATAGCCACATAATAATAATGCCCATGGGTAATCAATACATGGTATTTCCCAATCTCCAGTTCCTTCTCACGGTCTAAATCCGTGAAAAAATCGTTGTTCCCGGAAACAATTTCCACCGGGCACCCTGCCAGTTCTGCTATGTAATCCTCGTACCCTTCGGAATCCCCCAGATGGATCATCAAGTCGATGTCTTCTTCCCGTTTCAGGATCCGTACCAAGTTGTCATGCTTTTTGTGCGTATCGCTCACAATCAATATTTTCATAACCCAATCCCTATCTTTCCGCTAATTTTTCCCGCATGGCGCGGAGCGCCATTCCCCTGTGGCTCAGTTGGTTTTTCATTTCCCGGGATAGCTGGGCGGTGGAACAATTGTATTCCTCTACATAAAAAATAGGGTCGTACCCAAATCCATTTTCCCCCGCCGGCTCCCAGCCGATGTACCCTTCTATGGTGCCCCTTGTGGCAAAGGTTTCCCCGTCAGGGAACACTGCTGCAATGGCGCAGACAAACCTTGCCGTCCGCTGCTCTTTCGGCACCCCTTCCAAACGCTCCAGAATATTTTGGTTCTTAATATCATATGAAGTATCCTCCCCCATATACCTTGCAGAATAAATGCCTGGCTCTTTGTTCAGGTAATCCACCTCAAGGCCGGAATCGTCTGCCAGCACCACGGCGTCCTCCCCCTGCACTTCCTTTGCAATTGCCTTTGCCTTAATCATGGCATTTTCCTCAAAGGCCTTCCCATCCTCCACAATGTCTGCATGGATGCCGGCCTCCTCCATAGACAGGATTTCCATATCTAACCCTGCTAAAATCTCCCGGATTTCCTGCATTTTATCTTGGTTGCCCGTGGCAAATATGATTTTTTCCATTAAAATTACCCAACCCTTTCTTTTTCTTCCTTTTTTCCTGAAATTATCTGCAGACGCCGGCTATTTCCCCAATCCTGCGGCATACATTTATCTTAATACCCTTCATCCAGCGCACGCATAATCCCATTATAAATCCCCTGCGCCACCAATTTCTGGTACTCCTCTGAATTCAGCTTATTGAGTTCCGCTTGGTTCGTCATAAAGCCCACTTCAATGAGGGCCATGGGGGATTCGCTGTTGCGTATGATGTAAATGCCATTCCCATAGGTCAGCCCATTGTCCTTGCTGCCTGCCATCCCTGTCACTTCCTCCAAGCAAATCTGGGCAAGGTGCTTCCCGCTAAGTTCTTTTTCCTCTTCCATCTCGTCGTACATGACTTCCGTGCCGTTGTACTCGGACATCTGCCCGTCAGTGGTGGAATTGCTGTGGACGCTGATGCAAAAATTGGCTTTTGCCTTGCCCCCAAGCTGGGCGCGCTGCTCAAAGGTGGGGTTTACGTCCTCTGTCCTTGTGTAGTAAACGCCGATGTTCCGCTCGCATTTGTCCAGCAGCTTTTTGAGCTGGAGCACAATGGCAAGGTTGATGTCTTTTTCCATAATCCCCTGCTTAATGGCCCCCGGCGCGCCGCCCCCATGGCCGGCGTCAATGACAACCACCTTGTCGTATACCTGCTGGGGCGTTAGGAAATCCACATACAGGTAGCCGTCCGATACCTTGCTTTTCACCTCATAGACGGCGTCCAAGGTAATCTCTATCACGCCATTTTCCATGTACAGGTCATTGATGGAATCGCTCCTGCCCAAAAGGGGATGGCTGCTGAAATAATCCTTCTCTACATCCGGGATTTTAATGGTAACAAGCTGCTTGACTGGCTCATTCTCTATGACGACTTCATCCTCAGACATGCCCGGAGGGAGTTCCAGCCGGAGCTGCTGGCGGAAAGCGATGTCCTCCTCTTCCTCTGCCTGCTCCGTATAATAGGCAAGCATCTGGAGCTCTGACATCTGGGCATGCTTTGCCTCCTTCCGGTTGGACACTGAGAATTTCCCAAGGACTGCAAGGGATGCTGCAATCAGTATCATTAAAATAAATGATGATATTTTTAGTATTTTTTCTTCCATAGTCCATTTGCCCCTTTGATCCTGCTCTGCTGCTTACTGCTTATCACTGAAAACTTTCAGGCACAGGTTGCAGCCTTGGTCTTCCTCCGCGCTCTGCCATTTCTTGCCTTTCGAGCTGAAATAGCCTTCCCCGTCAGACAAATCCACAAGCTCCGTCATGTCGTCTGCCGGGTACTCCACCGCCATGGGATGCACGGAACCCGGCGTGGTGATATGGAGCACCACTGCAAATTTTTCCCCTTTTTCCACCTCGCACCCTTTGCCGAACGCTATGGTATAATACCCTGCGTTTGCAAGGGTCCCTTCCGCTACTTTGGTGCGCTCCGACAAGGAACTGGAATCTTTGAAATTTTTTACCACATACAGCTCATATGAGGTTTCTTTTCCGGTAGCATAAAACCCGGCTGCCCGCAAAACCTCGTCAGATTCCGCCGTATAGGCGTTCGCCCCATACACGCTTTCCTTGCCATAGCCAAGCTGCCCGACCCAGCCGCACAAATCCGACTGGTAAACCTTGGAATAATTGTCTGTTTCCTCAATCCCGGTGTAAACCACATTGTGGAGGCCGATATTTACATCATAATAGGAAACGTAAAAGACGCCCCCGTCCCCAAAGGTTTCCCCCCAGCTATTCTGGCAGAGGAAGGCGCCGTCGTCCTCCACTTCCAAGTTAAAGTTTTCCTTGGGGTATGTGTCGTCCCAGCCGATAATCATGATTGCGTGGTTTGGCTTTTCGGCCCCCATATAACAATAGGAATACTTCTCATTATTGTAATACGGGAAATAGGCCCTTGCATCCTGCAGCGCGCTGTATATTGTAGTCTGCACCCCGCCGTGCAAAAAAACTGCCTCCTTGATTTTCTCAAAATCCTTCCCTTCCAAAAGCTGTATCTCCTGCACATGCTTCACCGGCTTAAGCCCCTCTTCTGATTTCCCATCCCCGTAAGGGTCGTCCTCCTCGTTGACTGGGCCCTGCCAAGCCGCAAGATATGCCATGCCCATGGTATATTCCCCGCCCTCAGTCTGTTTCTGGGAAAATCCATTCTGGTTTGTCATATGGTCTGGGGAAAATTCGTGGGTTTCCTCTGGGAGCAGGGTAGATTCCATGGCGGAAAGGGCGGCAAATGCCCAGCATGTCCCATAAGGCCCTTGGTTTTTCACCCCGGGCGCCCGCCCTTTTTCCCGCAAATCATATTTTAAGGGCAGGATGCTGGTTTCCTCGGCCGTATTAACGGCAACGGCTTGGTTTTTTGCAATGTCCCAATTATAATTAAACTTTAATTTTTCCGCAACGTCATTTGCTGCTACATAGTATTCTCCATCTATGAGGGCCATTGGGGATGTAATTTCTTCCTTTTTTCCATTTACCTCCGCCTCCCCTTCTTCCAGGCGGAAGGAAACCACGTCGGAATATTTTTCCAGCACCAACGTTTCTTCCCCATATAAATGGGCGCTGCAGTGGAAAATATCGCCCAACGCGGAAAAGGGCACCATGATATTCAGGTTCCCGTCCATGAAAATGCCATGCTCCTTATTCGTCAGTTCTTTGTTGTCCACAGTCAGGGTAAGGGTGCTCCCATTGACGCTTTCTGCAATCAGCGGGTTCCAGATTTCCTGCTTCAAGTTGGCGCCCCGAAACCTTACCACTTTCTCGTTTTTCCCTCCTGTGCCTGTAAATTTTACCATGGCTGCAAGCAGAAGGAGCATTGCCATAATGATGTAGCGTTTCGACTGTTTCACTCAGCCACCTCTGCCCCCAGCCTCTGCTGGTTCCGTTTTGGGGGCTTTGGCCCTATGTACTGGTAAAAATAAGTTTTCAGCATCCCGTTGTAAATCTTGCGGTTCTTGTCTGCCTTTTTCCCAATAAATTTTTCTGCATCCTCAAAACCGCTCAGCAAATAAACGGACCAGCTATCCAGCCGCCCCATGGCCTCCCCAATCTCTGCATACAGCTTATGGAGCGCCTTCTTTTCCTCCATCCGCTCCCCATACGGGGGATTGCCGATTAAGAACCCATATTTTTTCGGGTGGTTCAGGCTGCTGACTGGGCGCTGCTGGAAATGGATGAGATGGTCCACCCCTGCCCGCGCTGCATTTGCCCGCGCCGCTTTTATGATTTCCCCGTCGATGTCGTACCCTTGGATATCGGCTGAAATCCCTTTATTTACCAAATCGTTGGCTTCTTCCGAGCTTTCGTACCACAATTTGCGGTCTATCAGGTTTGCCCATGCTTCTGCCGTAAATTCCCGGTCCATGCCCGGCGCGATGTTGGCTGCAATCATGGCTGCCTCAATGGGAAATGTCCCGCTGCCGCAAAAAGGGTCTACCAAAATCCGGTCCCCTTTCCATGGGGTCAGCATAATCAAGGCTGCTGCCAGCGTTTCCGTGATAGGGGCCTTGCTTGACAGCAGGCGGTAGCCCCGCTTATGGAGGGAATCCCCGGAGGTGTCAATGCCCACGGTCACTTCGTCTTTCATGAGAAATAAGCGCAAGGGGTACTCTGCGCCGGATTCTTCAAACCATCCCTTCTGGTACTTCTGCTTAAGCCGCTCTACCATCGCTTTCTTGACAATGGACTGGATGTCGGAAGGGCTGAACAGCTTGCTCTTGATGGAGGACGCCTTGGCTACCCAGAACTTGCCGTCCTCTGGGATATAATGCTCCCATGGGATGTCCCGGATCCCTTGGAACAATTCCTCAAAGGTTTCTGCATGGAACTGCCCTGCTTTCAGCAATACGCGCTCTGCGGTGCGCAGGAACATATTCCCGCGGCAGATGGCTTCTGCATCCCCTTCAAATGTGACGCGCCCGTTTTCTACACGGGTAATCTCATACCCAAGGTCATATATTTCCCTTTTTAAAACCGCCTCCAAGCCAAAATGGCAGGGGGCAATCAATTCTATTTTCTTCATTTCCATTCTCCGTTTTATCTTTCGGCCTGATATGCCGAATCCTGTAATCTTTTCCTATTTTTAAAATGAAAGGACCGGAAGGCCCTAAGAATATATTATCTTCTCACCTTCCGGCTGTCAATGATTTTTATTCCTATTTTTGCAGTGCGGCTTGGATGCCTCCTGCCAGCGTTGCCGCCCGGATGCCCTCACGGCTTAATTCCTTTGCCGCCAATAGGCTGCTGGAACCCCTGTCGCAGTACAAAAGGTACAGTTTATCTTTTGGCAGGTATTTCTTGTACATCCCCAATTCCTCATAAGGAATGTTCCGTGCCCCCTCCACATGGACTTCCTCAAATTCCTCTTTGCTGCGCAAATCTATGACCCATGCATCGGGGCGTTTCCGGTACTGGTTAAATTCCCGGATGCCTATTGTCTGAAATTCCATACTCTCACCCCTTAAGCAGAAAACCCCGCTGGCTGCCGGCAAGGGCAGCAGGTGATTTTCCCATATGGTAAAAACAGATTACCGGAACGCCTGTGTTCTGATAATCTGTTTCTACACTAATTATACTATGCAGTTTGCTTTTCTTGGTGCCGCTTATTTCCCGTAAGAATCGTGGCAGTTAGACCCGCTGGCATTGCTTGCCTTGTTGCTGGACTGATTCTGGGAAGAAGAATTCTTGGTGCTGTTCTGGGAGTAAGAATTCTTGGTGCCGTTCTGGGAGTAAGAATTCTGTGTGCTGTTTTGGGAAGATGTGTTCTTCATCCCAGATTCGTTTGTTGTGCTGTTTGTGCTTTTGTTCTGCATATCACTGTTTTTTGCCATTGTTTTTTCCTCCTAATATTTAATGCCTTCCTAGTATCTGTAATGCGGGGATTTTTATGCATAAAAATTTTTTTCGATTTTTTTCAATTTTCTCTTGCATTTTTCGACAAGCTGTACTATAATAACACTTGTAAGAAGGATTTCACCTTCTGAAATCTTTTTTACTAAGTTATACCCCTTATTAATTATTTATACTCCCCTCATAGAAGAGGCCAGTGGCTCCCCCGCTGGCCTCTTCTCATTAATAAATTTTTTTATCTGAAAAGCAATTTATTAATGCCGTGCAAATGGGGACAGGCATTGGAGCGGGCAGCAATTTAACCTAGCTCTTTAGATTGGTGAAACCGTAAGTTGTTTTATGCTTTAGGAAGGTACTACTGTGAAAAATAAGTTTTTCAGCGCTATTTGTGCCTGAGTGGAACGAAAGGAATGGGTGGTTTTATATGCACCAAATATTAATTGTAGAAGATGAACCAGATATCAGCACATTGCTTGCCAAAATACTGTCCTCGGCCGGCTACCATGCCAAGCAGGCTTTTTCCGGCACAGAAGCACTGCTTTTGCTGGGGCAGGGGCTGCCGGACTTAATCCTTTTAGACCTTATGCTGCCCGGGTTAAACGGGGAAACGCTGCTCCATGAAATCCGGGAAACTATGGGCTCCGATCTCCCCATCATTATCCTTTCTGCCAAAAGTTCCCTGAAAGACAAGGTAGCTTTACTGCAGCATGGCGCCGACGACTACATCACAAAACCTTTCGAGCCAGAAGAAGTGGCCGCCCGGGTTGCGGCCGCCCTGCGGCGCAGCGGAAAGAACCCAGCCGCCCCTGCCGCCCTGTCCTACAAGGGCCTGCTGCTCTATCCCGATTCCCGCAAAGCCCTTGCAAACGGCAGGGAACTATCCCTAACCGCCCATGAATATGGAATTTTGCACCTCCTAATGCAGGCCCCAGAAAAAGTCTATTCCCGGGAACGCCTTTATGAACTGGTCTGGGAAGGCGGATACTATGGAGAAAACAACACCGTAAACGTCCACGTCAGCAACCTGCGCAAAAAGCTAAAGGCAGCAGGAATCACAGAAGAATATATCCAAACCGTCTACGGCATAGGCTTTAAACTCTGCTGAAACAAAATAGTTTCCATACATATCCTTGCCGCATTTGGATACATTGCTGGATTCAAAATTTATTAAATTTTCCAGCAAACACCAAAATACCAGCGGAGAAAAAATACCCAAAGCCCAAAAAGATTCCCCCGTACACAGGCAATTCAGGGCAGCCCTGAATTGCCGTCCGCCCCCAAAACCCTCCCCCAACCCAAAATCTTTATAACTTCTTTATAACTTCTTTATGACTAATTAAAAGAAAACCCATTATACTATCCCTAACAGCCCGGAACATGCATCTAAGCGTCCCCACCCACGCAGCACAAGCATAACCCACCTAGAACCGGAGGAGAATATTAATGAAAGATTACATCATAGAAACAAAATCCGCAACAAAATCTTACGGCCCCACCCTAGCCTTAGGCCAAGTAAGCATCCATGTGCCCCGCGGCAGCATTTACGGCCTAATCGGCGACAACGGCGCAGGGAAATCTACCCTGCTGAAGCTTTTGGCCGGCCACATTTTCCCTACCAGCGGGGAAATCCTCCTTTTCGGCAGGCATGGGGAGCAGGAGCTGCAGCGCTGCCGCAGGCAGATGGGCGCCATGGTTGAACAGCCGGGCTTCTTCCCCGGCATGTCCACAGAACAGATGCTGGAATACTGCCGCATCCAAAAAGGCGTCCCCGGCAAAGGGAAGGTGGAGGAAACGCTGAAACTTACAGGCATCTGGGAAAAACGGAAAACCAAATGCAAGGATCTCTCCCTTGGCCAAAAACAGCGGTTAGGGCTTGCCATTGCCATCCTTGGGGAACCCCAGCTTTTAATCCTGGATGAGCCCATCAATGGCTTAGACCCCAGCGGCATCCTTGAAATGCGCCATTTTTTCCACCGCCTAAACCAAGAAAAAAATATTACCATCCTGCTTTCCAGCCATATTTTAACGGAACTCCAGCATACTGCCTCCACCTTCGGCTTCCTGCATAAAGGGAGGCTTTTGGAAGAAATTTCCTCAGATGCGCTGCAGGAAAAATGCACTGGCTACTTAACCATTACGGTAAATGACGCTGAAACCTACGCCATGCTGCTGGAGCGTCATTCTGGGGAAGACTCCTACAAAGTGCTCCCTGACAAAAGCATCCAGATTGCAGATCCCCAAAAAGAGCCGGAATTTTACAGCCAGCTTGCCGCAGGGCACGGTATCCCCATCCGGGGGCTTACGCAGCACCATGCGCCGCTGGAAGAATATTACATGAATTTAAAGCAAGGAAGGAATAGGTGATAGAAATGGCAAATTATATCAAAAGCGAATGTTACCGGGCAATCCACACCAAATGGGTTTATGGCATAACCGCATTGCTGGCGGGGCTTACCATCCTATTTAACGTTGTCATTTGGCTCCTTACGGCCTTTGACCCAGAGTTCCGCTACGGCACTTCTTCCTATTCCTTTTCCAATTTGGTAGCTGAGCCTATGGCCTACTGTATCGTGGCTTTCCTTATCGCAGCTATTTTATATGAAGGGGAACGGCGGAACGGCACACGCAAAAACAGCATTTCCAACGGCATTTCCCGTACTTCCCTGTTCCTTGGGAAATGCTTTGTCAGCTTGGCTGTTTCCCTTGCCATCCTGATTCCCGTGATGGCTGCCTATATCGGCAGCGGCTTGCTGCTTTTGCCCCAAAAGGGGCCTGTTACTGTACAGGATATGTTATTGGAAATCCCTGCGGTGTCTTTGGTTGCGGTGTCTTCCTTGGTTTTGGGCATCCTTATGCTGGAAATTTTTGAGCGGACTGTGGTTGGGATCTTGGCTTGGTATGTAATTATGTTTGGCATCCCTAAGGTTCTGTACCTGCTGAGCTTTAAACTTGCGTTTTTGTATCCGGTTGCTTTGTGGATGCCTGCTAATTTTTTTAATAACTTTTCTTCTCCGTATATGGCGGTCCGTATGGGGGAGTGCAGTGTTATTTGGGATACTGTGCCGGGGATGGCGAGGTGCTTGGCGGCAGGAGGGGCTGGGGTGCTTTTGTTTGGTGTTTGCGGAGTGTGCATTTTGAGGAAAAGGGATGCCTGATGGGGGAAATGAGATATGGAAGAAAGGGCAGGAAGTTTGGAGTGGAAAAAAGAAAAATTTTTTTAGGGGAGAGTTTGAAAATAGAAAATGAAGGTTTTGGAAATGGGAAATGAGGAGGGTTTTGAGGGGCGGACGGCAGTTCCGGGCGACCCTCCCCCACACAAACTGGGCAACGTTCCGGCGAACTAACTGCTAACTCCGGCTAAGTGATTCAGGATAGCCTTCATCACTAAGCCTGCGTAAGCAGTGGATTTCGCCTCCACTAAGGACGCCCATGAACCGTTTGCTTAGTGGGAGGGCCGCCCGGAACTGCCTGTGTACTGGGAAAGCGGGAGATCTCTTATCGGGACAATTGGCTATAAATGTGGGATTGGGACATCAACATCCAGTATTAATTTCGCTACGGGATAACATATGGGAAAGGTAGGTTATTATGTTTTTTATAGTTTTATTGATTGCAATAATTGCGGGAGGGTATTTTGCGTTCCGTTACTTCACTCTCTGCCATGCGCTCTGTAAGGTGGGCTTGGAATTGCAGGAAATTAAAAAAGACCTTACCCAAAACAGGATTCTCCATCTTCCCCTGCCGAATAAAAGCCTGGAAATGCTGCTTGGGACGGTAAACAGCACGCTTGCGGAATTGAAGACGGAGCGTCTTAATTACCGGAAACGGGAAAAAGAATTCCAGCAGCAGATTGCCCATATCAGCCATGATTTAAGGACGCCCCTTACCGTTATCTTAGGTTACTTGAAATATATAAAAAAAATGGAATCCACAGAGAAGCTGGCAGAAGCCCTTGGGATTATTGAACAGAAAGCACAGGCTATGTCCCGGCTGGTGGCCCAATTCTATGATTTTTCCCTGCTTTCTGCACAGGGTTATGCGTGTGCCATCCAAGAACTGGATGCCTGCCGCATGCTGCGGGAGGCTCTTTTGGGCAGCTATCAGCTTCTGGAAGAAAAACGCCTGGACGTGGAGGCCCATTTACCAAATTGCCCCATACCTGCAAAGGGGGATCCGGAAGCATTGGAACGCATTTTTGCAAACTTGTTCCAGAACGCTGGGCGTTATGCTTCTGCTTTCCTTAAGATAGAATTGTCCCAACAGCCAGAAAAGGTCTGCATCACCTTCACAAATGATGCAGGCCATTGTACTCCGGAAGATATCCCCTACCTCTTTGAACGCTTCTATAGGAAGGACCCTGCAAGATCCCAATCCGGCACCGGGCTTGGCCTTACGATTGCCAAATCCTTGGCTGAAGCTATGGGCGGCAGCCTGACAGCGGAATTAATTGAAGGGGAAGGGGCTGCACCCGCCCTCCAATTCACGCTTGTATTAATGCCACTTTAAGCACGCAGCCTTTTTACATGTCGTAAAAATCCTTATTCGCCTGCAGCTCCTCCGTAATCTCCCCGCCCTTCTTCTGGTATTTGTCATACCACAGCACCATATGCCGAGCCTTCCTGTCTTTCAGGATTTCATACTTTTCAAACATTTCCCGGTACATGGGGTTCGCCTTCAGTTCCGAGCGGATGGACTTATTAAAGGGGCAATACCGGAAAATAATATCCCTTGCCACCTTGTTCAGCCGGAAACTTCCCTTCGATTCATACCGTATCCAGCTTTGGTAATCCTTGACGAATACCTCCCGGTAGTTGTTCTTGGATTTATACAGGGCATTTTTAATCTTTTCCTTTGCGTCTGCTGATAAATCATGGTTCTTCCGGTAATATTGGATATAGTCGCTGTATTCCGAGGTCAGGGAGGCTTCTGTAATGTCGTTCCAGCGCACCCCTTGGATTTTCCGGCACATCTCCCAGCGGAACCGGCCGCAGACCTCCACCATCATTTCACCTAAATCCGTCACCGTCAGAATGGGGAAAATCATCCTCGCCTGCGTATCCTTCTTAATCCCGGCAGTTTCCTGCCACATCATGGCCTTGCTCCCTGCATTTGGCATCAGGATGATATAAGGGATGACTTCCTTCTGTATCATTTCCATGTTTACCTCGTGCACTGGGTCAGAGAACCCAACTTCCCGGTAAAACAGGGAAAAGTCAATGTTACGGATTTCATCCAGCGCGTCATTAGCCTTTTTCGCCGTAATCAGCATATTCTCCGGCGTGCCGATAATGTCGTCTTTATAAAGGATGGGGCAGAAAGTGGAAATTTTCCCATAAGTCGCCCGGTTCGTGGAAACAAACATGTTTTCCATCTCAAATTTTAACTTCGCCCGGCGGTCCTTTGCCAGTGCCGGCACTTGGGCAGCCGTGATTTTCCCAGTCTTTTTCTGCTCATTTAAGTACCCGGTGTAATCCATGTCAAATTCATTCCGGGAAGGCTCATTTTTCCCATGGTAAATGCTCAAAAGCCATTCATAGGCAGTGAAAACATTATCGGCCTTGCACCGGCGGATTTTCCCTGCCAGCTCAAACAGGGCGCGGGTATTTTCCTTCCCCACCATAGCTTCATCCATAAAGCCGAAATTCAAAAACATTTTCACGGAAGTCGGCATATAATTCCCATCTAGGGAATGGAAAAACGCCAATTCGTAAATGCTGTAAAAATCATCCGTCAGTTTCCGGCGCAGCTTGCGCACATCGTCCGTAGTAGCCAGCATATCCGGCAAATCCTTATATTCCTGCAAGGATGCCCGGAAACTCCTGGCCTTCCCTTCCTCATACCCGGAATATTCCAAAATCTGGCTTAAATAGTCAATCCCTTCCTCGAACGGCTCTGCCGGCTCTTCCTTCTCATCGCCCGCCTGCCCCTCTGCGGCCTTGGCAAAATCATAGGCCTCGTATTCTGCAAAACGCGCCTTCATCAAAGGCTCCGGGTAAAAACCGCTCTTTTGGGCAAAATCCATCAGTCCTGAAATCTTCTGGCGCACCGGCGCAACGTCCCCGCCTAGGAAAGCTGCCTTTTTGGCTAGTTCAAAATACATGGAAAACAAGTTTTCCGGGGACTGGGAAAGCAGCAGCTCCCGGTTCCCTTTCAGGTAGCCTTTCAGTGTCCCGACAAGCCCCATAGCGCGCCCCATCCAGTAGGCCGCATTGGAAATTGCCCCAATCCCCAGCACATAGTCCCTTGCCAGATGCTGGTCCATCGTTTTTAAGGAAAGGCCGGCCATCCGCTCGTAATACTCCTTTGCCCAAAGGTCAACCTGCCCTTCCAAGGACACAGGCCCAAACTCCCGGAGGCCGGGGTGGGCTTTCTCCGGCAGTTTATAGTTGCTGCACAGCTTCTGGTAATCCTTGTAGCTGCCGGACAGGAACTTATAAAAATCCTGCGCCTTCTTATAAAATACGGCGTACCGGCGGATCAGCATGTTAGCCTGATGCATGGCCCCCATGGCAAACACGGCCACATATTTTTCCTCCTGCGCAAAAATCTTCTTATAATCCTCCGGCTCCTGATAGGGGAACCCGTAAAACACGCAGTCTGCATTTGCCACATAGTCGCAGCCATAGCTGCCCGAACTGCTTTCCATCAGGCCGATAATGCTGCCCGCCTCCATATTGAACTCATCATTTTCAGAAATTGCACGGACACTCCCCTGCAAAATAATAAACAGGCCTTTCAGCTTGTCGCCTTTTTTCAAAAAATGTTTCCCTTTGCTTACCTTTACCGTTTCCATATCTATCCTCCTGCACGAAAACATATCACTCCATCCCAAGGATGCCCAGCCGCCTGCCATAACCCGAAAACCAACTTTGGCCTTACCTCCGGTTCCCAAAAAACAGGGAATATAAGAGCATCGCCAAAATAACCGGCACCAAAATAGGCAGCAGGAATGCCACTACATTTGCCACAACCACAATCAGCAGGATTGCAGCTAAGACCAACATCAATTTCCCGAACCAGCTATTCAGCTTCAGCCTGCCGAACCGCACGTCCCAGCCATCCTGCCCGGAATATTCCGCACGGAACCCCCTGCCTGCAGGCCCCCCGCTGTAATCTCCGGAATAATACTGCCCATTCGGATGTCCCATTTTTTCTGCCGTATCAATCAGCGTCTTTGCAATCAGCCTTGGGTTCCCAAGCTGTGCCGTCACTTCTTCCTCGCTCTTCCCTTTTCTGGACTCTTCCATAATATAGTTATCGTAATACTTGATGTTTTCGTTTACTGCGGCTTGGTCTATTTCCCCCTGCAATGCAACCTGCAGCTCATGTAAAAATTCCTTTCTTGTCATGAAAGCTCTCCTACCTGTACATTTCGTTCCATATTTTATCAACTATCTGTTATTCTAACACACTATGGCATTTTTTTCACCATATTTCCTAAATTTTTTTCAGAAATCTATTGACAAATCAAGGAAACTGGAGTAAGATAATAAACGTTCCGAACGAACATAAGTTATGTGTGTGTAGCTCAGCTGGATAGAGCACTTGGCTACGGACCAAGGTGTCGGGAGTTCGAATCTTCTCACGCACGTAGGAAAGGGTTCCGCTTACAGTAGTAAGCGGAACCCTTTCTGTTTATAGAAAATTAAGCGGAACCTGCTTTCTTGCCTTATGCTCATTTCTTTTTAACCCAAATAGATTCCACAGCAAACGGCATTGTCCCATAGCATAGTCCCTCCACCTAAGCACAACAGCACTTTTTCGGCAATATGACTTTGCCCTTTGATTTTTCATCATCACAGATAATTTCCCCTACACATGGAACATAAATATGCCCGGAGAGAGGATTTTTAATGCTGTCCACAGCAGTCTTAACCGTGGCCTCCACCTCTGATTTTTCAAAGCACAAATCCGTATCTATCATCTCACAATCAACCAGTTTCAGGCCCTTGCAATAGCATAGCGGCTGTGTGCCAATAATCTTGCAGTTTTCAAAAGTCACATTCTCACAGTACCATGCCAGATACTCTCCCTTTACTACACTGTCCCTTACCACAATATTTTTGGCGTGCCAGAAAGCATCCTTCGTATCAAAATTACAGTTTTCAAAAACTGAATTTTCGATATACTGGAACGAATATTTCCCCTTCAGTGCCACATTCCGAAAAGTAAGAAAATCGGAACGCATCATAAAATATTCGCTCTCCGCCATTGAATTTTCCATTTCCATCTGATGCACTGACCAGCCAAACTCCGATGAAACGATATCGCATCCATCCATCTTTACCTGGCTACATTCCCGCAATGCCTTAATGCCGTGCAGTTTCGTATCCACAATCTCAATATTCCTTGAATACCACAAAGCCGCCCGGCAAAGCTCTGTCATTTCCGAGCCCACAATTTTCATATGGTCGTCATGCCAGAACGGATAACGAAGGTTAAAGAAACAATCCTCCGCCTCGACATTCCTGCTTTCTTTTAACGCGCTCTCCCCATCTGCCGGGCCATCAAAGGAACAGCGACGCAAAATCAGCCCATCACTTCCATACAAAGCCCGTTCCCTGTCAAACTTTTCGCCTGTTATTGTTTTCATAATTATCGCTTCCTTTCTGCTAATTAAAATGACACGCCGCTTTCAGCGGCACTGCCATAAGTAAAATATTTCAAGCAAAAATATGTATCAAATTTTTTTAACTTCTACCACTACTATAATACAGCGCCTTATTTATAGCAAATACTTATATCGTATATTTAACCATGCTTGACAGTTATATTATAATGAATTATACTCTACTTATAACCGCGAAAAGGAGGATTTGACATGGAGTTACGCGTTCTTCAATATTTTCTTGCCGTCACTAGAGAGCAAAGTATTTCCGGCGCTGCAGAAACCCTGCATCTATCCCAGCCTACTCTTTCCAGGCAGTTAAAAGACATGGAGGAAGAACTGGGAAAACAGCTTATGATACGGGGAAACCGCAAAATCACCTTGACTGAGGAAGGCATGATTCTACGGAAACGTGCAGAAGAAATCCTTAATTTGGTACAAAAGGCAAAACATGAAATCACTGTTTCTGATGATGTGATTGCCGGGGACGTATACATCGGCGCCGGAGAAACCGATGCTGTCCGTCTGCTTGCCAAAGCGTGTAAAAAGGTGCAGATGGAATATCCTGGCATCCACTACCATATTTCCAGCGGGGACACCACGGATGTTTTAGAAAGCCTCGATAAAGGGCTGATTGATTTTGGCATGATTTTTGGTCCGGTTGACGCCTCAAAATATGAATATCTGGAATTTCCCGTCAAAGACACATATGGAATTTTAATGAGGAAAGACAGCCCTCTTGCGGGAAAAAACTGCATACGGCCGGAAGACCTTCATGATAAGCCGATTATCTTTAACCGCAACACCCATGACGGTGGCTTGCTGACTTCATGGCTTGGCAAGAGCCTTTCGGAATTAAATGTATCTGCAACCTACAACCTGCTGTTTAATGCCTCCCTGATGGTGGATGAAGGCCTGGGATATGCTTTTGCCCTGGATAAAATCATCAATACTGACGGAAACAGCAATCTCTGCTTTGTTCCCTGCGAACCAGAATTAAGTGCAGGCATGAGCCTGCTATGGAAAAAATATCAGGTATTTCCAAAAGCGGCAAAGAAGTTTCTGGAAGAGTTTCAAAAACTGCTGAGTAAAAACTAATAATGGCTTAGATTTTCTTTGGCACGGCCTTTTCATGCCTTTGAAAATTTTCATTTCTTTCAATCTGATACACGAGATAATCCAGGCAGTCAATTTCCTTCTGCCCCTTATGGACCTCATCCAATAATGCCTGCCTGTGATTTGACAGAACCTTTAATTCCCCTTTTATATCATCTGCCTGATAGCAAAGCAAAAAACGCTGTATCGTATCTTCACTGCATCCGGCATCTTTCATGTTCAAAACGATGTGCTCCTGTTCCAGATTGTTATTTATCATTGCACTCATGCTGCGCCCCCTTTCAGGCAATCCCTTCTTATCAGGTTTCTCTGCCATTCAATATAACACCACTTTGCAAAAATAACAAATACTTATATTTTATATCTACCCATAACAATTAGGCATATTTTTTTATTATAAAAGTTCAAGCATATTCCTCATAAGTGCTGTACCAATGCCCATATTCCTGTATTCCGCGTACAGTGAGATGGCAAATGAGGGCGTTTCATCATCAATATGCCCGTAATCATCCATAATACGAACCCATACTGCACCTACAATTTTCCCTTTTATTTCCGCAACCAAACACCAATCATCTTCTTTCCCAAAATCCTCAACATATACTTGCAGCTCTGGCTGTTCAATAATGGATTTTGGCGGCTTGTCCATGCCCTCTGGAATAAAAATTGCTTCATACAGAAAATCAGATAATATTGGATATTCATTTTTCCTAATTTCTCGAATTTTATAATCCATATTTTTACGAAACCTCACATATGTTAATTTAACAAACAGAATTTAATGCTTTTTAAGCTCTGCAATAGCAGCATAATGCAGAATATCAAATTCATTCGGCGCAATTTGTTCAAGGAGCGCCATATGTTCTTGTTCCCACATCGAAATCTCTTTCTGGGTAAGTGAAGCGCCGATTCCACGGCAAGCCTTCATTCTTCCATTCCAGCTTTCACGGGTAAACGGTATTCTTAGAGTAAATTCTTCATGATATACAAGCGCAAAGTTTTCTTTATAACAATCTGGTATGTCGATTGGATGTTTCGTTTCCCCTGCGCCGCTCCAATTTGGATTATATTTTAATACAAGTTTTTCACTGGCTCCTGCAACCTCATCCTCAAACGGCAGCCATGCCATATATAAAACAAGAATACTTCCCCCTTGTTTCAGCATACGATAAAACTTAGGCATAACAGTTTCATGGCCGAAATACCAAAAACACTGGCATGCTGTGATTACATCAAAAGAATTATCCGAAAAACTTATATCCTCTGTTGATATAACATGATAATCTATATCCATACCCTTTGAGAGAATTTCCGCTTGTTTAATTTGGTTTTCTGAAATATCTGTAGCCGTCCACTTCGCCCCATACCGGTACATATTTCTAGGAAGGACACCTGTCCCTGTTCCAATATCAAGGACAGATTGCCCGTCCAAGCATAGTCCGCGGCCAATAATCCTCTGGTAAAACTCTTGGGGATAAATGTCACGGAATTTCGCATAATCAGAAGATGTCTTCCCCCAGTCAAAGGGTTTTCCGCTATCTATATTCCTGTTTATTATCTTCATACCATACCATCCTTCATTCTGGCTTTTCTTTGTATGCAGCTTTCCGATAAACAAAAAGTTACGTTTTTACAAATTTTGTATTTCATTCAATGCCTTTTGAATATCCTTATGAACCAACGATACCGTATAGTTTGTTTTACTATCTAAAATACAAGCAGAAGTAACTATTGAAAGTTTTCCTGCCAGTATCTTATCTTGGCAGGATATGGTATTTCTTCCTGCTATTTTATTTCATAATTAAGCAATCTGCCATAATCATTCCAATCTCCAAACATCTTTCCTTGCGCCGACTGCCCGATTAGTTTTTTTACCCTTTTTTCAAATACCTCTCTATCTTACTTTCTCTTGAACCAAATATAATTTAGAAAATGGGCTACCAAACGTAGCCCAATGGGAATTGTAGGATTCGAACCTACGGCGTCTTCATGTCATATTAATTTTTACTTTCTTACATGCTCCTGCATACTTTTGTACAAATTCCCAGAACTGCCCGTACCCACCATAATGCTTTTTACAGTTGCTATTATTGTCATAATCGTACCTCCTGATATTATGAATCTATACTGCCATCCATTTTTTAACTTATGAGAATACATGACAGAGCAACATGAGAAAGCGCAAATTAATACTCCTAGCCATGACTATGTAATTATCTAAATTTTGATTCCTAACTGCCTCATCATATAATACAAGTTATTCGTCCTAACTCCAAATTTCTTCGCTACATCTGGTATTTTAGCATTTCTATTTGGATTCTTTACACTTAATCCACCTGATGGCACTTCTGCTGTAATAATTGTATAATCATTTACTGCTGCCACCGCAATCAACCAAGGGTCTGCAACATCTCCATTAGCCCATGTTTGCAGTGCTTGTTCTTTGTATAAACCACACATTTGTATATACTGTAAAACCTCTTGGTACTTACCAATAATTTCTGGTGATATATGATTACAGATAACAAATCCTGCTTGTCTGCTTATCCAATCAGCCAAATCATCCTCACCTTTATCAATTTCTGCTTTGACTATATCAAGCAGTACCAATCTTCCCGAACTCGTACACTTTGATATTTCTTCCCAATAGGCTGGAACTAAATCAAAAGCATAATACTGTCTATATGGTGTCATAAATGAATTGGAGTCGATTAAAAACTTTTCTACCATTCCACACCTCCAAGACGCTGTGCCACCTCGGAAAATGTCTTGCGGCTGGTATTAGTCAAACGATAGGCTTCTGTATAAGTAGTCCTTCCCATATTAATACTTTCACACAACGCCCTTATCAGACATCCATCCAAGCGGGATCCCATTGTATTATAGTAATTACCACCATCGGTTTGTTTATTTTCTTTCACCTGTTTGTAATTTTTGATTGCGGTGTTTGCTACCTCATCGTATATATTTTGCTCTATCTTCTTACAATCAATGGCTTTTCTCGCTATAACAGTTTCTCCACATCGAAAATATTTTGCCAATTCTGTAATCTTTTCAAATATTTCCATATCATACATATCCCATTTGTTTAAAAATGCATTCTTGGGCACTATTAATTCTCCTGCCACAGCATTACATATCACCTCTATATCACTTACACCAGATATTCGGCTTTGCCTGTCATTAAATAAATCATGTCTGCCTAACCAGATATGGACAATTTCATGCAATATAGAAAATAATCTGGCGCCATTAGAATCTGCTGTATTGATGAATATAAGCGGAGCCCAATCATCCACCATTGCAAATGCTCTAAATTCGTCTACGTCCAATGCACGGTGAGTATTTTTGCCAACAATACCACTCATCATTACAACAACACCACATACCTCCAGTTGTCTTCTAATATAATTGAAAGCCTCTCTAGCATCTTTACTTTTCTCATACCAAGCATCATCAAACTCTAAGTCCCTGCGTATTCTATTTACAATAACATCAACCTCATGAATTCCTCTCATACAACCGACAATTGATAACTTATCAAATCCTAAATCCTGTCTGTATGTTTTCATCCAATCTTGAATATTCTCCATCTCATGAATGGTATCAACTAAATTACGGCTAGGATTTGCTAGTTGAACACTATCAACCGTTCGATACTCTAATAAATCAATCTGCTCCACAGGCGGAGTTTGCAGGAAAAAATATCCTAACGGAATATTGGCTTTCTTACTAAAATCCTCTATCTGATTGAAAGTCGGCTTTTTTGTACCATCAAGCCACTTTGTTATATTATTCATCAGTTTATCATCCAGTTTATCTTCTTGTGTCTGGCTTAAAGCCCAGTTAATTATTTCAGGGCAAATATTCACATTCACTGTTGGCATAGTACAACCTCCTTCCATCAAATCTTCTTACTTATAATTATATCAAATATATGCTAAATGCGCACCATATTTTGTACAAAATTTTCCTTTGGTTAAAATATATCCCGAAAATGAATAAAAAAATTTGTGCAAAAAGTATTGACTTTTACGTAACGTGATGCTGTATTCTTTTCTCATAGGAGCAGAACAGATATAAGCCGGCAATCTCTGTCCTGCTTCTTCAAAAATTTAAGGAGCTGATAAGAATGCGAACCATAAGCCAAGTTGCCGAATTAACAGGCATCAGCACACGAACATTACAATACTATGATGAGAAAGGCAAAAAGAACTGCTTATGCTGAAACGCAATCGGACAGACCGACTTATACAGCTTCTTAGCCGTTTAGAGAAAGGAGAACAATGTATGAGTTTTAAGGAATTTGACCTGTCTGATTACATCACAGCATTAGAGGATTTTAAAAATAACAGCACTGATGATGTTATCAAGCACTGGGGAAGTATTGAAAATTTTGATATGTTTATTCAAAAAATCAAAGATGATGAAACAGAGGTAGCTAAACTTGCCATTCAGCAATTCGGCAGCATTGAAAAGTACACCGAAGCCATGAAACATAATTTAGAGCATTTCTCTGAACTCATGGAAACGCAACTGACGGAAGAAGTGAGAGAAATTGGAAAACAATGTGATATACTGTATGGCAGGCTAACCGCTGATTTATCAGAAGATATTTCCTCTTCCAAAATTCAGTCCATTGTTCAGGAAATATGGTCGTTTATACAGGAAAACAGCACTAACGTATCCATATCTTGCAGTAAATCCTACATGAATATGCTTATCAACGCATATTCGAGCGATTATATCAAAAGCATGGCTGACAGCAAATATGGAAAAGGGGCTTCTGATTATATTGTAAAAGCGTTCCGTTATTACTCAGAGAATGACGCTTCCGAAATCAATTAGAGCCAACAGGCATAAAGCAATCCCGGAAACGCCCATTTTATCAGCATATTTTTCCTCTACACCATTCCCTGTAACTGCGGCATTATCCTTATCTGCCTGCCAGTATGTATAAAATATGGCAGGCAGGCCTTTTCAACCAACTGCCTATATCCTAAATGTTCCTATCAAATTTAGGATAATAAGCATCATCCAGCCTTCCTTTCTGCATCAATACATCATCCTCTGATACCATTTCTTTTTCTCTGATTTCTTCAATGGTGTATGCCGCAGAATCATCCTTTATTCTATCAAAATGTTCCTGCCGCTCCTCATTTTTCTCCTTTAGCTTCTTCTCTTTTTCCTCCTGCCGCTTTTCCTTGATACGCTCGTCACGCTCCTCTTTCAATTCACGCCAGCCCTTTGTATCTGACACTACCGTTGTTGAAGCCTGCATGACTATATTTCCTGTACTGTCAATGCTCCAGCTTTCTGAGTAATTGGTCAGCCTCGCACCGATTGCCCTTGCATTTGCCTTTGCGCTTTCGTAGCCGCTTTTATAACTCTCCTTGTAGAAAGCAAGGTTTTCTTCCAGCTCTTTTGCCTTGCCAACATTCTTCGCACACTCTTTTAAATACGCACCTGAAATTGCGACATTTCCATTCTTAACACAATCATATTTTTTTGCAAGATAGGAATAGTAATCTGACACATCACTGTTTGCCGCACTCTTTGCTTTTCCTGTCTGTGCAGACGAAGTTCCCTTTGTTCCTGGCCGCTTTACCTCCTCATTTTTCTGTGGCACAAAAGTGTTTCCATACGCATTATTGCAGCTGTTTCCAATTCCTGTAATTGCCATCATTTTGACCTCCTTGAATTTTTGTAAACCCTGTTTCTGTTTTTAAGTACATGAACAGTTTCTACTTTACTTATCGTATTTTTCATCCTAGCGGCCATAGATATGGCGTGAAGTACGGCATTTAGGGCGTGGAATATTTTTCATACATCATAATGGTAAGATTAAACTTCTTTCTGTCCCCCATATTGCGAATGGTTATATCTATATCACCCATGTATTTTTTAGCACACCTTTGTATATTCTCCATGCCTAAACCATGAAGTTTTTTGTCCTCTTTGCTGCTGATTGGCAATCCCGTTTCACTGCCAAAAATAATTTCACCACCAAAATCATTTTCCACTTCAATAAAAAACAAATTTCCTTTCATGTAAGAACGCAGGCTGATACTTTTCTTTCCCGGAACCGTACTGCCTGCTTCGATTGCGTTTTCCAGTGCATTGTTCAGCACAATCCCTATATCATATACATCGATCTGCTGCTTATCGGGATAAATAAAATCTGCTTCAAAGGATATATTCTGCTTTTCCGCTTCCTGCTTCTTTTGATGTAAGATAACGTCCGTAATCGGGTTTCCTGTCCTGTATGCAAAATCCAGCCTGCTGACTGTTGTTTCCATCTTTTCAATATAATTGCCAAGTTCCTCCCTGTCCTTTCCAGCGGTCCTCCTGATAAGTGCCGCTATGCTTTCTAAATGGCCTCTCATGTCATGCCGAAGCCCTCTCATATCGGCATATATATCTTGTATTTCTTCCATTTCCCGCTGCATCTGCATCATTTGGTTTTCCAATATGGACCGCTTTCGTTCTTCTTCGCTTAACTGTATCAGCTTTTGAAAGAGCATGACAGACGCTATGGCAACGCCCAGCAGCAAAAGACAGATAAACGGCACCCAGAACATCGTTGCAGGTATTTTCTCAAACATAGTAGTTGCCGTTCCATTTTCCACAATAACAACCAGGGTTTTGAGAGTGATGGAAATACATAAAGTTGCAGCGCTCGGAAGTATTAAAAAGGCATATTCATGTATCCGGAACTGATAATTTTTTCTGACAAATTTCCTGCTGATTATGGAGAAATACACGCTCAGAAGTAACGCATATAATAAAACAAGGACAAATCCTCTGGCAGCAGCAAAAATACAACTCCAGATTTCAACTTCTTCCATAGTAGTTATCTTCTTTAATAAAACCACTGAAAACTTAGTGATTACCCAATCCTGTCCATAATTGATAACCATTATGATATATTTGATAATCTCTTTTCCTGCAACAAAACTAACAGCCACAAATAGCTGCCTCAGGAAATCTTTGTGATACAACAGCATTTGAAAAAGTAAAATAAATGCTATATCCGCTAGCGCTCCCATAAGGTCATGAAACAAATTGAGGCGGTCAATCCTATCAAATACCAAACTTTGGACAATGAAATACAGGCCCGCCCATGCAGGCAGGGCAATCTTTTTCTGATACTTTTCCCTGAGAAATTTCTGCATATAGATACTGCCCACGATACTGTTTACAAGGTATATGGAAAAAGACAGCCCTGTTTCATACATTGACAATCCCTCCATCCTTTGCATATTTCATATACTGCCTGATAAAATCGTTGTATTTCTTCTGCGCAAGTATCAGTTTATCCCCATTTACAACTTTGATTGTATCGGCATTGTAAGAAACAATCTGCTCCATATTCACAAGATAGCACCTGTGGCAGCGGTAAAAACCGCTGCCTGCCATCTGCTCCCATTCGTCCATTTTCCCATAACTATCCAGTATGCCCGTCCTCATATGGATAATCACTTTTTTATTTGCGCTCTCAATATAATAAATGTCTTTTATATAAACTTTCTGCTGTGTGCCAGCGTTTCTTACTAAAACATACCGTTTTGCCCGTTCCCCCGCTGCATACAGCTCGTTCAGCGCACGCCCAAAAACATTACGGAACTTTTCTTCATCAATGGGCTTTAACAGATAATGGAATGCTGATACATCAAATGCTCGATTCATATATTTTTCATAGCCTGTCACAAAGATAATAATGCTCTTTGTGTTTCCCCGTTCTTTCTGCCGGATATGATTTGCAACGTCCATTCCCGATAATTCCCCCATTTCCACATCAAGAAAAGAAATGTCAAAATTATTTTGTGCTTTCAGCATTTCTTCCCCTGTTGCAAAAGCCATAATTTCTGCGTCCTGTATCTGCTCTTTTACTAGTGAAACAATATGTTCCCTTGCCGCTTTATCATCATCACAAACCGCTATTTTCATGATTTTAACAATTTCCTTTCTTTTATGAAATATCAGGCAAAAGCCTTATCACTTTTATATCGGCTTTTCATTTTTCTGTATGGTTGGAATGGGTGCCAAATACGGAATTTTGGGTGTGAAATTTTTATTATTTCACTGTTTCATTCTAATGCTAAACCACCATTTAAAATATAAGGAAAAATTCAAATCGCCGCATGTGGCATAAAACCGTAGCGACAATCTTGTATGTTTCTTAATACCCTTTGCAGACATCCACCCATTTTGCATATCCTGAATATTTCTCCAACTCCGGAATGGTAAGCCCTATTGCACTGTTAGGGCTGCCACAGGCAGGGAAGAGAGTGTCATATAATCTGTGTAAATTGCCCAGACTGCAATTCTGATTTTATCGAATTACCAAAATCCTGTAAAGGCGGAAAACCTTGCCTTGACAGGATTCCGTCAATTCGAGTTATGTGAACCAAGCAGTCAATGAGAATATTCAGACAATTTACTAACACAGTTTAGATGACAAAGCCGCCGCTTTCATTCTATCATCAATTTCTTTTTGTATTTCTTCTGCCGTCCTAACTATTGCAAAACTGCAAGAACCTTTCACTCCATTTCGCTCCATTGTGTTTTGCCCCATAATACTGCGGTCAAAATACACCGGCACGGATATGTAGCCATTAAGGCTTTGCTGCCACTTGTCCATAGAGAAGTAAGCATCCCAATTTCCAGAATTTTTATATTCCTCCATAATATCCTTTATCGCCGTACTGTAGTCTGCCTTATCTAAATAAGTTTTCACTCCTGTTTTTGCAAATAGGATATCTGCTCTCTGCTTATCTCCTAAAGATGTATTTCCTGTTTCCTGATTAAGCATCATAAGTTCCGCATAACTACAATTTCTGGGATCTATCATCCATGCATGGTGTTTCCTTTCAAATTCTTCTCCCTCTGCGGTCTTGCCCTTTAATATGTAAATTGGCGTATCATCCGAATAAATATCTGAACGATGTAGCTCGATACTCTCCCCTGTCTTTGGATTTGAAAAAGATATCAACGGTTCATCCACTTTACTTCCTCTGTTTATATCTTCTATTTGAATATTAAAATTCTTGTTTAAAACTCTCTTTTTACCCGTCATATAATCCGGGTTAATTCCAGTATTATTATCAATACAATTTACCGGCATAATATTTTCCCTCCAAGATTGCTGATCTGAAATGCTTTAAGGCTTTCAAGAAAAGCAGATTTGCATAATTTTGTCCTCCTTGAAAAATTTAATACTTTATAGAGGTTTTTCCGTCATTCAGGGCCGCTTTTGCCCCCTTATGATAAATCCGGGCAATCCGCAGAAGCACCTATTTAAGTACCTCTGCGAGATAAGCTGTAAGAAATATTTACATTCCTGTCATAGCAGCTTGACATAAACCTGTCAAACCTGTATATCTATCCCTTTTGTTCCCCCGGAATTTCCCGATACCATAGATGTAATGCTTTCATCTGCAAAAATTTCATCTAACACATCAGACGGAATTGGTTTTCCATGCGTCCAACCGGGTACTTTTTCTTTCACAGCACTGGAAACTTTTTTTGCGATGTTTCTTTCCAGTTGCCCTAATGTCCATGCAGCGGCTACACGGTCATTTACTTTTAATGTTTTATAATAGCTGTTCTTCGCAACAGCCATTTCTTCCCATTCAGCCTCATGATCGCCGGACATACCATTATATTTGTAAAACGCATTTTTTACGCTGTCAAAAACACGCTGCTTCATTTCATCAGATACCTTAATGATTTTTCTTGCATTGGGATTGTTTGTAACGCACATTCCCTCTACACCATAAGAATTTTTACGGTGTCCAGAAAGGAAATCCTCTAATGTATTCCTGCCGCCTGCTCCAGAGCGTCTTGTTGATGTTCCGCTGCTGAAAGGCATACTTGTATTTGGCTTTCCTCCATTCATTTTTGAAAAAATCTGCATAATCCCTTGATAATTGTTTCCTATACGCATAACATTATCCTCCTTGCTATGCCGCCTTGATACATATATTCCTGTCTGCCATTTTTATAACGAATGGCAGACAGGCTTTTTCACTTCGCCGATATCCTAAATATTCACATCAAATTTAGGATAATAAGCATCTGCCAGCCTTTCTTTCTGCATCATTGCCTTTGCTTCTGATTCAGATTCAGCTTCCACATACTTGACAGAGATTTCCGGCTCCGCTGCCTTTGGCGCAGAAATTTTCTCTCTACCCCCATTCAGCTTTTCAGCCTGCTTTGCCTTTTCTTCTTTCTTCTCTTTTACTTTTTCTTCTTCCTCTTTCTTCTCCTTTTGTTTCTCTAAGCGTTCGTCCATGTTCTTCTTCATTCTCTCTGCATTGGTCATTCCTGTTTCGGTAACAGAATATACGGTACTCTGTATGCTTCCGTCTTTGTTAATCATCCATGTCTGCTGATAATACGTCACTGTACCGCCCAAAGCCTTATTCTGCGCTGAAAGCTGTTCATACCCCTGCTTTTCAAGTTCGGGGATTTTTTTCAAAAAATCTTCCAGTTCCTTTGCTTTTGCGGAATTGCCCGAACATTTCTTCAAATACTCACTGGATATTGATACATTTCCGTTTGACATACAATCATAATTCTTCTGTAAATAGGAATAATAGTCTGATACGCTGTCTGTTCCGGGTTTTTTCGTGTTCCCTGCCTGCACAGGCGCAGTATCTTTTGTCCCCGCTTCCTTTGGTGCTTCATTTTTTTGTGCGGCATATGTACCCTCATACACATTGTTATTTCCAATTCCTGTAATTGCCATAATTTCGCCCTCCTTGAAAATTTTAATACTTTCCTGTTATTGTATATTGCTAATAACGGTTTATCCGTCATTTTTCAGCCGCCCATAACCTGTTGCCAATTCTCTATTCCCTTTTCATTTTTATATCCATTCCTTTCGCTCAAGGCACAAAACGCCATGAAAAAAATGGATACCCTCTACTATTCTTTTTCAACCTTTATCATCACGGAAAGGATAAACACCCTGCCGTCCGTCCTGTAATCCATTGTGCCTTGATATTTCTCTGCCGTATTTTTAATATTTGCAAGCCCTATTCCATGCACTTTTTTGTCCGCTTTGTCTGTTTCGGGAAGCCCTGCCTGCCGCTTCCGTTTCAACGTCCCGTCAAAGCTGTTTTCTATCTTGAAAATTAACAGTTTATCTTTCTTAACAGACGACAGCCGGATAAAGGTTTTTGCTCCCGGCTCTTTTTCCTTTAGCTTCTGGCACGCTTCCATTGCATTGTCTAAAGCGTTGCCTAAAATAACAGCTATATCATAGCTTTGGACAGCCAGATCAGAGGGGAGCAGCAGTTTCTTTATATCTACCTGCAAATCCGGGACAAGGCGTAACGCTTCATGGTATTTCATGTTGAGCAATGTGTCAATCACGCTGTTTCCCGTCTTAAACTGGAAGTCCAGGCCGTCAAAAACATTGTTCAGTTCCGACAGGTAGGCTTGCAGCTCTTTATTTTCACTTTCCCCTTTTTCAGCGGCAAGCCGCAGGGCAACAGAAAGCGTGTTCTTCATATCGTGTTTCATGCTCCTTATGCCGGAAGAGATACGCTCCATTTCCGCCATATGCTCCTGCATACTCCCTATCTGCTTTTCCAGTACAATCCTGTTGCTCCGCTCCCGGTTCAGATAAACCGTATCTTGAAACAGCTTTACCCCATACAGGATAGACAGCAGCGACAAAAGCAGGATTGCGGGGAGGATTGCCAATAACAGCGGGTATTTCCCATACACTGTTTCCACGGCATTTTCTTCCACCGTAAATAGGATAGTGCGCAGCAGCGCACATAACAGCAGGCTTACCATAGCTGGGGTAAGGATAGATAACAGCTCTGTCCTATGGATCGCATAATCCTTTTCCCTGTAATTGCGTACAATCCCTTTCAGTGACAGATACAACAGCAGGATAAGGGCAGTTTCCCGAAAAATCTGGTTTCCGATTACACTGACATTTACTGCTGTTTCAAAGGTTTTTTCGGAAGTGATAATCCCTTTCTCCATGCACAGATTCCATACCGTAAGCAGTTTATCCACTGGTTTATCAAGCAGGATAAGCACTACGAAAGCGCTAATATCAGCGATTGCACGGAAAGCAGCCACAAGAAAGAGCGTAACCGTACGAAACGCCTTATAAAAACACATTGCTATCACAAGCAGAATACAGAGGGACAGTACCGTTTTCCAAATTGCCTTTACGCTTTCATATCCTGTCGGGGGAAGCCAATAGATACATAACCGTGACAGCCCGTATGCTGCCGTTACAAAAAGCCCATGAAAACGGCTTTTTGTCCTGCCCTCTAAAAAACTTCCCAAAAAATATTGCAGGCAGTACCCTTGAAGCAGGACGGAAACCACCGTAAAAAACGTAAAAATAAAATCTATCTGGCTATACACAGGAAGCCCCTCCGTTCTGCAAGTACCACATATACGCATTTACAAATTCGCCGTATTTTTTCTTTGTCAAATAGACGGTTTCCCCACCCGTAAGCGTGATACAGTCACTTTTGTATTCCGTGATGTGCGCCATATTCACAAGATACCCCCGGTGGCAGCGGTAGAACGTCCCGCCAAGCTGCGTTTCCAGTTCGCCAAGTGCGCCGTAGGCTTCAATGATTTCCTGCGTGGTATGGATTTCCACTTTCCTCGATACGCTTTCGATATACAATATATTGTCTGCGTCTATGGTAATGCCCTTGTTCCTTGTATGGATAAAAAGCTGTTTTTTCCGGCGCATGTTCCGCAGCCCGGCTTCCCTTAACGCCTGCCCGAAAACTTCTGTAAATTTCTGTTCCGTGACAGGCTTCAACAGATAATGGAACGCATACAGGTCAAGGGCTTCAAAAACATATTCCTTTATGCCAGTAATGAAAATTAAAACGGTATCTGCGTTCTTTTCCCTTGTTTCCTTTGCCGCTTCAATGCCATTCATGCCGTCCATCTGTATGTCAAGGAAAATAATGTCAAACGCTTTTGCTGCGTTAAGAAATTCTTCCCCGGACGAAAAGCAAGCCACATGACAGTCCGGCTTCTGGTTTTCTATCATTTCACGGATATGCTCACGGATTACTTTTTCATCATCAACAACTGCTATATCCAAATCTACCACTCCTACCCTGCTTTATCCCTACTTTATTTATCGGCAGAAATTTTGTACTTTTTTGCGAAATGTAGCAAAAGACGGTTTGAAGTGTAGCGAAAGGAATTTCTTGGCCTGTCTTAACAATCCAATCTTTACACCCATGAAAAAGCCGGAGCGTAGCGGCTATCCAATAGCTGCCACGTCCCGGCTTTCTTTTCTCTTAATAACGGCATACTTCCTAACGGCAAGTGTTCATCAATTACCATAACACATTTTTTATTCTGTAAGCCCATTTTTAATACCTTTCCTTTCTGCCTTATACTCTGACAGGAATAATCCTATCAAGGTCAAAATTGTTCCTGTTCCTGCCAATAAAGTCAACCTTTCATGTAAAATCAGGACAGAAGTGACAACAGTTATGGCGGGAACCATGTAAATATACACGCTTGTTTTTACTGCGCCTAACTCTTTTACTGCAAAATTCCATGTAACAAAGCAAAGCGCAGAAGCCCCTGCCCCTAAATATAAAATATTAAACAGATACGTCATGTTCGCAAAACGGGATAAATCCGGCTGGAAGCCAAAAAAGAACAGCGTTGGTATCATAAACAAAATTCCATAAAAGAATGTCCTGCGGGTGGATAAAACAACAGGATAGCCAAAACTGCTGATTTTCCTTGTCAATATGGAGTAACAAGCCCAAATAAGGGCAGCAGCGACCGCCAATAAATCGCCCATAGGGTTAAGCTCCAATTTTGAACCATTAAAGCTGATTAAGATTATCCCGGCCATTGCAACGAAAAATCCAACAAAGAACTGCACCCGCAATTTTTCTTCTGACTTCATAAACAAATGAGCCAGTATCGCCGTAAAAAATGGGGCAACAGATATAATCACGCCCACATTAGAAGCCAGTGTAAATGTTAAAGCGATATTTTCCAACAGGTAATATAGGCATATCCCACACAATCCCGCAGCAACAAAGATCAATTCCTGTTTATAATCTGCCGTTTTTAATCTTTTGGGGTGTACCATGAATAAAATCAAAAAGCCCATAATAAAACGAAAAAACAAAATTTCCACAGGCTGAAAATCCACCAACAGGATTTTAGTGGAGATAAATGTCGTCCCCCATATTATGATTGTTAATAAAGCCGCTAAATGTCCGGCTGTTTTTTATGCTCTATTCTGTTACTTTCCGTCCCCTTTCCCGCCAAAAAATATGTCACGATAAACGCCGGGGGCAAGCCCGATAAATCTGGTAAAATAATTTGTAAAATGGCTTTGGTCTGAAAATCCTGTCTGCATAGCCGCTTCTACGGGCTGCATACCTTTTCCCAACAATATTTTTGCTTCATTAATACGGATTGTTTCCAAATACCGGTACGGGGTAATGCCTTTTATTTTGGTAAAAGCCCGAAGGAGGGTGGATTTACTTAAACCAGCGTAACGGCATATCTGGCCTAAATAAATCCGTTCATTAAAGTGCTGCCTAATAAATTCACAGGCTTTTTCAATTTCCTGCGGACATTCCGGCACACAGCTTTCAAAAGGCTGTCCGTACTTTTGTACCAGTTCGGAAATGAGGAATAAAAGATTTTCTTCCTTTCCAAAATCAGAGTTTCCCGTTATTACCATTTCGTGAAGCGGGCGCAGATAACAGGTAATTTCATCATCATAAATAACATTCCTTGAAAAGCCGGGAAGCTCCCGTTTCCCTGTTACTTCTTCCGCTAAATCAAGCATGATGCTTTTGGAAATATGAAATCCCCGATAATCAAATGTCCCGTTGCCGCTTTGGACACAAGCGTGATTATCCCCTGGATTAAAAAGTATGGCATTGCCCTTTTCTATACGGTATTCTTTGTTTTTGCAAGATAAAACACGTTGCCCGTCCTCAACAAAGCCTATCACATAATACTCATGGAAATGGTTTGGAAACGGCTGCCGGGTCCCCTCAAAACGATAGGCTTCAATCCTTATTTCATCATCATAAACTACCGTTCTTGTTTCTTTCTTCATATGTTTTTGCTCCTTTCCGCACATATTGTACCGCTGAAACACCAGAAAGTCTTGTAAAATATCTTCAAATTTTTGTTTCATGCAAAAAGACAGCGCAAGAAATCATTCAATGGCTTCTATGCCCTGCCCTTATTATGCTTTTATCTGCTCTCTGCCTGCCGTTCCCGTCCCGGCTGCTTCGCCTGCCTTAAAATAGTATCTACGTTCTGCTTGATTGTATCAAACTGCTTTACTTTCTTTTTCAGCTTCCCATACTCTTGATACAGCTTGCCTTTCTTCTCCGTAAGTTCCTTCTACTCCGTATGCAGCGTTTTGAAGCCGGGCAGCCTACCGCCGTACAAGCTCTTTGCAGGGACTAAAAAAATTCATGGAGGGAAATGCTGATGGATGAAACGGCTGCCAGCACGCCGCACTTGCAGGGCGGCAAAGGCTTGCTAAGGGAAACGAAGAAACTTATGGTTTCCAAAGGGCATACATACTACCAGCCCCAGAAATTAGGCCGTGTACCGCGGAAAGCCGTGGAGGAATTGTTGGGTATCAGATTTCAAGACGGGCAGGCTGAATGTACTTCTTGCACACCAATGTAAGGGGTGGCATTATGGCGAAAGACCCAATCAAGAAAGCAGATAACGGAACTTATTATTTTAGGGCAAACTTAGGCTACAATCCGATAACAGGCAAACAAATCCAGGAATACCGAAGCGGCTTTAAGGCAAAAAAGGAAGCACGGGAGGAATATTCAAAACTTGCCCCCACTTCCACCGAAGAACTGACCGCCAAAAAGGAAACGGTTTCTTTCCAGACGTTCATTGAAGAAACCTGCCTGCCGTGGTACAAGACGCAGGTAAAGGAAAGCAACTACCTAAACCGCCGTCCCACCATCCAGAAGCATTTCGCATACTTCTACAAAATAGCAACGGACGAGATAGAGCCTATCAACATGCAGAACTGGCAACTGGAACTTGCAAAGGAGTTCAGCCCTAACTATATCTGTATCGTACAGGGTATGCTCTCTATCGCATTTGGCCGGGCTATCGTTTTAGGGATTGCAAAGAAAAACCCGTCACACATGATAAGGACAACATAAACAGCGCAGTTTTTTGTTTCCATTTCCTTGCGGATGGTAACGTAAATACAGCCGGCAAAGAGGAATGGGCAGAACTTTTTCAGAGGGCGGTTCTGCCATTCTTCTGTTCCAATTACCCTGTCCGTGATTGCTGAATGTCTTTGATGGCATCCTGCATTTCTTCCCTTGCCTGTGGCTGGTATTTCTCCACGATTGCCTGTGCGATTGCTGCCCCTCTTGTGTTCTGTTTGTTTCTTCGTGCCATCAGTGCTGTACCTATCCTTTTCATCATCCTTTCTTTGGGTGTAACACACTTTATTTTACACTCCCGATTATTATAAAAATAATAATTGCATTATACAGATTACATGCCTGCCAGTTCTTCTACTTCCTCTACTGTAAGCCCAGAACCTGCTGCAACCTCTTCAATGGAAAGTTTCCCTATCTTTAAGAATCTTTTTGCTGTTTCTTTTGCTGCATCATATTTTTCACTTTCCACATATGACCTCATGACCTCTTCCTGATCATACAATTCCATCAACATACTCAGCACCTCCTGCTCTTTTCTTTCCAGATACTCCTTCAATACATTCCTGTCTTTACAAATCCTGATGGTTTCTTTGATGGCTTTCCTTGTCCTGCCATAAATCTTCACCTGCTCATTACACACTTTTGTGAATACTACATACTGGCTTATTATATCCCCCTCTTTGCCATCATAAACCATCTTCACTTTTAAATCCAGACAGACCTCATCACCACAAAAAAATTCCTTTGAAAATAAAATCTCTTCAGGCGTTGCCTTCCTGTCACCAACATATATAACATACACCTCTGGCTTTGGCATCCTGAGTTTTTTACTATTATATATATCCTGCTTTGTTTCCCTAAAATATTCCCTGTAAGTCTGCACAAGGTACATCAAAGCCCTGAATATGATATTGGATGTCCATGTGGACTGGCTTTCCATCAGAATTAATAAGGTTGAGCCAATCCTGAACCCAATATCATTATAAATATCATTTACCAATACATTGCTGACTGTCACATCCTGTAAATCCTCTTCTGTAGCTTCTGTATCCTCTGGATGGATTGCCTTATATAACTGTATCAGATACTTCTTTTCTTTGAACAATGAAGTGAAAACACTATCCTTTATAGTGTATTTCATCACTTCCTCTTCCACCTTCTTCTCATCCTTCTCTCCCAACCACTTCGCCTCCTGTGAAAATTCCTCCCTTTGTAATAATAGTACCATGATTCCCCCTGCCTTTCAATAAATTTTACCTGTTCTGCCTGCATTGTAAACCCAATGCCCTGAAAAGGTTTGGAAAGAAAACAGAAGGGTGGAGTAATGCTGGGGCTGCCCCCACCATTACTCCACCCTTCACCATGCATCCATGCACTAGGGATAAACATTCCTGATCCCTGTCAGTACAATCCTACTGAGGATTCCCCATTAACATTCTTCAAACCCAATCAGGTTCCCATTCATCTAAATCCTCAGGGGTTACTGAAGTTAACTGGTCAGGATCTACGATGAGTTATGTAGATACATCTACAGGCGAAATCAGAACTGTGTATCTGTTTGCCGCTACGTTCCCATATAGCCAGTACTCCTATGTGGAGCCTTGCCTTGATATGAAGATTGTTGGAAAGATTGCTACTGTTACCATTGCAAAGCTCCGTAACGAAGTATTTTACTCTTTTGAAGACCTGAAAAGTGCCGTCGCCCGGAAACTATATGAATTCAATCATAAACGGTTCCAGAAAAGGAAAGGCCCCCGTTATGGGGCATCTCTGGATGAAAAGGAAAGCCTTCATGCGCTCCCGGCAGCCCCATACGAGATTGCCACATCATACCCGTTGCGCTTGTCTGTTCCGTCACATTCTGCGCCGCCTTTGCAGAAGCAAGCTCTAAAAAGCTGACACCGCTACTGTCTGCCGCTTTTCCTTTTTGGTAAATGCTTCCTGTACCATACCCGCCGATTTTTCCTAATAATCCATAATCCGTTATCATTTCTTTATGCTCCTTTCATTTTTATTAGCTTGTAGCAGACTGCACAGGTTCAAGGCCCATTTCATCTGAAAGGACGGACAGTACCCTTTCTATTGCCTTTTTTTCATCATCATTAAAAGTTAGTATTAGTATCTTAGCTATGGTATCAGTCCTCCTTTGTTGCGTTTTGGCAATCCCTTATTAAATTGACTGTTTAAATACTAAAATCAAACTTTCCGCCATTTTCCGGCATTTTTTCTGACTTGACATCATTCCAGCCTACCGACATTATTTTTTCAAAAAGTTCTTCCATACTCTTTGCTTGAACACTGGCACGTTTTGTATCTGCATTGTTTTTTGAATAGCTTTGCAGTTCTTTCTCCGCCTTTTTTTCTTTTTTCTTACGTTCTGCGTGCTTTTCTTCTCTTGCTTTTTCTATACGCTCTCTCTGCCCGGCAGAAGATTTTTCCAATTCTGCAAAAATAGTCATTTTCCCGCCTGTTTCAAAGGAAATGCCAATTCTGCTAATTTGAATATTCCCGGATTTCTCCCCAAAAGCTGACGTAAAGCCAAACTGCTTATTTATTTCATCTGACATACGGAGCGCACCCTGTACCCTGCTCATATACTCCTTTTCGTATTTTTCATCAGAAGCCATTTTCTCCAATTCATCACTGGAAAATAAAACTGAAATCTCTTTTGTGCCTTGAGCAAGCAGTTCTTTTGCGTCCCGCCCGTTCCCATATACCATAAAATCCATGTTGCTATATGTTTTTTGCAGCTTTTCCAAAAGTTTTTGTGCCGCTGCTGAAAGTTGTGGCTTTTTTATCTCATTGTTTTGAGTTGTTTCCACCCGTTTTGCATTGTTTTCTACTTCTTTTTTTGCCTTATCATTTACATTTTGTGCTGCATAATTGCTATGCAAGCCGCCTGTAACTGTCATTGACATATTCATTCCCTCCTAAAAATATTAACCAGTGTCGTAATTACTTTAACCGTTCAACCATTTCATAAATCTGTTTATATTCTCACTAATCCATGAGTTAGAAAGACTGCTCTGGTTTTGCAGACTTGCAAAAAAAGACTGGAAATTATTATATTTTACATTCTTGAATGTAGCAGGCAGTTCCGTTTTTTCAATCTTTTCTTTCCAATCCGCATAGTCGGTATCTGTTTTTGTATCGGAAGAAGCGTTTAATATTTCTTTTGCGGCTTTCGTGTATAATTCTATAAACTTAGCAGCATGGCTCTCTCCGCCCTTGCCACTTATGATACTTTTATTTAATTCGTTTATCTGATTATACAAATCGGTATCATTCGTTTTCAGCCAGCTTTCCATATCCACATAGTTGTTTGGCGCACCCGACATACGCACCTGCCCCTCTTGTGTGTTATATACCACCTTGCCATTGTCCGAAACGGAACTGTTCATACCGTATTTTGCAATCGTTTCCATTGCCAACATATAATCGGCTGCGTGGGCTTCATCAAGGTAATTTTCTGAAAGATATTTTGCAGTTTCCAATCCGAAAGCAATCATATCCTGCCTTTCCAACTCTGACATTCCCGAAGTATTATTTGGCATAAGATACTTTGAGATAATTCCCATTGTGGAATTGATTACGCTGTCACTTGCTCCTGCAAGACTATTGTATAGCTGTTCGTTTGTTTCATAATTTGGGATTACAATTCTATGCGTATTTTCAAGCTGCGTCACATTTTCTGCTTGAAAAGCAGCGTCCCTTGCTTCTTTTGCCGCAACTTCCTCCGCTGTCATTTCCCTGCCGGACATGAATTTCTTGCTATCCGCAAGTGCTGCAAGACCGTCCCCGGAAAACTGTACTATGACATTTTCCCCATATTGTGAGGAAATGTCATTTACTGCTTTCATAGTTTCCTCTTTTGACATTTTATCCATGACCTTGTTGCCGTTTTCATCAGTAGTGTTAAACTCATACTTTACTACTTTATCTTTCCTGCCCTTTTCGCTTGAACCATAATTTTTTATCGGCTCTGTTCCTTTATAAAACTGTTCATAGCCATTATTAACATTGATTGGCATTATTTTTGTCCCTCCTTGACCTTAAACTTTGAAGTCCTTTTCACATCACATCTATATGCTGTAATCAAAATTATTACCTAATACCTTTTCTTCCTTAGCCAACGATTTCTCATTTGTTCCATTTGCTGCGTCTTTCGCCTTTTTCAACAATTCTTCGTTTGAGGAAGCCACCACAACAACTTTATCTTTTGAAGATTTTACCTGCTTTTCTTCTGCTTTCTTTTTCTCTGCTTTCTTTTCATCAGCCTTTTTCTGTTCCCGTGCTTTTTCCTGTTTCTCTTTTATTCTATCGGCGCTCTTTTCGTTCTGTTCAGCCAAACCGCCAAACATACTATGTTTCTTTTCAACGACAGAATAAGAACCCATTTTCCCGTTTTCATCAATGTAGTACCCACAGGAAACTAATTCCAAACCGTCTTTTGCAAAAGCATTTTTCAGCCAGTTATATGCTGATTCGACCCCGCTTAACATTTCGTCTAAATCCTTTGCCGTTGCTTCATCATTCTCCGCCTTTGACAAATATGCGGAACTAACCATCACTCCTTGAAAACCTCTGCTTGATGATGAAACTTGATTTTTAGAAAAAGTACCTGCCGTAATGTCAAAATTAGAATACTTATCCTGCAACTGACCTAACAGGCTGCTTTTATTTTCGGTATCTGCTCTTTTCTGCGCTGCGGAAGTTTCCTTTGTTTCGTCCTTTTGCTTTGTTGCGTATACATTTTCATACTGGTGTTAGTATATAATAGTGGACAGGGAAAGTTGAACAATCTATACTATCAAAT
>CAJTWA010000048.1 GCA_910580195.1 uncultured Lachnospiraceae bacterium
ATGGTATAATAGCAACAGCTATTATACGCGCCGAAGTGCGCATGGTTTTACCATACCATAGTTTATCACGAAGTGATTATGGTATAATAGCGGAAGATATGATACTCTCAGGAGGAAATTATGATTGATTTAAAATTTTTAAGGGAAAACCCAGAAGCAGTAAAACAGAACATCAGAAACAAATTTCAGGACAGCAAGCTCCCATTGGTGGACGAAGTCATCGAGCTGGACGCCAAGGCCAGGAAGACCCAGCAGGAGGCAGATTCCCTCCGGGCTGAGCGCAAGAAACTTTCCAAGCAGATTGGCGCGCTGATGGGGCAGGGCAAGAAAGAAGAAGCGGAATCTGCCAAGGCGCAGGTAAATGCCGGGGCTGAACGCCTTGCAGAGCTGGAAAAGCTGGAAGGGGAACTGCAGGAAAAAGTAACCAAGATTATGATGGTTATCCCGAATATCATCGACCCTTCCGTGCCAATTGGGAAAGACGACAGTGAAAATGTGGAAGTACAGCGGTATGGGGAGCCGGTAACGCCGGATTTTGAGATCCCTTACCATGCTGAAATTATGGAAAAATTCCATGGGCTGGATCTTGACAGCGCAAGGAAGGTGGCTGGGAACGGCTTCTATTACTTGATGGGGGATATTGCAAGGCTCCATTCCGCCGTGATTTCCTATGCAAGGGACTTTATGATAGGCAGGGGCTTTACCTATTGCGTGCCGCCTTTTATGATCCGCAGCAATGTGGTAACAGGCGTCATGAGTTTTGCAGAAATGGACGCCATGATGTACAAGATTGAAGGGGAAGACTTGTACCTAATCGGGACAAGCGAGCACTCCATGATTGGGAAGTTCATTGACACCATTTTAACGGAAGAGCAGCTTCCCCAGACATTGACAAGCTATTCCCCTTGTTTCCGTAAGGAAAAAGGCGCCCATGGCATTGAAGAGCGGGGCGTATACCGCATCCACCAGTTTGAGAAGCAGGAAATGATTGTGGTCTGCAAGCCGGAAGAGTCCCCCATGTGGTTTGAAAAATTGTGGCAGAACACCGTGGACTTATTCCGTTCCTTGGATATCCCAGTGCGGACCTTAGAGTGCTGCTCCGGTGATTTGGCAGACCTGAAGGTGAAATCCGTGGATGTGGAGGCATGGTCCCCAAGGCAGCAGAAATATTTTGAGGTGGGCAGCTGTTCCAATCTGGGGGACGCCCAAGCCAGAAGGCTGAAAATCCGGGTAACAGGCAAGGGTGGGAAGTATTTTGCCCATACCTTAAACAACACGGTAGTGGCCCCGCCCCGTATGCTGATTGCATTTTTGGAAAATAATTTGTGCAAGGACGGGAGCGTGCGGATCCCAGAAGCATTGCGTCCCTATATGGGCGGGCAGGAGAAAATCGTCCCGCCGGAGAAATAGGCCGGTGGCCCATAAGGTTATGAGTGTGGGCACAGCGGATGGCGATACCATCTGCCAAAGCAAAGCTGAGATAGCCGAAATTATAAAACGAGGCGCGGCTTTGCCGGAAGGTGATGAAATTTGGATAAGCAGCAATGAGGAACGGTATCCCTGCCTGTCCATCCTTATGAAAGGCAGAAATGCCTGTGTCCACTACTTTGAAAACGATCAAGGCGATGCATGGCAGTCTTGCGGGGATTTTAACGGGGAAGTGACGTTCCTTGCAAGCAGTGAGGAATGGACGGCTCCAGGAAATGTTATCATACCCTTGGAAAAAGCCATTCACTGCATGGAGGAATTCTGGGAAACATTGGAACGCCCAAAAGGTATCAAGTGGGAAGCATTGTGGGAGGAAGGCTGATTGGAAACACAGTTCCGGGATGGGAAAAATAAAAAAACGAAAAAGCGGAAGGCAGCAGCCGCAGCATTGCTTGGGGCAGTGGTTTTATTGGCCCTAGGGCTGGCTGTCTGGGCTTTCCCGCTGCTCCATGCAGCGTTCCTTTTGCGCAGTGCATGGAAGGCCGGCGGGTTCCAATACCGTTTTTCGGTGGAATTAGAGGGAGAAAACCTTTCCGGGCAGCAAAAGCAGTTCGCCCGCAGCTTGGCATGGCTGTTTGGCGGCAGTGAGCCGTCCGGCCTGTCATGGGAAATCGCTGGGCGGGCAGCGGATGGCCGGGCTTACGGCAAGGTTTACTGCAAAGGCAGCAAAATTCCTGTGACGGAACTGTATGCAGCCAAGGATATGGCCCTGGTAAATGTGGAAATGCCTTACCAGTCCATCCGGGAACAGATATCCAGCCAGCACCCAATGTTAGGGGCTCTCCTGCCGGAATGGGAATATGGCACATTTCTTTCTTCCGCCCAAGCAGAAGAGTTGTTCCAAGTAGATTTGCAGAAATTATTCCGTGCGGGAGAACTGGCAGAAAGCCATAAGCCGTCTTTCTGGGAAATCCTCCGCATCCTTTCCGGGATGGAACGGAAGAAAAACGAAAATGGGGCAAGGCAGTTTGAAGCAGAAGTTGGGGATTACCTTGTTTTACTGGAAATTGATAAAGAAGAGGGGACGCCTGTCCTTGGCTTTCAGCTTTCCGACAAGACAGGGCGTGGGCCTGCTGCAAAGTATGCAGGGAAAGTGACATTCCAAGAACCAGAGAAAATCACCCTCCCAGATGCCACAGTAGATGAGGAAGATATCCAGAAGCTTGGAAAGCTGCTGGATATCCTGAAAGGCTTAGGACGCACATTGGATAAATTATTTTAGGCCATATCCCAAACCATGGGCAGCTACGCAATAAAAGTCAGCACATGCTGCCCTTCCTTTGCCGCCTGTTGGTAAAATTCTTTTAAGAACAAAAAATATTCCCATACATAAGTAAAGAACTGCTCTTCATCCTCATCATCCATCACAGGATAGATTTCATTTTCAATGAGGTCTTTCATATGGAATCTCTCCCGGAACCTGTCTTTATCCCAGCCATCTAACGCTTTTGCAATCTGGGATACCTTCTCTTTCTCCACCAACATCGCCGGCCCATATCCTAAATCATCATCATTGACAGGGGTTTCGCCGAAAATAAGACTGCCTAGCACATCCCCCTCGTCGCTGTCATATTTATGCCCTGTCACAAGAAAGTGGATGGCGTGCCAAGCCTTGTCAATATCTAAGAGCTGTTCTTCCATATCATCTTGGAACACAATCCCAGTAGAACCGTTTTTTATTTTTTCCAGCAGCCCGTCGTCTGCCCGGAAGAAGTAACCAATCATTCCCATCGTATTTACCCTTTTCCTTTCTGCGTTTGCTGTATCTTTCCGTTCCAATGCTTTATGGGATTAGGATAGCATGTACGGGAGGCAGGGTCAAGAGGGTTTGGGAATTGCAGTTGATTTTCAGGTTCAGAAATGGTAGTATTCTATCTTATGCACGTTATTTTATACATCCTAATCTCCCATTTTCTATTGTAAAAATCCCTTATTTGTGCTAATTTATTAACGAACGGTATTCCAAAACGAAACTGTATCACTTTGATAAAATATTTGGCAGGAAGCCTTTCCATTTTTTGGGACGTCATGTTACTGGAACATTGCAGGGCAGCAGACAGGGAATGGAGGCAGATATGCAGATAGGGATTATTGGCGCCGGGAAAGTAGGGACTACGCTGGGAAAATATGCGAAGGGCCACGGCGCATGTGTCACCGGCTTTTACAGCAGGACCGAAAGCAGCGGGCAGGAGTCCGCAGAATTTACAGGCACAACATATTTTAAGGAATTGGATTCACTGATGGAAGTAAGCGATACCCTTTTTATTACCACCACAGACGCAGAGATTGGGAAGGTATGGGATTGCATTGCAGGGAAAAATGTGAAAGGGAAAGTCATCTGCCACTTTAGTGGTTCCTTATCAAGTGATATATTTTCAAACTGGGAGGAAACAGGCGCCTACGTCTGTTCCGTCCATCCGATATACGCGTTCACCGACAAATTCACAGCTTATCAAAACTTAACAGGCGCAGCCTTTGCGGCAGAAGGCTGCCGGACAGCATTGGACAGGATGCAGGAATTGTTCCGCCTGCTGCCCAACCGGGTAGTGGAGGTTTCCACAGCGGAAAAAGCGAAATACCATGCAGCCACAAGCATTGCCAGCAACCATGTGGTTGGCTTAATTTCCATGGCAGTGGGGCTGATGGAAGAAGCCGGGATTCCGGAAGCATCGGCTTATGGATTGTTAAAGCCATTGGTGGAAAACAATGTGAAAGCTATTTTTGCACAGAAACCTGCAGATACAAGCTGTACCGGGCAAGAAGCAGGATGCCGGGGATGCGCACAGGCGCTGACCGGGCCGATTGAGCGGAATGACACGGAAACTGTCAAAGGGCATTTAAGCCATTTAGGCAGGCAGGAGTGGGAAGACGCTTACCGGGCGGTAGGGGCTGTCGTGACGGAACTTGCAGGGCGCAAGCACCCGGAGCGCAGCTATTCGGAAATGAAAAAAATATTAGGGCGTATGTAAAAAACCTTTGGCAGCAGGAGATACCTGCAAAAAGCATTTTGCATATGGCCGGAAAGCAAGTGAGGAAGGGACTATGAAGAACACAGTTGTAACAATCCGGGAGGCCAAGGAACGCGGGGAAAAAGTCACCATGCTGACAGCCTACGACTATTCCATGGCAAAATTAATTGACGAAGCAGGCATTAATATGATTCTGGTAGGGGATTCCCTTGGCATGGTTATGCTGGGGTACGAAGATACCCTGTCCGTTACCATGGAGGATATGGTCCACCACACAAGGGCTGTGTCCCGCGGGGCGAAAGACGCTTTGGTTGTGGCGGACATGCCTTTTATGTCATATCAGGCTTCGGTTTATGACGCAGTATGCAACGCCGGGCGGCTGATGAAGGAAGGCCGCGCCCAAGCGGTAAAATTAGAAGGGGGACGGGAGTTTGCAGAGCATATCAGGGCAATTACCAATGCCTCCATCCCAGTGGTTGCCCACCTTGGGCTTACCCCCCAGTCTTTAAATGCCTTTGGAGGCTTTAAGGTGCAGGGGAAATCAGAAGCGGCCGCAAGAAAGCTTTTGGAGGACGCCCAGATTGTGGAAGAAGCCGGGGCAGTGGCAGTGGTCTTGGAGTGCGTGCCGGCAAAATTGGCAAAACTGGTAACAGAAAAGCTCGGGATTCCTACCATCGGAATCGGAGCCGGGGCGGACTGCGACGGGCAGGTGCTGGTATATCAGGATATGCTTTCCATGTTCGGTGATTTCAAGCCCAAATTTGTCAAACGTTTTGGGGAAGTGGGCGCATTGATGAAAGAGTCTTTCCAGCGTTACAGCGAAGAAGTGAAAGCAGGGACCTTCCCGGCGGCAGAACACACCTTTAAAATAGATGACGATATTATAGAAAAATTGTACTAGCTTACAAGTGGCAATTTCTTGCGCGGCAGAAAAGAGAAGGTATGGGGCGGCAGCAGCGTTTCCACAGGGGAAGCGCCTTGCGCTGCCCATAGTTTCCCGGTGCGCAGGGAAGAAAGGCAAGAATGGAGGAAGTTATGCAGGTTGTAACAAGTATCGAAGAATTGCGCTCTATCATCAAATGGTGGCGCGGGGAAGGCCATTCCATTGGCTTGGTGCCCACTATGGGCTATCTCCATGAAGGGCACAAAAGCCTGATTGTGAAAGCAGTCAGCGAAAATGACAGGGTTGTAGTCAGCGATTTCGTAAACCCGACCCAGTTTGGGGCGAACGAGGACCTATCCAGTTACCCAAGGGACATGGAAAGGGATGCAGCCGTCTGCGAAGAAGCCGGGGCAGACGTGGTGTTCCATCCGGAGCCGGAGGAAATGTATTTTGAAGATAACTGCACCTTTGTGGATATGGACGGCCTGACAAAAGGCCTTTGCGGCAAATCAAGGCCTACCCATTTCCGGGGCGTTTGCACGGTAGTGTCCAAGCTCTTCCATATCGTGACGCCGGACCGGGCATATTTTGGGCAGAAGGATGCGCAGCAGCTTGCAGTCATCCGGCGGATGGTGCGGGACTTGAATTTCGGCATTTCCATTGTAGGGTGCCCCATTGTCCGGGAAGAGGACGGCTTGGCCATGAGCTCCCGGAACACATACTTAAGCCCCAAGGAGCGCAAGGCAGCATTGATCCTCCACAAATCCCTGTCAGCCGCAGAGGAGATGGCAAAAGCAGGGGAACGGGACGCCGGGAAATTAATCAGCGCAATTGTAAAAAGCATAAAGACAGAACCCCTTGCCCGCATTGACTATGTGGAGCTTGTGGACGCTGAAACTTTAGAGCCTGTAGGCAGCATAAAAGCCCCCATTTTGGCGGCAATTGCCGTCTATATTGGAAAAACAAGGCTGATAGACAATTTCAGCTTTTCCCCAGAAGCGTAACAGGCGCGTAATTGCAAAAGCAACAGGCGCGCAATGGCAAAAAGGAAAAAAGAACCCATACGGCAAAGCTGCAGCGTGAAAATGTTTTTCATGCCTTGTTTGCCCGTAGAAAGGAATGGTAGGAACCATGTATTTGAAAATGCTAAAAGGAAAAATCCACCGTGCAGTCGTAAAGCAGGCTGAACTGAATTATGTAGGCAGCATTACCGTAGACCCGGAGCTTATGGCAGCGGCAGGGATTCTGGAATATGAAAATGTGCAGATTGTGGACATTGAGAACGGCAGCCGTTTTGAAACCTATACCATCTGCGGGGAACCGGGCAGCGGCATGATTTGCCTGAACGGGGCAGCAGCCCGGCAGGTGCAGGTTGGCGACCATATCATACTGATGGCCTATGCCCAGATGGCGCCGGAAGAAGCTGCCAATTTCCAGCCGAAAGTGGTATTTGTGGATGGGGAAAATAAAATTTCCAAAGTTACTTCTTATGAAAAGCATGGGCAGATTCCCATGTAACCCTTCACTAGGATTTACTGGGACAAGGCAGGGCAATTGGGGAGCATAGGTAAATTTCCATGTAACCCCAGCCCAAGCCCTGCTGGGAACATGCAGGGCAACTTTGGCTAAGAGCCAACCATAAAGGAGGTTCCCCAATATGCTACAGGGAAAAACGGTTTTGCTGGGCGTGACAGGCGGGATTGCCGCATATAAAATGCCGAATGTGGCAAGAATGTTAAAAAAGCTGCACTGCAACGTCCATGTACTGATGACAGAAAATGCCACCAATTTTATCACTGCCACCACCTTTGAAACATTGACAGGGAATAAATGCCTGATTGACACCTTCGACCGGAATTTTGAATTTTCCGTGGAGCATGTGGCCTTGGCAAAACAGGCGGATTTAGTGCTGCTTGCCCCGGCTACGGCAAATGTGCTGGGCAAGATTGCAAATGGGATTGCAGACGACATGCTGACTACCACAGTGATGGCATGTACCTGCAAGGTCCTGGCCGCCCCTGCCATGAACCACAACATGTACCGCAACCCCATCGTCCAAGGCAACCTGAAAAAGCTGGAACAATTCGGCTATGTGCTGATCCCCCCCGAAACGGGGATGCTGGCAAACGGCGATATCGGGGAAGGGAAACTGCCTTCCGAGGAAACATTGGTGGAATATGTGTTAAAGGAATTGGCGTTCCAAAAAGATTTGGCAGGGAAACAGGTGCTTGTAACCGCAGGGGCAACCCAAGAAGCTATTGACCCCGTGCGTTTTATCACCAACCATTCCACCGGGAAAATGGGCTATGCGCTGGCAAAAGCCGCCATGTACCGCGGGGCCACCGTCACGCTGATAACAGGGGCAGCAGCCGTGGAACCGCCCATGTTTGTGGAAACGGTAAAAGTGGTGGCTGCCGAGGAAATGTATCAGGAAACCTTACGCCGCGCACCTAGGGCGGATATCATCTTAAAGGCAGCGGCAGTGGCTGATTACCGCCCCGCGCGGGTGGCAGAGGATAAAATAAAAAAGGCGGAAGGCACAGCCAACATTCCGCTGGAACGGACCCGGGACATTCTGGCAGAGCTAGGCCGCTTAAAAACAGAAGGCAAAATCCACAGCTACCTGTGCGGCTTTTCCATGGAAACCCAAAACCTAGAAGAGAATTCAAGGGCAAAGCTTATGAAGAAGCATTTGGACATGGTAGCAGCCAATAACCTGAAAGTGGAAGGGGCCGGGTTTGGCACGGACACCAATGTGCTCACCCTGATTACCAAGGACAGCACAAAACGGCTGGAGCGGATGGGCAAAGACGAAGCAGCGCACCAGATTTTGGATGAGATTGGAAAACATTTTCCAGCTAGCCATAATGCTGCGGCAAATGAAAGATGAAGCAGCAGATTTATTCTGTAGTGAACTTAGGAATATCATCTTTTCAACTGGGAAAATTTACCAGAAATTGTAACAAATAGACGAAAAAAGTTTACAAAATATACATTTTTTGTTAATTCTGTCTGTAAAATTATTGGTTATACTAAAATTATACTCACGAGCCTGCTTATTTGCCAAATGATTTGCTGTATATTGTAAAATGCGGGAATCTGTTGGCGGGCCATTCGGCTCACGGGTATAAGAATGGCATCAGTAATGATACAGCAAAGGCGGGAAATGTATGAAGAAACAGGTTGGTAAGGGATTCTTATTTCAATACGGCGTAATTGTTTGCTTAGCAGTGGCTGCATGGGTTCTCCTGAAAACGGGGGGAGGGTTCCATGCGGCCCTTTCTTTTTTGAAAAATATGGAAACTAGCATGGAGAACCAGAAGGAAGGGGCAGGGGGCTTTACCAGCATGGTGAACCAGAAGGAAAGGGTAAGGGACTTTACCAATGTGGAGAACCAGAAAGAAGGGGCAGGGGGCTTTACCAGCATGGAGTTCCGTTATAAGGAAAAGTTCCAAAGCACATTGGGCCGTTACCGCTATTTCGCCAGCTTATATCAGGAGGAAAATTCCACCCCAGTGCCGGGCCTTGCATCTACGGATGTCTTAGGGACGCCCTGCACCCAGATGGTGCCCCAAGGCATTTGCATTGCAGGGGATTATATGCTGGTGACAGCCTATGACAATGGGACGCCCTATCAGGCAAAGCCGGGGCGGCGCAGCCGGAAAGTGAATAAATCCGTGCTCTATGTGCTTTCCAACCAAAGCCCCAGCAGCCGGGAACTGTTAGTTACCATTGTGCTGCCGGACATCAACCACGTAGGCGGCGTTACCTTCGACGGGCAGAACGTATGGATTGCCAAGAGCACAGACAGGCAATGCAGTGCCATCCCATATCAGGCTATCCAACAAGCCGTTGGTTCCGGGGAAAGCAGCTACCAGCTTTCTGGTTATGCCCAGAATGTCCCCTGCGGCGCGGTAGCTTCTTTTATCACTTGGCATGGCGGGAAACTGTGGGTGGGCACTTATTCCAACAAAGTCAGCGGGAAGGGGAGCCTGCGAAGTTTTTCCATAAGGAAAGAACCTGCCAAGGAGGGGCAGAAGCTATCCCTGCAGCAAGAGGAGCAGATTGTGATTCCCGGCTATGCCAACGGCGCTTCGTTTTTTGAGAAGGATGGGAACACATACTTGGTTGTCACCACATCAAAGGGACGCTATTTCGGCTCTGAAGTCTTTTTTTATCAGGCAGCAAAGGACCAGATAACGGGAAGAAGCCTGTACTTCCTGCAAAAATCCTGCAAATTCCCGCCCATGGCAGAAGAATTAGCCTGTGACGGGAAGACGGCATATTTTCTCTTTGAATCCTCCGCCACCTGCTACAGTGCGCCTGCTTTCTGGAAATGCAGTTATCCGGTAGACCGCGTGTGTGCTGTTCCCATTGCAGAACTCCTCCGGTTCCGCCAAGGGTATGCGCCCCAAGCAGGAAACCAACAGAATATGGCAAAAACACTGTGCGTTCTGCCAGCCTGCATTTGCAACCCATATTGGAAGAAGCGGAGAACGTTGAACAGGATTTTGGCAGTATAAAAAGGAAAGCAGGGATGTTGAACAAGATTTTGGCAGTATAAAAAAGAAGGCAGGGATGTTGAACAGGATTTTGGCAGTATAAAAAAGAAGGCACAATTGTTGTATGTTTTAAGGGTAGGAAAGGTAATAAAGCGGGAGGATAGTAATGAAGAATATGAGTTTTATCATGGCGCTTAGCATTGTAACAGCAGTATTTTGCGGGGCATGGGCGTATTTGGCAGGGCTGTCAGGGCTGATTGCATGGGCTGGTTTTGCAGGGTGCACGACTTATTTTGCCAGTGGGAGCCATGGGCTGCAGGGGCTGAAACGGACGGTTCTGCCCAATATGGCAGGGGTGCTCTGCGGCATGGCGATTATCGGCCTGAACAACGTGTTCCCAGCATTTGGGGAGTACGGCATCTGGTGTGCGGCGCTTACCTTTGTCATGTGCATCATTGCAAAATTTGAACTGTTTGGCTTCTGCCCCGGGACGTTTATGGGATGCTTTACCACCTTTGCAGCCAATGGGGATTGGAAAATGCTCGTCCCTTCATTGTTGGCAGGGGCAGCCCTAGGGGTTGCCTGCGACTACGGCGCAAAATGGCTGCACAAAACTGTGGGGAAAGGAACGGATGGAACATGACAAAGGAAGCATTGATGTTAGAAGCAAAAAAAGCGAGGGAACATGCATATGCCCCCTATTCCCATTTTCAGGTGGGGGCTGCCCTTGTAACAAAGAGCGGGAAAATCTACCATGGCTGCAACATTGAAAATGCAGCGTATTCCCCCACAAACTGCGCAGAACGGACTGCTTTTTTCCGTGCAATTTACGAAGGGGAGCGGGAATTTGAAAAAATAGCAATTGCCGGCGGCCCAGAGGGGAGTGAAGCAGATGAATTGTGCGCCCCCTGCGGGGTCTGCCGCCAAGTCATGATGGAATTCTGCAACCCGGAAACTTTCCAGATTATCTTGGCAGACGGCAAGGGGAAGTGCATGCAGCGGACTTTAAAGGAACTGCTGCCCTATGGCTTTGGCCCTGAAAACCTGAAATAAGGATATATTGCCGCAAGGCAGCAAGGGCCGGAGCAAGGGCAGGAAAGCCCGAATACTTGGAATAGGATTGTAATTGCCGCAAGGCAGCCCATGGCCCGGGCGGCTTTGCGGTATTTTTATGAGTTTTTGCGCAAAGCGTTGACAACGGGCATACGGGGAATTATACTGTATGCAACAGGGAGGGAGTTGTGATGGGAAAAGATACGCGTCTTGTAAATATTTACATTAAAATCCACAATAAGCGCACGCTGACCGTGGAGGATCTGAAATACCTCTCCAAGTATGACCCGGAGTGTTTTGAAAAAACATGCAAGAATATCGTCTATAAGATGCCGGAAACGGAGGAAATCCTCCAGCCCAAGGCCGAGGAAGAAAAGCCAGCGCCCAAGCCGCCTATTTTCGAGAAAATCCCTACCGACAAGCAGCGGATTGAGGCAGTGCTTTCCAACTTAAAGCAAATGGAACTGAAGGAGCTGCCTGTGGACGGGCTCAAGACGGAGGAAGTCAAGGAACTGCTGGGGAGCCTTTATATGGAGCTTCTCTTCCCCCACAATGACAGGGAGCGTTTTTTCAGCATGGAGGACCATGAAGAACTGTCTGTATTTAATAAGAAAGTATGAGAAGGGGAAATAACAGGAAAGGGATGGGAAATCAATGAAAAAATATGCTGTGGTAACAGGCGCAAGCTCCGGCATTGGCGCAGAATTTGCAAAAAGGCTGGCAAAGGAAGGCTATGGGCTGGTGCTTACTGCCAGAAGGAGCGGGCGGCTGGAGAAGCTGAAGAAAAAATTAAAGACGGAATGTGAAATTGTAACAGCCGACTTAACGAAAGAAATCGACTGCTATAAGCTCTACCATGCAGTGGAGGATAAGCCAGTAGCCATCTGGATTAACAATGCGGGCTTCGGCGACTGCGGAAAATTCAGGAACGGGGATCTGCAAAAGGAAATGGATATGCTCTCTGTCAATGTAAAGGCCTTGCACATCCTGACAAAGCTGGCTTTGCGGAAAATGGAGCGACAGAAGTACGGCTCCATCCTGAATGTGGCCTCCTGTGCCGGGCTGATGCCCGCGGGGCCTTACATGGCGACTTACTATGCAACGAAATCCTATGCTGCAAGCCTGACCCGGGCGGTTGCGGAAGAGCTGCGGAGCGATAAGAGCCCTATCTATATCGGCTGCCTGTGCCCCGGCCCTGTGGATACAGAATTCAACCAAGTGGCAGAAGTGGAATTTGCCTTAAAGGGCATCAGCGCTTCCTATTGCGTGCGCTATGCCTTAAAGAAGATGAAACAGAAGAAAACAGTAATCATACCATCGCTGCCTGTCAGGCTTGCCATGACATTCGGGCGGTTCCTGCCGGAAGAACTGTACATCCGGATTGCAGCCCATCAGCAGCGGAAGAAAAAAGCCCAGCATGGGAAAGGGAAACTGTAGCGGATACAGTTTCCTTTTTTCGTCCTATTATTCTATGCCCAAATGCTGGGGCATGGGCGCTGCATGGCGCAAAGCGTACCGGAAAAAGCGCAAATGGTTCCAAATGGATGTTTTCCCCTACATACTCTGGTAGGATGGAGCTAAGGATGGAAGATCATCTGTATTGTCTGTATTGCAAAGCGTGAAGCCGCCTTCCCGGATAGGTTTTTGACTATGAAAAGGGATGGCGGAACGGATAAAGGAAGAAGTTGCAGGAAAATCAGGAGGAATGTCCGTATGCTGGGAGGTTCTGTAATTATTGCATTAATCCGGTATATCATCAGCGTTGCCGGGGTAGCTGTTTTGTTTTTGCTGATGAGCGAGCCGCGGTTTGGCAGGAAAAAGGTGTTGGCCTATTATGGCATTTTCAGCGCGGCCCTGATTGGGGCAGCCTGTATCTGGTATGTGGCCGACTGGGAAAGCTGTGCGAAAATGTCCGCTTTTTCCATGTATATGTGCTTTACGGTTTTTTCTATTTTTATGAGCAGCGACCCGGTGTTCCTGTCGGTGTATAAACTTGCCCTGACTTTTTACCTGCTGGCCGTATTCCTAATTAGCGGGATAGAGGTTTCCAGTATTTTTTTCTACGGGAATGTGTGGGTGGATATTGTTGTGCGGATCCTGCTGATTTTGGCAATGGCGCTGTTTATTGACCGGAAGATTAAGGAATCCATCCGGGGGTTTGGGCGGTATGTGGAGAGTGAGCTGGACCGGTTCAGCGTGGCCGTCATGGTAATCAGCATTTTGTTTGGGATTGGGTTTATTATGAACCCGAATATTATTCAGGAGCAGACGCCCTTCCGTCTGTTCCAGATTACAATGAACTTATTCCTGACAGGCGCACTGCAGCTTCTGGTGTTCCGGCTCTATTTGCATATTGGGAAGGAACGGGAATACCAGAGGGAAAAACAGCTTATAGAAATGAACCACCGGCTGCTGGAGCGGAATATGGAACTGATGGAGGAGTCGGTAGAAGCGGGCCGGCGGATCCGCCACGACGCAAGGCACCACAATGCAGTGATTGCAGAATATGCCCGCAGGGACCAGAAGGCGGAGCTTTTGCAATACTTAAAAGAATATGAAAAAGAGATGGATGCCGGAATCCCGGAGGCCATCTGCGCCAACATGGCAGTCAATAACCTTCTGTCTGTCTATACGGAAAAGGCGGGGAAGGAAGAAATTAAAGTCACTTTGGATGTGGAGCTGGAGAGGGACTTGGCAATACCCAGCATTGATTTGGTGGCTATTCTTGCAAATGCTTATGAAAATGCCATTTATGGCTGCATGGAAGTGAAAAAGCAGTCGGATAGGCGGGAGTGCTTTATTTATCTGATGATTAAGAAAAAGAACAACAAGCTGGTGGTTTGCTGCAAAAATACATGCAGGATGGAAACTTCCTTGAAAAATGGGCAGCCCAAGCTGGAAACTACCGGGGGCATTGGGGTGCTGAGCATTATTAAGACAGCAGAAAAATATGGTGGGGAATACGATTTCAGGAATGACAATGGGGTGTTCGTATTCCGGCTGATTCTGAAAATCCCCGCGGCAGGCGCCGGTATGCGCGCACCTTAGCGCATAGGGGTGAATCCATAGAAGCAGCCATTGCCATGCATGGCGTGAAGCTGTACTGCGTCCTTCGATATAGTATATGGAAGGTTACTGTGAAGCTGCACCGTACCCCGCAATATGGCATATGGAAGGTTACCATGAAACGGTACTGTGCCCCGCAATATGGAACATGGCAGGTTACAGTGCAGCCGTTAGCTGGCAGCTTGGGAGAGCTGTGGAATTTTTATGGAGGCTGGCGTTGGGAAGGTAACCTTTTTTGGGTACCCGAAATTAATTTCATATCTTAATTGCTTTTGGGGCAGAAATCACTTATAATATTTTACGGAAAAGATGGCATCCAAATGCAGGTTTCCGCCGCCATGGCTGGAAACAGATATGAAAGGGGCAGCGTTTGTGTATCTGATAGCGCTCTGCGATGATGAGGCAGAAGAATTAGACAAGACGGAGCAGATGTTAGGCAAGTATAAGGAAAGGAATCCTGATACGGATTTTAAGATAGAGCGTTTTAGGAGCGCAGATGGGCTTCTTTACATGGTACGGGAAGAAAATTATATCCCAGATTTGGTGCTGATGGATATTTACATGCCAAAGAAGCTAGGGATTGAAGCGGCAAAGGAACTGCGCAGCATGGGGAACAGCAGCAGGCTTGTGTTCCTCACTACCTCTAGGGAGCATGCCTTGGAGGCGTTTGGCGTGGATGCGGCACAGTATCTTGTAAAGCCTATCTCAGAAGAGGCGCTGTTTGCAGCCTTAGATAAGATTTTCGGGGAGATGGCAAGGGAGCGTACCAAGTACCTTATCCTGCGGATTGACGGGAAACAGCAGCGGGTACCCTTACATGAAATCATGTACTGCGAAGCCCAGAGGAAAATGCAGTGCATGTACCTTGCAGACGGCACAGAATATTTGCTGCGGATGACGATGGCAGAACTGTTTGGGATGCTTTCCATGTATGAGGAATTCGTGCGGGTAGGCATTTCCTATATTTTGAATTTGGAACATATTGATAACCTGAATTCCCAAGAAATCTGCTTAAGCACAGGCAGGAAGGTCTATGTGCCCAGAGGGGCTTATAAGAGCCTGAAGGAGCAGTATTTCCAGTATTATTGTGGGGGGGGGTAAAATAAATGGACAGGGACCAGATATTTGCATGGGTGCAGCAGCAATATGGCACAAAGCCAGATTACCCATGGCAGGACGGGAACGCCGTGCTGCGCCACAAGGGGAACCAGAAGTGGTATGGCCTGATTATGGAAGTAGGGCGGGAGAAGCTGGGGCTTGCAGGGGACGGGCCAATTGAGATTATCAACCTGAAATGTGACCCTGGCCTTGTTGGTTCCCTCCGGGGCAAGCCGGGGTTCCACCCAGCGTACCATATGAATAAGGAGAAATGGATTACAGTCCGGCTGGATGGCAGCGTGCCAGAGGAGGAAATCAAGAAGCTGGTAGATTTAAGCTATCAGCTGACAGGGCCGAGAAAGAAAGGATGAACTTATTTTGTAACCTTTATGGTTTTTTTCAGCGTTTTCATGCCTTTCACCTTGGCTGTGATTGTGGCTTTCCCAGCTTTTTTTGCTGTAATTTTGCCCTTGGAATTGATGGAAAGCACAGAAGGCTTCGAGGAACTCCAAGTAACGCCCTTTAAGATTTTGGCATTCGTGGTGTTGGTTCCGCCCATAATCCCCGGATAGGATACCTTGCAGGATACGGACAAGGTTTTGGTCTTTTTCGCTTTGATGGAAGAAGGTGCGCTTAAGGTAAGTTTCTGCACATTCTTTTTCTTGGCCTCTATTGTCTGGACATATTTGCCCTTTACTTTAGACTGGCTCCCGGAGCCTGCGTTGCTGCTGCTGAATTCCCCGGCAACCCCATACCAGCCGCCAGTGCTGCGGACAAAGGAACCGAGGCCGATATACTTGTAATTTGGGTTGATTAAGCTGGTATAATGCCCGGTGACGGCAGATTGGTTCTGGCTTACCCAGTCATTTTTCTCATCGTACCATTGTTCAATGCCAGCCATTAAGCCAGAATAGTTCCAAGCGAGGTTTTCTGCCCAGCTTTGTTCATTGTTATGGTGGATGCTAAAGCAGTCTAGGCCGTTTGGCCGGGTGTGGCTTTCATTGACGGTACATTCTGCCGCACGCAGCTGGGCAATCCACTCCAAGTTGGAAGACCATTTCATAGGGACATAGTCGGAAGGGGTAAGTTTCCTCCCATTTCCAGATGGGTTGGGATAGCCATTGTTGCAGGCTTCTTTCCGGATTTCATTGATCCTTTTTAGGATGGCTGCTTTGCTGGCCTGTTCATAGGTACCGGAAACGCCTACGAGGATGTTGCCGCTCCCGGCTTTTTTCACGTCCGACGGGCGGGTGGACGCCGCTTGGGCTGTGGATGCCTGGCACAGGGTGAGCGCCAAAAACAGTAGGAATGTTAAGATTCTTGTGGCAGCAGGCCGTTTGCCCATAGGTTTGGGAACGGCTGGTTTTGTGTTGTGTAACATAATATAAAATCTCCTTTCTGATAGGTAGTGTTTGTTCCAGCAGCAATGCAAGGGCATGTGCTGCTAAGTTATGGATATTGTAACACATTTCTTTGTGCTGCCTCAAGAGGCAGATTTTCCTATATAACCGCCGGAGTAATATTTTCAGGAGGGCGCACAGAAACTGTGCATAGAAAGAAGAATGGGAAAATAATACCGGAAATTTTTGGCAAGGCCTATGGTTAGGGGCAATGGGAAAAATGCGGCTGCTGCAAAATGCAGGGATTTAGCAGCAATATTGCTCTGGCAATATGGAACTTGCAGGGGTTTAGCAACAATATTGCTCCGGCAATATGGAGCTTGCAGGGGTTTAGCAGCAATATTGCTCCGGCTATCTGGAGCTTGCAGGGGTTTAGCAGCAACATTGCTCCGGCTATTTGGAACTGCCGGAGCAATATTGGTAATAGGGCCAGCCTTATGCCGTAAGGAACCTTTATTGTGTAACAGCCTAAAGGTATGGGAACACAGGCGTTTTGCGCTGCTTTCGGTTAACCCTTCACGCCGCCGGATGCAAGGCCGCTTACAAGGTTCTTCTCAATAATTGCAAATAAGATAACCACTGGGGCAATTGCAAACAGGGAGGCTGCGAAGAGGTACTGCCACTCAATCATGTTATAGCCGTTAAAAATATTGATGCCTACGGTTAGGGGCTTGTTCAAATCGTCAGAAATCAGGGTCAAGGCTACCGTATATTCATTCCATGCATTGATAAATACGAAAATCAGCGTTGTTACAATGCCTGGGGCAGCTACCGGGAGCAAAATTTTTACCATGGCTTCAAACCGGTTGCAGCCGTCAATCTTGGCAGCCTGCTCCATTTCAGAGGAGATGCCCATAAAAGTCCCCCGCAGCAGCCAGATGGTAAAGGCTTGGTTAAATGCGGCGTTGATGAAGATTAGGCCTAGGATGCTGTTTGTTAGGTTCAGCGTCATCATGACTTTGTAAATACCAATCAGGAGGACAACAGGTGCAAACATCTGGGAAACAATGACAAACCCAAGGAATACAACGTCGCCTTTGAATTTCATACGGGAAAGCGCATATGCTGCAGGAATCCCGCAGATCAATGCGATAACCGTAGAGCCGCCGGCAATCAGGACGGAATTCAGCATATATTTTGCCATAGGCGCCCGCTGCCAGATATCTGCAAAGTTAGACCACAAGGTTTCTTTTGGGAGAATTGTCCCTTTTGCAGCAAATATTTCAGAACGCCCTTTCAGTGCGGTGCAGAGCATGGCAAAGTACGGGTAAAGGATTAGTACGCATATAATAAAGACCACCAGATAGAGGAGGATCCGCAATGCCAGCTTTTTGCCGCTTACAGGCTTTGTGTTTTCTTTCATAAATTATTCATCTCCCTTCCGTAATGTTACAACCATGTAGCCAGTTGCGCAGACGAGCAGGATGAGGAACCCAATCACGGACACTGCCGCCGCTTCTCCCTGCTTGCCGTTGTAGAAAGCAAGCTTATATAAATATGTCACAAGGGTGTCCGTCCGGTTGCCGGGGTCGCCCTTTGTCATGTTCCAGATAATCGGGAAGGAATTAAATACGTAAATGATATTTAATACAGTGCTGACTGTCAGGGAAGATTTGACAAGGGGGATTGTGATTTTAAACAGCTTCTGCCAGTAATTTGCCCCGTCAACGGTCGCTGCTTCGTAATAGCTGCCGTCTATGGACTGCAGGCCTGACAGGACAGTGAAGGTAACGAATGGGATAGTTACGAAGATACCGCAGGCGATTTCCCATGCGAACCAAGCGCCGGCGGAAGGGGTCCAGTTCACCGCATGGTCGATAATCCCAAGCTTCATCAGCAGGGTATTCAGCGTGCCATAGTCGGTGTCAATGATGAATTTCCAAATGCTGGCCTGTACTACCAGCGTGGTTGCCCAAGGGAATACCACGATTGCCCGGGCGATTTTACGGCCTTTAAACGCGTTGTTCAGTAAAAGGGCCAGAATAAACCCAAGGAGGGTGGAGAGGCCGACAACTGCCACTGTCCACACCAGCGTATTTTTTAAGACCATGGAAAATGTGGGGGTCGACAGGATTTTTGAGAAATTCGTCAACCCTGTGAACCCTTTGATTAACCCAGCCCTGCTGACTTTGCTCAGCGCCATCCGGAATACAAATATGATGGGGACCAGAATAAAAATGAGCATTAGCAGCACGCTTGGGAGAATCCAGAGATACGGTTCGATTTTTTGTATAAATTTTTTCACAGGCACACACCTCATTAATATTGAAAAGAAGGCCGGACTTCTGATAGCCCGGCCTCATGTTTTGCTTTGTAGGGCCTATTTCTTTATGGGGCAATTTCTCCCTGTAAGCTGTCAAGCAGCTCCTGGACATTCCCATCTAATAACGCGTTCTGTTCTACGTTGATAACGCCCTGTTTTACGTCTGCCCATTCTGTCTTAGCAGTTGGATAGAATTTACAGCTGGCTACAATGTCAATCCACTGAGCCAAGGATTCGTCTTTTGCAGCAAGGGCTTCGCCGCCGGTCTTAGTTGCGGGGAGGAAACCTTCCATTTCAACCCATGCAGAGTAGCGTTCATCTTCAAAGAAATAGTCGAAGAAAGTTTTAATTGCTTCCAGCTCTTCGTCAGAGTATTCGTTGTCGAAGCACATGAAACGGTCCATAACGCCAGCGGATACGGAAGTGCCGTTGTTGTTGGGGATTGGAGCCATGCCATAGTTTACTTCGTTGCCGCCGTCAGCTACGTAAGTAGGAAGGCTGTTCGGTGCAATCATCATAGCAACTTTGCCGGTCCCGAACATATCCTGCAGGTCATAACGTGTTTCATTTGCAGGGTCTGTATTGGTATAGCCTTCTTTGATCAGGCTGATTACATACTCAATTGCTGCAACATTTTCCGGGCTGTTTAAAGTCCAGTTCCCGTCTGCGTCTGTGAAGTCGCCGCCATTGTTCCAGATGTAATATGCAAAAGCAGCCTGGCCTTCGTCTGTTGTCATGTCAACGCCCCATGGGTAAACATCCGGGAATTTTTCTTTAATCTTCTTGCAGGTTTCTTTCAGTTCATCCCAAGTGGTAGGAACTTCTGCCCCAGCTTCTTCTAAAATGTCTTTGTTGTAATACATTGCGCGTGCGGAAGCAAGGTCTGGGATTGCCCAGATGGTTCCGTCTACGTTGGACTGCTCCAAGAATGCTTCATACATCTTGCCGTAGGTTTCTTCTGAAACGTAATCCTTTGCTGGCAGGAGAAGGTCGTCTGCCTGATAATCTGCGAATACGTCAATGTTCAGGATGTCAGGCGCATTGCCGTTTGAAATAAGGGCGTTTACCTTGGTAGAGATGTCATTCCAAGAAATCACTTCTACGTTCAGGTCAATCCCTGCGTTGTCTTTTTCAAAATCGCTTTCGAAAGTTTTCCACCAGTCTGCGGTGTTCTGCCCATACTGGGCTGCGATAACGCTGATTTCTGTCTTGCTGCCGCTGTCGTCCTTGGATTCTGCTTCGTCGTTGCCGGCCTCTTCCTGCTGGGTTTCAGGCTCATCCTTCGTGTTGGTGTTGGTAGGGGTGCTGCCGCATGCTGCGAGGGAAATTGCTGCCGCCATGCTTAAAGAGAGCGCGAGTACCCTTTTCAGGCTTTTCTTTTTCATATAAATCCTCCTTCATGAAATGCGTTGTACATGCCAAAGGGATACTGTTTGACTTCCCTGCTCCTGCAAAAACGTGGAAACTATGCAAAATCACAAGGTTTTTGTGAAAGGTCTTTGAATAGCACATGCAAAAAGCACAAAAAATAAACAAAAATCACTATGACTTATGTACAAATTGCTGTATTTTTGGTGAATTAATACTACCATTTTATTGGGAATGTGTCAATACGACAGATTTTAAAAAGTGTACAAAAATTGTGCTCTTTTGGATTTTTGCCCGTAGGAGGGCTGAAAAGGTTGAAAAATAATCCCCGATGTGTTAGAATTTTAGCAATTTAACAAATAGAAAAATAAGAAAAAGAATGCAATGGCGCAGTTGACTCTTTTTTTTTGCCAAAAATCAGACAGGAAGGGCGGTAACTAAATGAAAGCATTTCTAATACTGGAAGATGGGACTGTGTTTACGGGCACAAGCATTGGCGCTGCAAGGGAGGCCGTCAGCGAAATTGTTTTTAACACCTCCATGACAGGCTATTTGGAAGTTTTGACGGATCCGTCCTATGCCGGGCAGGCAGTGGTTATGACGTACCCGCTGATTGGAAATTACGGGATAACCCCGGATATGGAGTCCGGGCGGCCTTGGGCGGAAGGCTATATTGTCCGGGAATTGTCCCGGATTCCCAGCAATTTCCGCAGCAAGGGGACAATCCAAGAATTTTTAAAAGAGCATGGGATCCCGGGGATTGCAGGGGTTGACACCCGCGCCCTGACGAAAATCCTCCGGGAAAAGGGGACGATGAACGGCATGATTACCACCAATGAGGGATACCGGCTGGAAGAAATCCTCCCGAAGCTCCGGGCTTACCGCACCGGGGACGTAGTGGGAAAAGTGGCCTGCAAGGAAAGCTATGTCTTAAAAGGCAAAGGGAAACGGGTGGCGCTGTTGGATTTAGGGGCAAAGCGAAATATTGCAAAATCCCTCCAGCACCGGGGGTGCGCCGTTACCGTTTACCCTGCCCATACCACGGCGGAAGAAATTTTGGCAGCGGAACCGGATGGGATTATGTTAAGCAACGGCCCTGGGGATCCCAAAGAATGTGGGGAAATCATTGCAGAAATCAAGAAATTGTATGAGTCAGGCGTGCCCATTTTTGCCATCTGCCTTGGGCACCAGCTGATGGCGCTGGCAAACGGGGCAGATACTTATAAAATGAAATACGGCCACCGGGGCGGCAACCACCCAGTCAAGGACTTAGAAACCGGGCGGGTCTACATTTCCTCCCAAAACCATGGCTATGTGGTAGACGTAAGGAGCATGGACCCGGCCGTGGCAGTCCCTGCATTTACCAATGTCAACGATGGGACAAATGAAGGCCTGAAATATGTGGGGAAGCCTGTGTTTACCGTCCAGTTCCACCCAGAGGCATGCCCGGGGCCCCAAGACAGCAGCTATCTATTTGACCGTTTTATCAATGAGATGGGAGGACACCAGTAATGCCGAAAAATCCAGAAATCAAGAAAGTCTTAGTCATTGGTTCCGGCCCGATTGTCATTGGGCAGGCAGCAGAATTTGATTATGCGGGCACGCAGGCCTGCCGTTCCCTGAAGGAAGAAGGGGTGGAGGTGGTCCTGGTGAATTCCAACCCGGCCACCATTATGACAGATAAGGAAATTGCCGATGAAGTGTATATCGAACCTCTGGCCGTTGGGGTTTTGGAGCAGATTATTTTAAAGGAAAAGCCGGACAGCGTGCTGCCCACCCTTGGGGGACAGGCCGGCCTGAACCTTGGGATGGAGCTGGCAGAATCCGGCTTCTTAGCGCAGCATGGGGTACGGCTGATTGGGACTACGGCGGAAACTATTTTCAAGGCGGAGGACCGGCAGGCCTTTAAGGATACCATGGAAAAAATCGGGGAGCCCTGCGCCCCGTCCCTTGTGGTAAATAATATTGAGGATGGGCTTGCCTTTACCAATACCATTGGCTATCCGGTGGTGCTCCGCCCTGCCTATACCTTGGGCGGCAGCGGCGGCGGGATTGCCCATAATGAAACAGAATTAATGGAAATTCTTGCCAACGGCCTGCGGTTAAGCCGTGTCGGGGAAGTGCTGGTGGAGCGGTGCATTGCCGGCTGGAAGGAAATCGAATATGAAGTGATGCGGGATGCAAAAGGCAACTGTATTACCGTCTGCAACATGGAAAATATTGACCCGGTAGGGGTGCATACCGGGGACAGCATTGTGGTAGCCCCTTCCCAGACTTTGGGGGACAAGGAATACCAGATGCTGCGCACGTCTGCGCTGAACATCATTTCTGAACTGAACATCACCGGGGGCTGCAACGTCCAGTATGCCCTCCACCCAGACAGCTTCGAGTACTGCGTCATTGAGGTAAACCCCCGCGTCAGCCGTTCTTCCGCGCTGGCAAGCAAGGCCACGGGCTACCCCATTGCAAAGGTGGCGGCCAAAATCGCCCTTGGCTATACCTTGGATGAAATCAAAAATGCCATTACCGGGAAAACTTATGCCAGCTTTGAGCCCATGCTGGACTACTGCGTGGTGAAAATCCCACGGCTCCCCTTTGACAAATTTATCACGGCGAAGCGGAGCCTGACAACACAGATGAAGGCCACCGGGGAAGTCATGAGCATCTGCACAAATTTCGAGGGGGCGCTGATGAAGGCCATCCGCTCGCTGGAGCAGCATGTGGACAGCATGATGGGCTACGATTTTACCAAGCTTTCCAAAGAAGAGCTCAAGGAACGGCTGGGAAAAGTGGACGACCGGAGAATCTGGGTAATAGCAGAAGCCTTGCGCAAGGGGATTCCCTATGAGGAAATCCATGGGATTACCCGCATAGATCCATGGTTTATTGATAAAATTGCCATTCTGGTGGAAATGGAAGGGCGGCTTAGGCAGGAAGAACTGACGGTGGAACTGCTCAAAGAAGCCAAGCGGCTGGAATTCCCAGACCGGGTAATTGCCGCGCTGGCAGGGAAACAGGAGAAGGAAATACGGGAACTGCGTTACGCAAATGGGATTACTGCGGCATTTAAGATGGTGGATACCTGCGCGGCGGAATTTGCGGCGGAAACGCCTTATTATTATTCCTGCTTTGGGAGCGAGAATGAAGCCGTAGGGGCAGGGGGCAACTTTGCATATGCAGGAATATTGCATACAGCAGGGGTTTCCAATGGAGCAAGTATTGGAAATGCAACCGGGGTTTCCGGAGAAACAGAAATTGGAAATGCAACCGGGTTTTCTGGCGGAGCAGGAAGTTCAGGCCGCGCTAGTGTGGGAACAGAAGAGAAAGGACTAGGGACCACGAAACGGAAAAAGGTTTTAGTGCTAGGCTCCGGCCCTATCCGCATTGGGCAGGGGATTGAGTTCGATTACTGCTCCGTCCACTGCACTTGGGCATTTGCAAAGGAAGGCTATGAAACTATCATCATCAATAACAACCCGGAAACGGTTTCTACAGATTTTGATATTGCGGATAAGCTGTATTTCGAGCCATTGACCCCGGAGGATGTAGAGAGCATTGTCCGCTTGGAGCAGCCGGACGGGGCGGTGGTGCAGTTCGGCGGCCAGACCGCGATTAAGCTTACGGAAAGCCTGATGGAAATGGGCGTCCCCATCTTAGGGACAAAAGCCGAGGACGTGGATGCAGCCGAGGACCGGGAACTGTTTGACAAGATTCTGGAGAAAACCCAGATCCCCCGTGCGGCAGGCGGGACGGTATTTACCGCCGAAGAAGCAAAGGAAGTTGCAAACCGCCTAGGATACCCGGTGCTTGTGCGCCCATCTTATGTGCTGGGCGGGCAGGGGATGCAGATTGCCTATACGGATGAGGAAATCGAAGAATTTATGGAAATTATCAACCGGATTGCCCAAGACCACCCCATTTTGGTGGACAAATACCTGCAGGGGAAGGAAATTGAGGTGGATGCAGTCTGTGACGGCACGGATATCCTGATTCCGGGGATCATGGAGCATATTGAGCGCACGGGCGTCCATTCCGGGGACAGCATTTCCGTGTATCCCGCCCCTACCATCAGCAGGGAGGTAAAGGAAAAAATCGTGGATTACACTGGGCGGCTGGCTCGTGCCCTCCATGTGGTGGGGCTTATCAATATCCAGTTTATTGCCATGGAGGGGGAAGTGTACGTGATTGAGGTAAACCCCCGTTCCTCAAGGACAGTGCCCTATATCAGCAAGGTGACGGGAATCCCCATCGTGGATTTGGCTGCAAAGGTGATTATGGGGAATACCTTAAAAGGCATGGGCTACCCCACAGGGCTTGCGCCAGAAGCAGAATATGTGGCAATCAAGATGCCGGTATTTTCCTTTGAAAAGCTCCGGGGCGCAGAAATCAGCCTCGGCCCGGAAATGAAATCTACCGGGGAGTGCCTTGGGATTGCAAAAACCTTTGACGAAGCCTTATACAAGGCATTTCTGGGGGCTGGCGTGCAGCTGCCGAAACATAAGCAGATGATTATGACTGTAAAAGATGCAGACAAGCCGGAGTCCGTGGAGGTGGCAAGGCGTTTTGAAGCCTTGGGCTATAAGATTTACGCCACGAGGAGCACTGCGAAATATTTGAAGGAACGGGGGATTAATGCGCGGCGCATCAATAAGATTTCCCAAGAGTCCCCCAATGTGATGGACTTGATTTTGGGGCATAAGATTGACGTGGTGATTGACACCCCAACCCAAGGCCGGGACAAGAGCCGGGATGGGTTCTTAATCCGCCGCAACGCCATTGAAACTGGGGTGTACTGCATTACCGCCATGGACACGGCCAATGCGCTGGCCGAAAGCTTGGAACATGCAAATGCCAGCGGGGAACTGGATTTAATTGACATTGCAAAAGTGAAGAATATTTAGGGCTCATAATGCAATTGGTTATGGTGAAGATGAAGAATATTTAGGGCTCATAAAAGGCTGTTCCTGGATTGCCTGTGTACGGAAAAAGTTTGTTGTAATATTAGGCAGATGGGATGGAGGGGGAATACGGCCCCAAGTAAGCTGTTTGCTCCTGATTGTGCCTAAGCAAAACGATAGGGATTGGTGATTATGAAGAAAAAATATATACCAGTACGGGAAGTTTTAATATTTCTGGCTATGCTGGCTTTTTTGCTGAATTATCTAGGGAACAAAAAGGACAGGCAGGAAGTGCAGGCAAAAGCGGGGATGCAGGCCGAGGAAACCAGCCGGAATGAGGAAACCGAGGAAAAGAACCCCAACCGGGAAAGCGCGGCAGGAGCCGAGGGGCAGGGGCAAGCGGCAGAAGGCGCAGGGAAAAAGGGGCAGAAACAGGATGGGAAAAGCACAAAGGAGGGAGAGCAGGGGCAGAATGGGGAAAACATGGATAGCGAGGGACAGAACCTAAATGGGGAAACTGCGCAAGCCAAGGGAGAAACGTTGGCTGATTGGAAGAAAGAAATAGAAAAAAATGCCCCAAGCCAAGGGCAGGCTGCAGACGGGAGCCCGAATGGGGAAAGTGCAGGAAACGCAGGGGAAAATCCATCCGGGGGAGCTGGGGAGGCTTCAGAAAATGCGCAAGCTAAGAACGGCAATCCATCGGAAGGGACTGGGGATGCCAAGGACAAGGGTGCATCCGGGGAAGGAGCTGGGAAGGATAAGAACGCCGGCACGTCCGGGGAAGGCGCGGGAGCCGGGGCAGAGAACCCAAATGGCGGAAACACGCAAGCTGCAAATGGGGCTGCCCAAGCTGGGGGAGGGGTATATACCAGCACAGCAGCCCCGGGGACAAACCCGCAAAATGCAGGGCAGGCGGACGGCGCCCTTCCTGCGCTCCAAGAAGAGGATATCTATTCCTTCCTGCAAGGCCCGGGCTCTTGGGGGGAACGGCGTACTTGGTCGGGGGAATGGTGTGAATTTGAAATCGACGGGAACCGCTTTGGCGGCTTCGGGTGCGGACTGTGCTGCATGACAAATGTTTACGATACCTTGTCGCCCTATGAAGTTTCTCCGTGGGATATGTTTGAAAATGCCCGTGTCGCTTCGGATTATTCCCCCGGCGGGGAATACGGCGCTATCGACTGGCAGGAAATGCGCTGTACGCTGGACGTCTGCGGAATCAGCGGCGAGCTTCACAAAAAGCCGCCTACGTTTGAGGAATTCCGTGCGCAGGTACGGTGCGCGCTGTCTGCAATTGTCCTAGTCAGCAATGGGAATGAAGATACTTACTGGCCGAATACGAAGGGGCATTATGTGAATATCTGGCTGTATGAAAGGGATGATACCATATTTCTGGCAGAGCCGGGGAACCCGGGCAGGAACCGTACCCGGATACCGCTGCGGCATCTTTACGATTCCCTGAAAATGGGCAGCTCCTACCAGTACCTGCTGGTGACGGGGTATGACGAGGAGGAGAACCGGTGGCGGGCCAGCGGGATTTCGGAAAACTGGTGCCGGCCGTAGCCAGCATAGCTTGCAGTGGGATGGTCCGTTGAGAAGTGAAGTAGCTATCCACAAAAAGTAAGAAGGTTTTTGAAAGATGGATATGGCAGTAGTAAGGAGTTTGTATCCTCTGCTATTATGATGGATGAATTGCAATAAATGAACAAAGGCCATTGAGCAAATGATATAAATATGCTAAACTATATTTGCCAAGCGTTCCTGTCATGGTACAGCAAGGACGGAAAAAGCCATACAATGTAGTATGGTAGTATTTTTCTGAATAATAGGAGAAGGAAAACGGAGGAGAAAGAAATGAAAAAATTCGTAACAGCATTGATGCTCACTGTAATTCTGGCGGTACTTGCCGGATGCGGGGGAGGTAAGGAGGAGCCTGTCGTCGGAAAGTGGAAAATGACAGAGATTGAAACAATGGGCGTTAAGGTGAGCTTGGAAGAGTTTATGGAATCCATGGGCACAGACGCGGAATCCGTAAAGATGGAACTGGACATCAAGGAAGATGGGACCTTCAGCGGGGAAGTTGCCGGGGAAAAAGGGGATGGGACTTGGAAATATAAGGATCCAACGCTTACCCTTACCGTAGACGGCGAAGATATGGAATGTGAATACAAGGACGGGAAACTGGTATTGAATGTAGAAGAAGGCGGGCAGTCTTTCACGGCAGTCCTTGAGAAATAAGAAATAAAACGGGCATCAGTAGTAATCTGATGCCTGTTTTTGATATTAGCCCCAGTTTCCGCCGGACTGCATGATGAGCAGGGCATGTTTGCCTTTTTTCCGTGTTTCATATGTAGTAGTTGCAATAATACTACAATGGCTTTTCAGATGGATGGGAGCCCTTGCTTTCTGGCGGGATCCCGAGTTCTTTTTGGAGGGATTCTACACGGCTGCGGGGAAGGTTTGTTGCAGTGGCAACAATGTCAATGTTAGTGCCGATGGAAAGGAAGTTCCGGGCAATGGCAATGGCCTCTAGCTCCCTTCCGCGGGCTTCTCCAAGAGCTTTCCCGCGGGCTTCTCCAAGAACTTTCCCGCGGGCCTCACCACGGGCCTCACCACGGGCTTCTCCGCGCTGTTCCGCTTCTAGTATGGACTGGTTATAATCCCTGACAGCTTTCTCCCGCGCTTCGTACTCCATGCGTTTTTCTTTGTCTTGGCTGATAACCTGAAGTTTTTCGTATGCTTTTTCAATATAGGGGTTCTGAGTGGCAAGCATGTCGAATTCCTCCTTCCGTTCTGCGTTGATGAATCTTGCCCATAGCTCAATGTCGCTGCCGCTTGTATCCAGAGGCTTGGGCAGTTTGGGGAGTTCAAGGATATGGAACTCCATTTTATCGGTATACAGGAAGTGGCGGGTGTCCTCCCTGATATGGAAACAGGAGTAAAATTCTGTTTCTTCTTCGAACAGTATGAAGTCAAGGATACTGATGTTTACGCATTTCTTGAGTACGCCGTAATCCTGCCCTTTCTCAATCTGCTCCGTGAAAATTTTGGAAACGTAGAAGAGGGAGCGGTCAGCCCAGACTTTCATCTCGGAAAGCTGGATTTCCGTGTCAATCTCCGTATCGTCGTTCAAAGACACCCTGACGTCAAGGATGCCAAGCTTGTCATTTTCGTGGGCTTTGCGGAGGTTGGAGTTCAGGATATGTGTTTCCCGGATTTCCTCTGGCTTCAGGTGGAGCATGGCGGAAAGGAACCCAGTCCGGGCGGCTTCGTCTGCCATAATTTCTTTGAAAGCGAAATCAATTTTGGGCTTCATTAAAAAAGTGTCCATAATTTTGGGAAATTCCTTTCTGGTGGGGTGGGATATTATGTTTCAGATGGATGGGAGCCCTTGTTTCCAGAAGGTTGCCCAAGTTCTTTCAGGAGGGATTCCACACGGCTGCGGGGAAGGTTCGTTGCAGTAGCAACCATGTCAATATCAGCGCCAATGGAAAGGAGGTTCCGGGCAATGGCAATGGCTTCTAATTCCCTTCCGCGGGCTTCTCCAAGAGCTTTCCCGCGGGCTTCTCCACGGGCTTCTCCGCGGGCTTCTCCACGGGCTTCTCCGCGGGCCTCTCCGCGGGCTTCTCCACGCTGTTCCGCTTCTAGTATGGACTGGTTATAATCCCTGACAGCTTTTTCCCGAGCTTCGTATTCCATACGTTTTTCTTTGTCTTGGCTGATAACCTGAAGTTTTTCATATGCTTTTTCAATATAGGGGTTCTGAGTGGCAAGCATGTCGAATTCCTCCTTCCGTTCTGCGTTGATGAATCTTGCCCATAGCTCAATGTCGCTGCCGCTTGTATCCAGAGGCTTGGGCAGTTTGGGGAGTTCAAGGATATGGAACTCCATTTTATCGGTATACAGGAAGTGTCGGGTGTCTTCCATGATATGGAAACAGGAGTAGAATTCTGTTTCCTTTTCAAACAGTATGAAATCAAGGATGCTGATGTTTACGCATTTCTTGAGTACGCCATAGTCCTGCCCTTTCTCAATCTGTTCCGTGAACATCTTGGAAACGTAGAAGAGGGAGCGGTCAGCCCAGACTTTCATCTCGGAAAGCTGGATTTCCGTGTCAATCTCCGTATCGTCGTTCAAAGACACCCTGACGTCAAGGATGCCAAGCTTGTCATTTTCGTGGGCTTTGCGGAGGTTGGAGTTCAGGATATGTGTTTCCCGGATTTCCTCTGGCTTCAGGTGGAGCATGGCGGAAAGGAACCCAGTCCGGGCGGCTTCGTCCGCCATAATTTCTTTGAAGGCGAAATCAATTTTGGGCTTCATTAAAAAAGTGTCCATAGTTTTAGGAAGTTCCTTTCTGCTGGGGTTTGGGATATGCTTACCGTAAACCAGCATAAAATATTTTACATGTTCTTTTTTATTATGCAGGAGGGGCACATCATATGGACAGCGGTTTCTCTTGCATATTCTTCAAAAGCCCTCAAAAGGGCGGCAGCCTGATTGCAGGCATTTTGAATATTTTCGGTAGGGTTTTAAGTTTCAGATGGATGGGAGTTCTTGCGTTCTGGCAGGAGCCCAAGTTCTTTCTGGAGAGATTCCACACGGCAGAGTGGCAGGTTTGTTACAGTGGCAATAATGCCGGTATCAGTACCCATGGAAAGGAGGTTTTGGGCAATGGCAATGGCTTCTAATTCCCTTCCGCGGGCTTCTCCAAGAGCTTTCCCGCGGGCTTCTCCAAGGGCTTCCCCACGCGCCTCTCCGCGGGCTTCTCCACGCTGTTCTGCCTCTAACATGGCTTGGTTATAGTCCCTGACAGCTTTTTCCCGTGCTTCATATTCCATACGTTTTTCTTTGTCTTGGCTGATGATCTGCAGTTTTTCATATGTTTTTTCAATATAGGGATTCTGTGTGGCAAGCATGCTGGATTCCTCCTTCCGCTCTGTATGGATGAATTTTGCCTACGAGAGAGTATTATCATTGCTATCTGTTCGGCACTGTTTGCTTTGAACACAAAATACCATAAAAATTTTTCATCGTCAAGCCAATTGGGTAAAATGCATTTTTCATGGAAGATACAAATATCCATGAATTATTTTTTGCTGGAACATGCTTCAAATGGAGGGATGGCAGGGGGAAGGATTATAGAAGTTTTTCTGCTGTATTTTCGGATAAAGATTGCGCAGAACTGCATGTTCTACGCAACCTGCTAAATAAAAGTATAAGTTACAAAATCCTCCTTGTCAATACAGGATTTGGGCAATTTTAACAATTATTTTCTGCTTTGCAAAATTTTTTGCATAGATTGTACATGACGATAGACAGAACCCGAACGGATGGTTTCAGGAACGCCGCACACCGCAACACCTTTCCGTGCAATGTGCTGAAAAAGGCAGCCAGAAGACAGGAAAAATTTTGCCTATTAAAATAATAGGGGTAAAATCTGGGTCTGCCATAAAACCGGAAAGGAGAAAATTATGCCAAAAAGAGGAGAAAACATTCGGAAACGGAAGGATGGCCGCTGGGAGGCGCGTTTCATTGTGGGAAGGGACTGCAACGGCAAGGCGCGTTACCGTTCTGTCTATGGAAAGTCTTATACGGAGGCCAAGGAAAAGGCAAAATCAGAACAGGGAAAGAAGGATACCCAAAAGCAGGGAAACGATGGGATTTTGTTCCGCGATTTATTGGAGCGGTGGCTGCAAAACAGCAGGATACGTTATAAGCAGTCCACCTATTCAAAGTACAAATACATCATTGACAGCCATTTAGCGCCAATGGTAGGGGAAATGCAAGTGAAGGATATAGATACCGCAAAGATAAATTTTCTTTTGGGAAACAAAATGAAAAATGGCGGTTTAAGCAGAGGGGAACCTTTATCACCCGCTTACGTGCGGACCATGGCCGTAATTTTGAAAGCTGTTTTGGACTACGGGGTACGTGAAGAAATTTGCGGCTTTCTGAAGCCAGAGATTTATAAGCCCGCTATGAAAAACAGGAAAATCCACACCCTTACCCATGCAGAGTACCGCCAGCTGCAGGGGCATTGCCAGAAGCATTTGAATGTTACCAGCATCGGCATATTAATTGCCTTGGGGACAGGCTTGCGGGTGGGGGAACTCTGTGCACTCCGCTGGAAGGATATCGACGCAAGGAACCAGCTATTGCATGTTTGCCAGACAGTTTCAAGGATGAAAGATGACAACGGCAAGTGCAAGTGGCTGATGGAGCAGCCCAAAACAGCTTCTTCTGTCCGGGATATCCCAATTCCAGATAGGCTGATGGAATACCTTTTGCAGATGGAGGGGCGTTCGGGTTCTGCGTATGTTGTTTCAGGAAATGAAAATTTTACGAACCCAAGGACGTTTGAATACCGTTACCACAAAGAAGTCCGTGCGAGCAACATAGCCAGCATCAATTTCCATGCTTTGCGACATACGTTTGCGACGAGGTGTGTGGAGGGCGGGATGGACATTAAGACATTGAGTGAAATTCTGGGACATTCCAATGCCAGCATTACGTTGAATACGTATGTCCATTCTTCTCTGGATTTGAAAAAGAGGCAGATGGAAAAGGTGGAGAGCTTTTTTCAGGATAGGGGTCAGGATTAGGGTAGGAAATGTGGGAGAAGCTTTTGTTTCAGGGGAATAGGGATTGATTGCGTAGAACATGCAGTTCAGCAACAAAAAGCAGTAGATGGAACAGGAAATAGGAGATACGGAACCAAGAATAGATATGGAAAAGGAAAATGAACTGGGCGTTATCGTGAAAAGCCGCAAACTGATAGAATATATTTTTACCATAACAGAGAAATCACCCAAAAAATTTCGTTTTACAATCATTGCGCATTTGCAGAATAAGGCGCTCAATATTATGGAATACCTGATTCGCGCCAATGAAATTTATGTGAAAGATAACACGCATACAGAAAGCTGCAGGAGGAGGTTGGGGTATCAGCAGGAAACAATGGCTGAGTTAAAGATTTTAGGCTATTTAGCCATGATTGCAAGGGAACAGGAATGTATCCTGCCCAAACAACAGGAACAGATTGCAAAGCAGATTAGCGAATGTAGGAAAATGTTGTGGGCCTGGATGCAGAGTGATAAAAAACGCCTGTGGGGATAAGGTTATAAGTGGTGGCTGCGGTCGCCGGGCAACAATACAAATAACGCTGCGGATGTCAATAACAACGGCAACGTCAACAGGAATGGTAATTATGTCAACAATAATAATCGCGTGTGTGTGCCAGCTTTGCCCCAAACAGCAATCCCTGGGTCTGAAACTGTTTTTAAGCAAAAACAGTCCGTATGCAGGGGCAAAGGAACCGTATTCCCTTTTATGGGAGAAATCCCATAGAAAAAGAATTGCCGCCAGGAGAGGAAACATATGCCGGAACGGTTATTTTTCCAATCTGTTAGGGGCTTAGATATATGCCCCTTCTGGCGGTGTAAAGAGGTTAGTATGGATTATGGGATTGTATATGATTTTGATAAGCTGTATGAGGCGTATAAAAAATGCCGGAGAGGAAAACTGCATAAAACAGAAGTGATACAGTTTGAATTGAACTTATCGGAAGAATTGGTAAGGTTGCAGGAAGAATTGGAAGAAAAAACATACAGGATAGGAAAATATGATAAATTTATGATTTTTGACCCCAAGAAGCGTGAAATACAGGCATTGCCTTTCCGGGACAGGGTAGTGCAGCATAATTTGTGCGACAATATAATAGCGCCCCTTCTGGAATCCCGCCTTATTTATGACAACAGCGCCTGCCGTAAAGGAAAGGGAACGCATTTTGCAATGGAACGCCTGTCGGGATTTTTCCGGGATTACTATAAATCATATGGAACGGAAGGATATGTTTTAAAATGTGATATACACAGGTATTTTGACTCGGTTGACCATAAAGTTTTAAAGACGAAGCTAAGCCGTGTGTTTAAAGATCCTGATGTATACTGGCTCTTGGAATCTATCATTGATAGTTATGGGAAAACGCCGGGCAAGGGACTCCCCATGGGGAACCAGATCAGCCAGTGGTTCGCCTTGTACTATTTGGACGGCCTTGATCGGGTGGCGAAGGAAAAATATAGGATGAAATATTATACGAGATATATGGATGACTGTGTGGTTATCTGCAATGATAAGGAATATTTAAAGCAGTGCCTTGCTGCAATGGAACAATATGTAGAGCAGGAGCTGCTGCTTAAATTCAATAAAAAAACACAGATTACCACAATAAAAAATGGCGTAGATTACCTAGGATTCCATTTTTATATGACTGGAACAGGAAAGGTAATACGGAGGTTAAGGGCCAGCAGTAAACGGAGGTGGAAGCGGCGGCTGAAAAAAATAAAACGGCAGTACCGGGAAAATGAAGTTACATTGGAAGAAATTACAAGAAGCATTGCAAGCTATAAGGGGCATTTAAAGCATGGGCATACCTATAAGCTCCAAAAAAGGGTGTTCCATGATTTTGTCCTGACAAAAGAAAAAAGAATACCAGAACAAGAGGGAGAAGGAAAGCAATTTGGTAATATGTCAAGAGGAAAATGAAAAAGATTTTCCCTAAAAAG
>CAJTWA010000049.1 GCA_910580195.1 uncultured Lachnospiraceae bacterium
ATTTTATTGTAAATTTTTTTGTAGCTGGTAAAAATTCAAATTTGCTCATTTATAGGAATAAAAACAAAGGGCTTGTAAATATGAAAATCTGTAAAAATATGGAATAAAGTTTAATACCTTAAGGAGAAGAAATTTGAGTTGAGTTTTCTTACAAATTTTCTTGGTAGAAATGTTGTAATTGGCAATTATTTGGAAGAAGCACAAAATAGTACAAAGTGGAAATATCCTCAAAAACAAATATGTTTAAAACATTAGGGGAAATAAGGCAGGGATTATTATGGACACGAAGGGATTAAGAGATTTTTTATTTGGAATAATGAATGAAAATAATGCATTGTTTCTAAATATATCACTAGATGATGAAACAGATACTATATTTACCAAAACTGTTGAAGGAAAGAATTTTATTATCACTGTGAGTCCTGTGACAGCGGATGAAGCAATCATAAATCTTTGGGCAAAGAAAAACCCGGAGTTGATGTCAATTGCATTAAATGTGGTAAATATGAGGGATTTAGGGGAAATCACAGAGGAGGAAGCAGACAGATTCTTGTCAGAACTCGTAAAAAGAGCAGATAATTCTAGTATTAAAATATGAAAAATGTGTTTTGTAAGGATAAGTGGAGTGGGGATTATTTTAATTATAGAAGAACTGGCATTTTGCTGGTTCTTTTTGTGTTTTAAATAGCTGGCTGAAAATTAAGGCAGAAAAAGTTGTATACTTTTTAACATGAAAAAGAGTTTTCAAAGTAGAATAATGAGCAGAAGCTGCAAGAACTGAAAGCAGAATACCAAAAAATTCTGAAAATGCTTGATGAATTGGAAATTCAGGAAGTAATCGGGGTATTTGATAAACGGACAAATTTTGATTTGCCGAGTGATGCCATTCAAGAAATTGGACAGAAATATGTGAATGTGCAGAAAGGTGTAGGTGATATGATGCGGGGCGCAATGATTGAAACAAGTGCAAAAGCCATTTTAAACCAAGGAAAAAATCTGGGTATAAATGAAACAAAAAAGAAGACGGCTCTCAAGATGCTGGAAATGAAGAAATTGACAATAGAAGAAATTGCTGAATGTCTGGAACTTAGCGTTGCAGAAGTGGAGGAGCTTGCCGGACTTCAGGCTGTATAAGAATGGCGAAATTCCAGTTGACACATTTGCATGGAACCCATATAATAGACCTGTAACCATATCGGCGAAGCATGGAAGGAGGGCAATTATGAGTGCAAGAAATTTAAAAGGAAATCAGGGAACTTTAAGCTGCGGAGAATGGATTGCCCCTGCCCAAGCGGACAGATAAGGCATATGGGACCGAAGCCCTTTCTGCAGGATGGCAGGCAGGGCGTACAGGTTTTATTCTGGCAAAAGATTTTCAGAAATGCATACTTATGGAGCTATGGATGTTCCATAAGGTATTCTATTCCGGAATGGACGGGGTTATGGATGAGAGCCAAATTTTTTTACCATAACCATAGGCAATCCAATTTCTCTGCTTTTCAAGACATTTTCCAAATCAATCCAAGGGACGCTATCGTATACTGGAAATTCAGAGCGCTTTTTGCAAAGGAACAATTTGCGGATGCCCGTTTCTAAAATATTACATTTTTTGTTTTTGCATCGCGCGATAAATTTACACGGCGGTTGCTATTTGCACCGTGCAATATTTTCATATAGTGCATATTATTTGCACCGTGCAATGGATTTGCATGGCGGTTTATTTTGTACCGTGCTTTATTTTTACATAGCGGCGGATGGCAATAGATTTGGGAAACAAAAAAGAGAGGAATCTATCATGAAAATAGTAGACGGAGCCTATACTTCTGCAAAAATATTCACAGACACAGCCGAGGATTATGCCCTTGCCCAGATTCAGCAGCTTTGCGATTTCGAGGCCTTTGCGGGGTGCAGGGTTCGGGTCATGCCGGACGTCCATCCGGGGAAAGTCGGCACCATTGGGTTTACGGCAACGGCAGGGCCGAAGATACTGCCTAACGTAGTAGGGATTGACATTGGCTGCGGCATTACCCTTGCCAAGCTGAAACAGAAAAAGGCGGAATTCCAGAAGCTTGACACAGTTATTCGCGAAAACATCCCTTCCGGTTTCCAAATCAGGAAGAAAGCCCACAGGTTTTCCGGGGAAGTTCCCTTAGAAGAGCTGAAATGCTGCCGCCATATCCATATGGAAAAGGCGCGGTTAAGCCTTGGCACGCTGGGCGGCGGGAACCATTTTATTGAAATTGACAGGGATGGCGAGGGGTTTTTGTATGCTGCCATCCATTCGGGGAGCCGCCATCTTGGGAAAGAGGTGGCGGAATATTACCTGCGGGAAGGCCAGGATTATTTAAAGGAACAAGGAAAGCAAATCCCGTATGAACTGACGTATCTGGAAGGCAGCTTACGGGAGGACTACCTCCACGATATGCAGATCCTGCAGGATTTCGCATCGCTCAACCGGGGCATTATCTTGGATGAGCTTGCACGGGGCATGAAATGGAAGGTGCAGGATGTATTTTCCTCTGTCCATAATTATGTGGACACTTCCCATGGGACGCCTATCCTGCGGAAAGGGGCTGTTTCTGCAAGGAAAGGGGAGCGGGTTGCCCTTCCGGTCAATATGCGCGATGGGATTTTGCTGGGCATGGGGCTTGGGAATGAGGACTGGAACTATTCTGCGCCCCATGGGGCAGGGCGGCTGATAAGAAGGGATTCTGTAAAAAATATGTTTACCGTTTCTGATTTTAAAGCGGAAATGAAGGGGATTTACTGTTCCTGCATTGGGAAAGATACGCTGGATGAAGCGCCCTTTGCATACCGCAGCTTGGATGAAATCAAGGAGCAGGTTGCAGAAACGGTGGAACTCCAGCAGAGGCTGCGCCCAGTTTATAATTTTAAGGCAGGGAGCAAGTAAGGGCAGGTTTATAATTTTAAGGCAGGGAGCAAGTAAGGGCAGGTTTATAATTTTAAGGCAGGGAGCAAGTAAGGGCAGGCTTCTAATATGAGGGGATTAAGCAGCAGATGAAATAGGGCAGCCAAAAAAACAGGGGGGCTGTCGGGAAATGGGATTTAGATACAATATATAGTAGTGAAACTCAGGGAACTACAGATATATATTGTGGAAAACTGCCATTTCCAGACAGCCCCTGTATTAGTTTATTGCCAATAGTATAGCAGAATGGTTACTGCCAGATTATTCGTCAATGCTATAATTCGGCGCTTCTTTTGTAATATGGATGTCATGGGGGTGGCTTTCCTTCAGGGAGGCAGCGGAAATCTTCACAAACTTCCCAGTTTCCTTCAGGGTTTCAATGGTGGGCGCGCCGCAGTAGCCCATGCCGGATTTCAGGCCGCCGATGAGCTGGAACACGGTATCTTCCACCGTCCCCTTGTAGGCTACCCGGCCTTCTACCCCTTCTGGCACCAGTTTCTTGGCATCCTGCTGGAAGTAGCGGTCCTTGGAGCCGTTCTCCATAGCGGCCAAGGAGCCCATGCCGCGGTATACCTTGTATTTCCGGCCTTGGTATAATTCAAAATCTCCCGGGCTTTCGTCGCAGCCTGCGAAAATGCTGCCCATCATGCAGACATTTGCCCCGGCTGCAATGGATTTTGTCATATCGCCGGAGTATTTGATGCCGCCGTCTGCAATAATCGGGATGCCGTATTCCTTGGCTGCGTTGTAACAGTCCATAATCGCGGTAATCTGCGGGACGCCAATTCCGGCTACCACGCGGGTCGTACAGATGGATCCGGGGCCGATGCCTACCTTTACCGCATCTGCGCCGGCTTCAATCAGGGCTTTGGTGGCTTCGCCGGTTGCGATATTCCCCGCAATGACCTGCAAATCCGGGTATTTGGTTTTGATCTGTTTTACTGCATTTAAAATGTTTTTGGAGTGGCCGTGGGCGGAATCTACCACAATGACGTCCACCTTTGCGTCCACAAGGGCGGCTACCCGGTTCATCATGTCGCCGGTGATGCCTACGCCTGCCCCGCAGAGGAGCCTGCCCTGCTCATCCTTGGCGGACTGGGGGTATTTGATCTGTTTTTCAATATCCTTGATGGTAATCAGGCCTTTGAGGTTGAAATTTTCATCTACGATGGGGAGTTTTTCCTTCCGTGCTTTGGCAAGGATGGTTTTCGCTTCTTCTAAGGTGATGCCTTCCCGGGCTGTCACCAGTTCTTCGGAAGTCATGGATTCTTTGATTTTTTTGGAAAAATCTTCTTCGAATTTTAAATCACGGTTGGTAATGATGCCGACAAGTTTGCCGTTTTCTGTGACAGGTACGCCGGAAATACGGAATTTTGCCATCAGGCTGTCCGCATCCTGCAAAGTATGTTCGGGGGAGAGGGAAAATGGATCGGTGATGACGCCGTTTTCAGAACGTTTCACCTTGTCAACTTCTTCTGCCTGTACTGCAATCGGCATATTTTTGTGGATAATGCCGATGCCGCCTTGGCGTGCCATGGCAATTGCCATCCGGTACTCCGTCACGGTGTCCATGCTTGCGCTCATCATGGGGATGTTCAGTTTGATTGCCTTAGTTAAGTGGGTTGATAAGTCCACCATGTCCGGTGTAACTTCTGAGTATGCAGGGACGAGTAGTACGTCGTCAAATGTAATTCCTTCGCCAATAATTGTGCCCATTTTTTTCCTCACTTTCTTTGAAATCCGTCGTTTGCTGTTTTCTTGTTATTCCCTCGATAATATCAAAAAAGGCAGGGGCTGTCAACACCTGAAACTGCAAAATTTTTGCCATCTAAACAGTGCAAATAAATTGTTGTAAAATTCTCATTGGCGGCTTGGTTCCCATAAACTCAATTTTCCGGCATCCTGCCAAAGTAAGGGCTCTTGGCAGGATGCCGGAAATTAAATAAAACCAGAATTGCTGTTTGGATTTATTGACATAATAATGTGGCACTTTCACCCATACATCTGTTCCAGAAAATTCGGCGTACTTTAACATCAATTGAGTGGAGTTCTGGCACGCCCCATGCAGTTGGCCGGAGTTCCGGCACGCCCCCATGCAGTTTCAGCAAAAGCCCCGCACAGGTTCGCTGCCCATAAACCCCACGTTTCTGCCGCAAAATTACGGCGTTATTTTCTTATATATTTCAATCATTTCCTCCGCCATAACCCGGAAGGTTTCCGCGCTCATCAGTTGGTCTTCTGCGTGCATCAGTATCAGCCCGGTTTCTTTCAGCTCCCCGCTTGCATCTTGTGCAAGAAGGTCGGCATGGATATGGTGCCCTTCGGTAAAGGCTTCGTCCCCCTGCCGGATTTGTTCTTCTGCCTCTTTAAAATCGCCTTTTTTTGCAGACTGCACAGCATTGATAAAACATGACCTTGCAGTCCCGACATATGTAATAATCCCAAAACATGCGGTTTCAAATGCTTCTGTCATTTTGGTATCCATCCCTTTCTTTTTTGAATTTTTGCTTTTTTGCCAATCTTCGCCCGCTTCTTTGGCTTTTGCTTCTTTTTGCCAATCCTCGCCCGCTTCTTTGGCTTTTGCTTCTTTTTACCAATCCTCGTCCGCCGCTTCTTCGGCTTTTGCTTCTTTTACAACATTCAACCTGTCTACCTTGCGTATGAACGGGAAGTAGAGCAGGAAGGAAATAACAAAGATAATGAGCTGCAAAAGGGCAGTCCGCCAGCCGCCAATCAGGAACCCGGAGATAATGGGCGGGCAGGTCCATGGAACCTGCGTTGCGCCGTAAAGGGGGCAGAGGCCGGTATAAAGGGCCGCATATTGCAGCACGCAGGAAATCACCGGCATGGCGATGAAGGGGAAGGCCAGCATGGGGTTCATCACAATGGGAATCCCGAACAGGATAGGCTCATTGATATTGAAAAGCGCCGGCACAAGCTCCAGCCTTCCCAGCGTCCGCAGCTGCTTGGATTTTGAAAGGGCAAACATGTAGATGACGAGCCCAATGGTAATCCCAGCGCCGGTGGTGTTGATAAACTGGTCAAAAAACTGCATGGTAACAATATGCCCGCCGTTCTTTACGGTAAGCTCAATCCCTTTTTCCACCAAGGCTTGGTTTTCGAGGCTGTTTGCCTGAAGGATGCCTGTCATGATGCCGCCGACGATGGTTGAGCCATGCACCCCAAAAAACCATAAAAACGGCGTTAAGAAGCACATCAGGGCTGCGCCGCCGATAGAGTCCGTCATGCTCTGCAAGGGCGTCTGGATGACATTGTAAATGGCCTCCATGGCTGTGGTCTGGAACCCCATGGAGAAAATGCCATGGATGGTGGTTGCCCCAAGGACAATGGCTGCGCCGGGAATCAGGGCGGAAAATGCGTTGGATACGCCGTCAGGGACGCCGGCAGGCATTTTAATCCTAATATTCCGTTTCAGGAACCAGCAGTAAATAAAGCCTACGGAAAGGCCAACGATAATGGCGCCAACCATGCCTTTCCCGGCAGTCCAGTTCTTATTAATAATGCCGCCTACCACGTCCCCGCTTTCTGTAGCGACAGAAGCCGGTGTCATCATGATGAATACCCCAAGCGCGACAATGGCGCCGCTTAAGGGCTCCTGCCCTTCTAATTTGATATAATTATAAGAGATGCCTAGGACGGCAATCATGGCGCTGATATTGAAGGTTGCGCCGTTTGCCTGTTCCAGCACGGCCTTAATCCCGGTCTGTTCCAAGACGTCAACGACTGCTTGGATGGGGAAGTTGGTGATAATCAGGAATACAGAGCCTACGATTAGGAGCGGCATGGAGTAAACCATGCCATCCTTGATGGCCTGTATCCCTTTCATGTTGACAAATGCCATAATCTTAGGGATTACTTTTTCATTCATTAGTTTTTCCATTTCTCATTTCCTCCGACATTCCTGAATTTTCCTGCTTACTTGCCCGCTGCCAGCTGGAAGGCAAATTTCAGGACGTTCATGCCATTGCACATCCCGTAATCCGCCATGGGGATAACGTCCACGGGGACGCCTTTCCCGCCGCAGATTTCTTTTGCCTTGGAAAGCTGGTAGCCCACCTGCGGCCCTAAGAGGGCAACGTCAGCCTCCCCCACCAGCCGTTCCATGTCCAGGATGGGGTATGCCTTGATGTCAACTTCTTTCCCTTTTTCTTTTGCCGCGTCTTCCATTTTTTTCACAAGCAGGCTTGTGGACATTCCATTTGCGCAAAACAGCCTTATTTTCAACATATTCCATATCCTCCAATCATTTAAGTCCCTAAATTTTCTCCGTTGCTTTCAATTACCTTCTGGTACCACCAAAAAGAGTCTTTTTTGGTGCGCGTTAGGGTGCCGGCTCCTTGGTTGTCTTTATCCACATGGATGAAGCCGTAGCGTTTTTCCATCTCGCCGGACCCGGCGCTTACCAAGTCAATGCATCCCCACGGGGTGTAGCCCATTACGGGGACGCCGTCTAGGGCCATTGCTTTTTTCATTTCCACGATGTGTTTCTTAAGGTAATCCACCCGGTAGCTGTCGTGGATTTCCCCATGTTCCAGCTTATCATAGGCGCCGAACCCGTTTTCTACGATGAATATGGGCTTGCGGTACCTCTGGTGCAGCAGCCGCAGGGAATACCGGAGGCCTTGGGGGTCAACCTGCCACCCCCAGTCGCTTTTTGGCACGTAGGGGTTGCGGGCAGTGTAGATCCCTTCGGCTACTTTGGTGCTGTCCTCCGTTGGCGTGCTGCTGATGGTGCTGCTCATATAATAGCTGATGCCGATATAATCTACGCAGCCTTCTTTTAGGGTTTCCAAGTCGTCCGCTGTGATGTCTAGGGCGATGCCATGTTCCCTGCGGAAGGCTTCCATGTAGGAAGGGTATTCCCCGAATACATGCAGGTCCCCGTAATAGTACAGGCGGTGTTCCATGGCGGTCTGGGCTGCAACCTCATCCGCCGGGGAGCAGGTCCTTGGGTAAAAGGGCACCATGGCCAGCATGCACCCAATCTGGAACTTAGGGTTAATCCGGTGCCCAATCTTTACAGCCAAGGCGCTTGCTACCATCTCATAATGCACGGCTTGCTGCAGGACTGCCTGCACGTCTTCCCCTTTCTGGTAAAGGATGCCGGAATTCGTCCAGCCGCCCCATGCGTTCTGGACGCTGGACTGGTTATTGATTTCATTGAAGGTCATCCAGTACTTTACCTTATCCTTATAGCGTTCCATGACGGTTTCCGCAAATTTGGCAAAAAAGCCAACCAGCCTGCGGTCCCTCCAGCCGCCGTACTGTTCCACGAGATGGTACGGCATTTCAAAATGGCTCAATGTGATGACTGGCTCAATGTTGTATTTCAGCAGTTCATCAAATAAAGCGTCGTAGAATTGGAGCCCTTCTTCATTCGGCTCGCTTTCGTCCCCATTCGGGAAAATCCGCGTCCATGCAATTGACGTCCGGAAACACCGGAACCCCATCTCGGCGAACAGCTTGATATCTTCCCGGTATCTTGTGTAGAAATCAATTGCCTCATGGTTCGGGTAATAATGGCCGGGGAGGATCCCTTCTGTAATTTCCCGGTCTTTGCCGTTGGCTCCTGCAGTCATGACGTCGGCGATGGAAATGCCTTTCCCCCCTTTGCGGTATGCCCCTTCGAGCTGGTGCGCAGCTACTGCACCGCCCCATAAAAAATCATGTGGAATCTTGTAGTTGTCCATGCCCTCCTAATCTCCTTATTTTTTATTTATGGTTTAGGTTCCACATGAGCGCTCATGTTCTATGGAAATAGTACCATATATCCTGTTCTTTTCAATTGCTTTTGGTTATTTTGACATATATTTGAAAAAATAAAATTTGTTACATCAAAAAAACAGGAGAAGAACCGGTTTTTCTCCTCCTGTTGGTTTATTTTAGGAACCCTTGCAGTTCCGCGGCTAATTTTTCCAAAAGGTATACGGCTGGGACCTGCGACGCCAGTTCCGTCTGCCCGTCCCCAATATCCCTGCAGATTTGCGGCATGTAACAGGGGAAATTGATTTCCGAGGCCCATGCAGCAGGGCATTGGCTGGTATTGGTGATGCTGACTAGGGCTGCACCAGCCCGCTTATAACGTTCCATCCGGGAAATAACCGTTTCACTGTCCCCTTGGGAGGACAGGATCAGGACGGCGGTTTTGTGCTCCCCCTCCGGGCAGGCTGCCCCGTATCCGCCTTCTGCTGGGAACGCTGCTTTGCCGGCGCTGCCAAAAAGGTATGCGCCGTAGCGGGCCAGCATGCCGCTTGCGCCGTCCCCGTATAAGATAATACAGCCTGCATCTGCGAAAATCCCGGCTGCCTGTGCGATTTTTTCTGCAAATGCAGGGTCTTTGGCAGAATTGCTGATAAACTGGGCTGCCGGGGCAGCGTCATAAGCCCCGTGCCCGCCCTGTGTCCCCGCCGCCTGCTTCATCCGGTATTTCAGTTCGGTATAGCCGCTGCAGCCCACCTTTTCGCAGAACCGGAGGACTGTCGTGGTGGAAACGCCCACCGCGCCTGCAAGCTGCCGGATATTCATTCCATGGGCCGTGCCCAAATGCGACACGACAAAGTTGTAAACCCGGAATTCCCCCGGGTTCATCCCCTTAACCTGCTCGTAAGAGAAAAGCGACATACCATGCCCTCCATTCTTTAACATCCGGTATCCGGCGCCTTGCCGTGATGCAGTTTTTTCGCCAGCGTTTCAATAATATAGAGCACTGGGATTTGGGTTGTGACATTTCTTTCGTTGACAAATTTTTCCGTTACATGGTAAGAAATGTTGCAGTCGGCCATTTTTGCAAGGACAGAATTCCCGCTGTTTGTAATGGAAATCAAGGTGCATCCCCGCTGCTGGAGCTGTGAGGCAATGGTTACTGTCTGCTGGGTCGTGCCAGATTCTGATAGGGCAATTGTGACAGTATCCTCTGACACGTCCTGCAAAATGGGCAGCCAAGGGTCGTCAATAAACAGGCTGAACTGCCCAACATTGGAAAAATACCTTGCGCCGTACCTTCCTAGGATCCCGGAAGAGCCGATGCCGATAAATATGGTGCAGCGCGACTTGGCAAGGTATTGGTGCGCCTTGCTGATGCTGTCCAGAAAATCTGCGGAATGGATCCTCTCCAGAAAGCTTTGCAGTTCCGTTTCACTGTCATCCTTAAGGGTGTTTTGTTCCCCTGCAAGGTATTCTTTGAACTTAAGTTTCCATTCGCTGTAGCCTTCCGCCCCGCTTTTCCTGCAGAAACGCAGGACGGTGGCCGTTGAAACATGGGCTGCCTCCGCAAGCTCCTTAATGGTCATTTTGCCCACGTGCCCTTTGTTTTTCATGATACAGCCATAGACTGCGAAATCAAGTTCGCTAAACCCTTCCATCATTTCCTTTGTAAACATAATTCATCACCGCCATGATGTTATTTGTACGTGCTGGGCAAACGTTTTGTTTGCGCCTTTGTGGGATTAAGTATATCATGAATGGAAACGGGAGGGTATAGGTTTTTGCAAAATATTTCTGGATGGCAAGCGGTTTGGGGCGGCTGCCCCTTGTCAGGCGCCGGGCGATGGATCGTGTAAAATTTTCTTCGTTGAAAAATGAGTGTAGGAAGGGAACCCCGGGCGATGGGCGGTTCTTGAATTTACAGTAAAAAAATGGTATGATGGAGCCACAAATTTAGGGAGGGATTGCGTATGGGAAATAGATATGGCGAGGACAGTAGGCATTGGGCATCAGGATTTTGAAACATTGATCCTGAGCAAAAATTTTTATATAGACAAAAATATTTCCTTTGCAAATGCAAAAGAACGGGACTTTCAAAAGGCGAAGCAATGCATCAGCCAGATTTTGGAAGACATTGACAATAAAAATATTTTCCTGCTGGAAGGGGATTTGCTGACGGGCCGTGAAAAATCTTATTTCCAAAGCGTAAGCCGCGGGATGGAGGAAACAACTTTTTCAGATTTGAATTTTTGAGGTAAAGGCCATCTTCCGCAGGATGGTGCGGGGATGGTTTGCCCCTGCGGCCTAAGCACATAGAAAGTAGATAGGAAATAGGAGGACAAAATGGAATTTCGCCCATGTATTGATATCCACAACGGAAAAGTAAAACAGATTATCGGCGGCAGCCTGAAAGATGAGGGCAGCCAAGCAGCAGAAAACTTTGTATCAGAGCAGGACGCTGCATTTTTTGCAAGGCTGTACCAAAGATACCACATCCGGGGCGGCCACATTATCCTGCTGAACCCTGCGGGGAGCCAGTGGTATGAGGCCACCAAAGCCCAAGCGCTTAGGGCCTTGGCCGCGTATCCCGGCGGGATGCAGGTTGGGGGCGGCATTTGCCCGGAGAACGCAAAGGAATTCCTGCAGGCAGGGGCTAGCCATGTGATTGTCACCTCTTATGTGTTCCGGGGCGGCGCCATCCAGTTTGGGAATCTGGAAAAATTGCGGGAAACCGTTGGGAAGGAACGGATTGTGCTGGATTTAAGCTGCCGGAAGAGGGAAGGCAGCTATTATATTGTCACAGACCGCTGGCAGAAATTTACGGAGGAAAAAATCTCGGAAGAGCTGTTGGAGCGGCTTTCTGGGTATGCGGATGAATTTTTAGTCCATGCGGTGGATGTGGAGGGGAAAGCGCAGGGGATAGAGGCAGAGTTGGCGGGGATTTTAGGGGGATGGGGGAAGATTCCGGTAACGTATGCAGGAGGGGTGGGGAGTTTTTCAGATTTGGAGCAGTTGAAGGAAGTGGGGAGGGATAGGCTGAATGTTACGGTAGGGAGTGCGTTGGATTTGTTTGGAGGGGAGATGGGGTTTGAGGAGGTGCTTAGGTATTGTAATGGGGGAAAGGGAGGTTTTGGGGGCGTCCTGAATTGCCTGTGTGCTGGGGCGGATAAATAGCGCTTCGGGATTATAGTAGAAACCATTGTACTTTTGTCCCGCAAATCACCAGATAGTGTCATTCATGTGACGGTGGCATTTGGAGAAGGCGCGGGAAAAGTACCTTTAAATGCAATAGCAGAGCGGGAAAAGAAATATCTGCCGAAACCGAAAATTACATATAAAATGATACAAGAATATATTGAAAAGAAATATGGATTTAAAGTGCATACTGCATATATTGCAGAGGTGAAAAGGTCTTTAGGCTTAAAAATGTATGATGCTCCTAATGCGGTAGAAGAATTAAAACATCCGAGGAAGCGTCCGCCGAAAGAGAAGATAGAAGCGATAACAGATGCACTTAAATATTTTGAGGTGATTTAATGGATGAAAGGATTTATCAGATTGCAGAGCAGATAGTTGAAATACATCAAAAAGCCTATGAGGTTTATTTGCCGTTGGTTGAAGATGTGTGTAGCAGAACTGTGTCAGAGGCTGAATTATCGCATTTGCTTGATTATCTGCTGGATTTTGCATGTGATGAAAAAATATTGGGGTTGTATAAAAAGGTGTGCAGAAGATATTTGTATGTATATCCGAGGTGCATCAAATTTTATATTGAAGTGTATCGGGAGATGCGGGAAGATGAAAACAAATAACTATTTGGCAGAATATATCTAAGAGAATAACAGTTACAATGTTTGAGAAAGTTTGTAATATTATGAAAGGAGGAGCAATGGGAAAAATAATTAAGGATACAATTCATGCAAACGGGATAGATATTGGTATTTATACACAGGACTTTGAAAATGAATTTATTTCATTGACGGATATAGCTCGATATAAAAGTGATGACCCAACAGCGGTTATTCAAAACTGGATGAGAAACAGGGATGTGATAGAATTTCTGGGATTATGGGAAAGACTTCATAATCCAGATTTTAAACCCCTCGAATTCGAGGGGTTTAGAAAACAGGCAGGAGCAAACGCATTTACAATGTCACCAAAGAAGTGGATAGAAGCAACGAATGCTATTGGCATTGTTTCAAAAGCGGGACGTTATGGCGGAACATATGCTCATAGTGATATTGCTATGTCTTTCGCAACTTGGATTTCGCCTGAGTTCCAGTTATATATTATGAAAGATTACAGGAGATTAAAGACAGACGAGAATAGCCGATTATCTTTGAACTGGAATTTGAATAGAGAAATTTCTAAATTGAATTACAGGATACATACTGATGCGGTTAAGGATAATTTGATTCCGCCGGAATTGACACCTGTACAGGTGGCTTATACTTATGCTAATGAAGCAGATTTGTTGAATGTTGTTTTGTTTGGAAAAACAGCAAAGCAGTGGAAAGATGAGAATCCAGCTGTAAAAGGAAATATGCGGGATGTGGCAACACTGAATCAATTACTGATTCTTGCCAATTTGGAAAGTTATAATGCAGTTTTGATTAGTCAGGGAAAGAACCAAAAAGAGCGCATGGAATTGCTTCGGCAGTTAGCAGTACAACAGTTACAAACATTGGAGGCAGTAAGTTTGAATAATCTTTCCCAATTAACAGATAAAACATAATTTTAAAATTGTATTTTTTGATAATGTTAATGAGAGGGTGATAAAAGAATGCATGGAAGAATAAAAAGGGAATATCATTAAAAGAAATAGAAGAGGGATAAAAGTGATTTTTGTGGGAATCTGCTAATACCGTTGATAAGGTTTGGGATGTGTTGGGTTGATTGTGCATTGGAAGGGGAAGTGCAGTAATGTTAATAGGCTTATAGAAGGGATAAGGTATTAGGGGTATTGGGTTGGCTGTGCATTGGAAGGGGAAGGGCAGTAATATGGACGGCTTATGGAAGATTAAGGCTTTAGGCGGATTTGCTGTGATATTATATTTAAATAGGAAGAAATACTTTACCATACTAATGCAGTAATGTTTGACTTTGGGAAAGAGATTGGCTATAATAGGCTGTGCAGCAGGAACATCATACTGGAAAAGGAGTGGGAACAATATGGGCAGATATACGAAGCAGGACATTGTCCGCATGGTGGAGGAAGAGGATGTGGAATTTATCCGGCTCCAGTTTACGGATTTGTTTGGGACATTGAAAAATGTGGCGGTTACCAAAAGCCAGCTGGAAAAGGCGTTAAATAACCAGTGTATGTTTGATGGGTCATCCATTGAAGGTTTTGTGCGGATTGAGGAATCCGATATGTACTTATACCCAGACCTTGATACCTTTGTAATTTTCCCATGGAGGCCCCAGCAGGGGAAGGTGGCAAGGATTATCTGCGATATTTACCGGCCGGACGGGACTCCCTTTGAGGGGGATCCGAGGTATATTTTAAAGAGGACGATTGAAGAAGCTGCAGGGATGGGATATCAGTTTGACGTGGGGCCGGAGTGTGAATTTTTCCTGTTCCACACGGACGAGGACGGCTGCCCAACCACGCTGACCCATGAGCGGGCGGGGTATTTTGATTTAGGCCCGGTAGATTTAGGGGAAAATGCAAGGCGGGACATGGTGCTGACGTTGGAAGAAATGGGGTTTGAAATCGAAGCCTCCCACCATGAGGTTGCCCCGGCGCAGCATGAAATTGATTTCCGTTATGGGGAAGGGCTTCTGACTGCGGACAATATTATGACGTTTAAGCTGGCGGTAAAAACCATTGCCAAGCGGTTCGGGCTGTTTGCCAGTTTTATGCCGAAGCCGAAATATGGCGTCAACGGTTCCGGCATGCACATCAATATGTCAGTGTCTAAGGATGGGAAAAATATTTTTCACGATACCACGGACGGGCTTGGATTAAGCAAAGAAGCTTATGCTTTTATTGGCGGGCTGATGAAGCACATGAAAGGGATGGCCGCTATCACCAACCCGCTGGTAAATTCCTATAAACGCCTTGTGCCGGGGTTCGAAGCGCCTATATACATCGCATGGTCCGCTACCAACCGGAGCCCTTTGATTAGGATTCCGGCGGCAAGGGGGGAGGCCACCCGGATTGAGCTGCGCTGCCCAGACCCGGCTGCAAACCCATACCTTGCCCTTGCCGTCTGCCTTGCAGCGGGCTTAGACGGCATAAAGCATAACATCCAGCCCCCAGCCCCGGTGAAAACCAACATTTTCCAGATGGGAAAAGAGGAAAAGGAACGGCTGGACATAGACGCATTGCCCTCAAACCTCCATGAGGCGGTAAAGGAACTGCGGAACAGCGGCTTTATCCGCAGCGTCCTGGGGGAGCAGATTGCCAAGAGGTATGCCGATGCAAAAGAAGCAGAATGGGAGGCCTACCGGGCGCAAGTCACAGACTGGGAAATCGCCAATTACCTCTATAAAGTATAAACAGCCTTAATACGGCAGCAGCTCCCAGCCTGATGCAGAAGGAAATGGGAACCATGCGGGCATATGGGAAACCGTTGCGGGCGATAGGAAACCATGCGGGCATATGGGAAACCGTTGTAGGCATATAGGAAACCATGCGGGCGTATGGGAAACCTGTTGCGGGCATATAGGAAACCATGCAAGCATATGGAACCTATACGGGCATGGGGAATCAATGGAACATAAAGGAAAGGTTCGGTTCCATTCCATGGAGGAAGAAGTTTGGTCAGTATTATTGTAGCATTTCCGAAAGTGGAAAATGGGAAAAGCATAAAAAACATTCTGGTAAAGCACGGGTTCCATGTCAGCGCCGTCTGTACCACAGGGGCAAAAGCCCTCCAGCACGCGGATTTATTGGGGGAGGGGATTGTCATCTGCGCCGGGCGGCTGGCAGACATGATGTATGCCCAGCTCCGGGAATACCTGCCGGGCAGCTTTGAAATGCTGGCGGTGCTATCCCCCGACGCTTGGGAGGAACAGGGCATGGGGCAAGTAACCTGCTTAGCCATGCCCTTAAAAGTCCACGAACTGGCCGGTGCCGTGGAACGGCTGGCAGATTCCATGGAACGCCGGAGGAAACGGAAGAAACCCCGGCAGGCAAAACGCAGCGAAGCGGACACGCAGGCTATAAAGAAAGCCAAAGAAATACTGATGGCAAGGAACGGCATGGCAGAGGAAGAAGCCCACCGCTACCTCCAGAAAAGCAGCATGGACAGCGGCACAGGGCTGGCAGAAGCAGCAAGGATGTTCCTTGCAATGGTGGAAAAGTAAAGGGTGGAAACCAGCCGGAAGGCAGATGCCCAAAACAGTTTATGATGGAACAGAAGAATAGATAGGAAAATGCCCACAGCAGTTTATGCTTGGGCGTAGGAATAGGTAGAAAAATGCCCACAGCGGTTTATGCTTGGGCGGAAAAATAGATAGGCAGATGCCCACAGCAGTTTGCGCTTGGGAATGAGAATAGGTGGGCGCATACGGATAACAGTTTGTGCCTGAGCGGAAAAATAGATGGGCACATACCAATAACAGTTCGTATCTGAACGAAGGATTAAATAGCCGCATACCAATAGGAGGGATGCAGATGAAATTTACGAAAATGCATGGAATTGGAAATGATTATGTTTATGTCAATTGCTTCAAGGAGCAGGTCACGCACCCAGAACAGGTAGCAAAATTTGTCAGCGATAGGCATTTTGGGGTAGGCTCAGACGGCCTAATCCTGATAAAGCCATCCGAGGCAGCAGATTTTGAAATGGCAATGTACAACGCAGACGGCTCCCGGGGGGAAATGTGCGGCAACGGCATCCGCTGCGTAGGGAAGTACGTCTACGATTACGGCCTTACTAATAAAACGGACGTGAAAATAGAAACATTGGCTGGGATTAAAGACCTGAATTTAACCGTAGAAAATGGAAAAGTATCCACAGTAACCGTCAACATGGGAGCCCCCGAACTTTCCCCCGAAAAAATCCCGGTGGACGCGAAGGGTTCAAGAGCCGTCAACATCCCCTTGGAAGTAGATGGCAGCACTTACCAAATGACCTGCATTTCCATGGGCAACCCCCACTGCGTCATCTTTATGGAAGAGGACGTCCGGGAACTGGATTTGGAAAAAATCGGCCCATCCTTCGAACACCACCCAAGGTTCCCAAAGCGCGTCAACACAGAATTTGCCAACATCCTTGACAGAAACACCCTGCGTATGCGCGTCTGGGAACGCGGCAGCGGGGAAACCTTAGCCTGCGGCACCGGAGCCTGCGCCACCGCCGCCGCCGCTATCCTAAACGGGGCAGCAGAACAAGAAGTAACGGTAAAGCTATTAGGCGGCGACCTTACCATCCGCTGGCAAGGCGGCTCCTCCCCCATCTATATGGAAGGGCCAGCCACCACCGTATTCGACGGCGAAGTATTCCTCCCGCCAGAACTCTTGCAGTAAAACTGTTTTTCACCTTCACATGCCCAAGATAAATAAATTCAGTACACAGGCAATTCAGGGCTGCCCTGCATTGCCGTCCGCCCCCCCCAAAACGTAAATTATTTCACCCCCCCAAAAAAGGAAAGGAATAGCAGATATTATGTTTAAAATCAACCAAAATTACCAAAAACTCCCCGGCAGCTACCTATTCAGCACCATTGCCCAAAAAGTTTCCGCATTTACAGCATCACACCCAGACAAGGAAATCATCCGCCTCGGCATCGGCGACGTGACCCAGCCCCTTGCCCCAGCCGTGATTGCAGCCATGCATCAGGCCGTAGACGAAATGGGAAATGCAGCCACCTTCCACGGCTATGCCCCAGACTTAGGCTATGGGTTCCTCCGGGACGCCATTGCAGAGCATGACTACAAATCCCGGGGATGCGCCGTTTCCCCAGACGAAATCTTCGTGTCAGACGGCGCAAAAAGCGATTCTGCCAACATCCAAGAAATTTTCGGGCAAGAAAACAGGATAGCAGTCTGCGACCCCGTTTACCCGGTATACGTAGATTCCAACGTGATGGCCGGGCGCACCGGGGACTATGACTCCAAGGCGGAAACTTGGAGCAATGTCATCTACATGCCCTGCACCATGGAAAATGGTTTTGTGCCAGAATTCCCCAAGGAAACGCCGGACATGGTCTACTTGTGCCTGCCCAACAACCCCACCGGGACAACCATCCCCAAAGCGAAGCTTCAGGAATGGGTGGATTATGCCAACAAGGTTGGGGCTGTGATTATTTATGACGCCGCTTACGAAGCCTATATTTCAGAACCGGATGTAGCCCATTCCATTTATGAATGTGAAGGGGCAAAAACATGCGCCATTGAGCTGAAAAGTTTTTCCAAAAACGCTGGGTTTACCGGGGTGCGGCTTGGCTATACCGTAGTTCCCAAGGAACTGAAATGCGGGGAAGTATCCCTGCACCAGATGTGGGCAAGGCGGCATGGGACGAAATTCAACGGCGCCCCCTACATTGTCCAGCGGGCAGGGGAGGCTACCTACAGCCCAGAGGGCAAAGCCCAGCTAAGGGAGCAGGTTGCCTACTATATGAAAAATGCCGCTGCCATCAAAAATGGCCTGAAAGACGCAGGATATACGGTATTTGGCGGGGTGAACGCCCCTTATATCTGGCTGAAAACCCCGGGAAACATGACTTCATGGGAATTTTTTGACTACCTGCTGGAACAGGCCAACGTGGTAGGGACTCCCGGCTCTGGCTTTGGCCCAAGCGGGGAAGGGTATTTCCGGCTGACTGCATTTGGGACGTATGAAAATACCCTTGCTGCCCTTAAGCGGATTCAGGAGCTGTAGCTAACGTAGGATTGGTTTTTGGCGTATTATTTATAGTGCTTCTGTGATTTTGTGACTTTCCGTACTTTTCCCGTAGCATAAAGCCAAGAAACAATCTCGTTTGCCTCCTGCGGGCTGATTTTTGCCCCGAGCATGACTTCCCCGATTTGGATTTCCCGCCCAACGTCAATGTACATCCTTGGGATGGGGAACTTGTCCTCAAACTGGGGCTGGTAGGAGCAGCGGATCAAACGCATTTCTTCCTCATCTGCATAATCGGAATATTTGAAAAGGAACCGGATTTCATTTAAAGCATCTGCCACAAATGCGGTAACGGCGGCTTTTGTGGTGGGTGTAATCCGGCTTTCTTTCCCATTTTCTTCTTTCCCAATTTTTTCGTCCATCCAATGCAGGAGCTCGCTGATGTGTTCCCAGATATGTCCCATGCAGCTTTCTATCCGTTTTGCTTTTGCTGTTTTGGCCTGTTCCCTGAGGATGTCCTGCCCGCAATGGCTGCAGCGGGCGGAGGTTTCTTTTTTGCAGGAAACAATTTTTATCCTGCCGTTTTCCAGCAGTTCTTTTTCGTCCAAGTACTGCACTTGGTACAGGGGGTAATCCTTGTCGGAGTATTCAGTCAGGCCGAGGGGGCCTTTGATTTGGCTCCGGATGTCAAAAAAGTCGTCTGCGAATGTTATGCTGCACCCTTCGGCATTGTCCCCATATGCCATCCACATCTGTAAATCGTCTTTCTGCTGGCAAAAGCTGGTGATGTAGACGTTGCCATTTATCGGCGCAAGGTTTTCGGCATTGTTATTGAGGTGGGGGAAATACTGCGACAGGGTGTAGTCCTCCTGTTCTTGGTTTTGCCCCTGTGGGTTTTTCTGGGAGTTCTTACAGCCGAGCTTCAGCAGCTCTATGAAGCATGCGCCTTCGTTGGGGTCGTTCATATGTACGCTGTTCCATAGGCGGAGGCTGGGCTGTTTGCCGCTTTCCTTATCATTTTCTGCGACCAGTATTTTCAAGGTGGCAAGGGAGGTATAGTGGGCGGGGGTGAAGGCGTTCTGCCCTGCGCTGGGGGAATAGCGGCACTCCTCCTTTAAGGCCGTCACGCCTTGGTAAATTAAAAACAGCCAAGCCAGTATTTTTCCGCGTTTCCCTGCCCCAGTGCTGATAAATTCCCGGGACTGCATGAAATGGGAAAATTTTTCATAGCCTTCTTCCTGTTTCCACAGCTTTATGCGGGAAAATGCCCGGTATAGGTTGATAGATTCTGTATCAATGCCAGATGCTATGCGGGGGCTGTATTCCGGGGAGGGCATTTGCCCTGCGTCTGGGGAGGGGAGCATGCTGGCCTCAGATTCCAGAAGGAATTCTGCAAATTTGCAGCAGGCTTTTTGGGAATATTCGGTGTCGGGGTAATAGAGGAGAGAATGTTCCATGTTCTCCTTATATTTTATTTCCCCTTCTTTTTTCCTTTCTGGATTGTCCGCATTTCTCTTAATTATTGCCTGTAGGCGGGCGGTGTTGGCAAGGAACAGGTTGGATGCAAGGGGATTTTTTTCTTTCCGTTCTGGTTCTGCGGATTCTACTAAGGGAGCTGCTGTTTCCAGCTGCTTGATGGCTTCTGCATATTTGCTTTCGGCGCCTTCGTAAGCTCTGGCTTTTTCTAATTTTTCCCCTTCCAGCATATAGCACTGCGCCAGATAGTTCATGGCTTCTATGTTTGAATTTTCGTTTCCTAAAACTTTTTGGAATAAGGTAACTGCTTCTGGGATGTTGCCCATGCGCAGGTAACATTCCCCTAAATTGTTCAGCTGCCGCACAAGTTCATACCTGCTTAAATGGGATGTGGGCCGATAATTCTTGAGGTCTTCTATTGTTACTTTGCGGGTATCTTCTTCTTGGGTGCCAATGTCCATTACTTCAAGGTATTCGTCCCTTGCCTCTTGGTACCGGTTCATTTTCATCATGCACCAGCCCCAATCAATCTGTGCCAGCCGGTCCTTTGGGCAGGCAACTAAGATTTCGTTTAAAATCCGCGCTGCCTGCTGGTATTTTTCAGCCTGCATCAGGCAGGTAGCCATGTTGTAGTATGCTTTCAGCCCAATTGTCCCTTTGTAAATATAGGGGTATGCTTCATATAAATCCTGAAAAATAGCGTAAGCTTTTTTGTGTTTCCTTAAAAATTGCAGGAAACGTGCTTGGAGCAGGCGGTATTCCCGGTCTTGTTCCTCCTGTTTTAAAAATTCCTGAATTTCTTTTTTGGTGGCATCCCCAGAACCACGTTCCCGTTCTTCTTGGCGCAGGACACATTTCCAGTAATTGATTGTGGCAAGGCGGTTGCCCCTGCGCATCAGCGGCTTAAAAAGGCTGATTGCCCGCCCATAATTTTCATCTTTCCGGTGGCATACCCCTAAGTTGTTGATGGCTTCTGCGTTTTCTGGTTCCATGCGGATGACGGCTTTGCATACATCTTTCGCTTTATCGTATTTCCGTTGTTTCCGGTAGATGACAGCAAGCTGCACCAGCGCCCGGACTAAGAAAATGTCTGCTACTTTTTTGTCAGCTTGGAGGCGCAGGTAGGCGGCATTTTCTTGTTCCGGCAGCTTTGCTTGGCAGAATCTGAGGTTTTTTAAGATATCCTGCTTGTCTTTGCTTGCCAGCTTCCAGAGGCCGTTTACCATGATTTTGAAATGTCCCTCCGCCTCGGATAACTCGTAAAGGTTCTTTTTTGCTTTCCCAATGTCGACGGCTGACTCCAGCCAGATTTGGGATTGCTCCCGGCTGAATTTGCCGGTTTCCTGTGTTTCCAGCATCTTTATGGTTTTTTCAAATGCATGGATGGCAAGGTTAAAGCGGCTCCGGCTTTCAAAATAGCTCATGTTGCGCAGGTATTTCCCAAGGTTTAGCTGGATTAAGAGGTCGAGCAGGCTGTCCAGTGTGCCGGATGCATGGCCGTCCTGCAAAGGGCGGTATTCCCGGAGGAGTTCTAAGGCTTTTTTGTAGCTGCCAGAGGAATCTAGGAAAAGCTGCTCTTCGCATTGGCCTTTCCGCAGGTAAAGGTTTGCGGCTACCGTATCATAGAGCTTCTGGATTAGGCTGCTTTGCTGCGGTGCAGGGCCAATTGCGGGAGTGGGATCCTGCTGCTGGGTTTCGGTATCTGTGTTTTGCTTTTGCTGTGTCCCAGAGGTATTTGAGGCTTTAACTTCCTGCTGCTGGGTTTCGGTATCCAGTTCCGGTTCAGGCTGCAGCGCAGGAATGTTTGCGGCTTCGTCCTGCTGGGTTTTTGTATCCAGTTCCGGTTCAAGATGTAGCGCAGGGATGTTTGCAGCTTCGTCCTGCTGGGGTTTTGTATCCAGTTCCGGTCCAGGCTGTAGCGTAGGGGTGTTTGCAGTGTTGGTTTGCTGGGGTTTTGTATCTGGTGTTTGCTCTTGCTGCAGGTTGGCGCGTTTTGCCAGCCATGGCCCGCAGTTTTGGCTGATACGGCGGAGGAGTTCTGTGTATTCTAAAAATTTTTCCTTTGGGACTAAGGCTGCTAAATGGGTGTTGTATGGTTTGTGGATTTTTTCTGTTTGGTTAAAAACATATTTTAAATAAGTGATAATTTCTTCTTCCGTTTCGATTTTGCTTTCTTCCCACATAGGGACGTTAAAAAAATCAATCATTGCAATTCCCCCTTATTAACTAATAAATTTTTTCTGGCGCATATGGTTTGCCAGATAACCAAAGACCAGCGTGAGGAAGAAAAATTGTATGCTTGCATGCAGGCAAGGCCAGAAGCAGTTGGCAAAGGCTGTGGCGCCCGCGGCGCCTGCGGCATTGTAATCCCCAAGGAGGCCAAATTGCAGCGCATCTTCTAAGGAACTGCTGTCCCGGAAGCTGGCCCAGTATAAAAAGGCAGTGTCTAACGCCGTTTCTATGTAATTGACAAACAGCATCATCATGGAGCGGATGAGGTTTGCCGACGGCCGTTGGATGTCTGCCATCAGAATTAAAATCAGCAGGTAAGTAATGGTGTCGCACATGCTGTAAATGGTAATGCCTGCGGCAGTCCCTGCAAGGAGGGCTGGGGCCTTCCCGGCTGGGAAACGGGACAGCAGGAAAAAGCAAAGGAGCGGCAGGGCAATTTTAAAAATAGCCAGAAGCTCTACGGACTGCCTCCGTTTCCTCCAATTGTATTTGCCGTAAAAGTCCTTGAAACACATGGCTGGGAAAAAGAGTAAGCGCAGCCACATCAAAAGCAGGCGTATGTTCCGTGCCACGGAAAAATATCCGCGCTGTTCGTCATATTTTTTGATTTCATTGATATAGCCGTAATGGGCGGTAAAGGAGTCTTGGAAAACAACTTTCTGGTTTTCTCCAATGAGCGGGGCATACCCGTCCAGAATCTGGTCCATGCAGAGGAAATGCTTTCTCTGGATATTTTTGTTTTTGTCGTAGATGACGAAATGGATTTCACGGATGGAGGCCATTTCAAACATTTCTGGGTCCTGCGTCCTCCATTCAATCAGCGCGTTTGCCATGGAGGCTGCTGCGATGCGTGCGGCAAGGGCGAATGGGAACCCATAATTCCCGGCGCCGATAATCGGGACGGCGATGGATGCAATGTCGGTGTGCTGTTTTAAAATAGATACGATTCCATAGTAGCAGGATTCCAGAATTTCTTTTTTGGAGCTGGAACAGGCGCCGGAACGCTTCTGCTGTATCCCGTCATATTCTGCCCCGACGACGTGTATGATATAATTGCAGAGCCCGTAGCCTTTTGTCAGGACAGCATTTCCGCGTTGGCACCGGATTTCTTGGTTCTGCGTATTTGTCCCTAATTTTGCGTTGATTTTCTTTTCGAAATAGCCGTCCTTCTTGCCCTTGTCAACGGCGTTGTGGATAGACAGGTTGACGCTTTGCTCCCTGCCGGCTTTCTCCCCTTCGCTTTTCATCAGCGTTGGGTTGGCAGCGTTTACGATGGCGTCAATGTGGTGTTTTTTTAGGAATTTTTTGTCGGCAATGTTGCCTTTTGTGATAACAAGCATTTTGCTGATGTTTTTTGGCCGTTCTCCCATTTGGATGCTCCCCCTTCTTTTGTTTGATGGCCTGCTAGTGCATTTTCCAAACATGCTCTGGACAGTGCTGCAGGGCATACTGCGCCTTGCAGCCGGTAGATGCTCCCCCTTTCTTCGGTTGTGATAGTTACAGTATAGACCGGTTTGGGGGATGGGGCAAGCAGTTTTTGGCAAAAGGTGTGAGGGGGGGGAGAACCCAATATGCCCCATAGTTCAGGTAGGCTTCTTTCTATATAGAAAGAAGTGCGTAAAAAATCAGGGGACAAATCTGCTAAGGTTGAGATAGAAATTAGTCTTGATGAAGCAGATAGGCGAGAATGCATCGGCACAGCTACTTATCAGGAAATTAAGGATTATGTATGGGAGTATTACCAAACAAAAGTTTCGCATCTTTATATAGCACAAATTAAGAAAAATACTCCCATCATAAGATGGGAGTTTCCAATGAGCCGCCAAGCCCATCATAACTGATAAAAAAATCCGAATGGCCGCCAAGCCATTCATAACTGTACCTTTAACTAAATCAAGTGTACCACTATACTATATGCAATGTCAACTGTTTTATGCCTTGTCTTTCAATTGGTTTTTCAGATTACCATACCTATGTTAAATATTTGAGAGAAGACTTTAAGCACCGATGTGCTTATTGCAATTTACTTGATACACAAATTACAATAGCAATAAATTTTCTATGGAATAAAAGTATAATAAAAAGCAGCGGCCTTAGGGTATGGAAGGCCGCTGCTTTTTCTGTCAGTCCGTTCTGAAACGTACCGTGAAACCGTTGTAATTTTTAGTGAAATCCATTGAAAATTTGAAGGAGTATCAATGTCAGTTGATTTGCCGGTTAGGCTTTCGCCTTTTTGATTTCTTCTGTCAGGACAGGCAGGACTTCAAACAGGTCCCCCACCACCCCATAGTCGGCAACGCCGAAAATCGGTGCATCCGGGTCTTTATTGATAGCGATAATGCGCTCGGAGCTGCTCATCCCAGCCAAATGCTGGATTGCGCCGGAAATGCCGCATGCAATGTAGAGTTTTGGACCTACCGTCTTGCCGGTCTGGCCTACTTGGTGGGCATGGGGAATCCAGCCGGAGTCTACGGCTGCCCGGGATGCGCCTACCGTGCCCCCAAGGGCCTCTGCCAGCGCGCGGATTGGCGCAAAGCCTTCCGGGCCTTTCACGCCGCGGCCGCCGGAAACGATAATCTGCGCCCCTTCCAAATCGACGGTTTCTGCATCTAGTTCCCGGATAAGCTCAAGGACTTGGGTGCGGATTTCCTCTTTGGGGATGGAGATGTTTTCGTGGATTACTTTTGCGCTGTGTTCTGTGGGTTCTGCCATTTTAAATACGCCAGGGCGCACCGTTCCCATCTGGGGGCGGTGTTCCGGGCACATAATGGTTGCCATCAGGTTGCCGCCGAAGGCTGGGCGGGTCCATGCCACGTTCCCGGTTTCTTCATCAATGTCAAGGGCGGTGCAGTCTGCGGTCAGCCCGGTGTGCAGGCGGCAGGCAATCCTTGGCCCTAAGTCGCGGCCGTTGTTGGTTGCGCCGATTAACATGCTGGTTGGGCCGTAGGTTTCTACCAGCTTGGCAATGGCGGCGGTATAAGCGTCTGTGGTATATTCCTTGAATTCTTCGCCGTCTACTGCAATGACGGTATCTGCGCCGTAACGGGAGGCGGCTTCAATGGAAGCGCCCACGTTGCATCCAATGACGATGGCAACCAGTTCGCCCCCCTGCTTTTTCGCCATATCCTTGCCGGGGTTTAAAAGCTCAAGGCCGACTTTTTTCGGTGAGCCGTCTTCTTTCGTTTCAATCAATACCCATAGGTCTTTGCTTTTGACTTCCATAATCATGTTCCATTCCTTTCGTTTTGCTTCGGCACAAACTATAGTAGGCCGCCGTCATTCATCAGGGAAAACAGTTTTTTCGCACTGTCGGCAGAAGTTTCCTCTTGGATGAGGACGCCGCCGCTTTTCCTTGGCGGGACAAAGGTGGCTTTTACTTTCGTTGGGGAGCCTTTCAGGCCGGCCTGTTCCAGATTGATGCCGGAAAGGTCTGCGGCGGTGATATCTGGGATTTGGGCCTTGTTGGCAGCCATTTTCCGCTTTAAGGTAGGATACCTTGGGTCCCAAGAGGGCTTGGTGTAGGTGACAAGGCAGGGCATGGGGGCTGTGATAACCTGTACGCCTTCCTCGGCTTCTTTTTTCACTACTACTTTGCCGCCTTCCACGGAAGCCTCCAATCCATATGTAATCTGAGGGAGCCCCAAGTGCTCTGCAATTTCCGGCCCTACCTGCGCGGTGTCGCCGTCGATGGCCTGTTTCCCGCAGAAAATCAGGTCGAATTTGCCCTCAAGGCTTTCTAAATGGCGAATGGCTTGGGACAGGATATAGCTGGTTGCCAGCGTGTCAGAACCGCCGAAAGCACGGTCCGTAAGGAGGTATGCTTTGTCTGCGGCAATGGCAAGACATTCTTTTAAGGCGTTTTTTGCCTGTGCGGGCCCCATGGAGAGGACAACAATCTTTGTGTCCTTGTCGCTGTCCTTGATGCGGGCAGCGGCTTCTAGGGCGTAGCCGTCAAAAGGGTTCACGATAGAGGGGACCCCCTCGCGGATTAATGTATTTTTTACCGGATCGATTTTGATTTCGGTAGTATCGGGCACTTGTTTGATGCATACAAGTATGTTCATTGTGATTCCTCCTGATTGAGAAGATTTTTTTTGATTTTTCCAGTTGCAGTCCGGGGAAATTCCGTGACAAATGCAAGCTGGGTTGGGATTTTAAAGTAGGCAAGGCGTTCCTCGCAGTAGCGGATGATCTCTTCTTCCGTCACTGCGGCATTTTCTTTTAACTGGAGGAAGGCCTTGACTGCCTGCCCGCGGATGGGGTCAGGCACCCCGATGACTGCGGCGTCGGCAACGAGGGGATGGGAGGTTAGGACAGACTCCACTTCCGTGCAGCTGATGTTTTCCCCTGCCCGCTTGATGATATGGCCGCAGCGGCCGAGGAAAAAGAGCCAGCCTTCTTCGTCCAGATATCCCCAGTCCCCGGAGTGGAGCCAGCCTTCCGGGTCCAGCAGGCGGCTGGTGGCTTCTTCCTCTTGGTAATAGCCTTTTACGAGGGATCGCCCGGGCACGCCGTGGACGCAGATTTCCCCTTCTGTGCCAGCCGGTAAAGTATTCCCCTGCTCATCCACGATTTTAATTTCATAAGAAAGGGCAGGCCGCCCCACCGAGGGCCAATGCTGGCTGCCCCATGGGGGGACGCAGGTCACGGCGGAAACAGTTTCCGTCATGCCGTAGGAATTTAAAAGCCTTACCCCAAACCTTTCCTCGAAGGCCGTTTTTTCCTCATCGCTTAAGCCCATGGAAAAATAGACTTGTTTCAGGCAATGGTCTTTTTCCCACGGCTGGACGGGCTGCATCATCAGGGTACGGTTCATGATGGACATGGTATCGGTAAAATCTGCTTTGTGTTCGTAAATCTGCCGCCAGAACCGCCGGGCGCTGTAGTGCTCGGACATAATCAGCGTGCTCCCGGTGCAGATGACGGGGGCTGCGGCCATTTCCTGAAAATCCATATGGTAGCAGGGCATGGCAGTCAGGAACCGGTCCCCGGTACGCATACAGATCTGCTCTGCATGGAGCAGCCCGCCGTAGACCACGTTGGCGTGGGTGTAAACGACGCCCTTGGGGTTGCGGGTAGTGCCGGAGGTAAACAGGATGACGGCGGTATCTTCGGAGCCTACCGCAATCTGCCCTGTTAAGGCGTAAGGCTGCCGCTCCATGGCAGGGGCGAGGGAAACAACCCGCGGGTCTAAGGATTCCCCGCCTGCCAGTATCAGCGTCTGCAGCCGGAATTTATCATAGTGCTCCAGATAAATCCCAATGGAGCATGGTTCTGCAATCAGATGGGAGATGCTGCATTTCTGGATGATATAGCTACATTCCCCTGCTTGGAAATGTTCGTTTATCGGGATGGAAACGGCGCCGATTTGGGCAATTGCCAGCCAGCAGGCCAGATATTCCGGCCGGTTGTGCAGGTGCAGCCCCACAAAGTCGCCTTTTTGGATTCCAAGGCTTAAGAGCAGGTTGGCGGCCTGCTTTACGTTCCGGTCAAATGCTTCATAAGTGAAAGAGCTAATTTCATCCTGTACGGAAATAAATTTTAAAAAGAGGTTTTCCCCGTAAAGCGATACGGTTTCATCCCATTGGCTTTTTAATGTGCGGTTTCCTACAATATCTGCTATCATAATGCTGCTCCTGTTCGTGCTGCGGAATGTTAGGAGAGTTTCTCAATTAATGCAGGCACGATTTTATACATGTCGCCTACCAGCCCAAAGTCTGCGTTTTTGAAGATGGGCGCGGCTTTGTCTTTGTTGATGGCGACAATCACTTTGGATTTGTTGATGCCCCCGATGTGCTGCACTTGCCCAGATACGCCAAGTGCAAGAAGGAGCTCCGGCTTTACCTGCACGCCGGTAATCCCCATATAGGATGATTTGGGCATCCATTTATTATTTTCGGCAACCGGGCGGGAGCAGCCAACCTCTGCGTCCAATGCTTTGGCAAGGTTCCTGCACATTTCAAGGTCTTCTTCGGCAGCAAGGCCGCGGCCTACGTCTACAATGCGTTTTGCAGCCACAAGGTTCACGCCGCCTTCTTTTTTCTCATTGCGGGAAATCCTGCGGATAGGCGCATCGGGCTTTCCTGCGATGGGAAGGACTTCGGCAGTCCCAGAAGCTTCTGCTGGGGCTTCAAAAATGCCGGCAGAAATGGTGATGACGCCGTAAGCTGCGGCAAAGGTTTCCTTGCGCTGGGCAGTCCCGCCGTAGACTACCCGGCGGCAGCACAGGGTACCGTTTTCAGCAGATATTTCGTTGACGCTGCCCAGTACGGCGGTGTCAAGATGTACGGAAAGTTTCCCGGCAAGGCAGCGGCCGCGGATGCTGTTGTTCACCATTACGACTGCCTGCGGCTGCTCTTTTACCAAATCAGCGATGGCAAAAGCGTAATCTTCCGGCGCGCCTTCCTCGGAAACTGGGCAGTATACGATTTTTTCTGCGCCGCAGGACGCATGTTCCTTTGCAGCAGCTTCATCGCCGAAAATAACGGCAGTCACGCTCCCTGCCAGCTCTTTTGCCCCTGCGCAGAATTCCGGCAGGACAGCAAAGTTGTCACTTACAATAAAAATGGGTTGAATTGCCATAACGGTTTTCCTCCTCTACTTAAAATCCTTCTTTTCTCAAAAATGCAACCAATGCGTCTACGGCTTCTGCGTTGTCGCCTTCCACGGTTTCTTGGCGGCGTTCCTGCTGCTTTGGCGCAACCTGCTCTGCGGTGCTGGCAGAGGGGGTGATTTCTGCGTCAATGGAAAGCACATGGACGGGCTTTTTCCCTGCCTTCATGATTTCACGCATGCTTGGGACTGCCGGCACATTGATTTCTGAGGAAACGGAAAGCACGGCGGGAAGGGGAACTTCCAGCACTTCCACTTCTTCTTCCAGCGTCCGTTCCACTTCAAGGGCAGATTCAGAAGCAATTTTGATGCCAGTCACGTTGTTGACTACGGGTACGCCTAAAAGGGTGCCTGCTTGGATGCCAACCTCCTGAATGTACAGGTCGCTGGAGCCTGCGCCGCAGAGCACAACGCCATATTCCCCAATTGCCTTCACTGCGCCGGCGATGGCTTTTGCCGTCTGCAGGGAATCAGAAAAATCATGGGCGTCGTCAATGACAAGGTTCAGCTCATCCGCCCCGCGGGAGAGGATATCCTTGCGGATCTTGGAATTCTCCAGATAGGCACTGGGGCCGATGGAGAGGGCCGCCATGCTGCCTTTGCTCTCTGCTGCCAGTAGCTTGCCGCTTTCTAAGGCATTTAAGTCATACTGGCTGATTTTGGGGGATGCGTCTGCCATTGCAAGGGTCCGGTCTGGCAGAACTGTAATTTCTTCTTCGTTTGGGACGATTTTACAACATGCAATGATTTTCATAATTTACCTGTCCTTCCTTTCCTGTTTGGTATTTTGCGCTCTTTGCGAGCATTAGGTTGGATACATTTTTCGGGAACTTTCACGAAAAAGTATTTTGATATGCCTATCATAATCAATGGATTCGGTTTTGTCAATGGCTGAATTTTCAAAATAACAAAAATTTTCCCTGAAACCATGATAAAACTGCTGTTTTTGAAAATGCATAAAGAGGAAGGAAAATTTCAATTGTGCAAAACTTACAAAATTTAAAACAAAATATTGTTCGATTTTGTGATTTGACTTAGGAAACAAGTACGTGGTATACTTCCCTACAAACAAGGCAGAACGCCAGAAATTTTTTTTGGACGTTTATTTTCACGTAAAAGTAAACAGAAGGGAGAAGAAACTATGAAGCCACTTAGCTCATTGAAGGTGCTGGACCTTACGGACGGCAACCCCTATGCCGGCAGCATGTTTGCCGATTATGGCGCAGAAGTCCTTAAGATTGAACATCCCCATGGCGGCGATTTTATCCGCAGGCGCGGGGGCAAGGACGGGGAAGAAGGGATTTACCAAGCGTTTTACAACCGGGGGAAACGGAGCATGACCCTTGACATTGGAAAAAGCGCTGGGCAGGAGGTGCTGAAACGCTTAGTTCCCCAGTTTGACATGCTGGTTGCCAACAGGCCGGAGGAAAGCCTGAAAAAGCTGGGCTTGGGATTTGGGGACTTGAAAGCGTTAAACCCAAAATTGGTTTACGGCATACTGACCCCTTATGGGGAATCCGGGCCATGGAAGGATATGCCGGATTATGATTTGCTGGTAAATTCCCGCTCGGGCCTGCAGGAAAAGACCGGGTTCCCGGAACGCCCCACTAAGTTCGGTTTCCCGCTGGCTTATATTTACAGCAGCTGGCATTTAAGCGCAGGGATGCTTGCCGCATACTTGAAGGCGCAGGAAACCGGGGAGGGCATGAAGGTGTCCGTCAGCGTATGGCACACCATGGTATCCCTTGACGATACCTTTGTGGAAGGGCTTTTGGGGATGAACGCCCTGCCCAAGCGGATTGGGAACGGGTTCCCCACCACCAACCCCACAGACACTTTCCGCTGCAAGGACGGCTGGTTTTCCTTAAGCATTGGCAGCGACGCCCAGTGGATTAATTTTGCAACATGCGCCGGGAACGAGGTGTGGGCAAAAGACCCCCGCTACGCCCATGACCCAGCCCGTTCCATGGAAAATTATTTCGGGGATCTGGACCAGCAGCTTAGGGATTATTTTGCCACCATTACCATCGAAGAGGCAGACATGATTTGCCGGGAGGCCATGGTGCCGGGCGGGCCTTGCAATACCTTCAAGGAATTGGCAAACGATCCGCAGGTAAAAGACCGGGAAATGCTAATCCATGTAGAGGACCCAAAGGTTGGGGATACTTTGCAGGTGGGCTTTGCAGCGAAGTTTATCGGAGGCCCAGACGGGGAGAGCCACATGGTTGCCCCGGCTCCGGCGCTGGGCGCGGATACGGAAAGCTACTTAAAGGAGCTTGGGATTTCCGGGGAAAAAATGGAGCATATGCGTTCGGAAGGGATTATCTGAAAAAATGCCAACCGGAAAAGGAAGGTTTGCTGACATAGATAGCGGAACTGGGAATATCAGAAAGGAGATAAAAATGGCCAAGTGGGAATCAACAGGCGTATTCCAAGGTATGAAGGTGCTGGATTTTACCATTGCGCTGGCTGGGGTGTACACAGCATGGCAGTTTGCGGATTTGGGCGCGGAGGTATGGAAGGTAGAGCGTTACAATGCCGGCGACCAGTCCCGGACATGGGATCCATTTGTAAATGGGATGAGCACTTTATACTGCGCTTACAATAAAAACAAGCAGAGCATTGAGTTAGACCTTTCCTCCCAAGAGGGGAAGGACGTTATTTACCGGATGGTGAAAGAGGCGGATGTGGTCCTTGAGAATTTCAAGAGCGGCTCCATCGACCGCCTAGGCCTTGGGTATGAGAAATTAAAGGAAATCAATCCAAAAATTGTGTTCATGTCATTGAGCGGGTTCGGGGCAAGCGGCCCATTGATGAAATATCCCTGCTATGACGCAATCGCAGCGGCAAGGGGCGGCTTTGCGGCCAGCAACGGGGAACCGGACGGCGCGCCTATGAAGGCTGGAAATGCCAACTGCGACACCTTGACTGGGATTTACGGCTTCAATGCAGTGCTGATGGCATTGATAGAAGCCCGCAGGACTGGGAAGGGATGCAGGATTGACGTGGGCATGTCTGACGTAGTGATGGTTTCCTGTGCAGAAACCTTGATGGATTATGGAAAATATGGGGACGCCGCCCAATCCCGGTTTGGGAACCATGACAGGTTCGTTGCGCCTTATGGCATTTTTGAGGCAAGGGACGGCTGGGTGTCCATCATTGCAGATACCGAGGAACGGTGGCAGAAGATGCAGGAAGTTTTAAGCCTTCCCGCTGACCCGCGGTTTCGTGATAATGCAGGGCGGATTGCCAACCGGGATGCGCTGGTGGGGCAGATTGAAGCTGTGACACGTACCATGTTCCGCAAGGAAGTGGAGGAAAAACTTTTGGCTGTTGGGGTGCCGGCTTCGGAAGTGCTGCCGTTTATTGAGGCGTATACGTCAGACCATGCGAACCAGACGGAGGCTACTTCTTTTGCATGGCAGGATAAGATTGGGAATATCCGGTTTTACAATAACCCGATACGGTTTAATGATGAGGTTTGCCCAATCCATAGGGGGTCGCCGCTGCTGGGGCAGGATACGAGGGATATTTTGGCGTCTGTTGGGTATGCGGAGGATGAGATCCAGAAGCTGATTGATGATGGGGTGGCTGGGGAGCATATGTTTTAGGTTTGGCAATTGCTTTCGGTTGCCATCTTGTGAAAAGGAGATAAAATGAGGGGGCTTTGGGGGGGCGGATGGCAGTGTAAGGTTGCCATTTTGTGCAAAGGAGATAAAATGAGGGGGCTTTGGGGGCGGACGGCAATGCAGGGCTGCCCTTCCCCACACAAACTGGGCAACGTTCCGGCGAACTAACTGC